>NZ_CP025113.1:3107010-3719020 GCF_002831585.1 Bradyrhizobium sp. SK17 | reverse complement strand
GACAGCTCGTCACGGCCGAGCCCGTCGGTGCCGAGCCAGTGCTCGGCGGAGATCGGCCCCCTTCGTTCGAGCATGTCCATGTCGGTCGGGCTCGGCAGCGGCAGCAGGTCGGCGAAGATCGCGACCGCGAACACCAGCACCATCCAGCCGATCGCGAACCAGAACAGCAGGCCAAGCCTGCGACGGCGCCGGGCCGGTGCCGCGCCGGCCTCGTCCTCGAGGCTGAGCTCAAGCGTGGCCATGGCGGATCCTCGGGTCGAGCAGGGCGTACAGCATGTCGACGATGAAATTCATGATCACGAAGCCCGCGGCAACCAGCAGCACCACGCCTTGCAGGATGATGAGGTCGCGGGTGTAGATCGCACCGACCAGCAGACGGCCGATCCCCGGCAAAGCGAAGATCGATTCGACGATGACGGTGCCGCCGATCAGCCGGCCGATATTGATGCCGGTGATGGTAACGAGCGTCAGCGACGACGGCTTCAGCGCGTGCACGAACAGGATGCGCGACGGCTTCAGTCCCTTCGCCTTGGCGAGCGCGATGTAGTCCTCCTGAAGCGCTGCGATCATGTCGGAGCGCAGCACCCGCATGATGCCGGGCCATTCCGCAAGCCCGAGCGTCAGTGCCGGCAGCACCATGAAGCGCAGATTGGCGACCGGGTCCTCGGTGAACGGCACGTAGCCGGTCGCCGGCAATATCCGCAGCTCGACCGCGAACAGATAGATCAGCAGGATCGCGGACAGGAAGGTCGGCACCGACAGCATACCGAAGGCCGAACCGGTCATGAAGCGGTCGAACGCGCTGCCGGCCTTGGCCGCGCAGGCGATCGCGAGCGGCACGCCGATCGCAAGTCCGATCAGCTCGGCCAGTATCATCAGCTCGAACGAGACCGGAATGCGCTCGCTGACGGCCTGCCACACGGTCTGCCCGGTGCGGAACGATCGTCCGAAATCACCTTGCAGGATGTGCCACAGCCAGCCCAGATAGCGCAGCCAGATCGGCTGATCGAGCCCCATGTCGTGGCGCAGGGCGGCGACGTTCTCCGGCGTCGCCTGATCGCCGAGGATCACATAGGCCAGATCGCCAGGCAGCAGAGAGGCGATCACGAAGGTCAGAACCGAGACCGCGATCAGCACCGGCACCAGATACAGGAGCCTGCGCGCGACGAAGAACAGCATGAACCGCTATTCCTTCCAGGCGTCGGAGACGTCGAGCACCCCGTTGAACATCTTCGGCACACCCTTCACCTTCGCGCTCGAGATCGCATAGTAGGTGTTCTGAAAGGTCCAGAACCAGATGGCTTCCTTGTTGATCAGGCGGCTGACCGCGCAATAGTCCTCGGTGCGCTTGGCAACGTCGGCGGTGGTCCGCGCATGCTCGAGCAACCGGTCGAGTTCCGGATCGGAGAAGTTCGCCAGCGCCACCGGGCTGCCGGTGTGGAAATTGGCGTACATCTGCGGATCGGGATCGGCGAGATCGACGATACGCCACGGTGTCAGCTGGAACTGGCGCATGAAGGCACGCGGCACGATGGTGGCCTGATCGACCTGCTCGATCTCCATGTTGGCACCGGCCCGCTTCCAGATCTGTTGCAGCACCTGGCCGACGGTGCGACCTCGCGGCGTCGCCGACACGATCATCTTGAAGTCTACCGGCTTGCCGTAGTCCTTGAGCAGCGCCTTGGCCTTGTTGATGTCCTCCGGCAGCGCCCCGTCGTCCTTGCACTTCACCCAGGAGCCGTCGCCATAGGGATTGCTGGCCGGCCGCGCCAGGCCATTGGTGATCGCCTGCGAAATCTTCTTGCGGTCGAGCGCCATCACCAGCGCCTGCCGGACGCGGACGTCGTCGAACGGCGGCGCCTTGGTATTGAACGCATAGACCTGCGCGCCCGAGCCCGCATAGGTATGCACGGTCAGGCTCTTGTCCTTTTGCGCCTTGACGATGTTGTCGGCATCGTACTCGTCGTCCCAGATGACGTCGGCCTCACCCGATTGCAGCGAGGCAAAGCGCGACTGCGCATCCGGCAGCGGCTTCAGGATGATGCGGTCGAGATAGGGCTTGCCCTTGTCCCAGTAGTCCGGGTTCTTCTCCAGCACCATGCGGTCGCCGGCGGTCCAGGATTTCAGGATGTAGGGACCGGTGCCGACGGGATTGCGGTTGTAGTCATCGCCCTTGGTCTTCCAGGCCGTCGGCGACTGCATCACGTTGTTGGAACTTTGAATGGATTGCGTCGCCGGGAAGTTCACCGCCGGGTCGCTGAAATTGTAGCGCACCGTGAGGTCATCGATGACGTCCACGCTCTTGATGCTTGTGATGTAGAACGCACAGCGGCACTTGTTGGCCGGGTCCTTCTGGCGGTCGAAGTTCTCCTTGACCGCCTGCGCATTGAACGGCGTGCCGTCGTGGAATTTGACACCGGGCCGCAGCTTGATGGTCCAGGTCTTGAAGTCTTCGGAATGCTCCCAGGACAGCGCGAGCTTCGGCTTCGGTTCGCCCTTGTCGTCGAGCGTCATCAGCGTGTCGAAGATCGCGGCGGCCGCGGTGTTGGCCGAGGTATCGTAGACACCGACCTTCAGCGGATCGAAGCCGGGGATATCGAGCTCCTGACCAACGGTCAGTGTGCCACCCTGCTTCTGCGCATGGGCGGGTACAACTGACGCCACTGCACCTAATCCCGCCACAAGAAATATGCGCGCAACCGCGTGCGCGCGCCCGGCCAGCTTCATCGATGCTCCCTCCCAGGTGGGCGACGTCCGGTGTTCCGGATCGTCGTCTGTTGGGCAGCAGCTTGTCTGGAATCGCTGCGCGCGACAAGACCGTAAAACGGATGAAAAGCCGCAGGGAGATCACGATGCGATCCTGTCGGATCGCATCGTGAACTCACCTGCTCATTCTAGCTGCGTGCGGTCTTGGCCGGCTGCGCCGCGAATCCTGCGATCTGATCGTCGGAGAGACCGATCTCCTTCAGGTATGACAGCGTGTGCTCGCCCAGCGTCGACATCCGTTTGCGGGCACCGACCGTTGCACCGGACATCCGGAACGGCAGGTTGAGCACCTTGAAGCTGCCGCCGCCATCCTCGACCTCGGCCAGTGCACCGCGATGGGCGATCTGCGGATCGGCGAGCGCCTCGCGCACGGTGCGATAGGCCGACGACGGCACGCCATATTCGTTGAGCGCGACAAGACAGGCCTGCGTGCTGACCGCGCGCGACCACGCCTCGACGCCCTCCATCAGATCCGCCCAGTTCTCCCGCCGATCGGAATATTTGGCGAAGCGCGGGTCGGACACCCATTCGGGCCGGCCGATCACCTGCATCAGGTTCTGGAACGTCTTCTCGCTGGCGATCGCCACCATCACGTAACCGTCGGTGGTTTCGATCGGGCCGAACATCGGACGCTGGGTCTGCTTCACCTCGAATTGCGACCATTGCAACTCGTTCAGGGTCAGGCTCAGCATCGATTCCAGCATCGAGACGTCGATATGCTGGCCCTTGCCACTGGCGGCGCGCTGATAGAGCGCAGCCGAGATCGCGCCGAACGCATAGACGCCGGTGAGGACATCGGCGTGGTAGATGCCGCAATAGTCCGGGCGCGAGCGGCCCGGCTGATAGGCAAGATGCGCCATCTCGTAGCCCGAGGCGGCATGGATCACCGGCGCATAGGCCGGCAATTCCGCCGACGGGCCGGTCTGGCCGTAGCCCGAGATCGAGCAGAAGATCAGCTTCGGGTTGATGTCGCGGACCGAGGCATAATCGAGCTTCAGCCGACGCATCACACCAGGGCGGAAATTCTCCACCAGCACGTCGGCAGTCGCGATCAGCCGGCGCACGGCCTCGACGCCGGCCGGCGACTTCAGGTCGAGCACCAGGCTGTGCTTGCCGATATTGAGCTGGCCGAACGCGGTCGAGCAATTGTTGCGCAGCGGCGGCCGCGTCCGCATCGTCTCGCCCTCGGCGGGCTCGATCTTGATCACCTCCGCGCCCGTGTCGGCGAGCATCCGCGTGCAATGAGGTCCGGCGATCGTGGTCGAAAAATCGAGCACGCGAAGGCCGTCAAAGCTCCGTGTCAAATTCCCCTCATCGTCAGCAGCTATTGTCGTTGGCAAGGCTTCCTCCAGCTACGTCATTCCTTGGCGTGGCGTGACCCTAAAGTGAGCCGCCCCGACAGGAAAGCGTCTCGTCCAGACCGGGCCCGCGGGCGGTCTTGCATTTTACTCAATGGCAGATTGGACCCGATCTTGCATGGCCCCTGTCATGGGCTGGAACGAGGGCGCTTGTTGAAGGTCTTATTCGTCACGACCGAGATGGACGATTTCGTCCGCGTGGGCGGGCTTGCCGCCGTCTCCGCAGCATTGCCGCGGGCGCTCCGCCCCTGGAGCGACGTCAGGATCATGCTTCCCGGTTACCGGGACGTGGTCGAACAGTTCACACATATTGAAATCGTTGGGCAATGCCCTGCGCACGCAGAGATGCCGGCCTGCACGCTTGGCCGCGCATCGACCAAGGACGGGCTGCCGGTCTACGTGCTGCTGTGTCCGCAGCTCTATGACCGGCCCGGCAATCCCTATGGCGATGAGTCCGGTCGCGACTGGCCCGACAACGACATCCGCTTCGGCCGCTTTGCCTCCGCCGCTGCCGAACTTGCAGCCGGCACGCTGGACAAGAATTGGGCAGCCGACCTCGTGCACGCCAATGACTGGCAGGCCGCGCTCACACCGGCCTACCTCGCCTGGCGTCAACTACGGATTCCGTCGATCCTGACCATCCACAATCTCGCTTATCAGGGCTTGTTTCCGCGGGACTCGCTGCGGCGGATCGGCGCACCGGAAAGCTCATTCCACATTGACGGGCTGGAGTTCTACGACAAGCTCTCCTTCCTCAAGGGCGGCCTCGTCTACGCCTCGCATCTGACCACGGTCAGCGCGACCTATGCGAAGGAAATCACGACCGCTGAGCTCGGCTGCGGGCTGGAGGGCCTGCTCCGCGCCCGCTCCGACGCCGCAGAGCTGACCGGCATCCTGAACGGCATCGACGAGAGCTGGGACCCGCGCCATTGCGCGCAGCTCGCCCAGCCGTTCGGCGCCGGCGACTGGAAGGGCAAGCAGGCCAACGCCGACTATGTCCGCCGGCAATTCGGGCTCGCCGTCTCGCGCGGGCCGATCTTCGGCCTGGTCGCGCGGCTGGTGCATCAGAAGGGCGTCGACCTCGTGCTGTCGGCCGCCGACGAGATCATCCGGGACGGCGGACAGATCGTCGTCACCGGCAGCGGCGAGCCGGCAATCGAGGACGCGCTGGTGACTGCGCATCGGCGGCGACCGGACGCGATCGGCGTCATCATCGGCTTCAACGACGCGCAGGCGCGCCGCATCTTCGCCGGCAGCGACTTCACCCTGATGCCGTCGCGCTTCGAGCCTTGCGGCCTCAGCCAGATGTATGCGCAGCGTTTCGGTTCGTTGCCGATCGGCCACCAGACCGGCGGGCTCGCGGAAACCATCGCCGACGGCGAAACCGGCTTCCTGTTCGCGCAACCGTCGGCGGAGTCTTTCCTCGGCGGCGTCCGGCGCGCGTTCGACGCCTATCGCGCCAAGGACCGCCTCAACGCCATGCGCGCCAGCGCGATGGCCAAGTCCTACAGCTGGGACCTGTCGGCCGCCTGTTACAGCGCGCTGTACAAACGGCTGATCATGCCGCGCGCGGCCTAACCAGCGGTTCCTGCGCCGGTGACGTCACACCGACTGGGATCCCAGCGAGCCCGGTAACAATCACTTCATTGCAGCGAACCTTTCAGGCACTCACGCCGCCCCAAGGCTGCGTGCCTGGACGATGGCGTACGGATGAAATTGCGAATGACGGACATTTTGCCAAAACGTGATTGCGATGGAGAAACATCATGGATGTCAACGAAGAGCGTCTCAATTCATTCATGGGAAAGATGGTTGGTGACTTTGGGGCCGCCCTGAACGCCTCGCTGATGCTGGTCGGCGACAAGCTGGGCCTCTACAAGACGCTTGCGCAGCGAGGACCGATGAATGCCTCGGCGCTCGCCAAGGCGACCGGAACGGCCGAGCGCTACGTTCAGGAGTGGCTCTCGGCACAGGCCGCCTCCGGCTACGTCGAATATGACAGGAGCTCCGGAGAATTCTCGATGCTGCCCGAGCAGGCACTCGCGCTCGCCGACGAGGACAGCCCGGTGTTCCTCGGCGCCATCGGAAACCTGGTCGGCGCAACCTTTCTCGACGAGCCGAAAATCACCGACGCATTCAAGACCGGCAAGGGAGTAGGCTGGAACAGGCGCAGCGAGTGCCTGTTCTGCGGCACCGCCCGCTTCTTCCGAACGAGTTACAAGCACTATCTGGTCCAGCAATGGCTGCCGGCGCTCGAAGGCGTCGTCGACAAGCTGACGAAAGGCGCCGTCGTCGCTGATATCGGCTGCGGGCACGGCGTCTCGACGCGGCTGATGGCAGAGGCGTTCCCGAAATCAACCTTCTACGGCTTCGACTATCACGACGGCTCGATCCAGGCGGCGCAGATGTCCGCACGGGAGGCGGGACTGTCAGACCGCGTCCACTTCGAAACGCACTCCGCCAAGACATTCCCTGCCAAGGGGTATGATTTGGTGTGCTTCTTTGATTGCCTGCATGACATGGGCGACCCGGTCGGCGCCCTCAGGCATACCCGTTCCACCCTCGCCGACGACGGCACCTGCATGCTGATCGAGCCGTTCGCCAACGATCGGCTGGAGGACAACCTCAATCCGGTCGGGCGCGTCTACTACGCGGCGTCGACGATGATCTGCACACCGGCATCGCTGGACCAGGAGGTCGGTCTTGCACTCGGCGCGCAGGCCGGAGAGGCGCGACTGCGCGACGTGGCACGCCAAGGCGGCTTCTCGCGTTTCCGCCGCGCCGCGGAAACGCCGTTCAACCTGATCCTGGAAGCTCGCCCGTAACGGCGGCACGCAACCGGACGGCGGTGTCGCACCGCCGTCCGATCGTTCAGTTATCCCGGATCAATCCGACGCCCTACCACCAGTCGCGTTGCGACTGATAATAGTACTGGCCACCGCGCCGGCGCGGAGCGGCTTGAGGATTGCCGTAAACCTGCGGCTCGCCGTACTGGGTGGGAGCCTGCGGGTTGCCGTATTGGGTCGGCCCCTGCGGATTCCAGTTGCGCGGCGAGAAAAAGCCGAAGCCGTCATCTTCCCCGCTCGCGACCATGTCGTCGGTTTCCGCCGGCCGCGTCGGCTTGCGCGTGATGAAACCACCCTGCGGCTGGTTGCTCAGGACAGCGACGAACTCGGTGCGATAGTTGGTCTCGGCGCTCAGCGGTTCGTCCGAGATGATGATCGACGAGCGCGGCACCGCGGTCGGCGCAATGCGATCCAGCACATCCTGGGGAATGGTGACGCGGTCGAGCGCGTCCTTGGCGTTGTCTCCGTCGTCGATCGTCACCTCGGTCCAGCGCAGGCCGCTGTCGGTGCGCGCAACCGCCGTATAGATATGCGTGCCGATCGGCTGGTCCGGATCACGAATGGTGACGGGAACCTCGATGCTCGAATCGAACACCTCGCCGCCATCCGGCCACGCCTTGTGGGTGTTGCGCCGGACGTAGAGCTTCTGCGTGGCGCGGCTGATGTAGACCGAGACCGGTTCGAGCGCGAGCTTCGCCTCGGTGGCCGCCTTCTGGGTATCGGCCTTCTTGGTCTCGGCGGCCTTGGCGGCGTCCTTCGCGGCGGCCGCGGCATCGAGCTTCGGCTTGGCGTCGCCTTGGGCTGCTTCGAACTGCGTGGTGGCAGCCGCCGCCTTGGCGGCAGCCTTCTGTTTCATATCTTCGGCGCGCGCCTTGGCCTGGTCGGTCTTGGCATTGGCGAGCGTCTTGTCGGCGAGCGCCACCTCGGCGTCGGCCCGGGTCTTGGCCTTTTCCAGCTTACGCAGGGAGGCCGGCGTGAACAATGCGGCTTCCTTGGTCGCGGCCACGGAGGCCTTCTTCGCCTCGTCGGCCGCCTTGGCGGCATCCGCGGCCTCGCGGGTCAGGGTCTCGGCACGCGCCGGAGCAGCGGCGATGGCTTGTGCGTTCGGCACGAACAGCGCCGGATGGGTGAAATCGACGGGAGCCGCGTCGTTCGGCGCGATGATCACGCGCATGCCGATCTGCGTCTTGTCGAACAGCTTCTCGGCAAAGTCGTAGGGCATGCGGACGCAGCCGTGGGAGGCCGCATAGCCTGGCAGCGGGCCGCCATGCAACGCGATGCCGTTCCAGGTGATGCGCTGCATGTTCGGCATCCAGGCATCATCATACATGGTCGAGTGGTGGTCCTTGTCCTTCTCGACCAGCGCAAAGACGCCGGCCGGCGTCTCGCGTCCCTTGACGCCGCTCGACACCGGCGCGCGGTAGATCCAGCCGTCGGCATCGTAGAACGTGACCTTCTGGGACTTGATCGACACGATGGCCATGATCGGCTCGCCGGCCGCGCGCGGCGCGGTCGCCTCGACGGTCGCCGCGGGGCGCTGCTGCTTGGCCGCGGCGCCGCCGGTCAGTGACGCGAATGTGACCATGGCCGCGAAGGTCACAAAGGCGGGATTCCCCCAACGCCGCATCGCTCCGGTGGCCTGCGCCGTCGTCGTTCGATTTATCATGCCATTCCTCAGTCGAAGTGCCTGCCCGCGCTGCCTCGATCTCTATCAGATCCCGATTTTGGATTGATTAACCGCTGTCACGCCGGGTGCTTGGCTGCTGGTTCATCGGCTCGTTCCAGCAGCAAATCACTCATATATGACGGCGCATGCAGGAGGAAGGTTCCGTGCGAACGAAACCGGCCCATAATTGCGGATATCCGGGGCCTGGAAGATAGCGGCCGATGCGGCCTCGTTCGCTGTCATGCCGTCCGCCGCGTCTCCGGCATCACCAGCCAGATCATGAATAGCCCGAGCGCAGCGACCCCGGCCAGGCCCATGAAAGCGGTGCCGCTGCCGAGCCTGTCGCTGACAAAGCCGGCCAGCACCGTGCTGAGCGATGCGCCGATGCCGACCGCGGTGCCGACGATGCCCTGCGCCAGGTTGAAATGGCCGCTACCGAACGCAACGTCAGCCACGATCAGCGGCACCATCACGCTGAAGATCGCCGCGGTGATGCCGTCGAAGACCTGCACCACGACGAGCAGATAGGGATCGCGCACCGTCGCGAACAACAGACCGCGGATCACCAGCGAGGCGAATGCGATCAGGAGCAGCGGCCGGCGGCCCCAGGCCTGCGCCTTGCGGCCGACCGACGGGGAACACAGCGCAACGATCGCCTGCGGCACGATAATGCAGGCGGCGATCAGGACCGGCGCCCATTGGCTCGACCGCGTCGTCACCACGCCCGCCATCAACGGCAGCATCGCGGCGTTGGCGAGCTGGAACAGCATCATCGCGCCGGCGAAGATCAGCAGCGAGCGCTGCCGGACCAGGCCGAGCACGCTTGTCGCCTTCTTGTCCGGCACCTCGCGCTTCACCGCGCCATGGGCCTGCGCGATATCGATCTCGCGCTCGCGGATCCGCGCGAGCGCCAGCAGCGTCGGGATCGCCAACAGGAAGGTGACGAGGAACACCGAACGGCTGGAGAGGAAATAGCCGCACGCGCCCATCAGCGCCGCGGCCGAGCCGCTGCCGAGCGAGGCGAAGCGCGCGTTGCGGCCGAGCCGCTCGCCGATCGCAAGCGGCCCGACCAAACCGAGGCTGATCGCGGCGATCGCCGGTCCCAGCACGCAGCTCGCAAGCGCGTGCAGCGTCGCGGCGAGCGTCACCACGGGAAAGATCGGCCACAGCGCATAGGCCAGCGCGGCCGATCCGATCGCGGCGACCGCGCAGCCCGCGACCACCCGTTCCGAGCGCGCCGCATCGACGATCGCGCCGCCCGGCATCTGACCGATCAGACCGATGATACCGCCGATCGAGAGCACGAAGCCGATCTCGACCTGGGTCCATTTCTGCGTCGTCAGATAGACCGCGATGAACGGGCCGAACCCGGTCTGCACGTCGGCCAGGAAGAAGATGAACCAGTCGAGCCCGCGCTGGCTTTCGCGCGATGGCGCGCGCGGTTGCCCCGGATCGGGCCGATCGGGCACCATCGGCACGACATTGGTGCCGGCTGACCGCTCACCACGATCGTCGCCAACCGCCTCGAAGGAAGAGTTCGGACGCGCGACCAGCTTCTGCCCCCTAATGCTCGTAATCCCATGGATGGAGATTGCCGGCCGCGCCCAGCACGATCAGCGGTGTATCTTCCTTGTATTCCGGCGCAGCGCTGACCTGCTGCTTGTTGAGGTCGAGCGTGATGCTGTCGCTCTTGCTGGAAACGCCGGCGAAACGCAGTGCGTTCCAGTCGACCACGATCTTGCGGCTGCCGACGCCGAGGAACCCGCCGAAATCGATCACGGCGGCGCGGACCTTGCCATCGCGATCGACGATGACGTCGACGATGCGGCCCATGTCTTCATTGGCGGAGCTGCGCACATCGCGCCCGAGAATGCCGTGGGCATCGCGCGCGCCGATCACGGTCACCGATGGCGGTGGCGACGGCTCCTTGGCCGCATCCTTCGGCGCCGGCGGCGCCGGGGCCGCCGCTGGCGGAGCTGGCGCCGGGGCGGCGTCGTCGCCGGCGCGGACGTTGGCGCAAGTCAGCAGCGCCACTGCGACCAATAAAATCATCACCCTCGGACGCATGTACCTCTCCCCACGATTTGCCGCTGCGCACGGACGCTCAATGCGTCAGCACGATCGACACCTGGATCTGGCCGCGCGTGCGCAGCACTTCGAGCGACACCTCGTCGCCGTGACGACGCAGCCTCAGGTCGACGCTGGAGGCACCGAGCCTCAGATCACGCAGCACCACCTCATTGAGGAACTCCGGCAGGCACGGATCGCGCAGCCTGATCTCGCCACGCGCGGTATCGAATTCGAGGCCGAGCGCGGCCTCCAGCAAGGTGAACGGTGTCGCGCTCGCCCAGGCCTGCGGCGCGCAGGCCACGGGATACAGCACCGGGCCGCGCCGGCGCTCGCGACGGAAGCCGCAGAACAGTTCGGGTAGCCGCCGCAGCTCCATATAGCTTGCGGCGTCGAACAGCCCCTTGAAGAGATGCGCGACCGAATGCTTGAGGCCGTAACGGGCCAATCCGAGCGCGATCAGCGCATTGTCATGCGGCCAGATCGAGCCGTCGTGATACGACATCGGATTGTAGCGCGCCTCGCCTGCGGCGACCGTGCGGATGCCCCAGCCCGTGAAGAATCTCTGGCTCATCAGATCGGCAGCGACCCGTCGCGCGCGGTCTTGGCGCACCATGCCCGAAAACAAGGTCTGTCCGGCATTCGACGTGCGCACCTTGCACGGCTGCTTGGCGCCGTCGAGCGCAAGCGCGTAGGTGCCGAGTTCCTCGCACCAGAAGGCCTGCTCGAACCGCTCGCGCAGCCGTTCGGCTTCGGCATCGAGCTTGGCGGCCTTGTCCGCGAAGCCGAGCCGGCGCGCCGTACGCGCGGCAAGCTGCTTGCCGGCGAACACATAGCCCTGCACCTCCGCCAGCGCGATGTTGCCTTCGGCGAGCCTGCCGTCGGCGTGGAAGATGGCGTCGAAGGAGTCCTTCCAGCCTTGGTTCCGAAGCCCCTCCTCGGTCGCGCGCTGATATTCGACGAAGCCGTCACGATCCGGATCCCCGGGACCGTCGATCCATTGCAAGGCGGCCTCGACCGCAGGCCACAATTCGCGCAACGTCTCGACGTCGCCGGTGCGCTCCAGATAGAGCCCGGCCAACAGCACGAACAGCGGCGTCGAATCGACGCTGCCGTAGTAATGCGCGAACGGCACCTCGCGCAGCGCGGCCATCTCGCCGCCGCGCATCTCGTGCAGGATCTTGCCGGGCGCGGCGTCGGCCAATGGATCGACGTCCTTGGCCTGGAACAGCGCCAGCCGCTTCAGCACGCCCCTGGCGATTCGTGGATCGACCCACAGCATCTGCAACGCGGTGATCAGCCCGTCACGGCCGAATGTCGTCGAGTACCAGGGAATGCCGGCATAGGGGTAACGGCCCTGCGGCGTCTCGGTCATCAGCATGTTGAGGTCGGCCATCGCCTGGCACAGCACCTCGTTGAAGATGTTGTTCGAGGTCTCGATCGAGGCCGCACCGGCCGAGGAATTGCGCATCTCGCGGCGGTGCGCCAGGAGCCCGCGGAAGAACGGCACCGGCTTCTGCATGATCGGCTTGTTGCAGGACACCGCGACGAACAGCGAGGTGACCCGGCCGGGCTCGAGGTCGAAATGATAGGTCGCGGCGTTGACCGACAGCCGCGTCGGCCGCGGATCGAAATGCAGCGCGGTGATCCGCGTCTGCTCGTCGAGACCGCGATACTCCAGCGCCACATCGGTCGGGCCAAGCAGCTTGCCCGACCCTATGCCGCGCCGCGGCCGCCGCTCGCCGCGCACCTCGAACAAATCGGCGAAATCATTGTCGAACAGCAGCGTGAGGTCGAAGCTCGCCACTTGCTCGCCGTGGTTCTGCAAGCCGATGCGCTGATAGGCGGTGCCGCGCCACAGGAAGATCGAGCGCACGATGTGCAGCGTATCCTTCTGCAAGGTCAGGCGGCCGTCGCGATAGACGTCGGAATTGGTGAGATCGACGGTCAGCGCCGAATTGTCGTCGCGCATGTTGGAGCCGAGCAGCAATGGCTGCACGCCCTCCAGCACCATCTCCAGCCGCGCGAGGTAACGCGTGTCGGCATTGAACAGGCCGTCCGGCCCGCCGGCCGAGGCGCCGATATCGCCATGGCTGTCGAGCACGATAAAGGTGTCGTCATGCTTGAGCGAGCGCCGCGGCCGCGCCGCGGGCCCGGTCATCGGGATATAGAACGGCGATTCGGCGACGTGCTCAGTGATGCGAGCGGTGATGATCTGCGTAACGACGTCAGCTGCCATCTGAACCTCTGGCGACTTTCTTCAGCTCGAGTCCGGGCTCTACGAACGCACGGGAACGCAAGCACATGCTTGATGACGCGGGGATCAGGCCGCGCTGGTGGAGAGGCGGCCCATTTCGCGCGCCACGAGGTCGCGGTAGGGACCCCTTCCCTTCACCAGGATATCGGGCGGACCGTCCTCGACGATCCGGCCGCCCTGCAACACGACCACGCGATCGAAGCTGCGCAGCGTCGCGAGACGGTGCGCGATCGCCACCACCGTACGCCCGCGCATCAGCCGCGACAACGCCTCGCGGATCGCCTCCTCGGATTCCGCATCGAGCGCCGCGGTGGCTTCGTCGAGCAGCAGGATCGGCGCGTCCTTCAGGAAAGCGCGCGCGATCGCGATGCGCTGGCGCTGGCCACCCGAGACCTTGACGCCGCGATCGCCGACGATGGTGTTCATGCCCTCAGGCAGGCTCTCGATGAAGTCGCAACGCGCCGCGATCGCGGCCCGCAGCACCTCGTCGTCGGTGGCGTCCGGCCGGCCGTAGCGGATGTTCTCCAGGATCGAACGATGGAACAGCGAGATGTCCTGCGGCACCACCGAGATTGCCGCGCGCAGGCTCTGCTGGGTGACGCGGGAGATGTCCTGACCGTCGACCGTGATGTTGCCCTGCTCGACATCGTAGAAGCGCTGCAAAAGGGTAAACAATGTTGACTTGCCGCCGCCGGACTGGCCGACCAGTCCGACCCGCTGGCCGGGCTGGATGCGCAGACCGAAGCGCTCGAACACCTGCAAGCCGCCAGGGTAGCGGAACGAGACGTTGTTGAAGGCGATCGCCGCGCCGCTCTTGACCAGCGCTTCGGCTTCCGGATGGTCCTTCAGCTCGTGCGGCTGCAACAAGGTCGCCAGCGCCTCGGTGAGGCGGGCAACGTGCTGGGTGACGTCGACCAAAGCAACGGCGAGATCGCGGGTCGCGCTGAGGATCGAGATGCCGAGCGTGCAAACCAGCACGACGTCACCGGTGGTGGCCTGGCCCTGTTGCCAGAGCGAGAGCGCCCAGGCCAGCATCGCGATCGTGAGAATCACCGTCACGGCAGCGTGAACGAGCCGGAGCTTTTCGAGATAGCGCAGCGATCGGCCGCGCGCGACGAGTTCCCGGTTCACGGTCGCATCGAAGCGGTCGTGCTCGTAGCCGAGGCCGCAGAACGCGCGCACCAGCGGCAGGTTGTTGATCACGTCGACCATCTCGCCGTCGACGGCGGCAGCCGTATTGGCGAAGGCGTCGTGCAGCGGCCGGCCGGCGGCGGCCATGCGGAACATCGCCACCACCATGGTTCCCGCGATCAGGATCAGCACGGCTGACATTGTCAGGCTAACAGTTCCAACCAAGGCGATCGCCGCGAAGGTCGCGATGCAAGGCGGCAACACGTTCCATACGAACATGTTCTCGACGGTGAACACCGCATTCGACGTCGCGGTGATCCGGCTGGTCAACATGCCCGGCAGCCGGTCGGTGAAATAGCTCGGCGCGTGACCGGTGAGATGGCGGAACATGTCACGGCGGAGATCTCCGGTGACGCTGACGAAGGTGTAGCTCGCGGTCCAGCTCGCGATCCTCCACAGGAAGTTGTCGGCCGCGATCAGCGACATGAGCAGAGCGAATGCCAGCCATACGCCATTTGCGGATGATGGCCCCGCCGACAAAGCATCAACCAGATTCTTCACGCCGTATTGCGTGCCTACCGAGCAGGCAACGGCCGCAACGACGGCGGACAAGATCACGACATGCGAGGGGAGCCGCCGGCGCAGATAGCGCAGCACGAATGGAAATGGGCGATGCGCATAGCCTGACAGATGATCCATGACGTCCTGCAAACCTGTTGAGGGTGAACGAGAAATTTTTAGTCGAAATTCTCGCGCACGATGACGTGAAGGGCGACGGCGGAATTCCTTGGTGCAGCCATCACTGCGCAACATTTTTGCAACGCTGGCGTCGGCAAAAACCTGTTGGAGCGAGATGGCATCAGCAAGACCACAGTGTGATGGAAGAAAGAAGCGGCAGAACTCCCACACCTAAGGAACCTCGCACGTGCGAGAACGTTCCCGTCTTCGGCATGTCGGTGCCATCTCAAGAGGGCTGAGGGTACATCCACATTACAAACAGGAGACGGAGAAATGCGCATCGCGCAGGTTGCCCCGCTGACAGAGGCTGTTCCCCCGAAGCTGTACGGCGGCACCGAACGGGTCGTGCACTGGCTGACCGAAGAACTTGTAACACTTGGACATGACGTGACGTTGTTCGCCAGTGGCGATTCACAGACCTCCGCGAAGCTCGATGCGACCTGGCCGAAGGCACTGCGCCTAGACGGCTCCGTCCGCGATCCCAACGCGCTGCACATGGTGATGCTGGAACGCGTGCGGCAGAAGGCCGACGACGACGAGTTCGACTTCCTGCACTGCCATCTCGATTACTATCCGTGGTCGTTGTTCGCGCGGCAGCCGACGCCGTTCGTCACCACGTTGCACGGACGGCTCGACCTCCCGGAGCACCAACCCGTGTTCAACACCTTCTCCAAGATCCCGGTGATCTCGATCTCCAACGCGCAACGGCGGCCGGTACCGCAGGCGCAATGGGTGCGGACCATCCATCATGGCTTGCCGGAGAATTTGCTGACGCCGCAACCGGCCAGGCAATCCTATCTCGCCGTGCTTGGGCGCATCGCACCGGAGAAAGGCGTCGATCGCGCGATCAAGATCGCGACCCGCTGCGGCATTCCGCTGAAGATCGCCGCCAAGGTCGACCGGGCCGATCAGGAATATTACGACGAGTTGATCAAGCCGCTGATCACGAACAATCCGCTGGTCGAGTTCATCGGCGAGATCAGCGACCGTGAGAAGCCGGATTTTCTCAGCGGCGCGATCGGGCTTTTGGTTCCGATCGACTGGCCGGAGCCGTTTGGGCTCGTGATGATCGAGGCCATGGCGTGCGGCACGCCGGTTATTGCGTATAACCGCGGCTCGGTGCCGGAGATCATCGAGGACGGCCTGACCGGCTTCATCGTCGAGGACGAGCTCAGCGCGGTCTCCTCGGTCGGCCGCCTGTCGACGCTCAACCGCGACGCCATCCGCAAGCAGTTCGAGACCCGCTTCACCGCGCGGCGGATGGCACTCGACTATCTCGCCGCCTACCGCAGCCTGATGGAAGCCAAGCCGCGCTTCAAGCTGGTGGCGAGCGCCGAGTAGCCGTTGCAGCGGCCGATCGAATGATCCGGCGTGCCGGCCGGCACTGCCAGTGCCGGTCCGTTGGCTCATTCGATTGTCAATAATACTGTGCCCCTCTACGGCAACTCTCACGCAGTGAACCGCTCCCGTGCGCGCGCTGCGCGATTGCTGCGACGCAACTATCGTTGCAGCGTTTCCTCAAGGCGTAACCGATATCGCCTTTGCGATTGCCGGATTACGTGCTCTTATGCACCCCGCTTGAGCAAAAAATAATAAGCGAGCGGACGGAGCAACCGGGCCGTGGTCGCACAGGGGGAACGCCATGACAGGGGACCGCAAGCCGTCGGCCATTAATAATACTGCGCCGACCAAGGCCTCACGGACAAAGCTGAACCGCCGCAAATTCCTCGCCAGGACCGGTGGCGCGCTCGCGGCCGGCGCATTCGGCGCGGTGCCGCTACGAGGCTGGGCCGCCGACCCGATCAACATCGGCGCGCTCTATCCGACCACCGGAAGCATGGCGCAGATCGGCACCGGCTGCGTCGCCGCGGCGAAGCTCGCGGTCGACATGGTCAACGAGGCCGGCGGCATCAAATCGCTCGGCGGCGCCAAGCTCAACCTCATCATCTCCGACGTGCAGAGCGACACCACGGTGACCCGCACCGAGACCGACCGCCTGATATCAGGCAACAAGCTGTCGGCGATCCACGGCTGCTACGCCAGCGCACTGACCTTGATCGCGAGCGAGGTGTGCGAGCGCGCCCGGGTTCCGATCATCACCGGCTCGAGCTCCGACCAGCTCAACAAGGGACGCAGCTACACCTTCACGCCGTTTGCGCGCGCCTCGCAATTCGCCAAGGCGCAGTTGCAGATGGCCAAGCTGGTCAGCGAGCAGGCCAAGGTCGCCGTCATCTTCGAGAACACCGCGTTTGGCACCTCGACCTCGAACGGGCTCAAGGAGTTGGCGCCGGGTGAAGGCGTCGAGATCGTGATGTTCGAGCCTTATTCGGCCGGCTTCACCGACGCCAGCCCGCTGATCAACAAGGTCAAGGCCTCCGGCGCCAATACGCTGTTCTCGCTGTCCTATCTCAACGACCTCATCCTGATCGTGCGTACGGTGAAGCAGGTCGGGCTCAACATCGCGATCAATGGCGGCTCGGGCGGCTTCGTGATGCCGGATTTCTACAAGAATGTCGGCAAAGCCGCCGAGGGCCTGCAGGGCGTCGCGCACTGGAACCACGACGTCAGCGACGATGCGCAGAAGGTCAATGTCGAGTTCAAGAAGCGCACCGGCGAATTCGCCTTCGAATATGCCGGTGGCCTGGTGGCGCAGACCTTCATGCTGGCGGACGCGCTGGAGCGTGCCGCCTCCGCCGATCCGAAGAAGGTGCGCGAGGCGCTCTCGACGCTCGACGTCTCCTCGGGTTATGCGGCGATGGCGCCGGGCGGCAAGGTGAAATTCGGGCCCGACGGCAAGAACGTCTATGGCCGTCCGGTCGGCGTGCAATGGCAGAACGCCGATCTCGTCAGCGTCTTCCCCAAGGAAGACGCCCGCGCCCCGCTGATGAAGACCTGAACCGCGGTCGGATCAGATGTGGGAGACACTGGCCCAGGCCGTCATCAACGGCCTGCTCATCGGCGGCATCTACGCGCTCGTCAGCATCGGCGTCACGCTGATCTTCGGCGTGGTCAAGATCGTCAATTTCGCCCAGGGCGAGTTCGTGATGATCGGGATGTATATCTCGTTCTTCCTCGCCACCCAGTTCGGCATCGATCCGCTGGTCTCGCTGGTGGTCTCGATGCCGGTGCTGTTTTTGGCCGGCGTGCTGATCCAGCACTTCCTGATCCGCCGGGTGCTCGGGCCGAACGACATGCCGCAGATCTTCCTGACCTTTGCGCTGTCGCTGTTGCTGTTGAACCTCTCGCTGATGCTGTTCAGCGCCAATTACCGCACCGTCCACACCTCCTATTCGGATGAGGCGTGGCACATCGGCGGCCTGTACATTCCGGTGGCCAAGCTGATCGCCTTCGCGGTCGCGATGGCGCTGAGCGGCCTGCTCTGGGTGTTCCTGCACACCACCGACCTCGGCCGCGCCATGCGCGCGGCATCGCAGAACCGCGATGTCGCGATGCTGATGGGGATCAACCCGAACCGCGTGTTCGCGGTTGCGTTCGGCACCGCGCTGGCGCTGGCAGGCGCCGCCGGCTCGCTGCTGATGCCGTTCTATTCGGCCTATCCGTTCGTCGGCCAGGTGTTCGTGCTGATGGCGTTCGTCGCCGTCGTGATGGGCACGCTCGGCAATGTGATGGGCGCGCTGATCGCAAGCCTGATGATGGGCATCGCGGAATCGCTCGGCATCCAGTTCGTCGGCGCCGATTCCGGGCTGATCGTGGTATTCGCGCTGCTGCTGCTGACGCTGGCCTTCAGGCCGAGCGGCCTTGGCGCCAGGAGGGGCCGCTGATGCAGACGTCAGGCACGTTGAAATGGCTCGGGCTTGCGATCGGCGCGGTCGTCATGCTCGCGCTGCCGCAAATCGTCTCCTCGTCGTTTGCGATCGACATTTTCATCCGCATCCTGCTGTTCTCGTTCATCGGCGTCGCCTGGAACCTGATGGGTGGTTATGCCAAGCAGCTCTCGCTCGGGCACGCCGCCTATTTCGGCCTCGGCGCCTACACCTCGACTATCATGCAGGTGAATTACGGCATCTCGCCCTGGATCGGGATGATCGCGGGCGGCGTGGTGGCGATGCTGGCGAGCCTGCCGATCGGCTGGCTGTGCTTCCGCCTGCGCGGCCCCTATTTCACCATCGCGACCATCGCAACCGCCCAGGTGCTGATGCTGATCTTCCTCAAGTTCCGCGACTTCGCCTGGGGCGCCGAAGGCACCACAATCCCGAACCTCGGCAGCGCGCCGCTGATGATGCAGTTCGAGGAGAAGTCCTCGTATTACTACGTCGTGCTCGGGCTGCTCGTCGTCGGCCTCTGGATCACCCACAGGATCGAGACATCCTGGATGGGCTACTATCTCGTCGCGATCGGGGAGGATGAGGACGCCGCCGAGGCGGTCGGCGTCAACGCGCCGAAGGTCAAGCGCGACATATACATGATCAGCGCGTTCCTGACCGCACTCGCCGGTACTTTCTACACGCAGTACATCTACTTCATCGATCCGGCGACCGCGTTCAGCTTCAACGTCTCGATCGAAGCGGCGCTGGTATCGATCGTTGGTGGCATCGGCACGTTGTGGGGCCCCGTGATCGGCACCGTGCTGCTGGAAACCACCTCGGCGCTGCTGCAAAGCTGGCTCGGCAGCTCGGTGGGCGGTATCCAGCTCACGGTCTACAGCCTGATCCTGATGGCGGTGATCCTGTGGCGGCCGACGGGACTGATCGGGTTCGCGACCGACCTCTATCACCGTTTCCGCCGGCGCCAGCCGGCGCGGGCCTGAGGTCGGTGCGATGGCGGAAGCATTGGTGATCAAGGGTCTCAGTAAACGGTTCGGCGGCCTGCGCGCCGTGCAGGACGTCAGCTTCACCGTGCAGGAGAACGAGACCGTCGCGTTGATCGGGCCGAACGGCGCCGGCAAGACCACGAGCTTTCATCTGATCACGGGATTTCACCGGCCGGACTCCGGCTCGGTGCTCGCCTTCGGCCACGAAGTCGTTGGCCTCAAGCCACACGACGTCTGCGCGCTCGGCATGGCCCGCACCTTCCAGGTGGCGAAGCCGTTCGGCGCGATGACGGTGCTGGCCAATGTAATGACCGGCGCTTTCCTGCGCGACCGCCACATCGCCGCCGCCCGCACCAAGGCGCTCGAAGCGATCGAATTCGTCGGCCTCGGCGCCAAGGAGCAGACCCCGGCCAAGGACCTCACCACGATCGACCAGCGCCGGCTCGAGATGGCCCGCGCGCTCGCGACGCAGCCGAAGATCCTGCTGCTCGACGAGGTGATGGCCGGGCTCAACCCGGCCGAGATCGACCAGGCGGTGGCGCTGGTCAGGAAGCTCTCCGCGAGCGGCCTGACCATCGTGATCGTCGAACACGTCATGCGCGCGATCATGGCGGTGGCGCGCCACATCGTGGTGCTTGACCATGGCCAGAAGATCGCCGAGGGCGCACCGAAGGAGATCGTGGAGAATCCGGAAGTGATCCGCGCCTATCTCGGCTCCTATGTGCACCCTCCGGGAGACGCCCATGCTTGAGCTCTCCGGCGTCAGCGCCAGCTACGGCTCGGTCCCCGCGATCACCGACGTCAGCATCTCGATTCGAGCCGGCGAAGCCGTCGGCCTGCTGGGAGCCAACGGCGCCGGCAAGAGCACGACGCTGCGCGCGGTCTCCGGCCTCGTCAAACTGTTCGCCGGCAAGGTCACGTTCGACGGCGTCGATCTCGCCACGCTGCCGCCCTACCGGATCCCCGAGCTTGGCATCGCGCATGTTCCGGAAGGCCGCCAGGTGTTTCCGGAGATGACGGTGCAGGAAAATCTCGAGATCGGCGCCTATGTGCCGAAAGCCAAGGCGGATCGCGCGCGCACGATGGAGCTGGTCTACAGCATCTTCCCGCGGCTCGCCGACCGCAGGAAGCAACTGGCCGGCACCATGAGCGGCGGCGAGCAGCAGATGGTCGCGGTCGGCCGCGGGTTGATGCTGAAGCCGCGCCTGTTGATGCTGGACGAGCCCTCGCTCGGCCTTGCACCCGTGATGACCGACGTGACCTTCGAGAAGATCGGCGAGATCCACAAGATGGGCACCGCGATCCTGCTGGTCGAGCAGAATGTCAGCCGCGCGCTGTCGCTGGTGCAGCGCGCCTATGTGCTGGAAAGCGGCAACGTGATCATGCAGGGCACGAGCGCCGAACTCGCCAACAACAAGCAGGTGCAGGCGGCGTATCTCGGGATTTGAGAGCACACTCGTCAACCGTCATCCTGAGGAGCGCGAAGCGCGTCTCGAAGGATGCACGGCCCGGCCGGTGGCCGTCGCCCCTTCGAGACGCACACAAGAGCGTGCTCCTCAGGGTGACGGTCAACGTTCGGCTCCTCTACCTCACCACCGTCCGCTTCGGCTCGACGATCTCGAACATCCGCGGAAACTCGTCCATCAGCATCATCAGCTCGCCGAGCCGCAGCGGCTCACCGGAGACCTTGACCTTGCCGGCGCCGACCGCTTCCGGGAACGTGGTCAGCTTGGCGATGACCTCGTCGAGCACGCTGCGCGCCAGCGTGAAGCTGGCGTGCGCATCGGCCGCCTGCGCGCCCTTGACATAGGTCAGCGCGGAATTCTCGAGATTGAGCACGAAGCTCTCGCCGGTGTCGGTGAAGCTCCAGTTCAACACGATGCGCTTGCCTTCGGCCTTGGGGCCGTTGAGGCGGATGCCGAGGACGTCCCAAAGCTGCTCGGTCCGCAGTGCAGCCAGCGTCTCGCGCGGCATCGGCGAGCGCGGCGGCGTCTTCGGCATGCCCTGCCGCAGCTCCTGGGCACCGAACAGATAGGCGTTGCGCCAGGTCGAGCTCTCGGCCGCATAACCGAGCTGCTCGAACGTATCGGCCAGCAGGGCGCGCGCCGCCGTGTTGTCGGGCTCGGCGAACACCAGATGGCTGACGGCCTGCGCGACGAAGCGGAATTCGCCCTTGGCGAAATCAGCCGTGGCGCGCTTCAGGATCGCATCGGCGCCGCCCATATACTCGACATATTTCTTGCCGGCCTCGACCGGCGGCAAGGGATCGAGATTGACCGGATTGGCGTCGTACCAGCCGAGATACTTCTGGTAGATCGCCTTCACATTGTGCCTGATATGGCCGTAATAGCCGCGGCCGTGCCAGGCGCCCTCTAAGCTCGCAGGCAGCCGGATCGTCTCGGCGATCTCGGCGGCATTGAGCCCATGGTTCATCAACCGGATGGTCTGGTCATGCGCGAACTTATAGAGGTCGCGCTGCTCGCGGATCATGGTGTCGATCCGCTCGCGCCCCCACACCGGCCAATGGTGCTGGCCGCACATCGCCTCGGCCTTGCCGCCCCACATCTGCAAGGCTTCGCCGAGATACTTCGACCACGCCAGCGCGTCGCGCACGTCGGCGCCGCGGAACGGCAGCAGATTGTGGAAATTGTGCGTGCAGTTCTCCGCGAGGTTCAACAGTTTGTAGCGCGGGATGAAGAAGTGCATCTCCGCGGGCGCCTCGCTGTTCGGCGCCATCTGGAATTCGAACTCGACGCCGTCGATCACCCGCTTGTCGCCAGTCGCAATGATCAGGTCGGTCGGCCGCAGCAGCGCCACGCCGCCCGCCGCCATGGTCTTGCCGAGCCCGCAATCGACCTGGCCACGCACGCCCTTGGCGAGGAACGGCCCGAACTGGTATTGCGCCCGGCGCAGCATCGCCGGCCCGGCGATGATGTTCTCGGAGACCGCGTGCTCCATGAAGAAGTTCGGCGCGATGATCGGCACGCCCGCCGCCAGCATGGCGTCGTCGAGCACGCCGCGCGCGCCGCCCCAATGGTCGGTGTGGGTGTGGGTGAAGATGACGGCGGCGACCGGCCGCTTGCCGCGATGCTGGAAGTACAATTCCATCGCGGCGCGCGCGCCCTCGATCGAGGTCAGGGTGTCGACCACGATGACGCCCTTGTCGCCCTCGATCAGCGTCATGTTGGCGATGTCGAGCCCGCGCACCTGGTAGACACCGGGCACCACCTCGAACAGGCCATGGTGCATGTTGAGCCGCGACTGCCGCCACAGGCTCGGATCAACGGTCGCGGGCGCCTTCTCCTCGGACAGGAAGCCGTAAGGCTCGAGGCTCCAGACCACCCGTCCCTGCGCCGAGGTGATTCGCGCGTTGTCGATGGTGCCGAGGAAGCCGCGCGCGGCATCATCGAAATCCCTGGTGTCGGCGAATGGCAGCGCCTTCAGGGTCGCTTCGTGCTGCGCGATGACCGGCGCGGACGCCGCCTTCGGAGCCTCGTGCGATGGTTCACCTGCACTTGTCTGGGTCATACTCGAGCACTCCCTCGTTTGGCGGAAATCCGTCCCGTCCGCGCGTCACTCAGCGGAATTGCAGGCCTTCGAACTGACCGCTGCTGCGCCACTCGTCGATGTATTTGAAATAGGCCAGTGCACCCGCCGGATATCCGACATTGAGCTTGGCCGCGGGCCCGGGCTCGCGTCCCTCATTGTTGTAATAGCCGGGCGTACAATCGGGGCCGCCGATCATGCGGCCGACCGCAGTCAGCAGCAGTTCGATCCAGCGGTCCTCGGCGTCCTTGCTGACTTCGATCTCCTTGAAACCATTGTCCCGCGCATGACCGACCATCAAGGCGATGGTGCGCGCCGCCTCGGTCAGGTTGTGCGGCACGTTGGAGATCAGATTGGCGCCCTGCGTCGGCTGCACGAAGAACAGGTTCGGGAAGCCATGGACGTGGATGCCGTGCTTGGTGCGCATGCCCTCGCCCCAATAGTCCGACAGCTTGATGCCGTCGCGGCCCGCCACGTCGAACCCCGCCCGCCGCTTGTACTCGGTGCCGACCTCGAAGCCCGACGCGTAGATGATGCAGTCGAGTGGATATTCCTTGCCGGCGACGACAATCCCGTTCTCGGTAATCTCCTCGACGCCCTTGCCGTCGGTATCGACCAGATGGGTGCCCGGGGTGTTGAACGCTTGCAGATAGGCGTCGTGGAAACACGGCCGCTTGCAGAGCTGACCGTACCAGGCCTTGAGGTTCTTCGCGGTGTCGGGATCGCCGACGATGGTGTCGATCCGGTTGCGGATTTCCTCCATCTTCTCAAAGTCAGAGTCCTCGAACGCCGCCCGCATGTTCTCCACGGTGCGCTGCTCGCGCGGCAGCAGCATGATCTTGGCGCGGATCCGCTTCGACAGGTCGGTCCAGCCATCCTGCACCAGGTCCTCCTCGGCCGATCCGCCGGCCTGATTGGCGGTGAAGTTCTCCAGCCAGCGCTGTTGCCAGCCCGGGATCGCGATATCGGCAAACCAGATGGGATCGATCGGGCCGTTGCCGCGCACGTCGACCGAGGACGGCGTGCGCTGGAATACGTAGAGCTCCTTGCAGGCCCGCGCGAGGTGCGGAATGCACTGCACCGAGGTCGCGCCGGTGCCGATGATGCCGACGCGCTTGCCAGCAAGCTTGTCCATCAACGCGCCGCGGGGATCGCCGCCGGTGTAGTCGTAGTCCCAGCGGCTGGTGTGGAACGAGTGGCCCTTGAAGCGCTCGATGCCGGCAATGCCGGGCAGCTTCGGCACATGCAGCGGGCCGGTGCCGATGCCGACATATTGCGCGGTGAAGGCATCGCCCCGGGTGGTGCGGATGATCCAGCGCGATTGCGCCGCGTCCCAATCCAGGCCCGTCACCTCGGTGTGGAACAGCGCGTTGTCATAGAGATTGAACTGCCGCCCGATCCGCTGGCAATGCGCCAGGATCTCCGGTGCATGCGCGTATTTCTCCGACGGCATGTGGCCGGTCTCTTCCAAGAGCGGCATGTAGACCATCGAGGCGGTGTCGCATTGCGCGCCGGGATATCTGTTCCAGTACCAGGTGCCGCCGAAATCGCCGCCCTTCTCGACGATGCGGACATCCTTGACGCCGGCCTCGGTCAGCCGCGCCGCGGTGGCGAGCCCGGCAAAGCCGCCGCCGATGAAGGCGAAGGTGACGTGATCGGTCTTCGGCGCGCGTTCCACCACCGGCGTGTAGGGATCCTCGAGATAATGCGCGAGCTGGCCCTTGATCTGGAGGTACTGGTCATTGCCGTCGGGACGCAGACGCTTGTCGCGCTCCTCGCGGTATTTCGAGCGCAGCCGCTCCTTGTCGATCGCGGCTGGCTTTGCGTCTCGGGCTTGCTCGGTCATCGTCATCGGAAGGCGCCTCGTTCAGGGAATGTCGCTGGGCACTGTAGCGCCGCTCAGGCGGGATGTGCAGCAAGATAGGGCGAATTGGCGATCGACCAGTCCGGCGTCGGCTCCATCCGGAAGATCTGCCGCAGATGCACTTCGTCGGGCCCATCGCCGATCCGGAGTAGCCGTCCCCACGCCAGCGCCTGATGAATCGGGGTGTCGTCGGAGCCGCCCATCGCGCCGAACACCTGGATCGCGCGGTCGGCGATCTTCTGCAGCATCGCCGGCACCGCGACCTTGATCAGCGAGACGTCGCGCCAGGCACCGTGATGGCCGGCCTGATCCAGCCGCCAGGCGCAGCGATAGGCGAGCAGCCGCGCCTGCTCCAGCTCGACGCGGGATTCCGCGATCCAGCGCTGCACGGTGTCGTACTGGATCACGGTGCGCCCGAATGCGCTGCGTTCCGCGGCGCGCGCCATCATCAGCTCGATCAGCAGCTCGCACAGCCCGATCGAACGCATGCAGTGGTGAATGCGCGCCGGCCCGAGCCGGACCTGCGCGACCTTGAAGCCCTCACCCTCGGCACCGAGCAGGTTTTCGGCGGGCACCCGGACATCGTCGAACACCAGCTCGCCGATCGGCGCGACATGATCCTCGCAGCCCATCCAGCGCAGCCGCCGCACCAGACGCACGCCGGGCGCATCCATCGGCACGATGATGCAGGAATGCCGGCTGGTGCGCTCGGCGCCGGCATCCGTCACCCCCATCACGATCAGGAAGCTGCAGTCCGGATGCGCGGCGCCGGTGATGAACCATTTGCGGCCATTGATCACGTAATGATCGCCGTCGCGCACCATCCGGGTCGCGATGTTGGTGGCATCGGACGAGGCCACGTCGGGCTCGGTCATGCCGAAGGCCGAGCGTGTCTCGGCGTTGAGCAGCGGCGCCAGCCAGCGCGCCTTCTGCTCCGGCGTCGCGCAATTCTGCAACGCGATCATGTTCGGGACATCGGGCGCCTGGCAGTTGAACACCTCCGGCGCCCAGAACAGCCGTCCCATGATCTCCGCCAGCGGCGCGTAGTCGAGATTGGACAGCCGTGTGCCCGGTTCGTCAGCGGCAAGTTCGGGCAGACCGAGATTCCACAGGCCTGCGGCGCGCGCCTTCCGTTGCAGCTCGGCCATGAAGGGCGGCGTGTCGTTGCGGGTGCGGACATGGTCGAGCCAGGCGCGATGCCGCGGCAGCACCTCCTGCTCGAAGAAGGCCATCAGATCGCCCCGCCAACGCTCCGATCGCTCGGACAGACCGAATTCCATGCCGCCTCCCATCTTTGCACGGGACATAAGCCGATATCGAAACGATTTGCAAATTCATTCCGATATCTTGACAGATAAGCAAAAATACGACCATTATTTCGTATGGCGGCATTGTCCTCGCTCGAACCTCAGACCGATCCATCCTTTGCGACCACCCTGGCGCACGGGCTCGACCTGTTGGCCGCGTTCCGCAACCACGCAGGTCCGCTGTCGAATGCGGAGCTTGCCGAGCACACCGGCCTGTCGCGGCCGACCGTGTCGCGCCTGACCTACACGCTGGAGCAGCTCGGCTATCTCAGGCGCGACGCCAAGGGCCGCTTCGTGCTCGGTCTCGGCGTGCTCGCCGCCGCCTATCCGGTGCTGTCGCAGCTCAAGGTCCGTCAGCTCGCGCGTCCGCTGATGCGCGACTTCGCGGCCTACGCCGGCGGCACGGTGTCGATCGCGATGCCATTCGGGCTCGACTTCATCTATGTCGAGACGCTGCGCACCACGGATGCAGTGCCGCACGTGCCTGACGTCGGCTTTGTCTCCTCGCTGGCGCCGACCGCGGTCGGGCGCGCGCTGCTGTCGCTGTTCACCAAGGACGAGCGCGACGCCTATGTCGCCCGCGTCAAGGCCGAACGTCCCGAAGAGCTCGACTATGTCGAGCGGCGCACGCTGCCCGACATCGAGCTCTGCAACGAGCGCGGCTTCGCCGTCTCGCTCGGCGAATGGCGGCGCGAGATCTTCGGCGTCGCCGCGCCGCTCTACCGCACGCCGACCGGCGAATGCCTCTCGGTGAATTGCGGCATTCCCTCGTTCCGCTTCAGCGCCGAGCAGATCGAGCGCGAATGCGGGCCGCGCATCCTCGGGCTCGCCCGCAGCATCCGCTCGCTGGTGGCCAACAGCTAGGGCATGATCCGGAGGCGCGTGAGGCGCCTTCCCAGAGATCATGCATCAATATCCGCATCGCACGAACGATGCGGCACATGGGGGAGGACGACATGCGTGGCATCACGACCGCGATGGCTTTGCTCGCGGCCATCGTCACGGCGCTCTGCGGCAGCACTGGCGCTCGGGCGCAGGACAATTATCCGAGCCGGCCGATCCACATCATCGTGCCCTACCCTGCCGGCGGCATCGTCGACATCGTTGCGCGCGCGGTGACCGAGCAGGTCGGCCGCGACTGGAAGCAGACCGTCGTGGTGGAGGCGCGTCCCGGCGGCAACAGCAATATCGGCACCGCGGCGGTCGCGCGCAGCGAACCGGACGGCTACACCTGGCTCGTCACCGGCCCGGCTTTGCTGGTCAACCCCGATCTCTACAAGGATGCCGGCTGGAACGCGGCCAAGGATTTCAGGTGCGTCGGCCTCGCGGTCTGGAATCAAAGCGTCGCGCTGGTGCATCCGTCGATGCCGGTAAAGACCATCGGCGAATTCGTCGAGCTGGCCCGCAAGCGGCCCGGAGAGTTCAACTTCGGCAATCCCGGCACCGGATCGTCGATCGACCTCAGCGCGCAGAAGCTGTTTCAGGTCGCCGGGATCAAGCTGACCAATGTCGGCTACAAGGGCCAGCCGCAGGCGCTGATCGACCTGATGACCAACCTGATGCATTTCGAGATCGTCTCGCTTGAGCTCGCTCTGCCGCACATCAAGGCCGGCAGCGTCAAGCCGCTCGCGGTGTTCACCGACAAGCGCGTCCCCGACCTGCCCGACGTCCCGACGATCGCGGAGGCCGGCTTTGCCGAGGCGGCCTACGTGCCCTGGTACGGAATCTACGTGCCGGCCGCGACGCCGGCCCCGCTGCTCGCCAGGATCAATGCGGCGATCAACAAGGCGTTGCAGAACCCCGACGTACAGCGCCAGCTCTCGCTCGCCAACATTCCCGGCAAGCCGATGTCGCTCGACGAACTCGCCGAGCTGATGAAGGTCGATCGGCAAAAGCTGACGACCGTGATCAAGACCTCTGGAATGGCGCTGCAGTAGATTCCAATTCAGCTGTCGAACAGCCTGTTCAGTGTCGTCGCCCGGCTCGGCCGGGCGATCCAGTATTCCAGAGACGTTTGCGCTTGAACCGAGAGGCCGCGGCGTACTGGATCGCCCGCCTCTGCTGAAGCGACCCCACAGCTGCCTCAGGCGTCGTCCCGGCGAAGGCCGGGACCCATAACCACCGATGCTGCTTGTCGTGCAACGCCGGTACAACAAGTCCCGCTCGCGACGCCCGCCGCGGCGTATGGGTCCCGGCCTTCGCCGGGACGACACCGAGTTTGCTGCGCCACTGCGCGCCCCTCACCGCAACCTGCCGGCGCACGCCCGGGCAAGGCCGCTTCGCATACGCATCATGCAGCGGTGCGGCTGGGGAACGGGATGCCGGCATAGTACACCACGGCCTGGAGACATTTTCAGGCATGCTCGAAAAGACCCCGACGTCAGGCTCCGCCACGGTGCCGATCAGCGATGGACTGCCTTGGGAGACACGGCGCTGGGCTGTGGCCGCGATCTTCACGGCGCTGGCAATGGCCTCGCTCGACACCGCGATCGCCAACATCGCGCTGCCCGCGATCGCCAACGATCTGCATGTCAGCCCCGCGGAGGTGGTCTGGGTCGTCAACGTCTACCAGATCGCCCTGGTCGCGACGCTGCTGCCGCTCGGCGCGCTCGGTGAGATCGTCGGCCACCAGCGGATCTATCTTGGCGGCCTGCTGCTGTTCACATTGGCGTCACTTGGCTGCGCGCTGGCCTGGTCGCTGCCGAGCCTGCTGGTCGCGCGCGCCTTGCAGGGCCTCGGCGCCAGCGGCCTGATGAGCGTCAACACCGCATTGGTGCGCTTCGTCTACCCGAGCAAGATGCTCGGCCGCGGCTTCGGCCACAATGCGCTCGTCGTCGCGACCGCCTTCACGTTGGGCCCGACCATCGCGTCAGGCATCCTGGCGCTCGGGACCTGGCCCTGGCTGTTCGCCGTCAACCTGCCGTTCGGCATCATCGCATTGCTGATCGGTTTCAAGACACTGCCGGCCACGCCGCGTGCCACCCACAGTTTCGACTTCACCGGCGCGGCGCTTGCCACTGCCTGCCTCGGCCTGTTCATCATCGGGATCGGGAGCGCGGCCCACAAGACGATGCCTGCACTGGTGATCGCGGAACTGATCGGCGCGCTGGTGTTCGGCTGGATCCTGACCCGGCGTCATGCCGATCATCCGGCGCCGATGCTGCCGATCGACCTGTTCCGGCGGCCGATCTTCGCGCTGTCGGCCGCGACCGCGGTCTGCTCATTCGCGGTGCAGGGCCTCGCCTTCGTCTCGCTGCCGTTTTATTTCGAGGACATCCTGCACCGCTCGCAGGTCGAGACCGGCTTCTTCATGACGCCGTGGCCGCTGGTGGTCGCCTTCATGGCGCCGATCGGCGGCCGGCTGTCCGACCGCTATCCGGCCGGCATCCTCGGCGGCATCGGCATGCTGCTGCTCGGCATCGGCATGGTGTTGCTCGCGACCCTGCCGGCGGAGCCGAGCGTTGCCAACATCGTCTGGCGCACCATGATCTGCGGCATCGGTTTCGGCTTCTTCCAGACCCCCAACATGAAGGCGATCATGTCGAGCGCCCCTTCGCATCGCAGCGGCAGCGCCAGCGGTATCGTTGCGACCGCACGGCTGACCGGGCAAACCACCGGTGCCGCGCTCGCCGCGCTCTGCTTCGCGCTGGCCGACCGCGAGGGCGCGACGGTGGCGCTGGCGCTGGGCGCGGGCTTCGCCGCGCTCGGCAGCGTCATGAGCTTCCTGCGCCTGGCCGTCGCCTCACCGCAAAAGTCATGACAGGCATGTGAGGCGCGCAGGGGCGCGACCAAACACCACAGCCTCAAGTTTCTTCCGCGCTGCAAGCGCATATTCTTGATTTGAACCGTTCCAGCTTCAAGGCCAACATCGCCCCGAAGTCCAATCGGAGGATTGGACCATTCAGGGGAACGCGATGGCAAACCTCAAGATCAACGGCAAGACGATCAACGTAGACGTCGAGGACGACACGCCACTGCTGTGGGCGATCAGGGAGAATGTCGGACTGACGGGGACCAAATACGGCTGTGGCATTGCACAATGCGGCGCCTGCACCGTGCATGTCGACGGGGTCGCGATGCGCTCCTGCGGCGTCACGGTCAGCGAAATGGCCGGCAAGGAGATCACCACCATCGAAGGGCTCGCGGCGGGCGGCGCGATGCACAAGGTGCAGCTCGCCTGGATCGCCAGCGACGTGCCGCAATGCGGCTACTGCCAGAGCGGCATGATCATGGCCGTCGTGGCGCTGCTGAAGGACAACCCGAAGCCGTCCGACGACGACATCAACGACGCCATCACCAATATCTGCCGCTGCGGCACCTTCCAGCAGGTGCGCGAGGCGATCCATGCTGCCGCGAACGCGTGAGGAGGCAGTGATGAACCAGCACGTCATGCCGAAACTCAACCGCCGCGCCTTCGTGATCGGCACGGCCACCGCCGGCGCCGGTCTCGCGCTCGGCCTCGATCTGCCGTTCGGCGGCCCCGCCGTGGTGCGCGCCGCCGACGGCGCCCCCGAAGTGAATGCGCCTGAGGTCAATGCCTGGGTCGTGATCCGGCCCGACGACACCGTGGTGATCCGCATCGCCCGCTCCGAGATGGGCCAGGGCACGCTGACCGGCCTTGCCCAGCTCGTCGCCGAAGAACTCGAATGCGACTGGTCGAAGGTCACGACGGAATATCCGACGCCCGGCCAGAGCGTCGCCCGCAAGCGCGTATGGGGTGATTTCTCCACCGGCGGCAGCCGCGGCATCCGCACCTCGCAGGACTATGTCCGCAAGGGCGGCGCCACCGCGCGCGTGATGCTGATCCAGGCCGCCGCCAACGAGTGGAAGGTGCCGGCCGCGGAGTGCAAGGTCGCCAACGGCGTCATCACCCATACCCCGTCGGGCAAGACGACGAGCTACGGCAAGGTCGCGGAAGCCGCCGCCAAACTCGAGCCGCCGACCGACGTCAAGCTGAAGGACCCGAAGGACTGGACCATCGCCGGCAAGGGCCTGAAGCGGCTCGACACCGTCGACAAGACCACCGGCAAGATGACCTACGGCATCGACGTCAAGCTGCCTGGCATGCTGAACGCGGCGATCAAGGATTGCCCGGTGTTCGGCGGCAAGGTGAAGAGCTTCGACGAAGCCAAGATCGCCAACATGAAGGGCGTCAAGAAGGTGGTGCCGGTCGGCGACAGCGCGGTCGCCGTCGTCGCCGACACCTGGTGGCACGCCAAGACCGCGCTGGATGCGCTGCCGATCGTCTGGGATGAAGGCGACAACGCAAAAGTCTCCAGCGAGACGATCGCGAAGTGGCTCGCCGAGGGTCTCGACAATGCGCAGCCGGCCTATGTCGGCAACCAGAACGGCGATGCCAAGGCAGCGATCGCGAGCGCAGCCAAGAAGGTCGAGGCGGTCTACAGCTATCCCTACCAGAACCACGCCACGATGGAGCCGATGAACGCCACCGTGCTCTACACGCCGGACAAATGCGAGGTGTGGTGCGGCACGCAGAACGGCGAAGCCGCATTCGCGGCGGCGCTCGAAGCTTCCGGGCTACCGGCGGACAAGGTCGACGTGCACAAGCTGATGCTCGGCGGCGGCTTCGGCCGACGCGGCATGACCGACTATGTCCGGCAGGCGGTGGCGATCGCCAAGCAGATGCCGGGCACGCCGATCAAGCTGCTGTGGTCGCGCGAAGAGGACATGCAGCACGGCAAGTATCACCCGATCACGCAGTGCAAGCTGACCGGCGCATTTGATGCCGACAACAATCTGGTCGCGCTGCACTACCGGCTGTCGGGCCAATCGATCCTGTTCTCGGTGCGTCCGGAAGCATTGCAGAACGGCATGGACCCCGCCGCGTTCCAGGGCGTCGCCCAATCCGGCGAGGCTGCGATCGGCTATTCGGTGCCGAACCTGCTGGTCGAGCATGCCATGCGCAACCCGCACGTCCCGCCGGGCTTCTGGCGCGGCGTCAACGTCAATCACAACGCGATCTACATGGAATGCTTCATGGACGAGTTGGCCGAGGCCGTCGGCCAGGACCCGCTCGAATTCCGCCGCAAGCTGATGGGCAGGCACCCCAAGCATCTCGCCGTGCTCAACGCCGTGGCCGAGAAGATCGGCTGGGGCACGCCGGCACCAAAGGGCGTCTACCGCGGCATCGCGCAGGTGATGGGCTATGGCAGCTATGTTGCCGGCGCCGCCGAGATCTCGGTGACCGACGGCAGCAAGATCAAGGTGCATCGCATCGTCGCTTCCACCGATCCGGGTTACGTCGTCAATCCGGCGCAAGTCGAGCGGCAGATCGCGGGCTCGTTCGTCTACGGCCTCAGCGCGCTGTTCTACGGCGGCTGCACCGTGAAGGACGGCCGCATCGAGCAGACGAATTTCGACACCTACAACTCGATGCGCATCAACGAGATGCCGAAGGTGGAATCGGTGATGGTGCCGAGCGGCGGATTCTGGGGCGGCGTCGGCGAGCCGACCATCGGCGTCGCTGCGCCGGCGGTGCTCAACGCCTACTTCGCAGCAACCGGAAAACGCATCCGCTCCTTCCCGCTGCGCAACCAGAACATCTCCTTCGCCTGAGCAAACCGGAGGCGGCGGTCCGAGTGGCCGCCGCTTCCCTTTTCCGGATTGTCGCGCATGGCCGTCACGCGTCATCAGACGCGCAGGGATGTGATCCGTGGCGCCGCTGCCGTCGCAGCGGCAGCGCTGGCGCGTCCGGCGCTGGCGCAAGCGGCAGCCCGCATCGCCGTGATCGGCGGCGGCTTCGGCGGCACCGCTTGCGCGCGCGCGCTGCGGCGACTCGATGCAAAACTCCAGGTCACGCTGATCGAGCCGAACGCGATTTTCACTGCCTGCCCGCTCAGCAATGAGGTGATCGCTGGCCTGCGCGAACTCACCGCACAAGAGTTCACCTATGACAAGGTTGCGGCTGACGGCATCACGATCGCGGCGCAAGCGGCCACCAAGGTCGACGCACAGGCGCGCAGCATCGCGCTCGCTGATGGCACGACGCTGTCCTACGACCGGCTCGTCCTCGCCCCGGGCATCGACCTGCACTTCGACGCCCTGCCCGGCTATGACAAGGCCGCCGCCGAGAAGATGCCGCACGCCTGGAAGGCCGGCGAGCAGACCATGCTGCTGCGCAGGCAGCTCGAAGCGATGGATGATGGCGGCCTCGTCGTGATCGCGGTGCCGGCCGCGCCGCTGCGCTGTCCACCCGCACCTTACGAGCGCGCCAGCCTGATCGCGCATTACCTGAAGGCGAGGAAGCCGAAATCGAAGATCCTGGTGCTCGACGCCAAGGACACTTACTCTCAGCAGAAGCTGTTCGAGAAGGCGTGGAGCGAACTCTATCCTGGCATGATCGAGCGCATCGCGCTGTCGCAAGGCGGACGGGTGACATCGGTCAATCCGGCGACCAACGAGATCGTCACCGATTTCGGCAATTACACCGCCGCGGTCGCCAACGTGATCCCGCCGCAACGCGCCGGCCGCATCGCCGAAATCGCCGGCGCCGCCGATCACACCGGCTGGTGCCCGATCGATCCGGTCAGCTTTGCCTCGAAACTGGTGCCCAATATCCACGTCATCGGCGATGCCGCGATCGCGGGCGGGATTCCGAAATCCGCTTCCGCCGCGGCGGCGCAAGGCCGTGCCTGCGCGGCCGCGATCATCAATTCACTCGCGGGCAAGGCGCCGGAAACGCCGCGGCTCGATGGCGCCTGCTACAACACGGTCGCACCCGGCTACGCGTTCTCGCTGAAAGGCATCTATCAGCCGAAGCAAGATCAATACGCCGAGGTGGAGGTGACCACCAGCCCGGTCGACGCGCCCCGCACGATACGTCAACGCGAGGCCGATCAGGCGGCCGACTGGTTCAAGGCGATCACGGGAGACGCCTTTGGCTAGGCCCTCCCCCGTCGCATTGCTCGCAGCGGCTGCATTCGCAGCCTGTGCACCCGTCAGCGCCGAACAGCTACGGCCCTACACCGTGATCGGCGATGCCATTCCAGCCTCGCTGACGGGAACCAAGGGCGACGCGACCCGCGGCCGCGCGCTGATCGTCGAGCGTTCCAGCACTTGCATCCTCTGCCACAGCGGCCCATTTCCCGAGCAGGCGTTCCGGGGCGACCTCGCGCCGAACCTTTCCGGAAGCGGCGCGCGGTGGTCGGAGGGACAGTTGCGGCTCCGGCTCGTCGATGCATCGCGTCTCGATGCGGCAACGATCATGCCGTCCTATTATCGTGTCGACGGACTGACGCGCGTCGGCGCCGCATGGCGCGGCAAGCCGATCCTGTCGGCGGAGCAGATCGAGGATATCGTGGCCTATCTGGAAACACTACGGGACTGAGCGATGGCGCATTCGGACCACACCCGGCGAACGTTCCTCTGCCTCACGGGCGGTGCGGCCGTGCTGGTCATCGTGCGCCCCGCGGACGCGACGCCCGCCATGCAGTCGGCCGCGATCCGCAACGTCGTCGGCGAAGCCAATGTGCGAACCGGCAAGGTCAAGCTCGAGATCCCGCCGCTGGTCGAGAACGGCAACACGGTGCCGATGACGGTCAGCGTCGAAAGCCCGATGACCGCGGACGCATATGTGAAGAGCATTCATGTCTTCAACGAGAAGAACCCGCAGCCGAATATCGGCAATTTCTATCTTCGACCAGGCGCCGGGCGCGCCCAGGTGTCGACCCGGATCCGCCTCGCCGACAGCCAGAAGGTCACGGCGATCGCGCGGCTGTCCGACGACACGTTCTGGTCGGCGACCGCAGACGTCGTGGTGACGCTCGCTGCCTGCACCGAGGAGGCGATCTGATGCCGTCGGCCCTGATCAATGTGCCGAGGAAGGCCAGGCGCGGCGACGTCATCGAGATCAAGACGCTGATGTCGCACATCATGGAGACCGGCTATCGACACACCGCGTCGGGCGACGTGGTGCCGCGCGACATCATCACGAGCTTTACCTGCCGCTTCAACGGCACCGAAGTGTTCCGCGCCGATCTTTTTCCGGCGATCGCCGCCAATCCGTTCATCACCTTCTTCACCACCGTGACCGAGAGCGGCACGTTCGAGTTCGAGTGGATCGGCGACAAGGGGTTTTCGGAGACCGCGCAGGCTTCGATCGCGGTCGAATGAGGATTGCGGCCTGCATCGCAGTTCTGACGGCGATGGCGGGCGCGGCGCTTGCCACCGAGATTCCGCTGGACCAGCGCCGTTCCGGCTACAGCTTCATGAGCGCCGACACCAAGGCGATGCAGGACGAGGACACCGCCAATCCCGGCATGCTCTTCGTGCTCGACGGCGAGACGCTGTGGAAACGCAAGGCCGGCACGGCGGACAAGGCGTGTGCCGACTGCCATAGCGATGCGCGGGTCAGCATGAAAGGGGTCGCGGCGCACTATCCCGCTTTCGAGAAGACGCTGGAACGGCCGGTCGACCTCGAGGGCCGGATCAACCTCTGTCGTGCCAATCACCAGCAGGCCTCGCCGTACGCCTATGAGAGCCGCGAGCTGTTGGCGCTGACCGCATTCGTCGCGCAACAATCGCGGGGAATGCCGATCGCTGCCGGCGACGATCCAGAGCTCGCGCCTTTCGTCGAGAAGGGCCACGCGCTGTTCATGCAGCGGCAGGGCCAGCTCAATCTCAGCTGCGCCAACTGCCACGACGACAATTGGAACAAGAAGCTTGCGGGCAGCGCGATCACGCAAGGACAGCCGACCGGCTATCCGCTGTATCGGCTGGAATGGCAGTCGCTGGGATCGTTGCAGCGCCGGCTGCGCGCCTGCATCACCGGCATCCGGGCGCAGGCCTATGACTACGGCTCGCCCGAGCTGGTCGAGCTCGAACTCTATCTGATGACGCGGGCGCGCGGCATGCCGATCGAGACGCCGGCGGTCAGGCCTTAGCTCAATCCACGTGATCGCAAACGACGCGAAGCAATCCATTGCTCCCGGCTGTACCGGAAGATGGACTGCTTCGTCGCTTCGGCGGCAGAATTGCGTTCGCTATTCTGCCGCGAACGCTTCGCAATGACGGGGCTGGTTGCCACCGCGAAGATCAGCGCTCGGCGAACGCCTTCTCGACCACGAACTGGGCGGGTTCACCGTGATTGCCCTCGACGAAGCCGCGGCCGTTCAGCAGCGTGCGGGTGTCGGCGACCAGCGCCGGCGAGCCGCAGATCATGACCCGGTCATGCGCGGCATCGAGCGCCGGCAGGCCGATATCGGCGAACAGCTTGCCCGAGGTGATGAGGTCGGTGATGCGGCCGCGGTTGCGGAACGGATCGCGCGTCACGGTCGGGTAATAGATCAGCTGGTCGCGCACCAGATCGCCGATCAGTTCGTCCTGCGGCAGATGCTCGGTGATCATCTCGCCATAAGCGAGCTCCTTGACGTGGCGGCAGCCATGCAGCAGCACGACCTTCTCGAAGCGGTCGTAGGTCTCGGGGTCCTTGATCACGCTGAGGAACGGCGCAAGGCCGGTGCCGGTGCCGACCAGATAGAGGTTGCGGCCGTCCTCGAGGTTGTCGATGACCAGCGTGCCGGTGGCCTTGCGGCTGACGATGATCTCGTCGCCTTGCTTGAGGTGCTGGAGCCGCGAGGTCAGCGGGCCGTCCGGAACCTTGATCGAGAAGAATTCGAGGGTGTCCTCGTAGTTCGCGCTGGCGACGCTGTAGGCGCGCAGCAGCGGCTTCTCGCCGACCTTGAGCCCGATCATGGTGAACTCGCCATTGCGGAAGCGGAACGACGGATTGCGCGTGGTCTTGAAGGAGAACAGCGTGTCGGTCCAATGGTGGACGCTGAGGACGCTTTCCTGGTTGAAATTGCTCATCGCACCAACCCTTGATGTGTGCCGCGGCGGAGGACTCGAACCCCGTTGACCGGCTCGACCGTTTGTATACGATCATTCGTATACAAATGAATAATCCGGCTTGATCCAGAAGTCAAGCCGCGCTCAAATTCCCGGGCAATTTCGGAAGAAACGGAAGGAAAACACCCATGGCTCACGACGCGCCCCAGGCCACCGGCCCCAGCAAGCTGGTGATCCGCAATATCGGGCTCTTGCTGTCGGGGGCTTTGGAGAAGCCGATCCTGGACGCCGATACCATCGTCGCCGAGAACGGCAAGATATCAGCGATCGGCCGTCTCAAGGATGTCGACACCGAAGGCGCCACCACGATCGTCGATGCCATGGGAACGACGGTCGCGCCCGGCCTGATCGACAGCCACGTCCATCCGGTCGCCGGCGACTGGACGCCGCGGCAGAACCAGATCAACTGGATCGACAGCTATCTGCATGGCGGCGTTACCACCATGATCTCCGCCGGCGAAGTGCACATGCCCGGACGACCGCGCGACGTGGTCGGCGTGAAGGCGATGGCGATCTTCGCGCAGCGCGCATTCTGGACGCTGCGGCCCGGCGGCGTAAAGGTGCATGCCGGCGCGCCCGTGATCGAGTGCGAGATGGTGGAGGACGATTTCAAGGAAATGGCCGCCGCCGGCGTCAAGCTGCTCGGCGAGGTCGGGCTCGGCGGCGTCAAGGACGGGCCGACGGCGCGCAAGATGGTCGGCTGGGCGCGCAAATACGGCATCCAGAGCACGATCCACACCGGTGGCCCGTCGATCCCGGGCTCCGGCCTGATCGACAAGGACGTGGTGCTGGAAGCGGACACCGACGTGGTCGGCCACATCAATGGCGGTCACACCGCGCTGCCCGACGACCAGATCCGCTGCATCTGCGAGGGCTGCAAGCGCGGGCTGGAGCTGGTGCACAACGGCAATGAGCGCTCGGCGCTGTTCACTCTGCGCACCGCGCGCGAGATGGGCGATCTGCACCGCGTCATCCTCGGCACCGATGCGCCGGCCGGCTCCGGCGTGCAGCCGCTCGGCATTTTGCGGATGGTCTCGCTGCTGTCCTCGCTCGGCGAGCTGCCGGCAGAGCTGGCGTTCTGCCTTGCGACCGGCAACACCGCGCGGATGCGCGAGCTCGATTGCGGCCTGATCGAGGTCGGCCGCTCCGCGGACTTCGTGCTGATGGACAGGGCGCAGCATTCGCCGGGCAAGAACATCCTGGAGAGCGTTCAGCTCGGCGATCTCCCGGGCATCGGCATGACCATCATCGATGGCATCGTCCGCACCCAGCGCAGCCGCAACACCCCGCCGGCGGGCAAGATACCGGAGATCGTGGCGAAGTAGGCGGGCGATGGACGACCCGTCAGCCTGAGGTGCACGCGCAAGCGTGCCTCGAAGGATGCACGGCCCTTGACGGGCAGCGGGGCCGCCACCCTTCGAGACGGTCGCTTCGCGACCTCCTCAGGGTGACGGTGAGAAGTTCCTCGTCACCGCAGCCTGCCCAGCAGCGCGATCAACGTCTCGCGCTCCTTGGCGTCAAGCGGCGCCAGCGTTTCCCTGGAGATGACGAGCGCATTCGGCGCGGCCTTGTCGGCCATCTGCTGGCCGGCGCGCGTGAGACTCACCAGCAGCCGGCGGCCGTCATTGGGATCGGGCGCTGTCTCGGTCAGGCCGCGCGCGGTCAGGCGATCGATCACGCCCTTGATGGTCGCGACATCCATCGAGGTCAGCCGTCCGAGCTGGTTCTGCGAGCACGCGCCGACCTCCGACAGCTTCGACAGCGCGGCCCATTGCGTCGGCGTCAGGCTGATGCCGATCTCGCGGGCGAAGATCACGGCATGGCGCTGCGACACCTGGCGCAGGATGAAGCCGATCTGTTCATCCAGCACATAGCCCGGCTTCGCGGCCTTCACGCTTCGCTTCGGTGCAGCACTGCGCGCCATCGTCTCAACCTCCGCCCTTAAAGCGACAGATGCGCATCGCGGATGTCCGGACGCGCATCAAGCTCGGCCATGGTGCCGCCAAAACAAATCCGGCCACGCTCGATGATGTAGGCGCGATCGGAGATCAGCCGGGCGAAATGCAGGTTTTGCTCCGAAACGACGATGCTGACGCCCTCTTGCTTCATCGCCAGGATCGCGTCGACCATCTGCTCGACGATCTTGGGCGACAGGCCCTCCGACGGTTCATCGAGCAGCACCAGCGACGGATTGCCCATCAGCGTGCGCGCGATCGTCAGCATCTGCTGCTCGCCGCCGCTCATGCGCCCGCCGGGTCGGCCGCGCATCTCGCCGAGATTGGGAAACAGCTTGAACAGTTTCTCGCGGTCCCATTGCGGCGCGCCCGGCCGCTTCGGTTGGCGGCCGACCTCGAGATTCTCCTCGACCGTCAGATCGGTGAAGATGCGCCGCTCCTCCGGCACGTAGCCGAGCCCGCCGCGCACGATCGCATGCGTCGGCAGATCGGAGACGTCCCTGCCCTCGAACATGACGCGGCCGGAGCGGTTCTCGACCAGGCCGACGATGGAGCGAAACGTAGTCGACTTGCCGGCGCCGTTGCGGCCGAGCAACGCGACCACCTCGCCCTCGCCGACCTCGAGCGCGATATCGAACAGGATATGCGCCGGGCCGTAGAAACTGTTGAGGTCCTTCACCGTGAGCTTCATGCCGATGCTCCCTCGCGGTGCCTTGCGTCGTAGACCAGACCTTCGCCGAGATAGATCGCGCGCACCTGGGCATTGCCGCGAACCTCCTCGGGCGAGCCTTCGGCGATCAGGCTGCCGCGGTTCAGCACCAGGATGCGGTCGGCATGCTCGAACACCACGTCCATGTCGTGCTCGGTGAACAGCACGCCGATCGACTGCTCGCGCGCGATCCGGGCGGTGAGCCGCATCAGCTCGACGCGCTCGCGCGGCGCCATGCCGGCAGTCGGCTCGTCCATCAGCAGCAGCTTCGGCTGGTTGGCGAGCGCGATCGCAAGCTCCAGCCGCTTGACGTCGCCATAGGCGAGCTCGCCGCAGGGCCGTTCCGCATAGGCGCCCATGCCGACCAGATCGAGCAGCCGTCCGGCTTCGTCGCGGGCGTGACGCGCGGTCGCAGCCCACAGATTGAACAGCTCTCCACCATGCGAGACCAACGCGACCTGCACGTTCTCACGCACCGTCATGGTCGGGAACGTCGCGGCGATCTGGAAGGTACGCCCGACGCCCATGCGCCAGACCACGCGCGGCTTCTTGCCGGTGGTCTCGGCGCCCAGCACGCGGATGCGGCCGCTGTCGGGAACGTTCTGGCCGTTGAGCATGTCGAAGCAGGTGCTCTTGCCGGCACCGTTCGGTCCGATCAGCGCCAGGATCTCGCCGGCGCGCAGCTCGAACGATACGCCGCGCACGGCGTGCACGCCGCCATAGGATTTGGTCAGGCCTTCGACCGACAGCAATGTGGGGACCATGCTCATTCGGCGGTCTCGATGCGGGAGGTGAGCAAGGGCGACGCCGACGAAGACGATTTGCGCCGGCGGTACAAGAAAGCTTCCAGCGTGCCGACGATGCCCTTCGGGAACGCAACCACGATCAGCACGACGAAGCCGCCGAGCACGAGCTTCGACCAGTCGGTCTGGCTGACCAGCCAGATGTTGAGCGCCTTGTAGACGATGGCGCCGACCACCGCGCCCGACACCGTCTCGACGCCGCCGAGCAGCACCATGACCAGCGCGTCGACCGACAGCGAGATGCCCATATTGTCCGGGAAGACGCTGCCCTTGAGATAGGCGAACAGCGCACCGGCGAGGCCTGCGACCGTGCCCGCGATCACGAAGGCGGTCCACTGGATTCGCTTGCCATTGATGCCGATCGCTTCGCTACGCAGCGGAGAATCGCGTGTCGCGCGCAGCGCGAAGCCGAACGGCGAGAACACGATGATGCGCAGGATCACGACCGCGAGCGCGGCGATGCCGAGCGACAGCCAGTAGAAATGCGACGGGCTCGCGGCCCATTTCTCCGGCCAGACCCCGAGGATACCATTGTCGCCTCCGGTGACCGACACCCACTGGAACGCGATCGACCAGACGATCTGGGCAAAGGCCAAGGTCAGCATCGCGAAATAGACGCCCGAGAGCTGCACCGCGAAGAAGCCGAACACGGCGGCCCCCATCAGGCCCAACAGCGGCCCGAGCAACAGGCATGCGATCATCGGCAAGCCCGCCATCTTGGCGAGCAGCGCCACGCCGTAGGCGCCGAGGCCGAAATAGGCGGCGTGGCCGAACGAGGCGAGCCCGCCGACCGACATCAGGAAGTGCAGGCTGATCGCGAAGATCACGAAGATCGCGATCTCGGAGCCGACGGTGAGCACGTAATTGCCGGCGACGAGCGGTAGCGCGGCGGCGACGATCAGCACGGCGATCGCGGCAAGCCGTTCATTCGTGGTCAGCGGTCGCCACGGATTGACGGTGAGACCCGGTGTGCGCCGCGCCGGCGCCTCGGGCTTGCCGAACAGGCCCCAGGGACGAACGATCAGCACCACCGCCATCACCAGGAACACCAAGATGATGGAGATCTTGGGGAAGATCAGGATGCCGAAAGCATTGAGCTCCGACACCAGCACCGCCGCGACGAAGGCGCCGATGATGCTGCCGAGCCCGCCGATCACCACCACGACGAAAACCTCGACGATGACGCGCAGGTCCATCGCGTGGTTGACCGCGTCGCGCGGAATCTGCAACGCGCCGCCGAGCGCGGCGAGGAAGACACCGAGCGCGAATACGCTGGTGAACAGCCATTTCTGATTGACGCCGAGCGCGGCGACCATGTCGCGGTCCTGCGTCGCCGCGCGCACCAGCACGCCCCAGCGGGTGCGCTGGAACAACAGCCAGAGCACGCCGAGCACGACCGGCCCGAGCACGATCAGGAACAGATCGTAGCTCGGGATATTCTGGCCGAAGAAATCGATCGCGCCCTTGAAGCCCGGCGCGCGGCGCCCGACCAGATCATCCGGGCCCCAGATCAGCACCACGAGGTCCTCGACCATCAGCGTGAGACCGAAGGTCGCCAGCAACTGGAACAGCTCCGGCGAATGGTAGATCCGGCGCAGCAGCACCATCTCGACCAGCACACCGATCGCGGCGACGACGAGCGCGGCAATGACGATACCGCCCCAGAAGCCGAACGCGCCCGCGAAGCGCTCAGTCAGCGTGAACGCGACATAGGCGCCGAGCATGTAGAACGCGCCATGCGCGAAATTCACGATCCGCGTCACGCCGAAGATGATCGACAGGCCCGAAGCGACCAGGAACAGCGACGCCGCGCTGGCAAGACCGGTCAGGAACTGGACGACATAGAAAGCCATGGGCGGTCCGCGTTGGAGATCATGTGCGTCACTCGTAGGGCGGGTTAGCGCAAGCGTAACCCGCCGTCGGTCCGCCTAAGCAAGGTGGTGGGTTACGCCTTCGGCTAACCCACCCTACGCAGGCAGAGCAGCCTCAATCCTTCGGCCGCATCTTTTCGATCTCGGCATCGCTGGGCAGATAGTCCGAGCCCTTGCGATAGGCGGTATCGACCATGATGCCCTTGCCGTCCTTCAGCGCGGTCTTGCCGGTGAAGGCGCCGAGTGTCGACTGGTGATCGATCTTGCGGAAGGTGATCTCGCCGAACGGCGACGACATCGAGATGCCTTCCGCTGCCGCGATCAGCTTCTCCGGATCGGTGGAGCCGGCCTTGGCGAGGATTGCCGCCGCCGCCTTGATGGTCTGGTAGCCGACGATCGAGCCGAGCCGCGGATAGTCGTTGTACTTGGTCTGGTAGGCCTTCAGGAACGCCTCATGCTCCGGCGTCTTGATCGAGTACCAGGGATAGCCGGTGACGATCCAGCCCTCGGGCGTTTCGTCCTTCAGCGGATCGAGATATTCGGGCTCGCCGGTCAGGAAGCTCACCACCGTGCGGCCCTTGAACAGGCCACGGGTGTTGCCCTCGCGCACGAGCTTGACGAGGTCGGCGCCGAAGGTGACGTTGAGGATTGCCTCCGGGTTCGCGGCGGCAACCGCCTGCACCACCGGGCCGGCGTCGATCTTGCCCTGCGGCGGCCACTGCTCGTCGACCCACTGGATGTCGGGCCGCTTCTCCGACATCAGCTTCTTGAACACCGCGACCGCCGACTGGCCGTACTCATAGTTCGGCGCGATCGTCGCCCAGCGCTTTGCCGGAAGCTTTGCGGCTTCCTCCACCAGCATTGCCGCCTGCATGTAGTTCGACGGACGCAGGCGGAAGGTATAGCGATTGCCCTTCGACCACGTGATCGCGTCGGTCAAAGGCTCGGCCGCGAGGAAAAACACCTTCTTCTGGTTGGCGAAGTCGCTGACGGCGAGGCCGATGTTCGACAGGAACGTCCCCGTCAGCATTGCAACGTTCTCGCTCGACACCAGTTCGTTGGCCGCGGTCTGCGCATCCGCGGGCTTGCCGCCGTCATCCTTGGAAATGACGACGAGCTTCTTGCCGTTGATGCCGCCGGCCGCGTTGATCTCCTCCACCGCGAGCTGCCAGCCCTTGCGATAGGGCTCGGTGAACGCCGGCAGCAGCGAATAGGAGTTGATCTCGCCGATCTTGATCTCGCTCTGCGCCACCGCCTGCGTCGTCATGGCGCTCGTTGCCATGGTCACGACCGCGATCGCCAATCCCGCCCCTACGAAATAACCACGCATCCCATCCTCCAGTTTTTCTTCAAAGAGATTATCGCAATCCGTCTTCGCCCTTGATCTCATCAACCGTCAAGCCGCCGACGCGCGGCAGCGGCCGGCCGCTGTCGGTCACCGCGACCGCGACCATGATCTCGTTGGCGCGCGGCGCGTCGTTGATCTGCACTTCCATGCCGTCGAAATGGCTGCGCACGAAGGCTGCGTCCTTGTGCCCAAGCGGAATGTCGAGCGTGGTGCCGGGGCCGGAGCGCTTCTTCGACGACGGTATCAGCGCCGCCCCCTTCGAGAGCACCTTGCGCACCGGTGCGCCCATCTTGGGATGCAGGATCGCGGCTGCGTGCTCGAGCTCGCCATTCTCGCCGACCGCCGCGGCCTTGCCGTAGCTGTGCGCCTTGGCGCCGTCGATGCCGAGCGCGGCGACCGCCCGCTTCGAGAGCAAGTCGCCCAGTTCCTCGCCAATCGCGATCAATGGCGTGAGGTCTTCGACATAGCGGCCGGCAAACGGATTCTCGATCACGGCGATGGCGGCGGCACGCCGGGTCGGCGGTGCAATGGTCTTGCCCATCTCCAGATGGGTCTCCTCGACCACGGTGACGATCTTGCGAATGACGGCGCTCATCTTGCCTCGCTCCCGGTCATGCCCGCGGCATGTGTTCTATCGTTCGTTCCTGAAACCCATGCGACGCCGGCGCCCCGTTCCCAGTTGCACCAACAAGCCGCGTCTCGCCCAGTAGACGCAATGCTGCGCCCTCGATCAATCCCGACGTCAGGAGCATCCGCGCCCGCGCCGCACCCGCCTCGAGCGCCTGCTCGATTTCGTGGTCCGTCAGCGGCCCGACGTCGCGCGTCACCAGCCGTTCGCCGAGGTCGCTGTCGGGCTGCAATTCGTTGGCCGGAACGCGCAGGATCGCAGGATGCCCGGGTAAATCGACCGCATTGGCGATCACGGTCGCGGCTGCATCGGCCTGCGACGCCGTCCGCGCCAGCACGGTGACGGCATCGGCAATGCCGAGCGAGAAGCTGCGGCCGTGGCGGCCGCTGGTCGCGATCCCGCGGGCCGGCATGTCTGCATCAATGGTCATGGCCTGCATCACGCCGTGACGGTCCGGGCGGTCCATCAAGCCGACGGTGAACTGTTCGCCGTCTGCGAGATGCAGCGCGATATCGCCGCCATTGTTGACATAGGCGCGGTCGAGCATCGCTGTGCGCAGCATCGTACCGAGGATTTCCTCGGCAACCGAGCCCGCGACCGCCGCCATCGGCGTGATGAAGCAGTCGGCGGCAAACGGCGCGACCGCCGCATGCATGCGCCGTGCGACCACGCCCTTCAGCGAGCAGCGACCGGGATTGGCGGCGGTGCGCAGTTCGGCGAGTTCCGTGCAGAGCTCGTCGAGCAGTCCGGTGAAGCGATCCGCCGCCGCCAGATAGGCGGATCGAACATCCGCATCCCCGCCCTTGGCTTCGATGACCAGATCAATCGGGCCATCCTGCAAATGCAGCCGCTTGCCGTCAGGAAGAAGCGCGATTTGCGGGAGCCGCGTCATGCACGCCGCCCGGGCAGATAGGGCATCGGCTTGATCTCGGCGCTGTCGCGCAGCGACGACAGCGGCCGGACATAATCCATATGGCCGCCCAGCGCCGCGTAATCCGACAGCTTCATCGTGAACTCGATCGGCGCAACCAGCGCCGGCGTCGGCACGTAGCCGAAGGCGCCGGCGGGCATCTGCGTGACGTCGACCATGAAGGTGATGCCGCCGCCGGGCCAGACATAGACCGGCGCGCCGCCGCTGGTGACGCGCGTCAGCGCATCCTTGACCGAGCGCGTCAGCCGCACCGGATTATCGGTGACGCCGGCGCGCAGCGATCCGCCCGCGCCGCCCATGAACAGCACGGTGCACAGCGCCGGCTCGCAATTCTCCTGGATGCGTTCGACGGAAAACCTGAGGTCGGCCGGCATCTCGGTCTCGATCGGCTTCAACGCCTCGTCGAGCACGTAGTACGACGCATGCTCGCCGGTGGTCGAAACCATCAGCATGGTCAGCCCGGGCCGCGCCTCCCTGGCATTGAACGGGCCGAGGATCGACAGCGGATCGGAGATATTGGTGCCGCCCCATCCGGTGCCGGGATCGGCGACCTGGAAATAGCGGCCGGGCGTCGAGCGCCTGCCCTTCATCTTGATGCCGGTATCGGCGATGTCGAGCAGCTTGCCGGCCTGGTGCTCACTGAGCACGCCGGTGATGTGGTCGTCGACCACCACGACCTCATCGACCTTGCCGTGCCACTGCTTGGCGAACATGCCGATGGTCGCCGAGCCGCAGCCGACCCGCATGCGTTCTTCCGCCACGCCGTTGACGATCGGCGGCTTGCCCGCCTGCACCACCACACTGGCGCCGCCGTCGATGATCAACTCCACCGCCTTGCAATTGGAGAGATCCATCAGCGTGTCGCAGGTGACGCGGCCTTCCTTCTTGGAGCCTCCGGTCAGATGATGCACGCCGCCAAGCGAGAGCATCTGCGAGCCATATTCGCTGGTCGTGACATGACCGACCGCCTCGCCGTCGGCGCGCACGATCGCGGTTTCGGGACCGAGATAGCGGTCGGTGTCGATCTTCACCTTGACGCCGCAATAGGAGAAAATGCCCTCGGTCACCACGGTGACCATGTCGATGCCGTCGACCTCCGACGACACGATGAACGGCGCCGGCTTGTAATCCGGATAGGTGGTTCCGGCGCCGATCGCGGTGACGAAGAGATCGGGCTGGCGGACGATCTTGCCGTCCCAGTCGCCGCTGACCTGAAACGGCACCAGCTTGCCGCCATGCGAGACGGTACGCTCAAGCACGACATGCGGATCGACTCGCACCAGCATGCCGTCATGATTGGCATAACGGTCGCAGGCGCCAGCCGCGCCCGGCTTGATGTAGCACATCACCGGACAGGCATCGCAGCGGATCTTGTCGCCGGCGGCGACGGTCATTGTGTCAGCCATCGTGACCAGGCCTGGACTTGTGGCGGCGGTCGATCATACTGCGCTTCCGCCTCCGGTGTTTATCGTTCGTATACGAATGATCCTGCGCGCGAGCCCCGGACCTGTCAAGCGGCCTTTGCAATCAAAAGCTGCCATTCGCTTGCGCACCCTGTTCATAAAGCGTGCACTCGCTGCAGCGCGGCATGCCGCCGCTTGCACGTTTGTACACAAACGTTATCCTCGACTTCGATTTGACGCTGACGTTGCAGCGCAAACATCAGGGGAGAACCGGGGCAATGCGCCTGACCGTGAACGGCAGGAATCATGATGTCGACGCTGCTCCCGACACCGCATTGCTTTACGTGCTGCGCAACGATCTCGCATTGAACGGACCGAAATATGGCTGCGGGCTCGGCGAGTGCGGCGCCTGCGCGGTGCTGATCGACGGCGTCGCCGCGCGCGCCTGTGTGATCCCGATCGAAGGCTGCGCGGGACGCAACGTCGTCACGCTCGAAGGGCTCGGAAGCCGCGAACATCCTGATCCGGTGCAGGATGCCTTCATCCGAGAACAAGCCGCACAGTGTGGCTACTGCCTCAACGGCATGATCATCACCACCAAGGCGCTGCTCACGCGCAACCCCAATCCATCCGAGCGCGACGTGCTGGAAGCGTTGCGCTACAATCTCTGCCGCTGCGGTGCGCATATCGAGATCATCCGCGCCGCGATGCGGGCCGCCGGCCACGCGCTCGAGGCACGCGATTGATGCCGGGTCCGGAGCAACGCATGCGCGGCTTGCTGTCGGTCGTTCGTCCCGCAGTGCTCGGCGCGGAAGGCGCGTTCGAGACCTTCATCACCATTACAGCCGATGGCTCCGTCAACGCCTATAACGGCCATGTCGATCTCGGCACCGGCATCCGCACCGCGCTCGGCCAGATCGTTGCCGAAGAGCTCGACGTCTCCTTTGCCCGCGTGGTGGTGATCCTCGGCGACACCAGCGTAGTGCCGAACCAGGGCGCGACGATCGCGAGCGAGACCATCCAGATCACCGCCATTCCGTTGCGCAAGGCCGCGGCGCAAGCGCGGCATTTCCTGCTCTCGCGCGCGGCTGAGCGGCTGGAGCTTCCGGCCGGCGACCTCACGATCGAGGACGGCCTGATCCGCGGTCACGACAACCGCAGCATCAGCTATGGCGAGCTGATCGCCGACGAGACGATCACGCTCGACCTCGCCGACGAGGTTCCGGTCAAGGCCGTGAGCGCCTACTCCGTGGTCGGCAAGTCGGTGCCGCGCGTCGACCTGCCGGCGAAGGCCACCGGCGAGCTGGTCTATGTCCACGATGTGCGTGTGCCCGGCATGCTGCACGGCCGCGTCGTCCGCCCGCCCTATGCCGGCGTCGATGCCGGCCCGTTCGTCGGCACCAGCCTGATCGCGGTCGATGAGGCTTCGGTGCGCGATATCCCCGGCCTCGTCGCGGTGGTGCGGGTCGGCGATTTCGTCGGCGTCGTCACCGAGCGCGAGGAGAATGCGATCAAGGCCGCCGCGCAGCTCAAGGTGACCTGGAAGCCGGGACCTGATCTGACCGATCTCTCCGATATCGAGCAGGCGCTGCGCGCCAATCCGTCGACGCCGCGCCAGCTGATCGACCAGGGCGACGTCGATGCCGCGATCAAGGCGGCAGCCAAGCCGATGCGACGGACTTACGTTTGGCCCTACCAGATGCACGGTTCGATCGGCCCATCTTGCGCTGTTGCCGACTACACAGACGGTACGGTCCGGGTCTGGTCCGGTACGCAGAACCCGCACATCCTGCGCGGCGATCTCGCACTCTTGGTCCAGCGTCCGGAATCCGAGATCGACGTGATCCGGATGGAGGCGGCCGGCTGCTACGGCCGCAACTGCGCCGACGACGTCTCCGCCGATGCGCTGCTGCTGTCGCGCGCGGTCGGCCGCCCGGTGCGGGTGCAGCTCACCCGCGAGCAGGAGCATGCTTGGGAGCCAAAGGGCACCGCCCAGCTGATGGACGTCAATGGCGGGCTCAATGCCGACGGCAGCGTCGCCGGTTACGATTTCTCGACGCGTTATCCCTCGAACGGAGCGCCGACGCTGGCGCTATTGCTCACCGGGCGTATTGCGCCGACGCCTGCCGTGTTCGAGATGGGCGACCGCACCGCGATCCCGCCCTACGACTATGAGAACATGCGCGTCGTCGCCAACGACATGCCGCCGATCGTGCGCGCGTCCTGGTTTCGCGGCGTCTCCGCGCTGCCCAATACATTCGCGCATGAATCCTATATCGATGAACTTGCGGCAGAGGCCGAGGTCGATCCGATCGAATACCGGCTGCGCTACCTGAAGGACAAACGCGCGGTCGATCTCGTCAATGCGGTCGCCGAACGCGCCGGCTGGACGCCGCGCCCGGTGTGGAAAGAGCCCGAGGCCGACGGCGATGTCGTGCGCGGCCGTGGCTTCGCTTATGCGCTCTACGTGCACAGCAAGTTTCCGGGCTACGGCGCGGCATGGTCGGCCTGGATCGCCGACGTTGCGGTCAACAAGGCGACCGGCGACGTCAGCGTGACGCGGGTGGTCGCCGGCCAGGATTCCGGATTGATGATCAATCCCGAGGGCGTGCGGCACCAGATCGAAGGCAATGTCATCCAGTCGACCAGCCGCGCGCTGATGGAGGAAGTCTCCTTCGAGCGCGGCGCGGTGACGGCGCGGGAATGGGGCGCCTACCCCATCATCAAATTTCCCGAACTGCCCAAGATCGATGTGCTGATGCTGCCGCGGCAGGACCAGCCGCCGCTCGGTGTCGGCGAATCCGCCTCGGTGCCGAGCGCCGCCGCGATCGCCAACGCGATCTATGATGCCACCGGCGTCCGCTTCCGCGAGTTGCCGTTCACGCCGGAGCGCATCCTGAAGGGATTGCATGGCGAGCAGCCCACGGTGCCTGCATCGCTGCCGCCGCCCGCGCAACCGGTCAATCTCAACCGATGGCAAAATCCGTTGGCAAGGCGCGGCGGCGCGCTCGCCGGCATCGCCGCACTCTGCGCCGCCGCGATCGGCATCGGCGCGGCCGTCCTGCCCTGGCGCGCGATCGCGCCGATCGCACGGCCCGATGCCTCGGTCTATTCTGCGGCCACCATCGCGCGCGGCAAGGAGCTTGCGGCGCTCGGCGCCTGTGCCGTCTGCCACACCGCGGAGCATGGCCTCGCGAATGCCGGCGGCCGGCCGCTCGAGACGCCGTTCGGCACCATCTATACGACCAACATCACGCCCGATGTCGACACCGGCATCGGCGCCTGGTCCTATCCCGCGTTCGAGCGCGCGATGCGCGACGGCATTCATCGCGACGGGCGTCATCTCTACCCGGCATTCCCCTACACGCATTTCGCCAGGACCAATGATGCCGACCTCCAGGCGCTCTACGCCTATCTGATGGCGCAGGCGCCGGTGCGCACCGAGACGCCGGCGAACACGCTCGCCTTTCCGTTCAACCTGCGGCCGCTGCTCGCCGGATGGAATGCGCTGTTCCATCAGCCGCGAACGTTCCAACCCGATCCATCGAAGTCGGCGACCTGGAATCGCGGCGCCTATCTGGTCGAGGGTCTCGGCCATTGCAGCGCCTGTCACTCGCCGCGCAATGCGCTCGGCGCGGAACGGCAGAACGCCTATCTCGCCGGCGGCTTCGCCGAGGGCTGGGAGGCGCCGGCGCTGACCTCGCTGTCGAAGGCCCCGATCCCCTGGAGCGAGGACGAGCTCTACGCCTATCTGCGCACCGGCGAGTCGCGCCTGCACGGCGTCGCCGCCGGGCCGATGGCGCCGGTCGTGCAGGAACTTGCCGCGCTGCCCGATCAGGACATCCGCGCGATGGCGGTCTACCTCGCCTCGTTCAACGAGACCGCCGACCGGCCGGCCCACGATGTGCTTGCGGCCCAGCTGGAGGCCGGTACTGCCGTCACCACCGCCGCCTCAACCGGCGCGCGGATCTATCAGGGCGCCTGCGCCGTCTGCCACGAGGCCGGTGGCCCGCCGCTGTTCGGCAGCCGGCCATCGCTGGCGCTGAACAGCAATCTGCACAGCGACGTTCCTGACAATCTCATTCAGGTGATCCTGCACGGCATCGCCAAGCCGGCCGTGACCGACCTCGGCTATATGCCCGCGTTCCGGGACAGCATGAGCGACGGTCAGGTTGCGGAGCTTGTCGGCTTCCTGCGACGCCAGTTCGCCCCCGCCAGGCCGGCCTGGACCGATGTCGCCGCCACGGTCGGCCGTATACGGCAGACCATAGCGCGCTGACCTGCCATGTTCCGCCCGATACCCACTGGGCGGGCGCCATTCGGCAGGCTACAGTTCCCGCATGACCGTGACAGATATCGCGACCCGGACCTACAACCACGGCTGGCGGCTCGACCCGATCGTCCGCAGCCTGCTCGACACCGATTTCTACAAGCTGTTGATGCAGCAGATGATCCGGGAATCCTATCCGGACACGCGCACGACCTTTTCGGTGATCAACCGCTCGACCCATATCAAGCTCGCCGAGGTCATCGACGAAGGCGAGTTGCGCGCCCAGCTCGACCACGCCCGCACCATCCGCTTCAGCAAGAAGGAACTGATCTGGCTCGCCGGTAACACGTTCTACGGCAAGACCCAGATGTTCTCGCCCGATTTCATCAACTGGCTCTCCACCTTCCGGCTGCCCGAATACGAGCTGCACAAGGTCGACGGCCAGTATGAGCTGCATTTCCACGGACCTTGGACCCACACCACGATGTGGGAGATCCCGGCGCTTGCGATCCTCAACGAGCTGCGCTCGCGCGCGGCGACCAAGACCTATGGCCGCTTCGCGCTCGACGTGCTCTACGCCCGCGCCAAGGCCAAGCTGTGGGCCAAGGTCGAGCGGCTGCGCAAGCTGGATGGATTGCGGCTGTCCGATTTCGGCACCCGCCGCCGCCACGGCTTCCTGTGGCAGCGCTGGTGCGTCGAGGCAGTGAAGGAAGGCCTCGGTTCGTCCTTCACCGGGACATCCAACGTGCTGCTCGCGATGGACAACGACCTCGAAGCAATCGGCACCAACGCGCATGAGCTGCCGATGGTCGCCGCCGCGCTCGCCAATGACGACGAGGAGCTGCGCTGGGCGCCCTACCACATCCTCGACCAGTGGCGTCACGCCTATGGCGGCAACCTCCTGATCGCGCTGCCCGATGCGTTCGGCACCAAGCCGTTCCTGCGCGACGCGCCGGACTGGGTCGCCGACTGGACCGGGTTTCGTCCCGACAGCGCGCCGCCGATCACCGCCGGCGAAGACATCATCAAATGGTGGAAGCAGAAGGGCCGCGATCCCAAGGAGAAGCTCTTGGTGTTTTCCGACGCGATGGATGTCGGCTCGATCGAGGAGACGTTCCATCACTTCAAGGGCCGCGTCCGCGTCAGCTTCGGCTGGGGCACCAACCTCACCAATGATTTCGTCGGTTGCGCGCCTGATGGCACGGCGGAGCTCGATCCGATCTCGATCGTCTGCAAGGTGACGTCGGTCGACGGCCGGCCGGCCGTGAAACTGTCTGACAATCCGGAGAAGGCGACCGGCATCCCCTCGGAAGTCGAGCGCTATCTGCGGGTGTTCGGCAATGTCGGCCGGGTTCGCACCGCGGTTCACGTCTAAATCTTCGGACTCACATTTTCCATCGACTGACCTGACGAGCTTCGCATGCCCGCACCCAAGCCGCCTGCCTTCGAAACCCTGAGCCTGCACGCCGGTCAGCGCCCCGATCCGGCGACCGGCGCACGCGCGGTTCCGATCTATCAGACCACGTCCTACGTGTTCCAGGACGCCGACCATGCCGCGGCGCTGTTCAACCTGGAACGCGCAGGCCATATCTATACGCGCATTTCGAACCCGACGACCGCGGTGCTGGAGGAACGCATTGCCGCCCTCGAATGCGGCGTCGGCGCGATCTGCACCGCGAGCGGCATGGCCGCGCTGCATCTGGCGATCGCAACCTTGCTCAATGCCGGCGACCATATCGTCGCCTCCGCCTCGCTCTATGGCGGCACCATCAACCTGCTGGCGCACACGCTGCCGCGGTTCGGCATCACCACGACCTTCGTCAAGCCACGCGCGCTCGACGAGTTCCGTGCCGCGATCAGGCCGAACACGCGGCTCGTGATCGGCGAGACCATCGGCAATCCCGGCCTCGAGGTGCTCGATATCCCCGCGGTGGCGCAGATCGCGCATGACGCGAAGATCCCGCTGTTGATCGACAACACCTTCGCGACACCCTACCTTAGCCAGCCGATCGAGCTCGGCGCCGACATCACGATGAACTCGGCGACCAAGTGGATGGGCGGCCACGGGATTGCGATCGGCGGCGTGATCGTCGACGGCGGCCGGTTTGACTGGCGCGCATCCGGCAAATTCCCGCAACTCACCGAGCCCTATGCCGGCTACCACGGCATCGTCTTCGACGAGCAGTTCGGCAAGGCCGCCTTCATCATGCGCGCCCGCACCGAGGGGCTGCGCGATTTCGGCGCCTGCCTGTCGCCGACCAACGCATTCCAGCTGTTGCAGGGTATCGAGACGCTCGGCGTCCGCATGGATCGCCATGTCAGCAACACTCACAAGATGCTGGACGCCCTCGCCACGAACAAGGCGGTCGAGTGGGTGCTGCATCCCTCGCTGGAGAGCCATCCGGATCACGCGCTCGCCAAGAAGCTGCTGCCGCGCGGTGCCGGCTCGATCATCTCTTTCGGCATCAAGGGCGGCCGCGCCGCCGGCAAGAAGTTCATCGAGTCCCTGAAGCTGATCAGCCATCTCGCCAATGTCGGCGACGCCAAGACGCTGGTGATCCACCCCGCCAGCACCACGCACCAGCAGATGGACGCCGAGCAGCTCAAGGCCGCCGGGATCGGCGAGGAGCTGGTGCGGCTGTCGGTCGGCATCGAAACCGCTGAGGACATCACCGACGATCTCGGCCAGGCGCTGCGCGCCTCGCAAAGGACTTAGGACCATGCAGCTTTCCATCAACGGGGCAGACACCTTCATCGCGACCGGCGGCAAGCCGTTCGATCCCTCGCTACCGGCGGTCGTGATGATCCACGGCGCGGGCTTCGACTCCTCGACCTGGGCGCTGCACAGCCGCTGGTTCGCCCATCACGGCTATTCCGTGCTGGCGCCTGATCTGCCCGGCCACGGCCGCTCCGCCGGCAAGCCGCTCACGACCATTGCCGAGATGGCCGACTGGATCGCGGCGCTGATATCAGCGGCCGGCGCGACGAAGGCGCGGCTGATCGGCCATTCGATGGGCTCGCTGATCGCGATCGAGACCTCGGCGCGGCATTCCGACAAGGTCTCCGGCCTCGCGCTGATCGGCACCGCGGCCACCATGACGGTCGGTCCCGATCTGCTGAAAGCCGCCGAAGCCAACGATGCCGCCGCGATCGACATGGTCTCGATCTGGGGCCTCGGCTTCAAGGCCGAGCTCGGCGGCAGCCTCGCGCCGGGGCTTTGGATGCACCAGGGCGCGCAGCGGGTGCTACAGGAGGCCAAGCCCGGCGTGCTGTACAACGACCTCAACGCCTGCAACGCCTACCAGAACGCGCTGACGGCCGCCGCCGCGGTCAAGGTGCCCGCGACCTTCGTCCTCGGCGAGCGCGACATGATGACCCCGGCCAAGGCCGGCAAGGCGCTCGCCGCCGCGACGCCGAATGCGCGTACGGTGGTGCTGCCAGGCGCGGGTCACATGATGATGGTCGAGCAGCCGGACGAGCTGCTGGCGGCGCTGCGGTAGCGGAGCCAAGCTCCCTTCTCCCGGGGGCGCTCCCAAAATATCGAAAACAACCCCATGCAAAGCAGCAGGACGTCCGCCGGCACTCGGACAAGCGGCTTGACTTGTCGGGCAAATCAGCAATATATTCTACTATACCGAAATGTTGAGAGCGCCATCGACGCTTGGCCGAGGCCCGGACGGGAAAGACCGAGCTCCGGCTTCGGGTCAACCGCGTGGCCAGCGCGCCATTCGCATCGTCACTGCCCGAGCGCAACGAGATCAGCTTGAAGCGTCATCGCGCTCCGGCTTCGTGTTGCGCATGATCTTTTCGGAAAACCGCTTCGCACTCTTCCGGATCATGCTTCAGAAAGCGCGCGGCGCGCGTTCGCGATGCTCCTGCAAGACAAGCACGGGGCGCTGCGCTCTTGCTTCATCCGGTGTCGATCGCTTGCTGTAGATCAAAGTCAACTTGCGCCCCCAATTGAGGATCGGCGCCTCGATGACGATGTGCAGCACGGCGGCGAGACCGATGGAGAGCAGGATGCTGGCGGCGATCGTTCCCACGACGGACAATGGCCAAAGCTCGGCAGAGCTGGCGATCCATTTCATCAGAGGGTAGTGGACGATATACAACGAGTACGAAATCTTGCCGAGCCATTGCAGGACGGGCGAGAAGGATTGCCCTTTGACCTCGGCAGATATCACGGCATGGATAAGCAATCCCGCGGCAAGGCCATAGGTCGGCACGCGTGCCCATTGCGGATCAGCCGATCCGTGCACGAATATCCAGTACCAGCCGGCGAAGAACAAGCCGGCGGAAATGGCCAGCATTGTGCCCGAAGACTGCAATCTGCCGGTTCTCTGGAGATATGCGATGCCAACGCCGACACCGAATTCCAGCATCAGCGGGTGGGAGTAGAAGCCAAGCTGCAATCGGAAGACGAGAGCAACGGCGACCACGACCAGCCCCGCGAACAAGAGTTCGAACAGCCGGCTCGGCTTGATCGCGAGGATCACCGCGACTGCGGCATAGAAGTGCAGCTCGAAAGCAAGCGACCATGCCGGCGGGAGGTACCAATTCGGATATGTCCACGCGAAGACGAGTCCAAGGTCCAGCGCCGGGCGCTCTTCGGGCGACATCGCGACCCAGGACGAGGCGATAAAGGTCGCCAGCAACACGAGCCAGTAGACCGGATAGATTCGAACAACTCGCCTGAGAACGAAGGTGAACGGATTGTCCTGTGCCGCGGCGGTGGTCGCGATGATCAAGCCGGAGATAACGAAGAAGATGTCAACGCCACTTGCCAGGATGGTCAGCGCACCTTCGGCAAACGCGGGTCCGACCATATCGGGACGTGCGGCGACAGCGTGCCCGCATACCACCGACAGCGCCGCAACGCCGCGCATTGCCTGTACACCCGCGAAGAACCGCAAAACGTCCCACCACGTTCATTTCCAATCAGAAATAATCTAGGGGCGGAACCGTTAACGGCTGGTTGTGCTATCGCGCCAAAATCAACCATTGAGTGCGTCGAATCAGGCTCGGCGGGCGTGAACCATGCGAAAATTGACCGCAGCGCGAAGCACCCCTCTCCAACCAGAGCGGAGAGAGTGCGTGCCTCGCGCGGTCAGCTTCGCCCTTACTGCTTCGCCGGCTTTCTTCCGACCGGGTGGATCTCGATCGCGCGCAGGCGGCCGAGGCGGAGCACGTCCATCGACAGCGTGCGGTCGATCCGGCTGTGATCGAGTGCGCGGATCAGGTCGTCGACGCCGTTGATCTCGACGCCGTCGAGCCTGATCACGACGTCGCCGGGCAACAGGCTTGCCCGCGCCGCCGGGCTGTCCGGCTCGATCTGCATCAACAGCGCGCCCATCTTGTTCTCGACGCCGGCCAGCACCGCATGCCGCCGCGGCACCGGCGCCGTCTGCCCTGCGACGCCGATATAGGCGCGGCGGACGTAGCCGTGGCGGATGATCTCCGACAGCACGAACTGCGCGGTGTTGCTGGCGACCGCAAAGCAGATGCCCTGCGCACCGTTGATGATCGCGGTGTTGATGCCGATCACCTGGCCGTTCGACGACACCAGCGGGCCGCCGGAATTGCCCGGATTGAGCGCCGCGTCGGTCTGGATCACGTCCTCGATGGTCCGTCCACTGACCGAGCGGATCGAGCGTCCGAGCGCCGACACCACGCCGGCGGTCACCGTCGATTCGAAGCCGAGCGGATTGCCGATCGCGACCACCAGTTGACCGCGCCGCAGCGTCTTGGAATTGCCGAGCGAGGCATAGGCCAGGTCGCGCGCGCCATCGGCTCGCAGCAGCGCGAGATCGGTGTCGGGATCGACGCCGAGCACATGGGCGTCGGTGACGAAGCCCTCGGTGTCGCGCAGCCGGATCTCCTTCGACGAGCCGACCACATGGCTGTTGGTCAGCACCAACCCGTCGGGCGAGATCACGATGCCCGAGCCGAGCCCGCCGCGCTCGCGCGCATTGCGGACCTTCGGCCCGGTTTCGACCCGGACTACGGCCGGGCCGACGCGGTCGGTGACGTCGATCACGGCATTGGAATAGGCGTCGAGCAAAGCCCGGTCGTCAACTTGAGCTGCACCTTGGGCATCCACCTGGGCAGCGTCAGCCGCCCGCGGCGACGGCCTGTCACCGGCGGTATCTGAGGTAAAATCCAACATGGCAAGATTCCTTCGGCCTTACCAAATGGTGGCCGCAAGCCTTGCCCGCAAGGGCTCGATCTCCCCCACGAACTCCGTCATGCCCGGCCTTGTGCCGGGCATCCACGTCTTGGCTTCCGCGCGTGAGAAAAGACGTGGATGGCCGGGACAAGCCCGGCCATGACGAACGTCGAAACAGCAGCACAAAGCTGATCGCCGCTGTATGCGATAACCCTGCCCGCAAGGGCATCAGTTGCCCGCCGCCGGGCCGGTGACCTGCGCCCGCAGCGCCTTGACGGTCTCCTCCGTCACCGGTGCCGCAGCATTGCCCCAGGAATTGCGTACATAAGTGACGACGGCCGCGACCTGGCTGTCGCTCAGGCGATAGCCGAGCGACGGCATCGCCGGCGAGGTCGGGGCGCCGTCGGTCGCCGCCGCGCGGCCGCCGGCAATGATGATCCGGATCAGGCTCGCCGGATCCTGCTGGCTCGCGACCGCGCTGCCGGCGAGCTTCGGAAACAGATGCGCGACGCCCTCGCCACTGCGCATATGGCAGGCGGCGCAGGTGTCGACATAGATCGCCTCGCCTGCCTGCATGCGCGGATCGGAGGCCACCAGAGGCGTCGACGCCGGCACGCCCGCGGCGCCGCGCTCCTTGAGATACACGGCGATCGCCTTCAAATCCGACGCCGGCATCTTCGAGGTCGAGTTCTCGACGACATCCTTCATCGGCCCGCTGGCGAGGCTGAAGCCGTTCTGCCCGTTCCTGAGATATTGCACGATGTCATCGACCGACCATTTGCCGAGCCCGACCCGCGCATCATTGGTGATGTTCGGCGCGGTCCAGTTGCCGATCTGGTTGCCCTCGAGATATTTCTCGCTCTTGCTGGCGCCGAACGCGTTGAACGGCGTGTGGCAGGCGCCGCAATGCCCGAGACCATCGACCAGATAGGCGCCGCGGTTGAATTCCACCGAGCGCGCCGGATCCGGCTTGAAGGTGCCCGGCGTGAAGAACAGCGTGTTCCAGCCCTTCATCAGCAGGCGGATGTTGAACGGAAACGGCAGGGTGTCGCGGTCGACGCGGTTCTCGACCGGCGGCAAGGTGCGCAGATAGGCGTAGATCGCGTCGAGATCGCCGCGCTCGACCTTGGTGTAGTACGGATAGGGAAATGCCGGATAGAGATGGCTGCCGTCCGGACGCCTGCCCTCCTGCATCGCGCGCGCGAAATCGTCCGCCGACCAGCTTCCGATGCCGGTCGTGTTGTCGGACGTGATGTTCGGCGCCATGATCTGGCCAAACGGGGTTTGCAGCGCGAGGCCGCCGGCAAACGGCTGGCCGCCGGGCGCGGTGTGGCAGGCCACACAGTCGCCGGCGATGACGAGCGCCCGGCCGCGGGTGATATCGACATAATTGTCCGGCCCGGCAGAGGCGCCACCGCCGGCGACCAGTGGCAGCAGCAGGACCAGATGACGAAGCCGCATCGCGATCCGGCTCATCGCGACACCAGCGCGCCCGGCGACTTCAGATATTTGAAGATTGCCTCCAGGCTCCAATAGGTCAGCGCACCGACCGTGCCGGTCGGGTTGTAGCCGGCGTTCTGCGGAAACGCCGAGGCCCCCATCACGAACACGTTCGAGACGTCCCAGGATTGCAGATAGCGGTTGAGCACGCTGGTGTTCGGGTCCGACCCCATCACCGCGCCGCCAGTATTGTGCGTGGTCTGGTAGGGCACCACCGACCATGGCACCCTGAGGCGGTTGATCGGCGTGCTCTTGGCGCCCATCGCCTTGGCGATCTCCTGGCAGCGCTCAGCCATCCAGTTCGCCATCTTCTGCTCGTTCGGCTGATAGTCGAACGTCATGCGCATCAAGGGACGACCGAGCGGATCCTTGTAGGTCGGATCGAGGTCGAGATAGTTGTTGCGATAGCTCATGACGCTGCCTTGAGCGCCGACATATGTCACGCGTTGATAATTGTCCTTGACCGCCTTCTTCCACGCGCTGCCCCAGGCCGGCGTCCCCGGCGGGGTCGGGTGGAAGTTGATCGGCCGGCCATTGGTATGCGCGGAGGTGATCGACGCGCCGCCGACGAAACCATGCGGGCCGTGATCGAAATTGTCGCTGTTGTAATCGTCGAGCGCGACACCGAGCGAGCCCGCCGCCGCGAACGGGTTGAACTTCGCATCCTCGAAATAGCCGGAGGCGCCGGAGCCGGTCTGGTACGCATAGTTGCGCCCGACCACGCCCTCGCCGGTGGCCGGATCATAGGGCTTGCCGATGCCGGACAGCAGCAGCAGGCGGACGTTGAACAGGCTGAAGGCGCAGACCAGAACGAGATCGGCGGGCTGCTCGCATTCCTCGCCGCTGGCGTCGACATAAGTGACGCCGGTTGCCATCTTGCCGTCGGCGCTGAGGTTGACCTTGGTCACCTCGCAATCGGTGCGGGCCTCGAAGGTCGGCTCGCGCACCAGCGCCGGCAGCACGCAGGTCTGCGGCGACGATTTCGAATAATTGGCGCAGCCGAACCATTCGCAGAATCCGCAATAGGTGCACGGCGCCATGCTGCAACCATACGGATTGGTGTAGGCCGCGGAGATATTGCCCGACGGCCGCGGAAACGGGTGCAGGCCCATGTCGGTCGCCGCCTTGGTGAACAGCGACTGGGCGTAGCCCTGCTTCATCGGCGGCGTCGGATAGTCCCGCTCGCGCGCGCCTTCGAACGGATTGCCGCCGGGCTGGATCTTGCCCTTGATGTTGCCGGCCTTGCCGGAAATGCCGGCGACCTGCTCGAACCTGTCGTAATGCGGCTCCAATTCGTCGTAGCTGACCGGCCAGTCCTGAATCTGGTTACCTTCCGGCATGATGCCGGCGCCGTAGCGCTCGATCATGTGGCTGCGGATGCGAAAGTCGTCGGGCAGGAAGCGCCAGGTCTGGCCGTTCCAGTGCAGGCCGGCGCCGCCGACGCCGTTGCCAGGCAGGAAGCTGCCCCATTTGCGGATCGGCAGCGCGGTCTGCGTGGGGTTGTTGCGCATGGTCAGCGTTTCCTGCTTCGGACGCAGGAAGATGTCGTGACGCACCGCATAGCGCAGCTCGTCGGCGGCGGTGCCGATGTTGAAATCGCTGGCGGTGTCGCGCCACGGACCGCGCTCCAGCGCGACGACATCCAATCCAAGGCGGGCCAGTTCATAGGCGACGATCGAGCCGGTCCAGCCAAGCCCGACGATGACGACATCCTTGCGCGGAAGACGGCGGGCCATCAGCGCTCTCCCCAGGCCGGACGGCCCTGCAAGCTCACCGGGGGCAGCGTGTAGGCCTGGTTGGGCCGGTCGATCACGTCGCGGTAGTCGTAGCGCGTGCCGGGGAAGCCGACGAGCTTCCAGCCAACCATATCGCGGTTGCCGCCGTAGATCGGATCGGCGAAGAATCCCTCGATCGTATTGGTGTGGATTGCAGTGAACAGCATCTTGCCGGAGAAGTTCGGCAGTTGCACTTCGCCCTTCTCGAGCCCGGCGATCAGCTTGTCCTGTTCGGCCGCTTCGAGCTGGGTGAAGCTGCGATTGAAGGTCGATTTGCAGTAAGTCTCGAGCGCGGCAATTCCCATGCGGTATTGCTGCCGCGGGGTCAGCTCCGACTGCAATCCCTGCGACGGCAGCGGATTTTTTGCGAATGGCCCCTCCATATAGAGCCAGTCGTGCCCGCCATAGGGGCCTGTGAGTTGCCGATCGATGAAGGTGGTGACGCCGGCCTGCTTGGCGCCGGGCCCCAGTTCGTCGGCCGGGATGAGACGATCCACGAAGGCCTCGACGACGGCAGCCTCCTGGGCGGTGAAGAACAGATAGCCCCCGGGTACGACCGGCGTGACCGGATAGGCCTCGTTCGGCCGCCATGGCAGCACCTTGGTGATCACGCGCGCGCTGGCACCCGAGGCCGTGACCAGCAGTGCCGCGGTCGCAAGCAGCAGTTCGCGACGTGTGGCGCGGTGATGGCCGCCTCCCGGACGAAGTGACACCCTCCCGCCGCGGCGATCAGTTCGTTCCATCGTCACCTCCCATGCCTGCGGTCGAGTGTGACACGCAGGCCCGGCAACTTCAACGCGACGCGCCCCGCAACGTGCCGCCGCGCGCCCGCACCGGATCAAGCAGCGACCAGTCGCCGTCCGGCAGCACGTGGCCTTTCGGGAATGGCGCGCGCAGTTCGAGCCCGAGCGAGCGCAGCACGCGGTCGTCGCGGTAGTAGCATTGCAGCACGACTCGGACGAGGGTGGCCGCCGCCGCGCCACCGCGGTTGCGAAACTCCTGCGCCACCGCGTCGCGTCTGGCTTCGTCGAGCTGGGCGAGCGGTTTTCCGGCGAGCTTTGCCAGATGATCCAGCGCCTGCGCCACCAGCGCGGTGTCGCGGCCGAGCGTTGCCAGCATGTCGGCCTGGATCGTCGGGTCGTCCGCACCCGGCACCCTGTACTCGGCGCTTTCGGGAACGATCATCGCCGCGACCGTGCGGAGATCGGCGCGCTGGGCTGCGGTCAGTTCTTTTACATCGGACATGTCGGTCTCAGTCGAACAGGTTGGCGAGGCGCTGCTTCATCTGGTCGGCGATGTAGAGCGCGAGGGCCTGGATGGTGGAAGTCGGGTTCACGCCGCCCGAGGTGACGAAGATGCTGCCGTCGACGATGAACAGGTTCTTCACGTCGTGCGAGCGGCCCCATTCATTGACCACAGAGCGCGCCGGATCGGTGCCCATCCGCGCGGTGCCGAGCAGGTGCCAGCCGCCCCACGGGATCGGATCGTTGATGCAGATGTCGGTGGCGCCGGCGATCTCCAGGACCTCGCGGCCGCGCGCCAGCGCATGGTCCATCATCTTGCGGCTGTTGGCCGAGATCGTGTAGTCGACCTTCGGCGCCGGAATGCCGTGGCTGTCCTTCAGGACAGGATCGAGCGTGACGCGGTTGTGCTCCTCCGGCAGGTCCTCGCAGATCGCCGAGACCGCGAGGCGATGCCCGTTGAGCTTGCGGAACACGCGGTGATGATCCCTGCCCCAGGGCAGGATGCCCTTCTGCTCGCTCGATACCGCCTCGAACACCGGCCCGGCGCCGCGGCCGAACTGGATGCCGTAGCCGCGGACGAAGCCGCGCGACAGATCGGTGTCGTAGAACTCCTTGCTCCACAGGCAGGTCGGCGGCGCGCGGTTGGAATCCGTCGGCTCCTTCACGAAGCCGTAGATCTGCGCATAGGGATGAAACATCAGGTTCTTGCCGACCAGGCCGGACGAATTGGCAAGGCCGTTCGGAAATTTCCCCGACACCGAATTGAGCAGCAGCCGCGGCGTGCCGACGCCGTTGCAGGCGATGATCACGACCTCGGCGGGCTGGAATTGCTCGACACCATCCTTGTCGTAATAGACGACGCCGGAAGCCATGCCCTGCTCGTTGGTCAGGATCTCGCGCACCCGGCAATGGGTTTTCAGCTCGACCCCGGCGCGGATCGCATGCGGCCAGTAGGTGATGTCGGTCGAGGCCTTGGCGCCCTGCGCGCAGGCCGGCGTGCAGTGGCCGAGATTGATGCAGCGTGCCCTGCCCTCGTAGTCCATCGTCGCGACCGTGGTGTCCGACGGCCACCAATGCCAGCCGAGCTTGTTCAACGCCGCCCCAAAGAGCGGACCGGACAGCCCGAGCGGCTGCGGCGGCATCGGCGGGTGGCTGAGCGGCGACAGCGGATCGCCCGACAGACCCGAGACGCCCATCATGCGGTCGTTCTCCTCGAAGAACGGCGTCAGCGTGTCGTAATCGATCGGCCAGTCGTCGGCGACGCCGTCGAGCGTCTTCACCTTGAAGTCAGACGGATGCAGCCGCGGCCAGTGCGCGGTGTACATCACGGTCGAGCCGCCGACGGCGTTGAAGTTGACGACCTTGATCGGCGAATTGTCGTCATTGATCGGGTAATCCTCGGGCCGCTTGCGGACGTTCGGGCTGGACGACCACTCGCCGTAGAATTTCGCCTCCCAGTCGCGGCCAGTGCTCGGATATTCCGCCGGATTCATCCAGCCGCCCTGATCAAGGCAGAGGATATGCATCTTGGTGTCGGCGAGGCTCCAGGCCACCGCGGCGCCGGAGGCGCCGGCGCCGATGATCAGGACGTCAACGGGATCGTTCTTCATTCTTGTTCCTTGGAATTCCCTCTTCCGTCATTGCGAGGAGCGGAGCGACGAAGCAATCCACGCTTCCGCGCATAGCGCACGATGGATTGCTTCGCTTCGCTCGCAATGACGGCTGGTGATGCGGCTCAATTGACGATTCTCACCGGCAAGCTTCGTATACCGCGGATGAAATTGGAATAGAGCCTTTGTGGCGGGCCCATGATCTCAAAACGCAGATCGCGCGCCACAATCTCCTCCCAGAGGATGCGCAATTGCTGCTCGGCGAGGCGATCGCCGACGCAGCGATGGACGCCGGCGCCGAAGGCGAGATGCTGCCGCGGCTTGGCACGGTCGATCATGAATTCGTCGGCGCGCTCGATTCTCGCCTCGTCGCGATTGCCGGAGATGTACCACATCACGACCTTGTCGCCCTTCTTGATGTGGCGGCCGGCGAGCTCGACATCATTGCGCGCAGTGCGGCGCATGTGCAGCACCGGGGTGTGGTAGCGGATGGTCTCGGACACCAGGTTCGGGATCAGCTCCGGCCGGGCGCGGACCAGCTCGAACTGCGCGGGGTTTTCGCACAGCGCCATCAACCCGGCCGACATCGAGTTGCGCGTGGTGTCGTTGCCGCCGACGATCAGGAGCCCGATCGTGCCGATGAATTCGCGCGCATCCAGATTCCTCGTTGCAGGCGAATGCGCCAGCATCGAGATCAGGTCGAAGGTCGGCGGCGCGTCGACCCGGGCGTCCCACAACTTTCGGAAAGCTTCTCCCATCTTGATCAGCTCGGCGGTGCGTTCCGCCTCCGAATGCACCACCGCGTCGGGCGAATCGATGTTGGCGATCGCGACATCCGACCACCAGGTCAGCTTGGCGCGATCTTCCGCGGGAAAATCGAACAGCGTCGCCAGCATCATGTTGGTGAGGTCGACCGAGACCCGCTCGGCCCAGTCGAAGGTCTCGTTGCGCGGCAGCGCGTCGAGCACCGCCGAGGTGCGCTGGCGGATCAGGGCATCGAGATTGGCGAGGTTCGACGGCGCCACGATCGGCGCCACCGTGCGGCGCTGCGCGGTGTGTCCGGGCGGGTCCATGCGGATGAAACTCGGCCGCTCCTGGCCCTTGGGCTGGTCAGCGACCTGGATACCGCCGAGCTCGGAGGCGGAGGAATAGTTCTGGTGATCCAGCTCGACCGCGAAGATGTCGTCGTAGCGTGTCACCGACCAGTACGGGCCGTAAGGCGACGCCTCGCAATAATGCACGGGGTCGTCGCGGCGGAGCTGCGCGAACAGCGGGCGCCAGGTGTCGTCCTGATAGAGCCGGGGGTTGCTGACATCCGTTGATGTCGGCCTGCGCAGCGCCTCTCCCATCGCCTCACTCCCACAGGTTCCGTCGCCGCTTGGCGGGCGATCGTCTTATCGGGCCGACGATAGCGGGTATCCCGCGGCCGAGTAAAGCCGCAGGACGGACAGTCCGCCGCACGGAATACGTGCAGACAGGCGCACCCGGCAAATCGCGATGGCTGCCCCCGCTCCTCGATGTTTGTCGGCCACGGTGAGACCGGTTAGCCTTGCCGGCAATCAACCAGCAGGGAGCAACGACAGGTGGCCGCATCGCGCCCGGACAGCAGCCCCGAGACGGCTGCGCTGGACTACGACGTCATCATCATCGGCGCCGGCCTGTCCGGCATGTATCAGCTCTACCGGCTGCGCGAGCTCGGGCTCAGCGCGCGGGTGTTCGAGGCGGGCACCGGCGTCGGCGGCACCTGGTACTGGAACCGGTATCCCGGCGCGCGGTTCGATTCCGAAAGCTATTCCTACGGCTATTCGTTCTCGAAGGAGCTGCTCGAGGAATGGGAATGGTCGGAGCATTTCGCCGGCCAGCCCGAAACCTTGCGCTACTGCAACCATGTCGCCGACAAGTTCGACCTCCGCCGCGACATCCAGTTCGAGAGCCGGGTCACATCGGCGATCTACCAGGACGCGACGCGGAGCTGGCGGATCACGCTGGAGAGCGGTGCGCAGCAGAGCTGCCGTTTCTTGATCACCGCGATCGGCCCACTGTCGACACCGACCCTGCCGCGCATCGAGGGCCGCGACGATTTCAGGGGGCAATCGTTCCACACCGCGCGCTGGCCGAAGCAGAAGGTGGACTTCACCGGCAAGCGCGTCGCCGTGATCGGCACCGGCGCCACCGGCATCCAGACCATCCAGACCATCGCCGGCGAGGTCGGCCACCTCACCGTGTTCCAGCGCACCGCCAACTGGGCGGCGCCGCTGCACAACGGCAAGATCGACGCGGAGACGCAAGGCAAGATCAAGGCCGGCTATGACGAGATCTTCGCGCGCTGCAAGGAGACCTTCGCCTGCTTCGTGCATACGCCCGATCCACGCGGCGCATTCGAGGTGAGCGAGGCGGAGCGCGAGGCGTTCTACGAGAAGCTCTATGGCGAACGCGGCTTCGGCATCTGGCAGGGCAATTTCAAGGACATCCTGATCGATCGCGCGGCGAACGCGACCATCAGCGATTTCGTCGCGCGCAAGATCCGCCAGCGCGTCAAGAACCCGGCGGTGGCCGAGAAGCTGATCCCGACCAACCACGGATTTGGCACGCGGCGGCTGCCGCTCGAGACCTTCTATTACGAGGTCTACAACCGCGACAATGTCGAGCTGGTCGACATCAAGGAAACGCCGATCGAGCGGATCACACCGGAGGGCATCCGCACCAGCGACAGCGATTACCCTTTCGACATCATCATCTACGCCACCGGCTTCGATGCCATCACCGGCAGTTTCGACAAGATCGATGTCCGCGGCGCCGGCCGCGCGCGGCTGAAAGAGAAGTGGACGCATGGCCCGGAAACCTATCTCGGGCTGATGGTCGACGGCTTTCCCAACATGATGATGCTGATGGGTCCGCACACCGCGCTCGGCAACATCCCGCGCAGCATCGAATACAGCGTGGACTGGGTCACCGGCCTGCTTCGCTTTGCCAAGGAGAAGGGCCTGACCTTCCTCGACGCCACGCCCGAAGGCACGTCGGCCTGGACCGATCACGTCAAGGCGCTCGGTGTCGGGCTGCTGTCGAACGAGGTGGATTCCTGGATGACCGGCATCAACCGCAACGTCGAGGGCAAGCAGACCCGTATCGTCGCCCGCTACAGCGGCAGCGCGCCGGCCTATCGCGAGCGCTGCGACGCGGTGGCGGCGGGGGGATATGCGGAGTTGCGGTTGGGCTGAACTGTCTCAGTGACGCGAGACGCCTGCCCCACTCACCGCCGTCGTCCCGGCGAAGGCCGGGACCCATACGCCGCAGCAGATGTCACTAACGGGACTCGTCGTTCCGGCATCGCACAACAAGCAGCATTGGTGGTTATGGGTCCCGGCCTTCGCCGGGACGACACCGAGAATGTTGCGCGACCCATCCCACGCATCACCACGCATCGATGCACGGCCGCTTCCGCGTCGTCCGCGGCTCAGGCTTCGGCACCGAGCGCAGGCCGGCCATGATCCAGTGCCTGGTGTCGGCGGGGTCGATCACCTCGTCGATCTCGAGCACCGAGGCGATCGAGACTGCCTTGCCGTTGGCGTAGAGCTCGGCGACCTTGGTCTGGAAATACTTCTCGCGCTCGACGGGATCCGCGATCGCCTCCATCTCCTTGCGGAAGCCGAGCCGGACATAGCCCTCCAGCCCCATGCCGCCGAACTCACCGGTCGGCCACGCCACCGTGAAGAACGAGGCGTGGAAGCCGCCGCCGATCATCGATTGCGCCCCTAAGCCATAGCCCTTGCGCAGCACGATTCCGAACAACGGCACCGTGATGCTGGCGCCGGTGACGAACATCCGCGCCACATGGCGGACGATCGCGGTCTTCTCGGCCTCGGGGCCGACCATGAAGCCCGGCGTGTCGCACAGCGAGACGATCGGGATGTCGAACGCATCGCACAGCTGCATGAAGCGCGCGGCCTTGTCGCCGGCCGCCGCATCGATCGCGCCGCCGAGATGTTTTGGATTGTTGGCGATCAGGCCGAACGGCTTGCCTTCGATGCGGATGAAGGCGGTGATCATGCCGACGCCGAATTCCTTTCGAATCTCCAGCACCGAACCTTCATCGGCGAGCAGGTCGATGACGTTGCGGATGTCATAGACCCGCAGACGGTTCTCCGGAATCGCGCGGCGCAGCAGCCGCTGGTCCGGCGCCTTCCAGTCGGCCACCGCGCCCTGGAAGTAGGACAGGTATTTCTGCGCCACCGCCGTGGCCTCTTCCTCGTCCTCGACCAGAATGTCGATCACGCCGTTCGGCGACTGGAACGAGACAGGGCCGACCTCGGCCGGGTGATAGACGCCGAGCCCGCCGCCCTCGATCATCGCCGGGCCGCCCATGCCGATCGAAGCATTTTTGGTGGCGATGATGACGTCGCAGACGCCGAGCATTGCGGCATTGCCGGCAAAGCAATAGCCCGAGACCACGCCGACCACCGGCACCAGCCCGGAGAGTTTTGCGAACTGCACGAAGGACGGGCCGTCGAGGCCGGTCATGCCGAGCCGGTCGGTGTCGCCGGGACGGCCGCCGCCACCCTCGGCATAGAACACCAGCGGCAGCCGCCACTGCTCGGTCAGCGAGAGCATGCGGTCGATCTTCTTGTGGTTCATGTGGCCCTGGGTGCCGGCCAGCACGGTGTAGTCGTAGGAGATCACCATGCAGCGCGCGCCTTCGGGGCCGAAATCCCTGGCGTTGACGGTGGCGACGCCCGATATCAGGCCATCGGCCGGCGTGTTCTTGATCAGGTCCTCGACCTTGCGGCGGCGGCGCTGCGCCGCGATCGCGAGCGAGCCGTATTCGACGAACGAGCCCTCATCGACCAGTTGCGCGATATTCTCGCGCGCGGTGCGCTGGTTGGTCTTGCGGCGGCGCTCCACCGAGGCCGGCCGGTTCTCGTCCAGCGTGATCGCCTTGCGCGCGATCAGCTCGGCGAGATCGGGCCGGATGTGATCGAGATCGATCGCAGCTTCCTCCGCCGCGTGATGACCATCGACCTCGGCCGGCTCGAGATACAGGATCGGATCACCATGCATCAGCGTGACGCCGACGCCGCCCGCGACCTTCGTCACCCGGCCGCCATGTGGTGCCGCGACCAGATGCTCCATCTTCATCGATTCCAGCACCGCGATCTGCTGGCCGGGACGGACCAGATCGCCCTCGGCGACCTCGATCGCCACGATCGTGCCCTGCAACGGCGCGGGCACCGGGAGCGAGCCTTCCGGCGCGGCTTCGATCACGACAGCCTTGGCCGTGGCCGCCTCGCTCACCTCGACCAGCGGCGCGGCGAGCTCCTTCGCGGTGCCGACCAGCGCCGCGACATGGCTGTCGATGAAGCCGGTGCTGATCTTGTTCCTTGCAAAGCTCTGGTGCGCGAGGATCGCGCTGAGGAACGGGATGTTGGTGGCGACGCCGCCGATCCGGAATTCGCGCAAGGTGCGCGATGCCTTGTGCACCACGTCGGTCCATTTCGGGCTCGGCGAATGCACGATGACTTTTGCCAGCAGCGAGTCGAACGCGGCGCTGGTCCGATAGCCGGAATAGCCGAACGTATCGACCCGGACGCCGGGCCCGGACGGCAGGTCGAACACGCTGAGCGTGCCGCCGGTCGGCTTGGTCTGCCCCTTCTCGTCCATCACCTCCATGTTGACGCGGAGCTGCATGGCGTAGCCGCGCGGCAGTGGCACTGAGGCTTGCGCAAGCCCGAGCGAGGCCAGCGTGGCACCGGCGGCGACCGCGAGCTGCGACCGCACCAGGTCGACGCCGAGCACTTCCTCGGTCACGGTATGCTCGACCTGGAGCCGCGGATTGGCCTCGATGAAGGCGAAGGCGCCCTCGCCTTCGCTTGCATCGTCGTCGACCAGGAATTCGAAGGTGCCGAGATTGTCGTAGTGCGCGGCGGTCGCGAGCTGCCTGGCCGCCTCGATGATGCGCCCGCGCAGGCTCTCACTCAGCGACGGGCTCGGCGCCACCTCGATGAGCTTCTGGTTGCGGCGCTGGATGGTGCATTCGCGCTCCCAGAGATGGCTGATCGCGCCATGGCGGTCGCCGATGATCTGCACCTCGATATGCCGCGCCTTGCGGATCAACCGCTCGACGTAAACCGCATCGCTGCCGAACGCCGCCTTGGCCTCGGACTGGCAGCGCGTATAGGCTTCGTCGAGCTTGGCCAGGTCCTCGACCACGCGCATGCCGCGGCCACCGCCGCCGGCGATCGCCTTGATCATCACGGCAGCATTGGCGCCGAGCGAGGTGAAGAACCCCTTCGCCTCGTCAAGTGACGTCGCGCCCGAGGTGCCAGCGATGATCGGCACGCCGCATGTCTTCGCCAGCGCCTTCGCCTTGGCCTTGTAACCGAACAGGTCGAGCGCTTCGGGGGATGGACCGACGAACGTGATCTTCTCCTCGGCACAGCGTCGCGCAAGCCCGGTGTTCTCGCTGAGGAAGCCGTAGCCTGGATGCAGCGCGTCGCAGCCGGCGGCCTTGGCCGCCGCGATGACAGCTTCGATGTCGAGATAGGCCCGCGCGCCGCGGCCGGGGATTTCCCGCGCCTCATCGGCGGAGCGGACATGCAGCGAGGCCGCATCATCGGCGGGATAGATCGCGACCGTGGCAAGGCCGCTATCGGCCGCCGCGCGGGCAATGCGGATCGCGATCTCGCCGCGGTTGGCAATCAGCAATTTCTTGAAGGACATGGGTGGTTCCGTGAGTTGCTCACCTCGCCCCGCTTGCGGGGAGAGGTCGAAGCCGAAGCGAAGCGTAGGCTTCGGGTGAGGGGGACTCTCCGCGAACCCGCTTGTGGAGAATCCCCTCACCCGAAATTCGCGCTGCGCGCAAATTTCGACCTCTCCCCGCAAGCGGGGCGAGGTGAACGAGCACGCGCGGCCAGGAGACATGATCATGCTCTAACGATCCTTCATCGTGGGATCGAGGACGACACGCAAGGATTCTCCCAGCGCATTGAACGCCAGGGAGACGACGAGAATGGCAAGGCCCGGCGCATACATCTGCTCGGGCGCAATCTCCATGTATTGATAGGCACGCGCCAGCATGGCGCCCCAGCTCGGATCCGGCGGCTGGATGCCGAGGCCGAGGAACGACAGGCTGGCTTCCGCCAGCAGCGCGGCGGCGAGCAGCAAGGTCACCTGCACGATGACCGGCTGCAACGTGTTCGGCAGCACGTGGCGCCACAGGATGTGCCAGGTCGGCGCGCCAAAGCCCCTGGACGCATCGACATAGAGCTCCTGCCGCACGATCAGCGTGCGGGCGCGGACGATGCGGGCCAGCGCCGGAAACATTGTGATGCCGATCGCGATCATGCCGTTGGTCAGCCCGATGCCGAGTGCGCCGGTCACCGCGATCGCCAGCACGATGGCCGGGAATGACAGGAAGGTATCGATGATGCGGCTGACGATGTCGTCGATCCAGCCGCCGAAATAGCCGGCGATCAGGCCGACCGGCAGCCCGATCAGGACCGCGACGCCGACCGCGAGCAGGCTGGCATAGACGGTGGCCGGCGCGCCATAGATCAGGCGCGAGAACACATCGCGACCGAGATCGTCGGTGCCGAGCAGATGCAGCGGTCCGGGCGGCGCCAGCATGTTGTTGACGTCCTGCGCAGTCGGCGCGTAGGGCGCGATCCATGGCGCGCCGATCGCGACGATGACCAGCACTGACAGCACCAGGATCGACAGCGCGGCCCGGAGGTCACCGGCGAGCCAGCGCAGCAGACGCCGCAGCCGGGTCGGCCTGGCCGGCGCCTTCGGGGATGCGAGCGCGGTATCGGTCATTGCTCGATCCTCGGATCGATCGCCGCGCATAGCAGATCGGCGATCAGGTTCACCGCGATCACCACCACCACCATGGTGAAGACGACGCCCTGCACGATCGGGAAATCGCGCTGGATCGCGCCGCGCACGATCAGGCTGCCGAGCCCGGGGATCGCGAACACCGCTTCGATCACCACGGTCGCAGCCAGCATGCGGTTGACCAGGAGGCTGATGATCGTCAGCAGATTGACGCCGACATTCTTCAGCCCGTGCTGCCAGAGGATGCGGGACATCGACAGCCCCTTGGCATGCAGGGTGCGGACATATTGCGACGACAGCACCTCCAGCAACGCACCGCGGAGCTGGCGTGCCACCTCCGCCATGCCGTAGGCCGCGATCGCGATCCCCGGCAGCAGCGCGTGCCTGATCGCATCGATCGGCGAGGCGCTGAAGGATTTCGCGCCGGTCGCCGGCAGCCAGTTCAGCTTCAGCGAGAATTCCGCGACCAGGATCATCGCCAGCCAGAAGCCGGGCACCGCGACGCCGAGCGAGGCGATCATGCTGATCAGCTTGTCGATCCAGCCGTTCGGCTTGATCGCGGCAATCACGCCCATCGGGATGCCGGTCGCCAGCGCCAGCACCAGCGCGATCACGACGATCAGCAGCGTGTTCGGGAAAGCGCGCCCGATCGAATCGGCGACCTTCTCGCCGGTCAGCAGTGATTGCGAGAGATCGCCCTGCACGACATGGCCGAGCCAGGCGCCATATTGCACCAGGAACGGCCGGTCCAGACCATAGAGCTGCCTGATCTCGGTAATCCGCGCATCGGTGGCGTTGTCGCCTGCCAGCGTCACGGCGATGTCGCCGGGCACCAGCTTGAGCAGCGCGAACACCATCAAGGTCGCGAGCACGATCACGGGCAGCGCCTGCAACAGGCGGCTGCCGATGACCTTGACTGGTGACCGTCGCGCCATCGTTAAAGCACGATGAGATTGTGATGGAACATCATCGTGCTCTAACTCCTTTTCTGAGCATGATCTGGTTTCTGAGCATGATCTGGTTCGGAAAACCGCTTCGCACTTTTCCGGATCATGCTAGCTCTCCAGCCAGACGTCGTCGTATTTCGGCTTGCCGAGCAGGTTCGGCCGATAGCCCTGCACCTTCTTGTTCATGGCAACCAGCTCGAACTGGAACGCCAACGGCACCACGAAGGCGTTCTCCATCACCAGCCGCTGCACCGCGGCGAAGGCCTTGCGCCTGACCTCGATATCCTCAGAGGCCCGCGAGTCCTTGATCGCGGCCTCGAGCTCCGGGGGCACGCCCGCGCGGCCGGCATTGAAATAGGCGTCCTTGGTGAACATCAGCGAATAGGTCAGACTCGGGTCGGGCCGCCCGGTCCAGGCCGAGAGCAACCCGGCGCCCTTCTTCTCCGCACCGAAGAAGGCGGCAGAGGCTTCCGCGACCGTGCCGTTGACGAACTTCACGTTGATACCGGCCTTGCGCAATTGCTCGATCAGGATCTCCTCGCGCTGCACCGAATCCTGATCGGTGTAGCCACCGATCTCGATCGGGGTGCCTTCCTTGAAGCCGGCCTCGGCGAGCAGCTTACGTGCCTTGTCGGGATCGTAGGGATAGAGTTTCGCGACCTCGGCATCATAGGCCCAGTGCGCCTTGGGCAGGTTCATGTAGGCCGGCTCGGCCAGGCCTGCGAGCGCGGCCTTGACAAAGGCCTCGCGATCGATCGCGAAGTTCAGCGCCTGGCGGACCTTGACGTTGTCGAACGGCGGCTTCGCCCAGTTCAGGAAGATCTGGAACACATAGAGCGTCGGGCCGTGCACCACCTTGACGCTCGACGCGCGTTCGATGATCGCCTTCTGCCGCGGCGGCAGCTGATAGATCAGGTCGTTCTGGCCCGCCGAGACCGAGCGTGCGCCCGTCGTCAGCTCCGGAATGATCGAGAATTCGATGCCGTCGGGATAGGGCCGGTTCGGCTTCCAGTATTTCTCGTTGCGCTTGACCACGATCTTCTCGCCGTCGGCCCAGCTCACGAAGGCGTAGGCGCCGGCGCCGACCGGCTTGCGGGTCACGACGCCGCCGTCGGCCGCCTTTAATGCCGTCGGCGACACCATCATGCCGGCGCGATCGGACAGGATGCCCGGCAAGGCCGTATCCGGCGTCTTCAGTTTCAGCGTGACCTGCTGCGGGCCGGTGACCTCGACCGCGTCGACCGACAGCAGATCGGCCTTGATGTTCGACTTCGCATCGCTGCGGTTGCGATCGAGGTTGAATTTCACGGCTTCCGCATCGAGCGGCGTGCCGTCATGGAAGCTGACACCCGAGCGGATGTTGAGCACCAGCGTACTGGGATCGGTGAACTTCCAGCTCTCGGCAAGTCCCGGCTTGGGCTTCAGCGTCTCGAATTCCCACTCGACCAGCGTGTCGTACATCGTGAACAGGAAGGCGTGGTCGGAGCCGGCGCCGCCGGTGGCGGGGTCGAGGCTCGACGGATTGGCCGGCGCCGAGATCCGCAAGGTGCCGCCCTTCTTCGGCGCGGCTTGCGCGAACACGCGGCCGCCGATGGTCGTGCTGGCCAGTGCGCCCGAGAGCAACGCCATCACCTCGCGTCGTGTCGTCATTGTCATGGCATCCCTCCGGTGCGTTCAATTGGGCGAAAAATTCGGGCGGTCGGCGAAGTGGCAGGCCACCCAGTGATCGGGCTTCAGCTCGCGCCACTCCGGCACGCGCTCGGTGCAGAGCGGCTGCGCATGCGGGCAGCGGGTGCGGAAACGGCAGCCCGACGGCGGATCGATCGGGCTCGGCACTTCGCCTTGCAGCACGATGCGGCTATCCTGCCGCATCGACGAAGGCAGCGGCCGTGGCTCGGCCGAGAGCAGCGCGATCGTGTAGGGATGCAGCGGCCGCTCGGCGACCTCCTCGGTCGGGCCGAGCTCGACGAACTGGCCGAGATACATCACCGCGACACGCTCGCTGATATGCGACACCACGGCGAGATCGTGGGTGATGAAGACGTAGGTCAGGCCGAGGTCGCGTTGCAGATCGGCGAACAGGTTGAGCACGTCGCCGCGGATCGACATGTCGAGCGCCGCCACCACCTCGTCGCAGACGATCAGTTTCGGCTTCAGGGTCAGCGCGCGGGCAATCACGACGCGCTGCTTCTGGCCGCCGGACAGCTGGTGCGGATAGCGCTCGCCGAACTCCTGCGGCAGGCCGACGCGCTCCAGCGCCTCCCTCGCCTGCCGCTCGCGCGCAGCACGGTCGCCGATGCGGGCGAGCTCCAGCGGCTCCAGCACCGAGGCGAGGATGGTCATGCGCGGGTTCAGCGCGGCGTTCGGGTCCTGGAAGATGATCTGGTAGTCGCGGCGGTGGTGCTGGAATTGCCCGCGCGACAGCGCCAGCGGATCGATGCCGTCATGCAGGATGGCGCCGGCGCTGGGTTTCAGCAGGAACACCAGCGCGCGGCCGATCGTGGTCTTGCCCGATCCGGACTCGCCGATGATGCCGAAGGTCTCGCCGCGCCGGACGTCGAAATTGACGCCGTCGACCGCCTTCACGGTGGCGCGGCGGTCCGAGGTCTGGAAGCGGACCTGGAGGTCACGCACCGAGATAATGGCGTCGCGGCGGGGCTCGGGAGTGGCTGCGGTCATTGGCGCGCGACCCTCGCGCCTGTGGCAGTGTCGGGCGGATGCAGCGCGCCGGGTAGATTGAGCTCGGCGAAGCGATGGCAGCGCACCTTGCGGCCGCCGCCGGCGTCCTGCAATGCCTGCTCCGTCTCGCAGCCTTTCGCCGCATGCGCGCAGCGGGCGCGGAAGCGGCATCCGGCCGGCATCTCGGCAATCGACGGCACCCGGCCCGGGATCGACGGCAGCCGGCCGTGGCGCGGGCTCAAATGCGGCAGCGAGCGCAGCAGGCCCGACGTATAGGGATGCAGCGGCCGCACCAGCGCCTCGTCGACGGTGGCGTCCTCGATCACCTCGCCGGCATACATCGTGATCATGCGCGTGCAGGTTTCGGCAACGACGCCGAGATCGTGGGTGATCAGCATCAGTGCGGTCTTCGAGGTCTCGCTGATGTCGCGCAGCAGTTCGAGGATCTGCGCCTGCACGGTGACGTCGAGCGCGGTGGTCGGCTCGTCCGCGATCAGCAGTTGCGGCCCGCAGATCAGGCTGGCGGCGATCATCACGCGCTGGCGCATGCCGCCGGAGAGCTGATGCGGATAGTCGTCGATCCGCCGCTGCGGCGAGGCGATGCCGACGCGGCGCAGCATCTCCAGCGTCTTCGCGCGCGCTTCCTCATGGGAAACATCGGTATGGACGCGCAGCGTCTCGGCGATCTGGTGGCCGACGGTGAAGACCGGATCGAGCGCGCTCATCGGCTCCTGGAAGATCATCGCGATGCGCTTGCCGCGGATGGCACGCATCTGCCGCGTGCTGCATGACGCCAGGTCGGCGCCGTCGAACAGGATCTTGCCGTCGAGCCCGGCAAAATTGCCCGGCAACAGGCGCAGGATCGACAGCCCGGTGATGGTCTTGCCGCAACCGCTCTCGCCGACGATGCCGATCCGCTCGCCGGGCGCGACGTCGAAGTCGATCCGGCGCGTCGCCTGCCAGATGCCCTGCGAGGTCTTGAAACGGATGCCGAGCCCGCGCACGGACAGCAGCGGCCGCGCGCCGTCGCGCGCACCGTCCGCCTTGCGCTGTGCCGGTTGGCCGGTTTCCATCAGCCCGCCGCCCGCTTGTTCTCTTTCACCAACTGCTCATCCATCAGCATCTCGGTGCCGATGATGCCCTCACGCGCGAGCTCGTCGAGCTCGGCATCGGAGAGGCCGAGCATGCCGCCGAGGATCTCGCGGTTGTGCTCGCCGAGCGTCGGCGGCACCGAGCGGATCGCGAACGGCGCATCGCCTTCGCGGAACGGCATCGATGGCTGCGGATGCCTGCCGATGAAGGCGCGGTCGACGTCCTGGATGAAGCCACGGGCATGCAGCTGCGGATCTTTCAGAAGATCGATCGGCAGCCGTGCCACGCCCGACGCGACGCCGGCGGATTGCAGCACACCCATCGCCGCATCGGCATCGCGCGTCGAGGTCCAGGCCGTGATCGCAGCCTCGATCTCAGCCTCGATGGCACGACGGCCCGCGGCGGTCCTGAGCGTCTCGTCCCTCGCCCAGTCCGCGCGGCCGAGCAGCCGCGCGAGCTTCGGCCACATCGCATCGTCGGAGACCGCGACCATGATCCAGTTGTCGTCGCCGGCACAGCGGAAACAGCCATGCGGCACGAAGTCCGGATGGCGGTTGCCATGTTTCGCCGGCGGCTTGCCGTCGATCGAATGCGCCACGATCCAGGGCGCGGCGAACGGCATCATGCATTCGATCTGCGCGAGATCGATGAACTGGCCCTGCCCGGTCAGCCTGGCGTGGATCAACGCGGTCAACACCGCGGCCGCGCCGTTGAGGCCGCCGACCGCGTCACCGAATGCGGTGTGGCTCATCACCGGCGGCCCGCCGGCATCGCCGACCACGCTCGGCAGGCCGGAGCCCTGCTCCAGCGTCGAACCATAGGCGCGGCAATCGCGATGCACGCTGCCGGCGCCGAACGCCGACATCGACATCATCACGAGCTTCGGATTGATCTTGCTCAGCACGTCGTAGCCGAGGCCGAGCTTGGGCAGCACCTCGACCGAGTAATTGTCGACCACGAGATCGGCATCGGCGAGCAGGCGCTTGGCCAGCGCAAGCCCCTTCGGCCGCGTCAGGTCCAGCGTGATGCCGCGCTTGTTGCGGTTCATGATGCAGTAGCGCAGCTGCTTCTCGTACATCTGCTCCAGCACATAGGCCGGGCGGCGGTCGACGCCGCGCCACCAGTCCGGGTACTGGATCGCCTCGATCTTGATGACGTCGGCGCCGAGATCGGCCAGCGTGCGGGTGCAGATCGGTCCCGCCCAGCCCATCGAGAAGTCGACCACACGAACACCTTCGAGTGGCAGGCGGCTGGTCGCGGATGGCTTCGGCACCGGCACGCGCGGCGCGGCGGTACGCCCGGCCTGCGGCTCGCCGATGTCAGGCACGCGGCCTCCCGGCAGCGGCGGCGTCGCCGTCAACCGCTGCACCGTGCCGCAGGAGAAGCCGCTTTCCTCGCCGATCGTGATCGGGACGATGGCGCCGCGCGAACGCTTCTCCTGGTCCGCGATGAGATCCGCTATCTCCGGCACCGGCACGATCGGGATCTTGCGCTTGAGACTTTCGGCAAACCATTCCTGCGCGGTGTGCTGCTTCAGCTTCGGCAGGATCTTGCCTTCGATCTCGGCGACGCGTTGCAGCCGATCGACGCCCATGAACAGCGTCGGATCGTCGCGCAGCTCGGTCAGGCCCAGCATCTCGCAGAACGAACGCCACTGCGCCGGGGTCACCGTGGTGACGCCGAGCCAGCCCTGCTTGGTCTGGTAGATGCCGACCGGAAAGGTCGGCCAGAACCGGTTGACGCCGATCCGCCGCATGATGTCGCCGCGCGAGAACGATTCGAACATGATGTATTCGGTGACGGCGATGCTGGCCTCGAATTGGCTGAGATGGCTGATCCGACCACGCCCGTCCTGCATGCGACCGAGCACGGAGGACGCGGTTGCGATGAAGCCCCACAGCCCGCCGAGAATGCCGACCTGGAAATCCGGCGCGTGCATCGGCGGCCCCTGCTCGGGCCCGACCAGCTTCACCAGGCCGGCGAGCGCCCGGATCGTCGAGTCGGTCGCGACGAAATCGGCATAGGGACCGCGATCGCCGAACCATGCGAGATCGAGATGGATCAGGCCGGGATTATCGCGCTTGAGCGCGGCGAGATCGATGTCGGGACAATCGGCTGCGGCGATGCCACGCCCGTCGAGCAGGATGTCGCATCCGGCGACCAACTCGCGCAAGCGCGCGGCGGCATTGGCCTCATGCTTGTCGAGAACGACGCTCGACTTGTTGAAATTGAGAAACGCAAACCATGCGCTGTGGCCTTGCGGCGTCAGCGGCGCGGTGCGTCGAAGCGGATCGCCCGCGGGCGGCTCGATCTTCTGCACGTCGGCGCCGAAATCGGCGAACAGCCGCGCGCAATAGCTCGTCGCCGCAGCGCTTCCGATCTCGACTATCCGCAAATGCGACAACGCGCCCATCAGGCTTCCTCGCGAGCAACATGACCAGCCGGTGACGGAGCGACTGACTCAGTTTCTTGTTGCCGATCTTGAAGCCGCGCGGACTGTGTGATGCAAGTGGAATTTTCTTCCGCTTGACGGAATTAGCGCGTTCGACTGCGCTACGACCGCATCTGGCGCTCGGCGTGAAGCGACGATTGCGCCGCTAATTGCAGGTGAGCTGCGCCTCGAACCAGTGTCGCAGCGCGTTCGAAAGTCGCGGCCATGCGCGCAAGACATGCGCGTATGTGGCGCAGCTCGCACGATGGATGCCGCACAGTTCCAGCTCGATGGCCGGAAGATCAACACCAAGGCACCGGCCTACCTTGGCGACGGTGCGACCATCGACCACAAGCCGATCGACCAGCGACGCATTGCCGCGCGCGAACAGCAGCTCGAGCGGATCGGCATCGAGAATCTGATCGCGTTCGAGGCGGTCGAGATCGATGCTGACGAAATCGGCCGGCGCACCGACGGCAAGCTCGCCCGTTCCCGGGGCGCCGACGGCACGGCGGCCATTGCGGATCGCGAGCGCGAAGAATTCCGGCACCGTCCAGCCGCGCTTGAAGCCGAGGCCGCCGTGCATCATCTGCACCAGCCGCATCTCGCGCAGGATGTCATCGTCTTCATCGAGCGCCAGACCATCGACGCCGACCGCGATCGCGCAGCCGCATTCGTGTGCCGCGGCGATCGGCGCCAGTCCCGAGCGCAGATGCAGATTGGACGAGAAATTGGTGACGATGCGGGCGCCGGACGCCGCGATCATCTCGATCTCGTCGGGCCGCGCGTGGATGCAATGCGCCAGCGTCAGCCGTTCCGAAAGCAGGCCGATATCGCGGAGATAGCGGACGACGCCGCCGGGAAAATACTGATCGGCCCACCTGCGTTGATAGATCGTCTCGAGCAGATGCATGTGAACGCGGCGGCCGGTCTGCGCGGAGTTTTCCGCGACCGCCTCAAGCAGCGGCTTCGAGCACCACTGCACGCCGGCGGGACCGAGCTGCACATCGACCTTCGGCCCGGCGATCGCCGCGGCGATGGCATCGGTCAGCTCGATATGGGCTTTCGGCGACATCGGGGCCCGAACAAACAACTGCTCGATCGTGCTGCGGTCGTCGCCGGCGAGCGCTGCGAGCACCGGCTCGCTGTCGCCATAGACGATCGGGTTCTGGTCGCGCACCGCGATCGCAAACGCGATGCGGATGCCGACGTCGCTGGCGGCGCGCGCGATCGCCCGGGCTTCCTCGACCAGCGGCATGGTGCCGCTCGGACGCGTGTAGTGCACCATCATCGCGGCGCAGCCGGCCTGCGCCGCACGAGCGAACGCCGCGGCCGCGGCCAGATAGGGATCGACCGGCGTGCCCAGCACCGTGCGCAGGATCCAGCTCTCCAAGGGCATGCCGACCGCGCCGAAACTCGACGCCCGCGGGCGGGCGTGATCGTGGGCGTTGACGAAGGCGGGCAGGATCAGGCAGCGCGGGCCGGTCGCGGGGCTCGCGGCTGCGGAGATATCGGTGATGACGCCGGCGTCATGATGGAGCACGACGTCGTTGCGGATGCCGCCGTCGGGACCGGAGAACAAGCGGGTTGCCGTGACGTCCATCGCAACGTCCTCCGCCGTCATTGCGAGGATCGAAGCGACGAAGCAATCCAGCTATCCCGAGCCGAGACCTGGATTGCTTCGCTTCGCTCGCAATGACGGGCTATGTCAATTCGCGGTGTACACCAACTCCCGCTCCGCCCGCGGCGGCAGGAAATCACGCGAAAACACTTCGGCCGGGGTCGGCGTGCGGGCGAGTTGGTAGCCCTCGACGATGAAGCCGATGGCGCGGGCCATGCGGTCGTCCTTGACGTCGCCGATGCCGATCTCCTTCATCTCCGGCGAGACGATCAGCTTCTCGAAGGAATATTGCAGCCGGCGCTTCTCGACGTCGACATTGATCAGATTGTCGTAGTTGAGCGCGGCCTTCATGGCGGCGTTCTGGTCCTTGGCGACCGCGATCGCGCCCTTGTTGATGGCGCGGACGAGGCCGGCCACCGCCTTCGGGTTCGACGCGATCAGCTTGCGCGACACCATCACGCCGTTGGAATAGAGATCGAGCCCGTAGTCGCCGAACGAGAACCATTTGAAGTCCTTGTCGGGATCCTGGCGGTTCAGCACCAGGTTGAAGTAGCTCGTGATGTTGAACACCAGCGCGGCGTCGATATCGCCCTTGATCAGCATCGGCTCTTGCAGGTTCGGCGCCATGTTGGAGATCTTGATCTTGTCGCCGTCGAGCCCGTTCTTGTGCACGAACACCGGCAGCAGCCGCGTGGTCGGCGTGCCCTGCGCGCCGCCCAGCGTATGGCCCTCGAAATCCTTGATCGACTTGATGCCGCTCGAATTCTTGGCGACGATCGCGAACGGCGGCTGGTTCCACATCATGTAGACCATCACAGGCGCATCCTGCGGCCTGGCCGCAGCATTCTGGATGATCGCGTTGACGTCGCCGAAGCCTGCGTCGTAGGCGCCCGACATGATGCGCGTCACCGTGGCGCCGGAGCCCTCGCCCTGGTCGATCACGACGTTGAGGCCTTCCTCCTTGAAGTAGCCGTGATCCTTGGCGTAGAAGAACGCGGCATCCGAGCCTTGCGTCTTCCAGCCCAGCGTAAACTTGATGGTGGTTTCCTCGGCGCGAGCGGGCGCGGCCACCATGGCAAGTCCCAGCAACGCGGCGCTTATTGTCTTCAGCATGACGACCTCCTCAACTTCGGTGAATGGCGATGGCGTGAGACTCAGGTGGCGATGACATTGTCCTTGCGTGTCGCCCAGCCCGTCACCTGGCCCTCGATCAGCGAGAACAGCACGTAGAGTGCGACGCCGAGCCCGGCGAGCACGAACAGCCCGGCGAACACCAGCGGCACGTTGAAATTGGAGGATGCGGTCATCATCACATTGCCGATGCCGCGGTTCGAGGCGACGGTCTCCGACAGCACCGCGCCGACGAACGCGTAGGACACCGCGACCTTCAGCGAGGCGAAGAAGAACGGCATCGTGCGCGGCAGCCCGACATTCCACAGGATGTCGAACTTGCTGGCGCCGAGCGCCTTCAGGACATCTTCGAGCTCCGGCTCGGTGGTGGCGAGGCCGGTTGCGATGTTGACGACGATCGGAAAGAAGCAGATCGACAGCGAGGTCAGCACTGCCGGCACCGTGCCGGAGCCGAACCACAGCACGAAGATCGGCACCACAGCGACCTTCGGGATCGACGAGAACCCGACCAGCAGCGGATAACAGGTGTCGTAGGCGGTTTTCGACACCCCGATCACGGCACCGAGCGCGACGCCGAGGGCCACGCCGAGCACGAAGCCGATCATCGTGGTCACCAGCGTCTGCACGATATGGGGCCACAGGATCGGGAATTTCTCGAACAGCGTGACGAAGACCTGCGACGGCCGCGGCAGCACCAGGTCCGACATCCCCGTCATCACGCAGAACAGTTCCCAGGCGACGAAGAACAGCACGATCAACGCGGCGGACCAGGCCTTCTGCCGGATATCTGACACGGACATGGTCAGGCTCCCTCTCGCGCGGCGCTGCGCGCATCGACGATGAAGGCGCGGAGCTTCTGGTTGAGCGCGACGAAATCCGGCTCGAAGGTCATCGCCACGGTGCGCGGCCGGGCAAAGTCGACCCGGGAGTCATCGAGGATGCGGCCGGGCCGCGCGCTCATCACGCAGATGCGGCTCGCCAGGAATCCGGCCTCGCGCAGATCGTGGGTGACCAGCAGCACGGTCGGCTTGTGGGTCATCCAGAGTGCTTGCAGGATTCCCCACAGCTCCTCGCGGGTGAACTGGTCGAGCGCGCCGAACGGCTCGTCGAGCAACAGCATGCGCGGCTCGTGGATCAATGCGCGGCACAGATTGGCGCGCTGGAGCATGCCGCCGGAAAGCTGCCACGGATAGCGGCCGCCAAAGCCCTTCAGCCCGACCTGTTCGAGCAGCGCATTGGCCTTGTCACGGAATTCGGTCTTGCGCAGCCTGCGGAACTGCGAGCGGAACGGCTCGACGATCTTCAGCGGCAGCATGATGTTCTTTTCGATCGTCATCCACGGCAGCATGGTCGGGTTCTGGAACGCCATGCCGACCCGCATCGCGCGCGCCGCGACCTCGCGGCCACCGACGATGACGACACCGGTGGTCGGCCGCGCCAGGCCTGAGACCAGCCGCAGGATGGTGGACTTGCCGCAGCCGGACGGGCCGACCAGCGCGACGAACTCGCCGTCGGCGATCCGCAGCGTGGTTTTTGACAAAGCCGGCACGGCGCGGGCGCCGCGGCCGAAGGTGACGGAGGCTTCCGACAGCTCGATGGCAGTCGGCGCGGATCCGGCGGCCATCGGCTCGCCGGCGAAATCGGAATTTGGTTGCATGCGCATCACGAGCAAAGTGCATGCAAGCTGGATGCCAGCAGTCGCCCCATTGAAAATCAAGGGGATCGCGCGGACGGCGCCCGCAACGCCGGATTCCTTTTAGGCAATCTACAGCCCAAACTGCATGCAATTGGGGCGCCCGATTGTTTTGCCGGTATGATAGAGAGGACTTGAAGCAGCTTTCGAGAAGGATTCGCGGCAATGGCGGCGCGTGCCGACACCAGCAAGACGGCTGAATCGTCCGACAAGGTCAGCGTGATCTGCCGCGCGCTGCGGCGGGCGATCATCGAGCAGGCGCTGGAGCCCGGCGCAAAACTGCCCGAGGACTCGCTGGGCGAACGCTTCGGCGTCAGCCGCACCATCGCGCGGCATGCGCTCGGGCAACTCGCCGCCGAAGGCCTGGTCGAGCTGCGCCGCAACCGCATCGCCGTGGTGGCGACGCCGAGTTGGCAGGAGGCGCGCGATGCCTTCGACATCCGCATCGAGCTGGAGCGGCTGGTGGTGCGGCAACTCGCCGGCAAGCTGACCAAGGCACAGATCGCCGAACTGACTGCCCATGTCGACGCCGAGGATCGCGCCCGCGACGGCACCGACGCGGTATCGATCCGGCTCGCCACCGAATTCCACATCCTGCTCGCCCATATGACGAACAGCCCGATCCTGGTGCGCTATGTCAGCGAGGTCGCCTATCGCTGCTGCCTGACGCTGTCGCTGTACAGCCGGCCGCATTCATCGGAATGCGCGATCAACGAGCACCGCGCGATCATCGGAGCGCTGGTGAAGGGCGACGCCGACAAGGTGATGGGGCTGATGCACAGCCATCTGGACTCGGTCGCGACCCGCGCCCTCGTCGCGCCGACACCGCAGCGCGGCCGGGATCTGCTGGATATTCTGGCGCCCTATGCCGATGAGGCGAGCGGCGACCGGGTGGTGAAGCTGCCGAAGGCAGCGCGGGGAAGGTAACCCCATTTCGGCGTCATCGCCCGGCCGTGACCGGGCGATCCAGTATTCCAGAGGCATTCGTGATCCACCGAGAAGCCGCGGCGTACTGGATGCCCCCGCTTGAAGCGGCGCATGACAGCGGGGCTACCCCTCGATCCCCCGCTGCACCAGAATCCGCTCGGCGCTGTCGTTCCAGACGTCCATCTTGACGATCTGCCCGCCCGTCACCACGAAGCGGTCGACGTAGCGGTTGCCTTCGAACGGCGTGCCGTCGATCCATTCGCCGTAGAGCGTGCCGACGCTGTAAACGACGGTCTCGCCGGCGCCGGGACAGACGTCGAAACGGTCCATCTTCTTCTTCACCCAGCGATAGCGCCTGGCGTTGAAGCCAGTCGGCCCGCGCGGATGGTCGAATTCACGTCCGCCGGTGAAGGTGATCACGGTGCCCGGCTTCATATAGGCGGCCGCCGCGTCGGGATCGGGGATCATTGACGCCGTCAGATAGGCCTCGACGATCTCGGCATCGGTCAGCGGGCGGGCATTGGTTTCGGCGGTGACGGACATGACGGGGCTCCAAGGATCGTCAAGACTCTACAATCTGGCTGCCAAAGTGCATGCACATTTTTTAAACAATTTGACCAGCAATCTGCACACAATCTGATGCTGCCGGTTCCCCGCGCTTCCGCTAGGCTGAGACCATCCTGATGTTTCTTCCCCGATGATCGCGAAACCTGCCTTCGACCTGGTCTTCCGCAATGCCGTGACGCGCAGATCGGCGTCCGCGGTCGATATCGGCATCGCCGACGGCAGGATCACCGCGATCGCGCCACGGCTTACCTGCGAGACTGTCGAGGTCGACCTCGGCGGCCGGCTGGCGCTGGGCGGCTTCGTCGACACCCATATCCATCTCGACAAGGCCTGCCTGCTCGGCCGTTGCGGCCACGACCACAACAGCGTCGCGGACGCGATCCGTGCGGTGTCGGCGATGAAGCGCGATTTCACGGTCGAGGACGTCTACGCGCGCGGCGCCGGGGTGATCGAGCGCGCGATCACCGCGGGCACCACGCGGATGCGGACCCATGTCGAGATCGACCCGCGGATCGGATTGCGCGGCTTCGAGGCGGTCAAGGCGCTGAAACGCGACTACGCCTGGGCGCTCGATCTCTCGGTCTGCGTCTTTCCGCAGGAAGGCCTGACCAACGACCCCGGCGCCGACGAGCTGCTGGTCGCGGCACTCCACGACGGCACCGAGGCGATCGGCGGCTGTCCTTATGTCGACACCGACCCGAACGCGCATATTTCGCGCATCTTCGACCTGGCGCAGCAATTCGACATCGATGTCGACCTGCATCTCGACTTCGATCTCGATCCGTCGTGGTGGCACATGGAAGAGGTCTGCCGGCAGACCGAGCGGCGCAACTATCACGGCCGCGTTGCGATCGGACATGCGACCAAACTCTCCGCGCTGCCGCCCGACAGGTTGAAGGCGGCGAGCGCGCGTCTCGCCGCAGCCGGTGTCGCGGTCACCGTGCTGCCCGCCACCGACCTCTATCTGATGGGCCGCGACGTAACGCACAATGCCCCGCGCGGCCTGACCGCTGCGCATCGGCTCGTGGCCAGTGGCGTGCTGTGCTCGGTCGCGACCAACAATGTGCAAAACCCGTTCACACCGTTCGGCGACGCGTCGCTGCTGCGGATGGCCAATCTCTACGCCAATGCCGCGCATGCCGGGATCGGCGAGTTCGAAACCTGCCTCGATCTGGTCACCGAGCTGCCGGCGCGGCTGATGAACCTCAGCGATTACGGCATCGCCGTCGGTAACCCCGCTGACCTCGTCGTGCTCGATTGCGACAGCGGAACCAATGCGATCGCCGAGCTGCCCGATGTGCTGATGGGCTTCAAGCGCGGCCGCAAGACCTTCGAGCGCCAGCGGCCGAGATTGTTCCGGCCGACTGCTCCTTCCCCGTCATCCTGAGGAGCCGCAAAGCGGCGTCTCGAAGGATACACGGCCCGCCAGCATCCACGCGGAGAGAGCCGGGCCGTCGACCCTTCGAGACGCGCGCAAGAGCGCGCTCCTCAGGGTGACGGATCGATTAGGCAGGTCGGCGCACGTCGCAGCACCAACCTGCGCGCATTGTCGCCTTGCCCTGCCGCGAATTGACGCGTCCGCCGATCCGTTGTTGAACTTGCCCAACATCAACAAACGCCGGGCAGGAACCCATGAGCAAATCCACCACGATCAAAAGCGTCGAGACGCTCGCCTGCGATGCCGGCTGGCGGAATTATCACTTCGTCAAGGTGACGACCACGGATGGGCTGGTCGGTTGGAGCGAATATGACGAGGGTTTTGGCGCGCCCGGCGTGACGGCGGCGATCGAGCGGCTGTCGGCGCGGGTGATCGGCAAGAACGCCTTCGAGCATGAGCGGATCTATGTCGAGCTGTTCGCCGCGACGCGGCCTGCCGCCGGCGGCGTGGTGGCGCTGGCGTTGGGCGCCATCGAGAACGCGCTGCTCGACGTCAAGGCCAAGGCGCTCGGCGTGCCCTGCTACGACCTGCTCGGCGGCAAGATCCGCGACCGTGTGCGGGTCTACTGGTCGCATTGCGCGACCTGGCGCATCAATCATCCCGATTGGTACAAGCCGGCCATCACTGATCTCGACGGCGTCAAGGCGATCGGCGCCGAGGTGCGCGAGAAGAAATTCACGGCGATGAAGACCAACATCTTCGTCTATACCGACGGCAAGCCGCAGGGCTGGCGCCCTGGTTTCGGCTCGCCATTCCAGCCCGAGATCAATGTCGACCGCACCGTGCTGCGCAATCTCTGCATGCATCTGGAGGCGATCCGCGACGGCGCCGGGCCGGATGTCGACCTTTTGCTCGACCTCAACTTCAACGCCAAGACCGAAGGCTATCTGAAGATCCTGCGCGCCATCGAGAAGATGGACATGTTCTGGGTCGAGATCGACACCTTCAACCCGCAGGCGCTCGGCTATATCCGCCGCCAGAGCCCGCACCCGATCTCGTCCTGCGAAACGCTATTGGGCCTGCGCGAATTCCTACCCTATTTCACCGAGCAAGCGATGGACGTCGCGATCATCGACACGCCGTGGAACGGGGTGTGGCAATCGATGAAGATCGCAGCCGCAGCCGAGCATTTCGAGGTCAACGTCGCGCCGCATAATTTCTACGGCCATCTCTGCACCATGATGAACGCGCATTTCTGCGCCGCGGTGCCGAACTTGAGGATCATGGAGACCGACATCGACCGGTTGGCCTGGGACCACGAGCTGTTCACCCATGTGCCCGAATTCGTCGACGGCCATCTGGTGATCCCGGACCGCCCGGGCTGGGGCACCGAGCCGAACGAAGAAGGCCTGCGCGCGCATCCGCCGAAGAATAAGGGCGGGTTGCTGAACTACGGGCTGAAGAAGTAACTCTCTCCGTCGTCCCGGCGAAGGCCGGGACCCATTACCACCGCTGCATCGGGTGAAAGGGACTATTGCCCCAGCGGAGCAAAACAAGTCTCAGTTGGGGTAATGGGTCCCGGCCTTCGCCGGGACGACGGATAAACCCAGCGCACGCCCCCCTCAATTATCCTCCCGCACCGGCGTGAACGCGCTCTCGATCACGTCGCCGATCGGCTGCCAGGCATTGCCGTCGAACTGCACCAGCCGCATCTGCTTGATCGGGCGGAAATCCTTCGGCCCGGTGTTGATGACGATTCCGGGCAGCGCAATCGGGCTCTGAAAGTTCTTCAGCGACGCCGCCTGCCGCATGATGTTGTCGCGCGACAGGTCGTCGCCGCATTGGCGCAGCACCTGCATCAGCGTGTCGGCGGCGGCATAGCCGAACACGGCATAGATGTCGTCCTTGTCGCCGTCGGGGTAGTATTTGTCCATGAAGGCGTCCCACGCCTTGATCTGCGGGTCGTTCTTCCAGGCGGCGTCGCCGGCGTCTTTCAGGAACGAGGTCGAGATCACGCCGAGCGAGTTTTGCAGGCCCGCCGGCCGCAATGCGCTGGCGATCGATGCCGAGGCATTGTCGAGGATGAACACCGGATGCCAGTCGAGGTCGGCGGCGACGCGGATCGCGCGCGCCGCGATCGCCGGCGCGCCGTCGAACACCAATATGTCGGCGCCGGAATTCTTCAGGATCCCGATCTGGTTCTGGATCGCGGTCTCCGATGCGTCGAAAGCGAGGTCGGCGACGATCATGCCGGCGGTGTCGCCGAGCCCTTCCTGCAATCCCTTGAACAGGTCGCGGCCGAATTGGTCGTTCTGCCAGAGCACCGCGATCTTGCGCGAAGGATAGGCGGCCTGGATGTAATTGGCATAGATCCGTCCCTCGGCGCGGAAGGTCGGCTGCCAGCCCATGGTCCAGGGAAAGCTCGCGGGATGCGCCCATTCCTCGTCGCCGGACGCGACGAACAGCTGCGGGATCTTCTTCTCGTTGAGATATTTCCGCACGGCGAGGTTACTCGGCGTGCCGAACGAGCCGAACATCACCAGCACATCGTGCTGCTCGACCAGATCGCGGGTCTGCTCCATCGCGGTCTTCGGATTGGAGCTGTCATCGACCGAGACGAACCTGACCTTGCGGCCGTTGATGCCACCATGTTCGTTGACCATGTCGAAATAGGCCGCCTCGGCCCGCCCGATGGTCGCGAACGCGGCGAGCGGCCCGGTGTAAGGCATCACATTGCCGATGCGGATTTCGCTGCCGGCCGCCTCCGACGCCTGCTGCGCGCGCAACGGCGCTGCCGCGAGAACAGCTGCGAGGGCCAGGACTGTCGAAAGCACGGGTTGTCGTTTTGTTTGCATCAACATCGCCACAAACGTCGGCGACTAGCCGGCGCTCCCTCCCAGCGAACGGAGCTTATCGCCCAAGCGGATGCCGGAAAAATGAAATGTTGATGGCGGAGATGGACCTCAGCGCAATGTTATGTCGAGCCAGCCCAGCGGATTGACCGCGACGCGGTCGCCATCATCGACCAGAACCGTGGTGGTTTCGGCCTCGATCACAGCGGGACCAGCCAGCGATTGCCCCGGCTTGAGGTCGTCGAGCGCATAAACCGGCACTTCGCGCCAGGCACCGAACCAGGCCTGCCGTTTGCCGCGCGGTGCGCAGGGCGCAGCCGACGGCGTCCCGCCAGCCTCGCTGCCGCGTGGCGCCACCTTGCCGACCGCGGCGACACGCGCATTGACGAACACCACCTCCTGCCCACGCGAGGCATAGGTGTAGAGCTCCTCATGGCGGCGATGGAAACGCTCCTCGATCTGCGCTACCAGATCGGCGGCGCCGAGATCGAGGTCACCGAGCGGCACGTCGATCTCGAACACCTGCTCGCCGTAACGCATCTCGGCCGAGCGCTCGATCGCGATGTCGCCCTTGAACCAGTCACGCAGGCGGCCCGCCGCCTGCGCCTCCAGGGCAGCGAACAGCGCACGCACCTCGTCGGCGGAAATCCGCCCCGTGCCGTAATGCGTGCGGCTGACCTCGTAGCGCAGGTCGCTGGTCAGCATGCCCCAGGCCGACAGCACGGAGGCCACTGTCGGCACGATGATGCGCTTGATCTCGAGCTCGCGCGCGACTTCGGCCGCGTGCATGCCGGCGGCGCCGCCGAAACTGAGCAGCGCGAATTTTCTGGGATCGACGCCCCGGCGCAAGGTCATCAGGCGGATGCCGTCGGCCATCTTCAGGTTGATCATCTTGTAGATGCCGGCGGCAGCCTCGATCCGCGACAGTTCGAGCGCCGCAGCGATCCGGTCGACCGCGGCTTCCGATGCCGCGCGATCGAGCGGCCGCGCGCCGCCCATGAAGGCCGCGGCATCGAGATAGCCGAGCACGACATTGGCGTCTGTCACGGCGGCCGCGGTGCCGCCATTGCCGTAACAAGCCGGGCCCGGCACCGAGCCCGCGCTCTCCGGCCCGACCCGCAAGGTGCGGCTGCCGTCGACGCTCGCGATCGAGCCGCCGCCGGCCGCGATGCTGGCGATGTCGAGGCTGCGCAGCGCGATACGCTGGCCCGCCAGCATGCCGTCGGCCGACAGCGACGCCTGGCCATCCGCGATCAGCGAAATATCGGTCGAGGTGCCGCCCATGTCGAACGGCACCAGATCGGGAATCCCGAGCATCTCGGCGCAGCGGCGGCTGCCGGAGATGCCGCCGGCCGGCCCCGACAGCACGGTGCCGGCGGCGAGCCGCGAGGCTTCCTCCACCGGCGCCATGCCGCCATGCGACAGCACGACGAACAGCGACCCTTTGAAGCCGGCCTCATGCAGGCCGCGCTCCAGATTGGCGAGATAGCGCCGCACCGTCGGTGCGACATAGGCGTTCACGATGGTGGTCGAGACGCGCTCATATTCCTTGATCTGCGGCAGCACGTCGCTGGAACGCGACACGCTGATCTCGGGCAATTCCTTCGCCAGCCGTGCGACCGCGGCAAGCTCATGCGCCGGATTGAGATAGGCGTGCAGGAAGCACACCGCGACCGAATTCGCGCCGGATCGTTTCACCTCGGCGATGACGTCGCCGAGCGCCGTGGCATCGAGCGCCACCGCAGCGCTGCCGTCGGCCTTCAGCCGCTCGCGTACGCCGAAGCGGCGCTCGCGGGGCACCAGCGGCTCCGGCGGCGGCGTGCGCAGATCGTAGCGATCCGGCTTCAGCCCTTCGCGCATCTCGACGACGTCGCGATGGCCCTCGGTGGTGAGCAGCGCGACCTTTGCGCCCTTGCGCTCCAGCAGCGCGTTGGTCGCGACCGTGGTGCCGTGCACCAGGCGGTCGGTGGCGGCAAGCATCGCCGTGCGCGTGACGCCGAGACGCCGCGCCAGCTCGTCCAGTCCGGCCATCACGCCGATCGACTGATCGGCCGGCGTGGAAGGCGATTTCGCGAACACGGTTCGCCCGGTTTGATCCGTCGCAACCAGATCGGTGTAGGTGCCGCCGACGTCAACGCCAATCGTATACATCGCTGCCCTATACCGCCTTCGAAACCAGACCTTGCGCGACGTCGCGCGCCCGCGCCTGCGCCGATCGCTGCTCGGGCGGTCCCCAGCCGCCACCGCCGGACGAGCGGATCTCGAGGCAATCGCCGGGACGCAGCTCGATGCCGACCTCTTTGGTCCTGAGCACCCGCGGCTCGCGGCCCTCGGAGAGCAAGCGATAGTGATGCGGCTCGCCATCACTGCCGCCGAGCATGCCGCACGGGCCATGCCGCGCGCCGTCGCCGGCGGTGTTGCCGCGGGCCGGCTTCTCGATCTCCAGCACCATGTCGAGCGCGACGCCGAGTCCGCCGCGATGCCGGCCGTCGCCGCCGGAATCCGGCCGGAACTCGTGCTGGCGGAAATGCAGCGGGAAGCGCACCTCGGCGACCTCGATGCTACCGAATTTGAGTCCGCCGACCGAATGCCACTCGCCGATCGAGGAATAGCCGTCGCCACCGGGCGATGCGCCGCCGCCGGGCCGCGCCTGGAACATGTGCCAGATGAAATTGCGCCCGTTGCGCGGATCCTCGCCCTGGATCGCAATGCGGAACCGGCGGCCCCAGCCGCCCATCACGCGGTCCGGACAGGACGCCGACATCGCCTTGATGATGGCTTCGACGATCTCGTTGGAGGGATGGCTGGTGCACAAGGTCACGGGCCGGCCGGGATCGGCCCACACGATGGTGCCCTGCTTCGCCACCACCTTGAGCGGCCGCAGCGCGCCGGTATTCTTCGGAATGTCGGCGTCGATCAGATAGGCGAACGCCATCGCGACCGCGGCCTGCATGTTGGCATGCGAGGAATTGACGAAGCTGGTCGACTGCGGGTCGGAGCCGGTGAGATCGACCTCGATGTCGCTGCCCTTCTTGGTTACCTTGGCGGCGATCTTGATGTCGGTGCGGCCGTGGCCGTCGTCGTCGAGCAGCGCTTCGCCGGTGAACACGCCGTCCTTCCAGGTCGACACCACGGCGCGGGTCTGCTGCTCGGTGGCGTCCAAGATCGCCTCGATCGCGGCCTCGACCGTCTCCGCGCCGAACTCGCTGAACAATTTTGAGACGCGGCGTTCGCCGAGATGCGCGGCGCCGAGCATCGCCGCGAGGTCGCCGCGGAATTCGCGGGGATTGCGGATGTTCAAAGCCAGGAGGTCGAGCAGATCCTCGCGCGGCTTGCCGGCCTCGTAGAGCTTGATCGGCGGAATCCGGATGCCTTCCTGATAGATCTCGGTAGCAGCCGGATTGTAGGCGCCATGGGTGGCGCCGCCGATGTCGCTCTGATGCGCGCGCACGATGGTCCACAGCAGCCTTTTTCCGCCGTCGAACACCGGCACGAAGGCGGTCAGATCGGGCAGATGACTGCCACCCTGATAGGGATCGTTGAGCAGGATGACGTCGCCGGGCGCGATCTCCTTGAAGCGCTCCTCGACCGCCAGCGTCGCCCACGGCAGCGCCCCGACATGCACCGGGATGTGATCGGCCTGCGCGATCAGCCGCCCGCTGGTGTCGCAGATCGCCAGCGAGAAATCGCGGCTCGAATTGAGGATCTGCGAATAGGAGGTGCGAAGCATGGCTTCGCCCATCTCCTTCACGATCGACGACAGGCGGTGCTGGACGACGGAGCGGGTGATCGGATCGATCTTGGCGGGCGTGGGCACGTGACTTCCGGAAGCGGTGGAACCGGCCGCTATCTTACCGTCGCCGCCGTCGAGGTATAGACCCAAAACAGCGCAGTCCCGATCAGCAGCGCGGCCGCGATGAACAGCAGCACCGCGGGCAGCCCGAACAGCGCCGCGACGCCGGCGGTGCTCGATTGCAGCAGCGCGGCGCCCAGGAAGAACGCAAGATTGACCGAGGACAGCGCCTTGCCGGTGTTCTGGGCATCGACCAGCTGCCGCGTCATGCCGTAGATCAAGGGCTGCGCCGACGTCACCAGCCCGATCAGGATCAGCAGCACCAGGTCATACCGCGTCGGCATCACGGCAACGCCGAACAGGTTGGAGACCGGGAAATGCGGCGCGCCGCCTGCCATCACGACCAGCAACAAAGCGGCGACCGCATGGGTTGCCGCCACCACGGTACGGCGATGCCCGAACTTGCGATCGAAGGCACCGATACAGGCTGGGCCGACGATCATCGCCAGCGTGAACAGGCCAAGCACATTGCCGGCCTCGATGCGGCTCAGACCCTTCACATCCATCAGCCACGGCCCGGCCCACAGGCCGCGCAGCACCAGCGAGGCGCCGAGCGACACCAGCGACAGCGCGATCAGGCCGCGCAGACCGCGCGACAGCCCGAGCCGCAGCACCTCGGCCATCTGCCGCAGCGGCGAGGATTCATCGGCATGCGCCGCCGGCTGGCGCGGCACCAGCGCGAACACCGCGATCAGCACGACGATGCCGAAGCCGGCCGAAAGCCAGAAGCCGGCGCGCCAGCCCAACTGATCGACCACGAAGGCCAGCGGGCTCGCCGACAACAGCATGCCGATATTGCCGATCGACAGGATCAGGCCGGACCACAGGCCGAACTTCGCCGCCGACATCTGCTTGGCGGCGAGCGTCATCGGGCACATCAGCATGCCCGAGGTGGCGACGCCGAGCATCAACTGGCCGAGCACGAAGCTCGCGGGACCGGTGGCCAGCGCCGAGACCAGCGTTCCGACCACGGTGCCGGTGAGCAGGCCGAGCGACACCGGCCGCACGCCGAAGCGGTCCATGGCGGCGCCGACCGGGATCTGCGAGGCGGCAAAGGAGAAATGATAGATCGAGGTCAGGCTCGCCAGCGCCTGCGGCGAGGTGCCGAAATCCCGCGCCATCAAATCGAGGCTGATCGCCGGGATGGTTCGCAGCAATGTCGACAGCATATGGCCGGAGGCCAATGCCAGAAGCGCAAGAACCAGGGCGCGGAAACCGATCCCCGCCTCTTCCTTCGTCACCACGCCGTCCATGAATCGCTTATTCCCCGGGCATCCCAGGGACGGGCGTAACATTATTGGGCTGGCGGTGCCAACTTTGAAGGCAACGCTCTGTCGGAGGCCCTGATGCGGTCATGGCCGGGCTTGTCCCGGCCATCCACGTCTTAGAGATGGAGACTTGGACGTGAATGCCCGGGTCAAGCCCGGGCATGACGATTCGTCGAAGCGTTGTCGTGATGACTATTGCTTATGGAACACAAGCGTACGCAGCTCGATGCTCTCGCGCGGCGCGGCGTCGGCCGGCGTGGTCGGGTCGACGAACGCGGTGTGCGGCCCAAAGCGGGTCCGGCCGTCGGTCGCCGAGTCGTAGCATTTCAGCAGGATCGCCTCGTCCGGCGTCATCTCGGGGATGTAGAACCAGCGGTGGTTCGGATTGTATTTCACCGAATAGGTCTCGCCGCTGCGGTTCGGATAGATCAGGTCGGAGGCGATCAGATCTTCCGGCGCGATCGTGGTGCCGTCGGCCATCGCGAGCGGTGAATCGCGCAACGGACCGCGGATCGGACGCCACAGATTGATCACCTGGACGCGGCCCTTGACCAGTTGCTCGGCCTCGTTAGGCAGGTGTTCGAACACCCGGTTGTGGCCGGAGATCGCGGTCTGGTCGACATGGACCCGGGTCGCGGGCTGGCGCGGTCCGCCGCCGCGGATGTCGGCAGCGCCCTCGACGCGCTTGCGCACGGTGTGATCGAAGATGAAGACGCGATCGGCCTTCAGCGTCGCCTTCAGGAACGCCTCGACCGCCGGGTAGTAGACGTTGCGGACTTCATTGTCGTCGTAATAGTCCTTCACGCTGGTCGGATGCTTGACCAGCGCAAAGCCTTCGCGGTCGAGCGAGAAGCTGTCGGCGATCAGGCGCCCGTCGAAGATCGGAACATTGTGGGCTTCGGGCAGCGCGGTGGATTTGGGTTCGCCGGGCGGCGGGTCGAAAGCGTAGGTCCGGGGCTTGCCCGGCGTCGGCGCGAGATAGTTCAGTTCAGCGGTCACAAACGGCAGCGACTCGATGCGAGTTTCTTGAAGGCCCATGGTGATCTCCTGGACTCGATTGTTCGTGCATTTGATTTTGGCGGCGCGGGAAGGCGCGGCAAGGGGACGACGAAAATAGCAATGTTGCGGTCTTGGCAGGTGCCGAAAGGGGAAAATCGTTGTCGCATGTCGCGCGACAACGATTGAATGTTTTGGTGATCACGGATTCGTTAGCATGATGAATATTGGCACGTCCCCTCCACGTCCGTCGTCCTGGCGAAAGCCAGGACCCATAACCACTGAATTTGATGATGACCGGGATAGCGGCTCCAGCGTCGTCCAAAAAGCAGACGATTGGAGCAATGGGTCCTGGCTTTCGCCAGGACGACGCCGATATCTGGTGCATTGGCAGCGCCTACCGCCTATGCCGTCGCTCTATAGCCCCGCGCCCTTCTCGACAGCGGCGGCAAACGATCGATCGACGATGTCGGCGGCGTTGATCTTCTGCCGGATCAGGCCCCAGCGATCGTAGAGGTCGATGGTCTTCTGCTCGTCGGCCACCACGCTGTCGTCGATCGGCGCGATGCGGATCCTGGCCCGGGTCAGCCAGTTCAACGGCACCGCGGGCGGGATGTTCATCAGCCTGCCCCAGGTCGCGGCATAGCCCTCGACATTGTTCTGCGACCATGCCCGCGCGGCCGCGAGCCGGCGCACGAAATCCTCGAGCTCGGCGCGCTTGCCCTTGATCGCGTCCGGCGTCGCGACCTGGAAGCCGAGGCCGGGCGTGATGCCGTCTGCGGTGATGACGCGGCGTGACTTGAACAGCACCTCTTCCTGGCTCACGTAAGGCTCCCAGGTCGACCAGGCATCGACCGAGCCTTGCGTGTAGGCGACCTTGGCGTCCGACGGCGCGAGGAACACGATCTGTACGTCGGCTGCCTGCCAACCCCTGGATTCCAGCGCCGCCAGGATCAGCTGATGGCCGATCGAGCCGCGGCCGGTCGCGATCTTCTTGCCACGCAGGTCGTCGAAGCTCTTGATCGCCGAGTTTTCCGGCACCAACACCGCAAGCCCGTCGCGCGACTGGCGCACGGCCGCGATCGCCTTGACCGGGATTTTGGCGGCCGCGGCGAAGGTGAACGGGGCGTCGCCGACCAGGCCGGTGTCGATCGCGCCCGCGCCAAGCGCTTCCAGCAGCGGCGCGGCGGCGGCGAACTCCTTCCATTCGATCTTGTAGGGCACGTCCTTGAGCACGCCGGCCGCTTCCATCACGGCCTGCGAATTGCCCTTCTGGTCGCCGACGCGCAGCGTGGCCTGCGCGAAGGCCGCGTCGATGGCGGCGAGCGCGAGCGCCGCCGCGACGATGAGACGGATCATTCTGCGGCAATCCCCCGTTGCTCATCGCGCGCAGCGATCAGCTTGCGGGTCAGCGGGATCAGCTCGCGGCCATAGTCGATGGCATCGACCAGCGGATCGAAGCCGCGGATCAGGAAGTGGCTGACGCCGAGATCGTAGTAATCGGCAAATACCTCGGCGACCTGCTCGGGCGTGCCGACCAGCGCCGTGGTGTTGCTGTTGGCGCCGGTGAGCTTTGCGATCTCGGTCCACAGCCGCTTGTCGATGCGCTGGCCCTGATCGGCGAGCGCCAGCAGCCGCTTGGCGCCGTCGGTCGCGTGGTTGGGACGACGGTAGCCGGTCTGGTCCTGCAACGCGGTGGCGCGCTCCAGGATGTGCTCCGCCTTCGCCCACGCCTTCTCTTCGGTGTCGGCCAGGATCGGCCGCACCGACAGGCTGAAGCGCGGCGTCGGCCGGCCATTTTTGGCCGCGGCCGCGCGCACCCGCGCGGTGACGTCGCGCACCTGGGCGTAGGATTCCCCCCACAGCGCGAAGGTGTCGGCGTGCTTGCCGGCGACCTCGACCGCGGCATCCGAACCGCCGCCGACGAAGGTGTAGATGCCGCCCTTCTGCAACGGCTTCACCTGCGAGAAGCCGTTCTCGACGTTGTAATACTTGCCGCTGTAGTTGAACGGCTTCTCGCTGGTCCATTCCAGCCGCACCACGTCGAGGAATTCGCTGGTGCGGGCGTAGCGCTCGTCCTTGTCGTCGAGCGTGTTGCCATCCTGGCGCAGCTCGATGGCGTTGCCGCCGGTGATCACGTGCAACGAAACGCGGCCGCCATAGAACTGGTCCAGCGTCGCGAGCTGGCGCGCCAGGAGCGTCGGCGCGGTGAAGCCCGGCCGTTGCGCGATCATCACCTTGAGCTGCTTGGTGATCGTGAGCACATGCTGCGCGACCTGCAAGGCGTCCGGCGTGGTCGAGTGGAATGCCAATAGCGCCCGGTCGAAACCGGCGAGCTCATGCGCCTTGGCGACCGTCTCGACATAGGGCGGATCGAGCACCGGACCTGTGCGGACGATGGTCTCGGACGCATTGTTGTTGGTGATGAAGCCGATGAACTCGACCGGCATGGCTGATAACTCCGTTGTTGTTGGCTGTTGTTTCAGACGCCCAGCGCGAAGCGTCCGGCGGAGACACGGGTGGAATCATCCTGTGGAGTATGAACGCGGCCGCACAACACGTCGCGATAATGCCGCTCCAGCGGATTGGTTCGCGACAGGCCGTGATTGCTGGTCAGCGACAAGGCATCCTCCACCACTGCCGCGGCGTTATTGGTCACCGTCAGCTTGATGATGTTAGACTCGATCGCGGTGAGCTGGAAGCCGTTATCGAAATCGGCGGCGAAGCTGTCGATCAGCCGGGCGTTGACCGCGAGCCGGGCCTCGATCCCGCCGACCACCTCCTGCATCCGGGGCAATGTCGCCAGCGGCGCGCCGAGATTGGCGGGCACCCGCTCCTTCAGGAATGTGACCAGCCAGTCGCGGGCGGCGCGGGCGATGCCGTCATAGATCGCGGCAACAAAGATCGCATGCACGGTCGCCTGGGTGACGTCAGGAACCTTCCAGTCGTCGGGCTTGCGGACGTCGATCTCGTAGTCCAGCGGAAACACCACGTCGTCGAAGACCACCGTGTGGCTGCCGCTGGCGCGCAGGCCGAGATGATCCCAGCTCTCCTCGATCCGCGTTCCCGGAAGTCCGGCCGGAACCAGGAACTGCCCGACACGGGCGTCCGCCTCGTTGGTTTTCGCCCAGACCGCGTACCATTTCAGGATCGGCGCTCCGGTCGAATAGATCTTGCGGCCGGTCAGCCGCCAGCCGGTTTCGGTGCGGCGCGCGATCGTCGCCGGCAGGCCGCCGCGGGCGGGCGAGCCGAGTTCGGGTTCGACCCGCAGCGCGTTGATCAGCGCCACGCCCTCGACCGTCTCCCTCGCGAGCTTGCGCGACAGCCGAGTAGGCCAGCGCGTGCTGCGCGCCATCACCAGATGCTGGATGTAATGCATCGACAGCACCAGCGCGGTCGACGGATCGGCCTTGCCGACGATGCCAAGCACACGCGTGGCATCGCGGGCACCTGCCCCGCCGCCGCCGAGCGCCGCCGGCACGGTGAGCGCGAGCAGGCCTTCGCGCGAAAGGTCGGCGAAATTCTCGAACGGGAAGCTGGCGTCGCGATCGTGCGCCGGCGCTCGCGCGGCGAAGACGCCCGCAAGACGCAACGCTCGCGCAATGTGCTCCGGCTCGTTGGCCTCCGGCAGCTCCCTCGCCGCCGTCGTCACCATGTCGCCTCCAGTCCGAGCAGGCCTAGGATTTGCTTGCGCAGCTCCGCGAGATAGGGGTCGCCGCGATGCCGCGGATACGGCCGCTGCACGGCGATATCAGCCTTGATCCGCGCCGGCCGATCGGAGAGCACGATGACGCGGTTGGCGAGCACCAGTGCTTCCTCGACGTCGTGGGTGACCAATAGCGTAGTAAACCCCTTGCGCTGCCACAGCGCCACGAGCTCCGATTGCATCGCGATCCGGGTCAGCGAGTCGAGCTTGCCGAGCGGCTCGTCGAGCACCAGGATCTTCGGATCGTTGACCAGCGCGCGCGCCAGCGCCACCCGCTGCGCCATGCCACCGGAGAGCTGGTGCGGATAGGCATTGCGGAACGAGGACAGGCCGACCAGCTCGATGACCGCATCGACCCGGTGCCGCTGGGTCTTGAGAATGCCCTGCGCTTCGAGCCCGAGCGCAACATTGTCCCACACCGTGCGCCAGGGAAACAACGTCGGATCCTGGAACACGACGACGCGCGAAGGATGCGGGCCGGTGATGCGCGCATCGTCCTCCCGCAGCGAGCCGGCGCGCGGCTTCTCCAGCCCGGCGACCAGCCGCAGCAAGGTCGACTTGCCGCAACCGGACGGACCGAGCAGCGCGACGAACTCGCCGGGCGCGATCGAGAGGGTGACGTTGTCGAGCACCGGAAGAGCAGCGCCGTCGATATCGAAGGCGTGGCTGACGCCCTCGATGTCGAGTTCGGCGCCAACGGCGGGATAGGTGATCGCCTCAGCTACGGATTGCACTACCATTTGACGACGCCCTTCTGCCAGACCAGCAGGCGGTCGCGGGTGCGGAACAGCAGCGTGATCGCACCGGAGCAGAGCAGCGACATCACGATCAGCGCCGCATACATGTTGGAATAGGCCGCCCAGCCCTGCGCCCATTGCAGGTACCAGCCGAGCCCCGCCTTGACGCCGATCATCTCGGCGACGACGAGCACCGCAAAGGACGAGCCGAGCCCCATGAACAGGCCGACGAACACATGCGGCAGCGCGGCGGGGATCGCAACCTTCAGCACCAGGAACGACGGCTTGGCGCCGAGGGTGCGCGCGACATCGTAGTAGGCGCTGCTGACGCTGGCGACACCCGACCAGGTCAGCACCGTCACCGGGAAGCCGGTGGCGAGCGCGATCAGGAAGGTCGAGGCGCTCCAGCTCGACGGAAAGGTGAAGAACGCGATCGGCAGCCAGGCGGTGGCCGGCAGCGGACCGATGAAGCGCAGCACCGGATGCACCCAGTAGCCAATCTTTTGCGACCAGCCGATCGAGACGCCGGTGATGAAGCCGACGGTTGCGCCGATGATGTAGCCGCCGAGTTGCAGCTTGATCGAGGCGAACACGCTGTCGAGCAGCTTTGGCAGGTCGTCGGTATAGACCTCGAGGATCGCCTGCGGCGGCGGGAAGAACGGCAGCGGCAGCCAGGCGAATTTCGCGGTCGCGACTTCCCACAACGTGACGAAGGCGCCGAACGCGACCAGCCAGGGCGCGCGCTTGCGCAGCGCCTGTCCGGCGCCGCCGAGATAATCCGCGCTGAATGTGCCGAACAGGATGAAGGCCGCGATCACGATCGCCCCGATGCCGAGCGATCCGGTCCGCGACCAATCACCGACATCGGGCCAATACAGGCATGACAGGCCGAAGGCGAGCCAGGCGAGGCTTGCCGCGAGCCCGACACCGTAGCTGCCGGAAAGGTCCGCGAATGTGACCGCGGCGCGCGGCGCCGCCGCGGCGGTCGCGTCAGACACTGAATACGTCGACATAGATCCGCTCCGCGAATTTGGCCGTGTCGGTGCTCTGCTTGAACACCTGAACCGATTTCAGATCGTCGGCATAGCCCTTGAGCTCGCGCTTCAGCACCTCGCCGGTCGGGTGATGATGGTGGGTGTGGTAACGCGCCATCGCCTCGAGATCGGCGAGGCTCGCGGCCTTCGGCGCATAGGGCTGGAACGACTTCGCAGCCTTGTCAGGGTTCTGCGAGGTGAACATCGCGGCGTCGAGCAACGCCTGGGTGATGGCGCGCGCGACATGGGGCTCCTCGCGCACCAGGCTGCCGCGCAGGCCGACGATGCAGCAGCTCTTGTCGCGGTACTCGCCGTCGAGGTTGGAGGCGACCTCCTTGTACTGCGCGTCCTTGAGCCAGAGATAAGCCAACGGATCGGACGACAGGAAGGCCTGCACCTCGCCCTTCTCGACCGCGACATTGAGCAGATTGCCGGGATAGGCGCGCCAGTCGACATCCCTGACCGGATCGATCCCGAGCTTGGAGAGCTGGATCGAGAAGAAGTTCTTGTCAGGGCCCGCGAGATCGCCGACCGCGACGATCTTGCCCTTGAGATCGGCAAGCTTGTCGACGCCGGAGTTGGTGCGGGTCAACACCCGCATGCAGCCGCCATGGGTACCAGCGGCGATCTTGACGTCAAAGCCCTGCTCGAGCGGCTTCAACCAGCGCAGCGCCATGCCGAGCCCGGCATCGCTCTTGCCGGTGGCGATCGCCTCCAGCAGTTGGTCGGTCGAGCCGGAATAATTGACGAGCTCGACGTCGAGGTTCTGCTTCTGGAAGAAGCCGTGGTCGATCGCGACCGGCAACGGCGCAAGGCAGACCGCGCCGGCGTTCCACGACAGCTTGAGCTTGCGCGGCGCGCCTGATAGCGGCGGTGCATCGGACGCGGCCTTGCACACCGGGAATTCGGAGAAGTCGATCGCCGGCGTGATTGCACGCGGCGCGAAGGCCTGCGCGCTATAGGCTCCGATCGGCGCGGCAAAGGCCGCTGCGGCGCCCGCACGCAGCAATGTGCGGCGATCCATCACCGTCTTCTTGTTGGTCGACATTTTCACTCCTGCGTTTCGGCAAGGCTCCGCCCCGCGCGCAGACCGCCATGGCCTGCGCGCCCCGTCGTTCGAAGCTCAAGTTTCAGAAAAAGGCGGATTTCGTCCTGTGCTATTGCACTCAAAGCCACGCGCAAATGATGCGGCGCGACAAGTTCACCGTCAATGAAATGGAATTTCGAATGTGGTCGGCGCGGCAGCTGATCTCTCCACGAGAACATCGCGCGACGATGAAAGGATTTTCGCTGTCGGCGCGGTGCGGAGGCGTGGCGCCGGCATCTCGACTGCATCAAATCTGATCGGTTCGGGATCGCATGCGCAATGTGTTCTACGCGCGGTATGCACGACGAGATCATCCTTGCTGGTGTGCCTGCGAATACAGATTTCCGTTTCGTTGACGGCGAAGCGCTTGCTCATAGACTTGGTCGAACGCTGCCGCGCCTTCCGCCGCGCAGCGAATGAATCAGAAAGAAAACGGCATATGCGCAAACTGACCCGTTCGGGCCCTCCCCATACCTTTACCCGCCGCACCGCGGCCGCGTTGATCGCCGCCGTGATCACGCTGTCGACGTCGGCTGCGGCGTTCGCCGCCGACGCGATCGTGCTGCGCGTCGGCGACCAGAAGGGCGGCAACCGCTCGCTGCTGGAGATCTCCGGTCTCGCCAAGGACCTGCCCTACAAGATCGAGTGGTCGGAATTCCCGGCCGCCGCGCCGATCCTGGAGGCGATCAACGCCGGCGCGCTCGACGTCGGCTATACCGGCGACCTGTCGTTCCTGACGGTCTACGCATCGGGCGCGCCGATCAAGGCGATCGGCGGCACGCGGTCCGACGCGCGGACGCAGGCGATCCTGGTGCGCGGGGATTCGCCGATCAAGTCGGCGGCCGACCTGAAGGGCAAGCGGCTTGCCGGCACGCGCGGCGGCTGGGGCCAGTTCCTGATCAACGCGACGCTGGAGAAGGCCGGCAGCCGGATCGAGGATGCGACCTTCGCCCCGCTCGGCCCGGTCGACGCCAAGATCGCGCTGCTCGCCGGCTCGATCGACGCCTGGGCGGTGTGGGAGCCCTACATCTCCTATGCGACGCTGAAGGACAAGGCGCGCGTCGTCGCCGACGGCGAGGGCCTGACGCCGACCATCACCTTCATCGTCGCCTCCGACAACGCGATCACGACCAAGCGCGCCGCGGTGCAGGATCTGGTGCAGCGGCTCAACAAGGCGCGACTGTGGTCACTCGACCACCTCGCGGAATATGCCAAGAGCACGGCCGAGCTCACAAAACTGCCGGAAGACGTGCTGCTCGCCGCCTACACTGCGCAGAAGACGAGCCCGATCGCGATCGACGAGGCCGTGGTGAAGGAGGTGCAGGCAGCCTCCGACCGCGCCACGCGCTACGGCATCCTCGGCAAGACGCTGGACGTCAGCAAGGCGGTCGACCGCAGCTTTACGGCCGGCGCGAGCTTGAACTGAGAGCAACCCGCACCCCGCGTCATGCCCGGCCATGACGAACGTGGAGGCAGTTGTGCAAAGCGGTTCGCTGCCATGTGCGATCGCCCTACCTGTCAGGGTGAGGGAGCTTGACGGCCGCGCTCATCTCACCGCGCAACCCGGAGGCCTCCGATGCCCGGTCCGCTCCATCTCGCCCTGATTGTCACGGCACACCTGCTCTGCATGACCTTGTTGGTCGCGCTGTCGGTTTGATAGCGTTGTCTCCGGGACCTTGATCCATCGGAGAGAACAACAATGAACCTATCGATGAAAGACCGCGTCGCGGTGGTCACCGGCGGCAGCAAAGGTATCGGGATCGCGGTGGCGCGGCGGTTTGCGGAATCCGGCGCCAAGGTCGCGATCCTCGCCCGCGGCGCCGCCGACCTCGCGGCGGCGCGCGAGGCGCTCGCCAAGGACGGGCTGGTCGTGCGCGACTATGTCTGCGACGTCGCGAAGGCGGCCGATATCAAGACCACCCATGACAAGATCGTCGCCGATCTCGGCAAGATCGACGTGCTGGTCAACAACGCCGGCACCGCGCGCACGCTGGCCTTCGAGAGCATCAGCGACGAGGCTTGGCAGGAGGACCTCGACCTCAAGCTGTTCGCCGCGATCCGCTTCAGCCGGCTGGTCTGGCCGGGCATGAAGCAGCGCAAATGGGGCCGCATCATCAACGTGCTCAACACCTTTGCCAAGGCGCCGGCCGGCAACTCGGCGCCGACCTCGGTGTCGCGTGCAGCCGGCATGGCCCTGACCAAGGTCATGGCCAATGAAGGCGGCGAGCACAACATCCTCGTCAATGCGCTGCTGGTCGGCCTGATCATGAGCGATCAATGGGTCAAGCGGCACGCTGTCCAGGCGCCTACCACGGATTTCGAGGAATTCGCCAAGGGCCTGGCCAAGGGCACGCCGCTCGGGCGCATCGGTACGGCGGAGGAGTTCGCCAACCTCGCCTGCTTCCTGGCCTCTGAGCAAGGCTCCTACATCACCGGCACCGCCATCAATGTCGACGGTGGCCGCTCGCCGGTGGTTTAGAACTCCGGTGATCCAGAACTCCGGTCCTGGCTGAACCAGGACCGGAGCTCCGGATGCTTGCTTCGGCACGTTTCCACATGCGAGCCGGTGTCCATTTCGCTCGAACACTCTCGCGGGCAGGCAACCTACTGCGGCTGGCTAACGGCCCAAAAGCAAAAGGCCTCCGTCACCGGAGGCCTTTTCATCTTAAACCGCGTCCTTGGCGGCCTTGACCGGCCGTGCGCGGACGATCTTCCGGGCCGGCTTGGCCTTGAACATCATCTCTTCGCCGGTGAAGGGGTTGGTGCCCTTGCGCGCCTTGGTCGCAGGCTTCTTGACCACAACGAACTTCGCGAAGCCGGGGACGAGGAACACCCCGGCCTTCTTCAGCTCCTTGTGGCCGACATCGACGAGCGAGTCCAAAACGTTCTTGACGTCGCGCTTGGAGAGTTCGGTGGTGGTCGCGATCTTCTCGATCACTTGCGACTTCGACAGTTGGGTAGCCATGGTTGCTCCATTGATTCTGGAGTGGGCACGATATGGCGGAAAACGCCGAGAAAAACAGTGTTTTCTGCACTCACCCCAGCAATATCGCTGTGGACAGCCCCCGAATCAGGGATTTTTCCAGTGTTTTTTACAGTCAAGGTGCTTCCGACCCCTAAAATTACAGGGTTTGCGCGGCTTCGGGGCGCCCGAAACGGCCCCGCGAGAGAATCACCTTGGGCCTCCCGCGCCGACGCGCACCACGACACGGCACACAAATCGGGTTGCGCAGCATGGCGAGATGCCACTTCAGGTTTCGGAAATGATCGTCCAAAAGGCCGAGGCATTAGAAAATGACTTGGGTTCTCATTCCAAGGTAACATCCGGGCAAGGCGGCCGCGATCAACCAGCCGGCCGCCCGATACAAGCCTTTTATTGACGTTCCGGAGACCCGCGTATGGATTTGAGCCGCCTCGAGATCAACCGCCGCACGGCCCTGCTGACCTCGGCCGCGATTGCGGCCAATGTCATCAATCCGATGCGGGCGTTCGCGCAGGAGACCCCGCGCAAGGGCGGCGTGTTCAACGTCCATTACGGCGCCGAGCAGCGCCAGCTCAACCCCAGCCTCCAGGCCTCGACCGGCGTCTACATCATCGGCGGCAAGATCCAGGAGAACCTGGTCGACCTCGATGCCCAGGGACAGCCGGTCGGCGTGCTCGCCGAGAGCTGGGAGGCTGCGCCCGACGGCAAGACCGTCACCTTCAAGCTGCGCAAGGGCATCACCTGGCACGACGGCAAGCCGTTCACTTCGGAGGACGTCGCCTTCACCGCAATGAACATGTGGAAGAAGATCCTCAACTACGGATCGACGCTGCAACTGTTCCTCACCTCGGTCGATACGCCCGATCCGCAGACCGCGATCTTCCGCTACGAGCGGCCGATGCCGCTGAACCTGCTGCTCCGCGCCCTGCCCGACCTCGGCTACGTCTCCGCCAAGCATCTCTATGAGAGCGGTGATATCCGGCAGAACCCGACCAACCTGGCGCCGGTCGGCACCGGCCCGTTCAAATTCGTCAAGTATGAGCGCGGCCAATACATCATCGCCGACCGCAACCCGGATTACTGGCGGCCGAACGCGCCCTATCTCGACCGCATCGTCTGGAAGGTGATCACCGACCGCGCCGCCGCAGCCGCCCAGATGGAGGCCGGCGAGCTGCATTACAGCCCGTTCTCGGGGCTGACGATCTCGGACATGGCCCGGCTCGGCAAGGACAAGCGCTTCATCGTCCAGACCAAGGGCAATGAGGGCAACGCCCGCACCAACACCATCGAGTTCAACTTCCGCCGCAAGGAGCTGTCCGACATCCGTGTCCGCCGCGCCATCGCGCACGCGATCAACGTGCCGTTCTTCATCGACAACTTTCTGGGCGATTTCGCCAAGCTCGGCACCGGCCCGATCCCCTCGACCTCGACCGACTTCTATCCCGGCCCGAACACGCCGCAATATCCCTACGACAAGGCCAAGGCGATCGCGCTGCTCGACGAGGCCGGCTTCAAGGCCAGTGGCGGCAAGCGTTTCGCGCTGAAGCTATTGCCGGCGCCATGGGGCGAGGACATCTCGCTGTGGTCGACCTTCGTGCAGCAGTCGCTCGGCGAAGTCGGCATCCAGGTCGACATCGTGCGCAATGACGGCGGCGGCTTCCTCAAGCAGGTCTATGACGACCACGCCTTCGATCTCGCCACCGGCTGGCACCAATACCGCAACGACCCCGCGGTCTCGACCACGGTCTGGTATCGCTCCGGTCAGCCCAAGGGCGCACCGTGGACCAACCAATGGGGCTGGGAGGACAAGACCGTCGACAAGACCATCGACGACGCCGCCACCGAGGTCGATCCGGTGAAGCGCAAGGCGCTGTATGCCGATTTCGTCAAGGAGGTGAACACCGAGCTGCCGGTCTGGATGCCGATCGAGCAGATCTTCGTCACCGTGATCACGGCCAAGGCGCGCAACCACTCCAATACGCCGCGCTGGGGCTCGGCGAGCTGGCACGATCTTTGGCTGAGTGCGTGAGGCCTGCTCCCCCCTCTCCCCGTTCTTCACGGGGAGAGGGTTGGGGTGAGGGGCTCCCTCCGCGAGCTACGAGCATGGACAGACCTATACCCCTCACCCGGATTGCATCTGACGATGCAATCCGACCTCTCCCCGCAAGCGGGGCGAGGTAAGTAGAGGCCAGTGGTCACTTCACGCGAAAACGCTATAGATAGCTTATGCGTATCCTGAGCCTTGCGGGGCGGCGGCTCGCCGCCTCGATTCCGACCCTGTTCCTGATCCTGATCGGCGTGTTCCTGCTGTTGCAGCTCGCGCCGGGCGACACCGTCGATGCGCTGATGGCGCAGATGGGCGGCGGCGATGCCGCGACCGCCGAGGCGCTGCGGAAATTCTACGGGCTCGACCTCTCGGTTCCGGCACAGCTCGGCAATTATCTGTGGCACCTGGTGCGGCTCGATCTCGGCTTCTCCTCGATCTACGGCAAGCCGGTGGCGACCGTGATCCTGGAACGGCTGCCACCGACCATCCTCTTGATGACCGCCTCGCTGTCGTTCGCATTCTTCTTCGGCCTCTTGTTCGGCGTGATCGCATCGCGCGGCGTCAACCGCTGGCCGGACACGCTGATCTCCACGCTTGGCCTGATCTTCTATGCCACGCCCTCGTTCTGGTTCGGGCTGATGGCGATCGTGGTGTTCTCGGTCTATCTGCAATGGCTGCCGCCCGGCGGCTTCGAGGACATCGGCAACGTCCAGACCGGGATCTGGCGCGTCCTCGACATCGCCGCGCATCTGGTGCTGCCGACGCTGACGCTGGGGCTGATCTTCCTTGCGATCTATCTGCGCATCATGCGCGCCTCGATGCTGGAGGTCCTGAACCTCGATTTCGTCCGCACCGCCCGCGCCAAGGGCCTGGACGAGACCCGCATCATCACCCGCCACGTGCTGCGCAACGCGCTGCTGCCGATGGTGACGCTGATCGGGTTGCAGGCCGGCACCATGCTCGGCGGCTCGGTCGTGGTGGAAAGCGTGTTCTCGCTGCCCGGCCTCGGCCGCCTCGCCTATGAATCGGTGGTGCAGCGCGACCTCAACACCCTGCTCGGCATCGTGTTCGTGTCCGCGCTGCTGGTGATCGCCGTGAACTTCGTGGTCGACCTGCTCTACGCACGGCTCGATCCGCGCATCGCGGCGGAGGGCGCGTGATGGACGCGGTGAAACGCTACTTCCGCAGCCCGGCAGCGGTGATCGGCCTGATCCTGCTGCTGCTCGTGATCGCGATGGCCGTCAGCGCGGGCATGCTCTATCCGCGCGATCCGCTGGCGCTGGCGGGGCGGCCGCTGATCTGGCCGTTCTCCAACCCGCGCTTCCTGCTCGGCACCGACAATTCCGGCCGCGACATCGCCGCCCAGATCTTCTACGGCGCGCGGATTTCGCTGCTGATCGGCGGCGTCGCCACCGTGATCGCGATCCTGATCGGCATCCTGGTCGGTGCCTTCGCCGGCTACTACGGCGGCTGGGTCGACAATGTCTTGATGCGGATCACCGAGGCGTTCCAGACCCTGCCGAACTTCGTGTTGTTGCTGGTGCTGGTCGCGGTGTTCGGCTCGACCCTGACCACGGTGACCATCGCGGTCGGCGTGGTGTCGTGGCCGGCGCCGGCGCGGCTGACCCGCGCCGAATTCCTGTCGCTGCGCAACCGTGAATTCGTGCAGGCCGGCAAGACGCTCGGCATGAAGGACCTCCAGTTGATCCTCGGCGAGATCCTGCCCAATGCGCTGCCGCCGGTCATCGTCTATGCCAGCGTGGTGATGGCGGTCTCGATCCTGCTGGAAAGCGCGCTCGCCTTCCTGAGGCTGTCCGATCCCAATGTCGCCTCCTGGGGCAATCTGATCGGGCTCGGCCGCGACGTACTCCGCGTGCAGTGGTACGTCTCGGCGATCCCCGGCATCGCGATCCTCGTCACCGTGCTTGCGGTATCGCTGGTCGGCCAGGGCCTCAACGATGCGCTCAATCCGAGGCTGAAGAGCCGATGAGCGAAGCTGTCCTTTCGCTTGACGGCCTGACCGTGCGGCTACCCAAGGGCGCCGATCGGCCGCATGCGCTGTCCGATGTGTCGCTCTCGATCGCGTCGAACGAGATCCTCTGCGTGGTCGGCGAGTCCGGTTCTGGCAAGTCGATGATGGCCAACGCCATCATGCGGCTGCTGCCCAACGAGGTGACGATCGAACAGGGCCGGATGATGTTCGAGGGCCGCGACCTCTGCGCCGCGGATAATGCCGCCATGCGCGAGGTCCGCGGCGCCGGCATCGCGATGATCTTCCAGGAGCCGATGACGGCGCTCAATCCGCTGCGCACCATCGGCGACCAGATCGGCGAGATGTTTGCGATCCACACCGGCCTGTCCAAGGCCGAGATCAGCGCGCGGGTGCTGGCGCTGCTCGAGGACGTCCGCATCCCCGATCCCAGGGCGACGGCAAAGGCCTATCCGCACGAATTGTCCGGCGGCCAACGCCAGCGCGCCATGATCGCGATGGCGCTGGCGCTCGACCCGAAGCTCCTGATCGCGGACGAGCCGACCACCGCGCTCGACGTCACGACGCAGGCGCAGATCCTGAAACTGATCCGCGACCTGCAACATCGCAGGAAGACCGCGGTATTGTTCATCACCCATGATTTCGGCGTAGTCGCCGAGATCGCCGACCGCGTCGTGGTGATGCAGCACGGCGCCATCGTCGAGCAAGGCGCCGCCGACAAGGTGCTGAACGATCCGCAGCATCCCTATACGAGGCAATTGATTGCCGCCGTGCCGCCGCTGACGACGCCGCCGCGCATCCTCTCCGGCAAAACCATCCTGACCATCGACGGCGTCTCCAAGACCTATCGCACCGGCGGCTTCCTCGGTCGCGGCGCGCGGATTACGGAAGCCGTCAGGAACGTCTCGCTGCGGCTGCCGCGCGGCGCCACGCTCGGCATCGTCGGCGAGTCCGGCTCGGGCAAATCGACGCTCGCCCGCTGCATCGTGCGACTGATCGATCCCGACACCGGCTCGATCGTGCTCGACGGCAAGGACTGGGCGAAGCTCAGCCGCGAGGATGTCAGGCGCGAGACCCGCCACATCCAGATGGTGTTCCAGGATCCGTTCGCCTCGCTCAATCCGCGCCGCAAGGCGGCCGAGCTGGTGGCGCAGGGACCGATCGTGCACGGCACGGATCGTGTCACCGCGATCGCCGAAGCACGGAGGCTGTTCGAGCTGGTCGGGCTCGATCCCTCCGCTGGCGACAGATTCCCGCACGAGTTCTCCGGCGGCCAGCGGCAACGCATCGGGCTCGCACGCGCATTGGCGCTCAGGCCCGACGTGCTGGTCGCGGACGAGCCGGTCTCGGCGCTCGACGTCTCGGTGCAGGCGCAGGTCTTGAGGTTGCTCGCCGGGCTGCGGCAACAGCTCGGCCTGTCCATCATCTTCATCACCCACGATCTGCGCGTCGCCGCGCAGATCTGCGACCTCATCGCGGTCATGAAGGACGGCGCCGTGGTCGAGCAAGGGTTGACCACCGAGGTGTTCGGCAGGCCGCAGCATCCCTATACGCAGGCGCTGCTGTCGGCGATCCCCGGCGGCGACTTCACGCGCAAGCGCGATGCCTTGATCGCCTGATCAGGCCATGCGCTCGGCGGCGGTCCTCATCTGGAGCGGCGCGAGGCGAGCACATGCTCCGCCCAGCGCAGCAGCTCGAAGCGATCGCCCTTGACCAGCTCTTGGGCGTCGCGACGGCGATAGAGCACCAGCATCCACGGCGCGAGCTTGCGCAACAAGCCGTGCGCCACATACTGCACCGGCTCGGTGAACGGCAGCGCCAGCTCGCTCTCCGGAACGCCCTGGACCGCCCGCGCCAATTCGCGGCCGAGCGGGATGGTCAGCGCGACGGCGCGGCCGTTGCAGCCGGTCCAGCCATAGGCGTTCGGTCCGAGCCGATGCATGCGCGGCAGGAAATCCGCGGTCATCCCGACATAGCCGTTCCAGACATACTCGAAGGAGACCTCGCCGATCTGCGGCCATAGCCGTTGCAGCCGCTCGGTCACCCGCGCCTTCAGCCGGCCGGTCTTGTCGCCCGGCCCGAGCACGGCGCCGCCGGTGACGAGCCGGTTGCGGGCATCGTAGCGCGCGAAATACAGCTCGCCATGGGTGTCCGACATCGCCTGCCGGCCGGGGATGATGGTCTTGCGGACATTGTCCGACAGCGGCTGCGTCGCCATCTGCCAGGACAGCACCGGCATCACCTCGGTTGCGATCTCCGGCACCAGCGATTTGGCGAACTCGCCGCTATAGGCGTTGGTCGCGACAACCAGCGCGCGGCCGGAGATTTCGCCCTTCTCGGTCTTCACCAACCAACGATCGCCGCGGCGCTCGAAACTCGTCGCAGGCGAACGGGCATAGATCCGTCCACCGAGGCCGAGCACGGTGCGTGCAAGGCCGCGCGCCAGCGCCAGCGGATTGACGTGGCCGCCGCTCCTGTTCCAGAAGCCGCCGTACCATGCGTCCGAGCCGAGCATGTCCCGGGTCTGCTCGCGCGACAGCAACTCGACCGGCGCGCCGAATTTCGACCATTGCTGCACCCGCCGCTCCGCGATCTTGATGCGGCCCGGGGAATGCACCGGCTGGACCCAGCCGGCCTGCTCCTGTTCGGCCTCGATATTGTAGCGCTCGACGACGTCGAACAGCATGGCCGCGCTGTCGCGCAGCATCGCGACGAAGCGCTCGCCGGCCGCGCCGTGCCGCTTGATGATGTCGTCTGGATCGGGACGCGACAGCGTCGGGATCACCTGCCCGTTGTTGCGGCCCGAGGCGCCCCAGCCCGGATCGGCCGCCTCGACGATCGCGACATCGACATTGGCCTCGCGCAGATGCAATGCGGTTGACAGCCCGGTGAAGCCACCGCCGATGATGACGACATCGGCCTGCTGCACACCGGTCAGTTCGGGGCAATCGGGGCCTGACGGCGTCACCGCCGCCCAGAGTGAATTGGGCCAGCGCACGGCATTGCTGCTCATCATGATCCTTTCTTGCGGGTACCCGGTCATTCTGGTTAGCTTTAACGCATGATCCGGAAAAGTGCGTAGCGGTTTTCCGAAAAGATCATGCTCAAGCAAGGTCCTCATTCCAGCCGGGAAGACAACAAGTGGCACTCAAGAACGTCATCGGAATCGATCACGCCGTGGTCATGGTGAAGGACCTCGACAAGGCCGCCGAGAACTACAAGCGGCTCGGCTTCACCGTGTCGCCGCGCGGCACCCACAGCGCGCATATGGGATCGGGCAACTACACCATCATGTTCGACCCCGATTACATGGAATTGCTCGGCGTGCTGACGCCGACTGAACACAACGCCCCGGCGCGCGCCTTCCTCGAGAAGCGCGGCGAAGGCATCGAACGGATCGCGTTCACCGCAGTGGATTCCGCTGCCGGTGCCGAGGAGATCCGCGCGCGCGGCTATCCGCCGATCGGGCCGACCGATTTTGAGCGCCCGGTGACGTTGCCTGATGGCAAGGTCTCCGCGGCAAAATTCCGCACCTTCCAATGGCCGACCGCCGAGGCGCCGGGCGGCGTCCGCATTTTCGCCTGCCAGCACAAGACCCGCGAGACGGTGTGGATTCCCGAATTGATGACGCACGCCAATGGGGCAAAGCGTCTCAAGCAGGTGCTGATCGTCTCGCCCGATCCGGCAGCCGACGCCGCGCATCTCTCCAGGATGATCGACATCGCCGTGCGGACCGATGCCGACGGCGCCGTTGCGGTGCCGTCCGGCGGCGACCGCGCCGATTTCGTGTTCCTGACCAGGGATCAGCTCGGCAAGCGTTATCCTGGCGTGTCGCTGGACGGTCTGTCCGAGCGGGGCGGCGCCGGTCTCGTGATCGCGGCCGATCTTGCCGCGACCGAAAAGGCGCTGGGCGCAACCGGCGTGAAGAGCGGCAACGGCATCACCGTGCCGCCGGCTGCCGCGAACGGCACCCTGCTCGCCTTCGTCATGGCCTAGCTGCCCGGCGTCGCGCGGCGCGGCATCATGCGGCGCCGCGCCACACGCGGCACTCGTGCATCGATGCGATTCCTGATTGCATCGATGCCGTACCCGCATCGGTTGATGCACGAGCGGTCCGGAAAAGCGGTGTTCACTTTTCCGGATCATGCTCTACTATCTCTCCCAAATAAGAACCGTCCCAGGGAGAGAGACATGTCGCATCACCTGATCTCGCGCCGGCAAATGCTGGCGGGCACGGCCGCCGCTGGCGCGGTTGGATTGACCGGATTTCCGGCCCGCGCCGAGGTCAACTGGAAAAAATATTCCGGCACCTCGCTTGAAGTCAGCCTCGCCAAGGGACCGCGCGGCGACAATCTGCAAAAATACATCAAGGAATTCACCGAGCTCACCGGCATCAAGGTCGAATCCGAGCAGGTCCCGGAGCAGCAGCAGCGCCAGAAATGCGTGATCGAGCTGTCCTCGGGCAAGCCGAGCTTCGACGTCGTGCACCTCAGCTATCACGTGCAGAAGCGGCAATTCGAGAAGGCCGGCTGGCTCGCCGACATGTCGGGTTTCCTCAAGGATCCAAGCCTGACGCTACCGGATCTCGTCGAGAGCGATTTCTCCGCGGCCGGCCTGCAATATGCGCGCAACGACAAGGGCCAGATGCTGTCGCTGCCGTGGTCGGTCGACTATTTCATCCTCTACTACAACAAGGAGTTGTTCCAGAAGAAGAACGTCGAGGTGCCCAAGACGCTGGACGAAATGGCGGTCGCCGCGGAGAAGCTCACCGACCCCAAGGAAGGCGTCTACGGTTTCGTCGGCCGCGGCCTGCGCAACGCCAACATGGCGATGTGGAGCAATTTCTATTTGAACTATGGCGGCGAGTTCCTCGACGGCAAGGGCAACATCCTGTCCGACGGTCCCGAGGGGATCGAGGCGACCAAGCTCTATCAGCGGCTGCTGACCAAGGCGGCACCTCCCGGCGTCGCCGGCTTCAACTGGATGGAGTCGATGGCGTCCTTTACTCAGGGACGCGCCGCGATGTGGATCGACGCCACCGGCTGGGCGCCGCCGATCGAAGATCCGACCGCCTCGCGCGTACCCGGCAAGGTCGGCTACACCGTGGTTCCGGCCGGCCCCAAGGGCCACTTCTCATCGACCTACGGAGACGGCCTCGGCATCGCCGCCGCCAGCAAGAACAAGGAAGCCGCCTACCTGCTGTGCCAGTGGGCGGTCTCGCGCGGCCAGGGCACGCGCCTGATCCAGGCCGGCGGCGGCGTGCCGTTCCGCAGCTCGATCGTCGACGATCCCGAGGTCGCCAAGGGCGTCAAGACCAAGGAATGGCTGCAATCGGTGATCGATTCCTCGAAGATCTCGAAGCTTGGCCTGCCGGTGATCATCCCCGTCGCCGAGTATCGCGACATCGTCGGCGCGGCGCTGACCGCGACGCTGTCGGGCGCCGATCCCGCCACCGAGCTGAAGAAGGCGCACGATCAGTTCCGCCCGATCCTGGAGCGCAGTGAAAAAGCGTGAGCGTGGTGACACAAGCTTCTCCGGCCGCGGCCCAAACCGCCGCGCCGGAGCGCCAATGGCGTAAGCCATCCTACTGGCCCTTCGTGGTCCCGGCCCTGGTCGTGGTGCTCGCGGTCATCATCTTCCCGTGGGTGTTCACGATCTGGATGAGCTTCCAGGAATGGAAGGTCGGCTCGCCGACCGTCTTCGTCGGGCTCGCCAATTATTTGCGGCTGCCGACCGATCCGCGCTTCGTCGAGGCGGTCGGGCACACGCTGTCCTATACCGTGCTGTCGGTCGTGCTGCCGCTGGTGTTCGGCACGCTCGCGGCGGTGGTGTTTCACCAGAAATTCGCCGCACGCGGCTTCCTGCGCGGCATCTTCATCATGCCAATGATGGCGACCCCGGTGGCGATCGCGCTGGTGTGGACCATGATGTTCCACCCACAGCTCGGCGTGCTGAACTATCTGCTCTCGCTGGTCGGCATCCCGCCGCAGCTCTGGGTGTTCAACCCGACGACGGTGATCCCCTCGCTGGTGCTGGTCGAGACCTGGCAATGGACGCCGCTGGTGATGCTGATCGTGCTCGGCGGCCTCGCCGCGATCCCGACCGAACCCTATGAAAGCGCGCAGATCGACGGCGCCAGTTTCTGGCAGGTGTTCCGCTTCATCACGCTGCCCTTGATCATGCCGTTCCTGTTCATCGCCGGCATGATCCGGATGATCGACGCGGTGAAGAGTTTCGACATCATCTTCGCGATCACGCAAGGAGGACCCGGTTCGGCGTCGGAGACCATCAACGTCTATCTCTACAGCGTCGCCTTCGTCTATTACGACCTCGGCTACGGCTCGGCGATCGCGGTGGTGTTCTTCCTGTTGATCGTGGCACTGGCAGCGCTGCTGCTCCACTTGCGCAAGCGCCTGCTGTGGACCTCGCAGCTCGGGAGCGAGGCATGAATCTCCGCCATATAGCTTTGCGTCAGATCCTGGGCCGGATCGGGCTGTGGCTGTCGGTGTTCGTCATCGTCTCGCCGGCGATCCTGTTCTTCCTCTGGATGGCCTCGCTGTCGCTGAAATTCGAGATCGACAACGCGTCCTATCCGCCGGTGTTCTTCCCGGAGCATATCGCCTGGAAGAACTATGCCGACGTGTTCGCCTCCAACCGCTTCCTGACCTATTTCACCAACAGCCTCGTCGTCACCGGCTGCGCAACCGGACTTGCGATGCTGGTCGGCGTGCCCGCGGGCTACGGCATCGCGCGGATGGCGGCGCATAAATCGGCGATCGTGATCCTGATCGCCCGCATCACGCCGGGCCTGTCGTATCTGATCCCGCTGTTCCTGCTGTTCCAATGGCTCGGCCTGCTCGGCACGCTGGTGCCGCAGATCATCATCCATCTCGTGGTCACGGTGCCGATCGTGATCTGGATCATGATCGGCTATTTCGAGACCACGCCGCTCGAGCTGGAGGAAGCCGCGCTGATCGATGGCGCCACGCGCTGGCAGGTGTTCCGCCATGTCGCGCTGCCGATCGCCAAGCCCGGGCTTGCGGTCGCCTTCATCCTCGCGGTGATCTTCTCCTGGAACAACTTCGTCTTCGGCATCGTGCTGGCCGGGCGCGAGACCCGCACGCTGCCGGTCGCGGTCTACAACATGATCTCTTTCGACCAGTTGAGCTGGGGCCCGCTCGCCGCCGCCGCGCTGATCGTGACCGCGCCGGTGCTGCTGCTCACTGTGCTGGCGCAGCGGCAGATCGTAGCCGGGCTGACGGCGGGCGCAGTGAAGGGCGGCTGAGGCGCGACGAGATCAGGTTGAACCATCGCGCTCCAGCTTCGTGTTTGCGCACGATCTTCTCAGACGACCGCCTCACACTTTCCGGATCGTGCTTCAGGGCAATGTGAGCCGTAGGCCGTCGCGGGTCGCCTCGTCAAAAATATCGAAAACAACCCCATGCAAAGGAGCCGCCGGCGGCCGACGCTCGGCCGAGCACGTTTGCGACGGCACCTCAAGCCGCACGGCCGCTGACGCCAATGCCCCGAATCCAACTTCTGTTTTCGGCAGCGTAGCGCACATACCGGGCTTGCAACTGGTTCGACACATCCGTGATGCATGAAGAACAGCGATTCGACGATATCGATGTAACGCCAAATCATATCGGCAAGGCGCCACATTGCCATCATGTATCGAGAACCCGCCATCATTAGACGGATTCTATCAGCACGAACATTGCGAAGAGAAAGGCGGTGCCGCACTAGCCGAAGCACTGATGTGATTTCGTTGAGGGTTGGAAGACAATGCAGAAGCTTGTTGCTGGAGCGCGATTGCTCTCGGCTTTTTCGATCAGCGTTTCCGCGATCGCTCTTACCCTCGGTTCATCCACGTCGCCCGCGAGCGCGCAGGCCAGCCTCCCACCAGTCACCGTCGATGCTCCGATCCAGCGACCCGCCGCCCGCGCACTGCCCTCCCGCAGCGCCAAACCGCGGTCGAGCCGACGGCCAACGACGGCCCGCGCGAAGCGTGAGCCGACAAATTCTGCTTCGAGCGCACCGCGCGAAACCGCGTGGGGGCACGTTGATGGCTATGTTGCCACCCATAGCGCCACGGGCAGCAAGACCGATACACGGCTGATTGAAACGCCGCAGGCGATCTCGGTTGTCACCGCCGATCAGATCAAGGATCAGGGTGCGCAAAGCGTGGCTCAGGCACTGAACTATACGTCGGGCGTGGTTGCCGAACAGCGCGGCGTCAACATGAGCGGCTTTGAATATCTGACCGGCCGCGGCTTTCAGCTCGAGAAGTATCTCGACGGCTTGCGAATGCCGAACGTCGCCTACAACCTGCCGTCCTATGAAGTCTACAATCTGGAGCGGATCGAGGTGCTGCACGGTCCTGCTTCGGTGCTCTACGGACAGGGTTTTCCCGGCGGACTCGTCAACCTCGTCAGCAAGCGGCCGACCGACAAGGCATTCGGCGAGATCAATGTCTCCGCGGGCACCTACAATCTCGGCGCCACGTCGATCGATACGGGCGGACCCGTCGACAAGGATGGCAAGCTGCTTTACCGTTTCACCGGCGTATTCCGCGACAACGATACGCAGGTGGACGGTACGCATGAGCAGCGCGTCTCCGTCGCGCCGGCCATCACATGGCGACCTGATCTCGACACCACACTCACGGTGCTGGCGAATTATCAGAAGGATCCGAACGCTGGTTACTACAATTTTGTCCCCGCGGTGGGCACCGTGCTGCCCAATCCGAACGGACAGATTTCACGGTCGCTCAATCCCGGTGAGCCCGGCTTCGACCGTCACTCGCGCGAACAGTATGGCATCGGTTACCTGTTCGAACACAGACTCGACGACAATCTGACCGTTCGCCAGAACCTGCGCTACACCGGCATCAAGGACGACTTGCTGAACGTGTTCGCCTACGGGCTCGGCGCTGACAACCGAACGCTCGGACGCTACGCATTCTTCAACAATGAAAGCCTGACCCAGCTCACCAATGACAACCAGATCGAGGCAAAATTTGCCCTCGGCGCAGTGAAGCACACGGCGATCGTCGGTTTCGACTATCAGAACATCAAGTACAACGAGCTCTACGGCAACAATTTTGCCGTGAACGGTCTGGATGCCTTCAACCCCGTCTATGGAGCACCGGTCGCACTTCCGACGCCGGGCGGCAGCGACGATGCCCGGGTGACCCAGGCCGGACTATATGCGCAGGATCAGATGAGCCTGGGCGGGTGGCGCTTCATGATCAGCGGTCGGCAGGACTGGGCGGCGGCGCACGATTTTGACCGCATCAACAACGTCAAGACCGACCAGTCCGATAGCGCATTTACCTGGCGTACCGGTGTGGTTTATCTCTTCGACAATGGTGTCGCGCCCTATGCGAGTTATGCGACGTCTTTCCAGCCTCAAATAGGCACCGCCTACGGCGGAGCGGCGTTCAAGCCCACCACCGGCGAACAATATGAGATTGGCGTCAAATACCAGCCGATCGGCTGGAACAGCTTCGTCACCGCAGCGCTGTTCGATCTGACCCAGCAGAACGTGCTCACGCCCGATATCACACCTGGCCATATCGGCTTCAGCACCCAGACGGGAGCCATCCGCTCGCGCGGCCTCGAACTCGAGTGGCACGCGAAGTTCAACCGCAACCTGGACGTCGTGGCGGCCTACACTTATCTCGACAACATCGTAACCGCGTCGAACGACACGACGTCGCTGTTCTCGATCAACGTTGGCACCCATCCGGTCGGTATTCCGCGCAACACGGCGTCCCTCTGGGCCAAGTATGCATTCCTCGATGGTCCCGCCGCCGGCCTGGGAGTTGGTGTCGGCGTGCGCTACGTGGGCAACACCTACGGTACTTACACGAATGTCTGGACCGGCGTTTCCGGTCTCGGCACCACACCGTCGCTGCTGCCGGACTATGCGCTGCTGGACGCGTCCGTGACCTACGATTTCGCAGCCAGGTCGCCTGCTCTCAAGGGCTTCTCGCTGGCGGTAAACGCCCGAAATCTGTTCGACAAGACCTACGTCTCGTATTGCCAAGGCGTTGGGCTTTGTCAGTATGGCATGGGCCGAACGGTATTGGGCACACTTACCTATCGGTGGCAGTGAGGGTGTGAATGCCGGCGCGATCGACAGCGCAGCCAGACGGACCGCAAATCGGCAGTGGGCTCGATCTCCGGCTTTCGCGACGCACGCCGCCGGCGGCGGATGATGCAGAATCTGGACTGACCGCGAGCCGGGCTTGCGGTCGCCCTCATGCTCGCGGTGATCTTCTCCTGGAACAACTTCGTCTTCGACATCGTGCTGGCCGGGCGCGAGACCCACGCGCTGCCGGTCGCGGTTCACAACATGATCTCGTTCGACCAATTGAGCTGGGCCCGCTCGCCGCCGCCGCGCTGATCGTGACGGCGCCGGTGCTGCTGCTCACCGTGCTGGCGCAGCCGCAGATCGTGGCCGGGCTGACGGCGGGTACGGTGAAGGGCGGCTAAGGCGAGAGCAGCGGACAGGAGAGGCGCGCTTCATCATGTCGGCTGAGGGCCAAAAGCGCTCGTCGGTCTGAACCATGGCTTCAGAACACACTACTTGCGCCGCCATGACTCGATCAACGCCGCGAGCTTGCCGTCGAGCACCTCGTCACCCTCGGCTGAGCCTGCTTGGTATCCAAGCCAATAGTTGCCCACCAGCGCGTGAGTTATACAGAATCTCTCGCTGTTAACGTGACAGACGACAAGCCGCGTGAGCTGTCCGTTCAAGTTCAGGCGAGCGAAGTAGTGATGGACCAGCGTACGACCGCTAGGCCGCGCAAAGCTCAAGTCGAACGATTGATACCCATCGCGGTCAAGACCCCTACTCATCTGAGACCGGTATTCACGCCACGATTTTAAGTCGGGATCAGCATCGCTGTTCTCGCTGGGTAAAACATGGACACTCTGAATGAAACCACAGCCTACGTCGCCGCGCCCTAAGAGATTGGAAAGACAGAGATCCGCAGAGAAGCCAACCTCCTTTGGCATTTTCTCAAGGGGCACCCCGGGGCTGGTCGCCACATACTTCCAAGGTACCCAAAAGGTTTCCTGGCCGGCATGCCGCTCGAAATATTCCGGACCAGGTTTCACAAACGAACGAGCAACCGGGATGCCGGCAACGGCGACACCCCAAATCGCAACCACCAATGCGGACGCGGTGGCTCGAAACTCCAAAGCAAGCGCGATTGAAGACGCAACCGCGGCAAAAGCAACCGAGGCAAGAAATATCCAGGAGGCGTCATTATCGTACTTGTCAAATGGGATCTGCGGACTTGCTGCGAAGTAAGTCAGGTCTATGGCCGTAACCACAACGACCGAGAGGCAAATCGGGATCGACACCACGAAAAGAAGCCAGCCGATAACGACGAACGTCCCGGCGCGACTGCGAAGAATTCTCCCGACTTGCACGAAACCATCCAAGAGTTGTGGACCAATCGTCGACAACCCTTAGCGGAAGACGTCGCCAATGACTAATAATACCGTGACCATCTCGCACGGTGTGCTTCTGCGAGGGGTTATCCCCGACGTCGGGTCGAGTGTCTGCTTCGACCATGAAAAGCGGGCGTCCCGGAGTCCTGAGCATGCGCCCCAACGCTTCCGCGCCGCAAACGCGATAGGTAGCGCCCCTATTCGCGGCGCAGCCCAATCTCATCTCGCTTCAACGTCCGAGCGCCTCCAGCACCGCGGCTGAATCGGTGACCCACCCAAAAATGCCGCCCTGGGCCTTGATCATCTTCAGGCCCATCTCGTGGAATTCCGGAAAGTAGGACGCGCAGCCGTCCGCGATCACGACACAGCGGTAACCGCGGTCGTTGGCCTCGCGCACCGTGGTGTTGACGCAGACCTCGGTGGTGACGCCGCAGACCAGCAGATTCTCGATGCCGTATTTTTGCAGGATGTCAGCGAATTCGGTGGCGTAGAATGCGCCCTTTCCGGGCTTGTCGATCACGATCTCGCTGTCCTGCGGATAGAGCTCGGGAATGATGTCGTGGCCCGCCTCGCCGCGGATCAGGATCCGTCCCATCGGCCCGGGATCGCCGATCCGCAAGCTCGGCGCACCACGCTCAACCTTTGCCGGCGGCGCGTCGGAGAGATCGGGCAGATGGCCCTCGCGGGTATGGACCACGAGCAAGCCGGCGTCGCGCACCGCCGCGAGCACCGCGGCAATCGGCTGCACCGCGCGGGCGAGCTGGCTGACGTCATTGCCGAGGGTTTCGCCGAACCCGCCGGGCTCCATGAAATCGCGCTGCATGTCGATGATGACGAGCGCGGTCTTGCTCCAGTCGAGCGTGATCGGCGCCGGCTCCGCCGCGATTGTCCCGCTTGAATTCGCCATGGCGCACTCCCCCGAATGCGAGAAGATCCGCGCTTGATTAAGCAAACCGCGTGCCACTACGCAATCACCGGCAGCTGATTTGCCGATCGTCCGATGCTGCTGGCATGATCGTTGCTAGCTGGGAGCCTGAGCGGACGAGGATCGATCGTTCGCGCAAATGACGCGGTGCGTCGTAATGAGCGGGAGGACAGGCATGAACGGACTTGGCGGTCTCAACAAATCGCCGAATGGCGTCGTGATCGGACTGGTGCAGCTGCAACTGCCCGTGGTCGCGACCAAAGCCGATCTGGCGCGGCAGACCGAGCGCATCGTCTGGATGGTCGGCAAGGCGCGGCGCAATCTCGCCACCATGGACCTGGTCGTATTCCCCGAATACTCGCTGCACGGCCTCTCGATGGATACCAACCCTGAGATCATGTGCCGGCTCGACGGGCCTGAAGTCGCGGCTTTCAAACAGGCCTGCATCGACAACAAGATCTGGGGCTGCTTCTCCATCATGGAGTTCAACCCGCACGGCAACCCGTACAATTCGGGGCTGATCATCGACGATCACGGCGAGATCAAGCTGTACTACCGCAAATTCCATCCCTGGATTCCGGTCGAGCCGTGGGAGCCGGGCGACATCGGCATTCCCGTGATCGACGGACCGAACGGCGCCAAGCTCGCGCTGATCATCTGCCACGACGGCATGTTCCCGGAGATGGCGCGCGAATGCGCCTACAAGGGCGCGGAGATCATGATCCGCACCGCGGGCTACACCGCACCGATCCGCGACAGCTGGCGCTTCACCAACCAGGCCAACGCGTTCCAGAACCTGATGGTAACCGCCAATGTCTGCATGTGCGGCTCGGACGGGTCGTTCGACTCGATGGGCGAAGGCATGATCGTCAATTTCGACGGCAGCATCATCGCGCACGGCACCACCGGACGGGCCGACGAGATCATCACCGCCGAGGTGCGGCCCGACCTGGTGCGCGAGGCGCGGATCAACTGGGGCGTCGAGAACAACATCTATCAGCTCTGGCATCGCGGCTATGTCGCGGTGAAAGGCGGCGCGATGGATTGCCCCTACACCTTCATGCAGGACATGGTGTCCGGCCGCTTCCGCCTGCCCTGGGAAGACCGGGTCAAGATCACCGACGGCACGTCATGCGGCTTCCCCGCACCGACACGGATGTTCGGCAAGGCCGCGAAGGCCGCCGAGTAGCGGCTACTTGAAGAAGTGCACGAGGCCGATGCTCAAGCCGAGCAGCAGCATCAGGGACAACGTGACCGCGGCCGTCACCCGGCCGCCGACGGTCGACAGCACACGGACATCGACGCCAAGCCCGAGCGCGGCCATCGAGACCACGGTGAGGATGGCCGCCGTCTTGGTCACCGGCGCGATCGCGATGTCAGGCACCAGTTGGAACGAACGCAGCGCGGCCAGCACCAGGAAGCCGATGATGAACCAGGGCACCAGCTTGAACGGGCTGATCGACGCGGCCTTTGCGCCGGTGCTGCTCTTGCGGCGCCGCGCCACGAATAGCGACAGCGCGACCACGATCGGGCCCAGCATCAAGACCCGCACCAGCTTCACCAGCGTGCCGATCTGGGTCGAGACGATGCCGGCGGGCACGGTCGCCGCCAGCACCTGCGGCACGGCATAGACCGTGAGCCCGGCGAGGATGCCGTATTGCGTCGCCGTCAGCTTCAGCAGCGGAATCAGCAGCGGCAGGCCGAGCACCATCAGCACGCCGAGAATCGCGGTGAATGAGATCGACGAGGCGATGTCGTCGCCATCGGCCTCGATCACCGGCGCCACGGCCGCGATCGCGGAATTGCCGCAGATCGAATTGCCGCAGGCGATCAGGATCGCGAGTTTGCTCTTCAGCCCGAGCAGGCGAGCGAGGCCATAGCTCACGGCCAGCATGATGACGACGGTCGCAGCGATGGCGCCGATCAGAAGCCCGCCCGACGCCACGATCGCGGCGAAGCTGATGGAGGCCCCGAGCAGCATCACGGCGACCTCGAGCAACTGCTTGGCGCTGAAGGCGATGCCGGAGCGCCAGCGCTCGGACGGCTCCCAGGCGGTGCGCACGGCCATGCCGAGCAGGATGGCGACGACCAGGGCCTCGATATAGGGGTGGTCGAAAACCCGCTCCTCGACGGCCTGGACGCCGAGCGAGATGACGGTGACCACCCCGCAGAGCAGAATGCCCGGAATGAGCAGGAATATGCGCTTCAGCGCCCCCTGCTGCTGCCCTTGATGTTGTTCTTGTTCCGGCACGAAATCCTCTTTTCGGAGAAGATTTTATGCGCCAGACCCCACTCCTTGGCTAATATCTTTTCGGACTGCCCCGATAGAGAGAAGTTATGTCCCTCAACCTGCACCTGCTCCGCCTGTTCGCGGCGGTGGCGAAAAGCGGAAGTTTCTCCCGCGCCGCCGACCTGCTGCACATCAGCCAGCCCGCGATCTCCAAGGGCGTGCGGGATTTCGAGTTGCAGGTCGGCTGCCGGCTGCTCGACCGCACGCCGAAGGGGGTGCGGCCGACCCGGGAGGGCGCGGCGCTGGCCCGGCATGCCGAAACGCTGTTCGCGGCCGAGCGCGCCGCCGAGGACGAATTACAGGCGCTGCGCAACCTCGACAGCGGCTCGCTGCGGATCGGCGCCAGCACGACGATCGCGACCTACATGATCCCGGAATATCTCGGCGTGTTCCACCGCGCCTTTCCCGGCATCGACCTGCATGTGGTGAGCGCCAATACCAGCGACATCGCGGCGCTGATGCTGGGGCACGAGGTCGAGATCGCGCTGGTCGAGGGACCGGTCGAGGACGAGAACCTGATCAGCGAGGCCTGGCGCACCGATGTGATGGCGCTGATCGCGGCTCCGGATCACCGCTTCGCGGCGGTGCAGGGGCCGATCGACATCCGGTCGCTGAACGATGAGATCCTGATCGTGCGCGAGCCGGGTTCAGGAACCCGCGAGGTGGTCGCGCAGGCGCTCGCCGCCCACCGCGTCGAGCCGCAGCGAACCCTGGAAATCGGCAGCACCGAGGCGATCAAGCAGGCGGTGGCTGCGGGTGTCGGGGTGGCGATCGTGTCGGTTGCGACGATCGACGATCAGGTGAGGCTCGGGAAGCTCAAGGTGATCCCGATCAAAGGCGTCCATATCGAACGCACGCTGTGGCAATTGAAATCGCCCGGCCGGCTCGACGTGCCGGCGGCGGTCGCGTTCGAGGGCATCATTCGAGAGACAAAGGATACGAAGGCGAAGCCCCGCGCGTCGTCCGCTAAAGTACGGCCAACAGACCCTGCGCCCACGCCACGGCATGCTCGAAGCTGAACACGCCGGGTTCGAAATAGACCGCCCGCGCCAGAACGATGCCGACCACCAGCACCCAGAACACGCTGGTCCCCGCCGTCTTCAGCCATTTCGACACGCCCGCGTTCGCGATCGAAGGATCGACCGCGGGAACCGGCTCACCGAAGGGATCGAATGTGGATTGGCTCATCATCGTGACCATCTGGAACGTGAGGAGAATGTCGCGACGACGGGGTCGGAAGCAAGGGTAACGAAATGCCTTTTGCCCGCGTCGGTTGGAAAGGCCTTTTCCGTCGCATGGCCCGGGGAGAGTTTCCTTCTCCGGCGGCGAAAACGGCCACCTGGACCAGGAATTCTGGCGCCAAACGGCCGGCGCAGCTCCCTCAGCCGTCATTGCAAGCGAAGCGAAGCAATCCGTCGATCGGCAAACGCGGAAAGATAGATTGCATCGTCGCTATCGCTCCTCGCAATGACGGAGGCTGGCACAACAGATCTTGTCTCAACCAGCCTGCGCTCGGAAATTCTCGACAAATCGCAGCAGCACAAGCACGCCGGTGTTGGCGTCTTCCAGCGCGACATGCTCGGCCGGATTGTGGCTGACGCCGCCGCGGCAGCGCACGAAGATCATGCCGATATCGGCGACATCGACCATCGCCATGCCGTCGTGCCCTGCCCCGCTCGGCAGTTCGAACACGGCGTGCCCCTCGGCGGCGACGGCGGCCGCGAGCTGCGTCTTCAGCCAGGGCGCGCAGGGCACGCTGCGGTTCTCGTGGGTGACGTCGATCTGCAAACCGAGTTCGCGCCGCCTGGCGATCACCTCGACCTGCCGCACGATGTCGGCGACGGCGCGTTTGCGATGCATGTCGCTCTGCGAGCGGATGTCCATCGTGAACGACACCTTGCCCGGGATCACGTTGGTGGCGCCGGGCATGGCGTCGATATGGCCGACGGTGCCGACCAGGCCAGAATCGTCGCTCCTGCAAAACTGCTCGATCGCAACGATGCATTCGGCGGCGCCTGCAAGCGCATCGCGCCGCAACGGCATCGGCACGGTGCCGGCATGGCCCGCAACGCCGGTGAGGTTGGCGGCGAGCCGGGTCGCGCCTGAAATCGCGCTGACGACGCCGACCGGCAGCTCCTTCTGTTCGAGCACCGGGCCCTGCTCGATATGCAGCTCGACATAGCCGAGCAGTTCGCGGCGCGCGCGGGCCGCCTTGCCGATATGATCGGGATCGAGCCCGAAGGCGATCAGCGCATCGCGCATCGATATGCCGGCGCGATCGCGGCTGTTGAGCACGCTCTCGTCGAACGTGCCGGCCACCGCGCGGCTGCCGAGCAGGGTCGAGGCGAAGCGCACGCCCTCCTCGTCGGCGAAGCCGACGATCTCGATCGCGAACGGCAACCGCCTGCCGCGCCGGTTCAGATCGGCGACGCAGGCGATCGCGGTGATGACGCCAAGCGGGCCGTCCCATCGGCCGGCATCGCGCACGGTGTCGTAATGCGAGCCAAGCACCAGCGCCGGCAGCCCCGGCCGCTCGCCCTCATAACGGCCGCAGACATTGCCGATCGCATCGAGATGCGCGCTCATGCCGGCCTCGCGCATCCAGGACAGGATCAGATCGGCCGCCTTGCGGTGTTCGGGCGTGAGGAAGACGCGGGCCAGATGCTCTGAAGTCTCTGAGATCGCCGCGAGCTGATCGATCCGCGCCACGATCTCGGCGCCAAGGGCGGACGGCTTGTTCTCGCTCATGGTCTTTCCCATCAGTCCAACCCGGCCCCGAAGTCCGGCTGCATGGCCTCACTCGTAGCAGGCCCGATCCGATTGACCAGCCGGCAAATCACCGAACCCCAACCACGCCGGTAGCCGCCGCCGGCCGGTTACCGACTGCTTAACGCCATTGCATACAACGGCGATATATCGCCTATAAAATAGGCATATCGACATTGACCGAGCTCTGATCAACCTCACATTGCTCAGTGTTACCTTGAATATTCAGATGCTTACGGAGCCATGATCGCCAAACGTGCTCTGGCACGAAGCTTGCGACACTCCCTCAAGCGACGCCGTTATGGCGGCTGCGACAAGGACAGGCGGGCCGGACCCGCCGGAGGGAGCAGGCGATGGATTTTGGCAGGATTTCAAGACGGCACTTATTGCAGGGAAGCGCGGCGCTGGCATTCGGCAGCGCGCTCGGGGTGCGCGGCGCGGCCGCCGCCGAGACCACGGTCGGCTTCATCTATGTCGGGTCGCGCGACGACTACGGCTACAACCAGGCCCACGCCCAGGGCGCGGCGGCAGTGAAGAAGCTGCCCGGCATCAAGGTCATCGAGGAAGAGAAGGTGCCGGAGACCGACGCAGTCGAGAAGACCATCGAGTCGATGGTCAATCTCGACGGCGCCACGCTGCTGTTTCCAACCTCGTTCGGCTACTACAACCCGCATGTCGTCAAGATGGCAACCAAGTTTCCGAAGCTGCATTTCGAGCATTGCGGCGGACTGTGGACCGACAAGGACCCGAAGAACGCCGGCAGCTATTTCGGTTATATCGACGAGGCGCAATACATCTCCGGCATCGTCGCCGGCTATTCGACCAAGAGCGGCAAGCTCGGCTTCGTCGCCGCCAAGCCGATCCCGCAGGTACTGCGCAACATCAACGCGTTCACGCTCGGCGCCCGGCTCGCCAATCCGAAGGCAACCACGCAGGTGATCTTCACCGGCGACTGGTCGATGCCGGTCAAGGAGGCCGAGGCCACCAACAGCCTGATCGACCAGGGCGTCGACGTGCTGACCTGCCATGTCGACGGTCCGAAGACGATGGTCGAGAACGCCGCGCGCCGCGGGGCGATGGTGTGCGGTTATCACGTCAACCAGGCGCCGCTGGCGCCGAAGGCCTATCTCACCGGCGCCGAATGGAATTGGGAGGCGCTGTATCCGAAATTCGTCAAGATGATCGTGGCTGGAGAGACGATCCCGAACTTCTATCGCGGCGGCCTCAAGGAAGAGATCGTCAAGGTGTCGCCTTATGGCGAGATGGTCTCGGCCGAAGCGCGCAAGCATGCCGACGACGTCAAGGCCAAGTTCATGGCCGGCGATTTCACCATCTTCAAGGGCCCGATCACCGACAACAAGGGCAAGACCGTGATCGCCGGCGGCACCGACCGTGGCCAGCAGGATCCCGAACTCGAGAAGATGGACTATCTGGTCGAGGGCGTGATCGGAGCCACCGCGTGACGACCGAGGCGGCGGAATCGGTGGAGGCGGCCGGCGTTGCTCCGGCCGCCGATCCCGGCTTCCTCCAGCGCTACGGCTCGAGCATCGAATACATCCTGATCCCGGGCGCGGCGCTGGTCGGCGCGCTCGCGGTGTTCGGCGGCTTTGTCGCGCTCTACGGCAAGAACCCGCTCGATCTCTATTTCTACATGTATTACGGCGCGTTCGGCACCTGGTTCTCGTGGCAGAACACGCTGACCCGCGCCGCGCCTTTGATCCTGACCGCGCTGTGCACCGCGCTGCCGGCGCAACTCGGCATGGTGATCATCGGCGGCGAAGGCGCGCTGCTGATCGGCGCGCTGTCGGCAACCGCGGCGGCGCTGGCGCTGCAAGGCACAGCGCCGATCGTGGTGCAGATCGCGATGGTGATCGCGGGCATGATCGGCGGTGGCTTCTGGATCGCGCTGTCGGGCGGCCTGCGGCAGTATCGCGGCGTCAACGAGACGATCTCGAGCCTGCTGCTGGTCTATATCGCGCTGGCGATCCTGAACCATCTGGTCGAGGGGCCGATGCGCGATCCGGCGAGCCTCAACAAGCCGTCGACGCGCGAGATCGGCGCCGCCAACATGATCGGCAGCATCCCCGGCACCGACGTGCATTGGGGCCTGGTGTTCGGCCTCGTCGCGGCCGTCGCCGCCTACATCCTGATCTATCACACGACGTTCGGCTTCGCCGCGCGCGTCGCCGGCGGCAACATCCGCGCCGCCAAGATCGTCGGGCTTTCGGTCGGCAAGCTGATCATGACCGTCTGCTTCCTCGCCGGCAGCAGCGCCGGGCTCGCCGGCATGATCGAGGTCGCGGCCGTGCAGGGCCGCACCAACGCCAATCTCGCGGCGGGCTATGGCTTCACCGGCATTCTGGTCGCGTTCCTGGCCCGGCAGAATCCGCTGGCGATCATTCCGGTGGCGATCCTGCTCGGCGGCATCTCGGCCTCCGGCGGCCTGTTGCAGCGGCGGCTCGGCCTGCCCGATGCCTCGGTGCTGGTGCTGCAAGGCATCATCTTCGTGTTCGTGCTGGCGAGCGATGCGCTCTACGGACGGATCGGCTTCCTGAAGGGAAAGTCCTGACATGGCGGATGCATCGCTCGGGCTCTGGACCGTCCCGCTCGCCGTGTTCGGCGGCGCCATCCGCGTCTCGACACCGTTTTTGTTCGTCAGCCTCGGCGAGTGCATCACCGAGCGGAGCGGCCGCATCAATCTCGGCCTCGAAGGCACGCTGGTGATGGGCGCGATGAGCGCCTACGGCATCTCGTATCTCACGGGCTCGCCATGGCTCGGCGTGCTCGCGGCCGGTGTCACCGGCGCCCTGTTCGGCGCGCTGCACGCCGGCATCTGCTCGCTCCCCCGCGTCAACGACATCGCGGTCGGCATCGCGCTGATGCTGCTCGGCACGGGCCTCGCCTTCTTCCTCGGCAAGCCGCTGATCGAGCCGACCGCGGCACGGCTGCCGGCGATCGATTTCGGCTGGTGGAGTGACATCCCGCAGTTGCGCGCGGCGCTGCGCATCAACGTGCTGTTCCTGATCGGCGTCGCGATCGCGCCGCTGCTCTATTGGGCGTTCAGGACCACGCGCTGGGGCCTGTTGATCCGCACCGCCGGCGAGAGCGCGGATGCGGCGCGCGCGATGGGTCACTCGGTGCTGCTGATACGGTTGCGCGCCACCATGGTCGGCGGCTTCCTCGCCGGCATCGGCGGCTCGTTCCTGTCGCTGTTCTATCCCGGCAGCTGGAACGAAGGCCTCTCCTCGGGACAAGGCATCACCGCGGTGGCGCTGGTGATCTTCGCACGCTGGGACCCGATGCTGTGCCTGTGGGCCTCGCTCGCCTTTGGCGGCGCCGCAGCGCTCGGGCCCGCGCTGCAATCGGTCGGCATCACCTCCGGCTATCATCTGTTCAATGCCGCGCCCTACATCCTGACCCTCGCGATCATGATCATCACCTGCTCGCCGAAGCGCACGCTGACCGGCGCGCCCGCCGAATTGTCCATCACCCGATAGACCGCGAGATCATTCATGCCCGAGCGCTTCATCAAGTCCGAGCCCTATGCCTGGCCCTACAATGGCGATCTGCGGCCAGAGAATACGGCGCTCATCATCATCGACATGCAGACCGATTTCTGCGGCGTCGGCGGCTATGTCGACAAGATGGGCTACGACCTGTCGCTGACCCGGGCGCCGATCGAGCCGATCAAGAAGCTGCTCGCGGTGATGCGCGCGCAGGGCTTTCACGTCATCCACACCCGCGAAGGCCACCGGGCCGATTTGGCCGACCTGCCCGCCAACAAGCGCTGGCGCTCGCGGCAGATCGGCGCCGGGATCGGCGATCCCGGCCCCTGCGGCCGCATCCTGGTGCGCGGCGAACCGGGCTGGGACATCATCCCCGATCTCGCGCCGCTGCCGGGCGAGCCCATCATCGACAAGCCCGGAAAAGGCTCGTTCTGCGCCACTGATCTGGAGCTGATGCTGCGGCTGCGCGGCATCGATAACATCGTGCTGACCGGCATCACCACCGACGTCTGCGTCCACACCACGATGCGGGAGGCCAATGACCGCGGCTTCGAATGCGTGCTGGTGGAGGATTGCTGCGGCGCGACCGACAGGAGCAATCACGACCACGCGCTGAAGATGATCAAGATGCAGGGCGGCGTGTTCGGTGCGGTGACCAGATCCGCCGACCTGATCGGGGCGCTGTCGTGATCATCGGCGAACCGCCCGCACCGGCAGGCGCGTTCGGTGTCGATGCCATCGCCATGACGATGCGATTCGGCGACTTCCTTGCGCTCGACAATGTCGAGCTCAAGGTGCGCCCCGGCTCGTTCCACGCGCTGCTGGGCGAGAACGGCGCGGGCAAGAGCACGCTCGTGAAATGCATCATGGGCTATTACCACGCCACCGAAGGCGACATCATCGTCGGCGGCCGCCAGCAGAGCATCGCCAACCCCAAGAACGCGCATGCGCTCGGGCTCGGCATGGTCTACCAGCACTTTACCCTCGTGCCGGCGATGACGGTCGCCGAGAACCTGGTGCTGGCGCGCGACGACGTGCCTTCGGTGGTCGACTGGCGCAAGGAGAAGAAGGAGCTTGAAGCCTTCCTGCGCAGGATGCCGTTCAAGGTGCCGCTCGACGCAAAAGTCTCCGACATCTCCGCCGGCGAACGGCAGAAATGCGAGATCCTCAAGCAGCTCTACCTGAAGCGCCGCTTCCTGATCCTGGACGAGCCGACCTCGGTGCTGACGCCGGGCGAGGCCGACGAAGTGCTCGGCATGCTGCGCGCGATGGTGGTCGCAGGCGAGCTCACCATCCTGATGATCACGCACAAGTTCCGCGAGGTAATGGCGTTTGCCGACGAGGTGACCATTCTGCGCCGCGGCAAGCTCGCCGGCACCGGCAAGGTCTCGGAGCTGACGCCGAACGAGATGGCGCGCACCATGATCGGCGCCGAGCAACTGACGGTGCAGCCGCCGCGCACCGGCGAGACCGGCGCGCCGCGGCTCGAGCTCGACAGGCTCACCGCGCTCGACGACGCCGGCGCGATCGCGGTGCACGGCGTATCGCTGACGGTGAAGAGCGGCGAGATCGTCGGCATCGCCGGCGTGTCCGGCAACGGTCAGCGCCAGCTGGTCGAGGTGCTGGCGGGCCAGCGCGAGGCCGAGAGCGGCGTGATCCGCGTCCAGGGCGAGGCCTATGCGGCGAGCCGCGAGGAGATGCGGCGCCACAAGATGTCGCTGTTGCCGGAGGAGCCGTTGAAGAACGCCTGCGTCGGCGGCATGAGCGTTGCCGACAACATCGCATTCCGCGAATTCGACCGCGCCCCGTTCGCCCGCGGCGGCTGGTGGCTGAACGGCAAGGCGTTCAGGCGCGATGCGGAGCGCAAGATCAACCGCTACAAGATCAAGACCCGCACCCCGGAGACGCCGATCGCGGCGCTGTCTGGCGGCAATGTGCAGCGCGCGGTGCTGGCGCGCGAGCTCTCGGGCGACGTCGAGGTGCTGATCGCCGCCAACCCTTGCTTCGGGCTCGACTTCGCCGCGGTGGCGCAGATCCATGCCGAGATCATGGCCGCGCGCAACCGCGGTGCCGCGGTGCTTTTGGTCAGCGAGGATCTCGACGAGTTGCTGGAGCTGTCGGATCGCCTGGTCGTGATGTTTCACGGCGCGTTCGTGCACGAGGCCCGCGCCAGCGAGGCGGACCTCACCGAGATCGGCCGGCATATGGCAGGGCATTGAGGTTCCCCCTCACCCGGAACGCATCTGGCGATGCGTTCCGGCCTCTCCCCGCAGGCGGTAGGGCCAAAGCTCGGTGTCGTCCCGGCGTAGGCCGGGACCCATAACCACAGGGCCTTGTTGTTGAACAAGGCTGTGGCCCCAGCTCGCTTTTATCACCACGCCCTGAGGTTATGGGTCCCGGATCTGCGCTCCGCTTCGCTGCGCTTGTCCGGGACGACGAAGTTTCTTTTGCCATATGCGCTTGCCCTGCCGCAGGCGAGGCGAACTGGCCACGGGTCGCCAACGATCGCGCTAGCCGATCTCGAACGCCTGCTCGGCGAGATGCCTGAGATTGGCGTGCCAGTGCTCGGCGATCGCAAGCCGCGTCGGCACCCAGACGTGCTCGTGCTTCCCGATGTAGTCGAGGAAGCGCATCAGGGCGGCGGCACGGCCGGGGCGGCCGACGACACGGCAATGCAGGCCGACCGACATCATTTTCGGTGACGTCGCGCCCTCGGCATAGAGCACGTCGAAACTGTCTTTCAGATAGGTGTAGAACTCGTCGCCGCCGCCGAAACCTTGCGCGTTGATGAAGCGCATGTCGTTGGCATCGAGCGTATAGGGGATCACGAGATGCGGCACGGTGCCGGCAGCCTTGATCCAGTACGGCAGATCGTCGGCATAGGAATCGCAGAGATAGCGCAGGCCGCCGGCCTCCATCAGCAGCCGCAGCGTGTTGATCGAGGAGCGGCCGGTGTACCAGCCGAGCGGCCCGGCGCCGGTCGCCTCGGTATGCACGGCGATGGCGCGCGCGATCTCCGCGCGCTCCTCGTCCTCCGTCATGTCCTTGTGCTCGACCCAGCGCAGGCTGTGGCTCGCGATATCCCAGCCCGCCTCCTGCATCGCGGCGACCACATCCGGATTACGCTTCAGCGCCATCGCGACGCCGAATACGGTGGTCGGCAGTTTCCGCTCGGTGAAGATCCGCCACAGCCGCCAGAACCCGGCGCGCGAGCCGTATTCGAACATCGTCTCGATATTGGCGTGGCGTTGGCCGACCCAGGGCTGCGCGCCCAGCACGTCGGACAGAAACGCCTCCGAGGCGCGATCGCCGTGCAGGATGTTGTTCTCGCCGCCCTCCTCGAAATTGACCACGAACTGCACGGCGACGCGGGCAGCGTTGGGCCATTTCGGATCGGGAGGATTTCGCCCGTAGCCGCGGAGGTCGCGCGGATAGCGAGGCTCGCTCACGTCAGACTTCCTCGAAGCGGATCTGCTGTGCTCCCTTCCACAACACGGTCTTGCCGAACGTGGTGAGGTTCTCCAGCCCCGAGGTCAGCGTGATGAAATGATTGCCGGCGAGCTGGCCCATCTTGCTGGCGAAGTGCACGCCGCCATAGGCGAGCAGGATCTCGGTCTCGCTGATGCCGCCGGGGTAGAGGATGATCTGGCCCGGCGCCGGATAGCTGGTGTGGTTCTCGTAGGAGACACCAAAGTCGAGATCGCCGAGCGGCATCCAGACGCCCTCGCCGCTCCAGCGCACATGAATCGCCTGGCTCTCGAACGGCATCGCCTTGCGGAACGCGGCGACCGTCTTCGGCGCAAGCTGCTCCTCGAAACGGGCGTCAAAGGTGAAATCGCCGGCGCGGACAATCAGTTTGCTCATCGGACTCTCGTGGGTAGGCTGGAAGGAGTGATACCCCAACCATTGCCGCCGGCCAGCGCCGGACGCAAGGCCTGTTCCGGCCCGGAATGCCGGTTTTTGCCGCAATGACGTCGATCGCAACGCAGATTTGAGCAGGGTTGCGTTGCACCCTGCCCGTCGGTTTGCCAACCTGCGGGGAGACGCGAAGGAGACTTCGATGCCAGCCAACAGCCTGCATGGACATGTCGCAATTGTGACCGGCGGGTCGCGCGGCATCGGTGCGGCGATCGTCAAGATGCTGGCGGAAGCCGGCGCTGCCGTCGCCGTCAATTATCGCGAACGGTCGGCCGAGGCCGAGACATTGACGAAGGGCATCATTGCCGCCGGCGGCCGCGCGGTCGCAATCGCCGCCGACGTCTCGGAGGCTGCGGCCGTCGCCGGACTGGTCGAGCGCGCTAGGTCCGAACTCGGCCCGGTCGACATCCTCGTCAACAATGCCGGCATCGCCATCGTCAAGGGCGTCGACGACCTCACCGAGGAGGATTTCGACCGCACCATCACGGTCAATCTCAAATCCGCGTTTCTCTGTACACAGGCAGTGCTGCCGATGATGCGCACCCGGAAGTGGGGCCGCATCGTCAACATCTCTTCCGGCGCGGCGCGCGGCGCCGGCGCGATCGGCCCGCACTACAACGCCTCCAAGGCAGCCATGGAAGGCATGACCCGCGGCTATGCCGCGCGCCTCGTCAAGGAAGGCATCACCGTCAACGCGGTCGCGCCGTCGCTGATCGAGACCGACATGATGAAGGGACAGAGCGGGCTGGTCAGCCGAATTCCGATCGGCAGGTTCGGCACCGCCGAGGAGGTCGCGCAGGCCGTGCTGCTGCTGGTCAACAATCCCTACATGACCGGACAGACCATCGCGATGAGCGGCGGCATGGCGTTCAACTAGATCGAGCGGCGCCGATACCACGGGTCCGTCTTGTTCCCCTGCGGCACTGTCATCAAACCATGGCAGGAACTGTGCTTGGCTCCGGCAGTTATCCGCCTTGGAGCATGATCTTCTTCGGAAACCCGCTTCGCACTTTTCCGGATCATGCTGTGGCGAAACCGGATTTGGAGCCTGTCGTGATCGATCCGAAAACGCTGCTTGAACGCGCGGCTCAATTGGCCGACCAGGCCAAGGGCGAACAGAACCAGGGCATCCGCGAGCGGCTGCTGCGCATGGCGGAGCATTACCGCGACCTGGCGGCGCATGAATCCTGGGCGCACGAGAACCCGCCGTCGGTCAGCGGGATCACCAGCGTCCTCAGCACGCGCGGCGCGCATTGAACGCGGACCGCCGCGGCAAGACAAGCTACGGCGTCAGGCGACGCGAATGCGATAGCTCAGAGATTGGCGGGCACCCGGCACGATGTGCATCACGCCGGGCTTGTCGGCGAATTCGCCGTCGAACTCGGCCGGGCTGGCAAAACCGTGCCACGGCTCGATGCAGAGGAATGGCGCGCCGCCGACCTTCGACCAGATGCCGAGTTCGCGGAAGCCGCGCCAGGAAATTTCGATCTCCGGGCCCAGTGTGGCTGCTGCCGGGCCCAGTGTCGCCGCGAAGCGGATCGATGTGCTTGCAACCTGATCGAAGATCATCGCGTCGTCATCGAACAGCTCCTCGGTCAGCGCAAGCGTTCTGCCCTCGACCGGATTGGGTTCAGGCTGCCGCCGCATCAATCCATCCTTCAACCGCCGGATCGGCGCGGGTTCAGTCTTGTCGAAGGTCAGCGTGTAGGCTTCCTTCGGCAGCCCCGGCACCAGCGGCCAATTGAACGCGGGATGACCGCCGAGCGCGGCCGGCAGCATCTCGGCGCCGGTGTTGATGACCTCAAAGACGACCTCGAGATCGGGGCCATCGATGCCGTAGGTGACCTCTAACCTGAACGCGAAGGGATAGCGCGCACGGGTTTCCGCATCGTCTGACAGCGCGAGCTTGCATGACCGGGGCCCCTGCTCGATCCAGGCGAAGCGGCGGTCGCGCGCGAAGCCGTGCTGCGTCATCGGATAGGTCTTGCCGTTGTGACGGAGCGTGTCGTTCTTCAGCCGGCCGACGATCGGGAACAGGATCGGCGCATGGCGTGGCCATTGCGGGCCGGCCTGCCATAGCAGTTCCCTTCCCCCGGCATTCCTGAGCGACGACAATTCGGCGCCCTGGGCCTGGATGGTCACGGCGATTCCATCGCCGCGCAGCGTGTGACTGTCGCTCATGCCTCGCCTCGCCGGGTTCGCTGTACTGCCACACGAGATGTTCGATGCGGGCGAAGCCGTCAACCCCAAAGCGATGGGGCCGCCCACGCGGGACGGCCCCAAGTCCGGAGCCTACCCGGCGATCTTGGAGAAATCCGGCGGCCGGCGCTCGGCAAAGGCGGCAAAGGCCTCGCGCGCTTCGGCGCTCATCAATCGCTCCTGGAAGATTTCACCCTCGCGCGCCATCTGCGCGCTGATCCTGACAGGGTCGCGCATCAACGCCTTGGTGTGCTGGAGCGAGCCGAACGGCCGCTTCGCCAGCGCATCCGCCGCGGCTCGGGCCTTGGTACGAAGATCCGCAAGCGGCACCACCGCGTTGGCGAGACCGATCGAAACGGCCGTCTCGGCCTCGACCGGCTCGCCGAGCGCGAACATCGCATAGGCCCGCGCATAGCCGATCCGCTGCGGCAGCAGATAGGTCGATGCCGCCTCCGGCACCAGCGCGAGATTGACGAACGGCGTGATCAGCCGCGCGGTCGGTGCGAGGTAGACCAGGTCGCAATGCAGCAGCATGGTGGTGCCGATGCCGACCGCATTGCCCTGCACGGCGGCGACCAGCGGCCGCGGCGCCCTGGCGAGGCCGGCGAGGAAGCGGCCGACATGACGCTCGCCCTGCACGCCGCGCGACACCGCGGCGAAATCGGCGAGATCGTTGCCCGCGGTGAAGCTGTCGCCGTCACCTTGCAACAGCACGGCGCGGATCGCGGAGTCGCTCTCGGCGCGTTCGAGCGCGTCGGCCATCGCGCCGTACATCGCATTGGTAATCGCATTCTTCTTGTCCGGACGCGCCATCGTCACGGTGAGGACGCCACCGTCCAGCGCTACGACCACTTCGCTCATGCTCTCACTCCTCTTGCTTCTTGCCCGACGCGTTTTCCTGACGCGACCCTAGCTTGAAAACGCCCTAACCATCTTTGTCTTTCGGAAACTTCTCTTGCAGGCTGGCTAGCCAACGCGACACCACGTCGATCTCCGCTTCCGAGAATCCGTCCATCAGGCGGTTGTTGATCACCCTGGTCCGCGTCGCGGCGCGCTTGCCGAGCTCCTGCCCCGCCGATGTCAGATGAAGCCGCTGGCTGCGCCCATCCTCGCCGTCACGCCGGCGCTTGACGAGGCCGGCACGTTCCATCCGGTCGGCGAGCCCGGTCATCGCCGACGGCACGATGTCGAGCGCCTGCGAGACGTCGCCGATCAGCGCGCCGTCATTGCGCCCGAGAAAGAACAGCACGCCGGCCTGGGCCGACGTCAGATCATGCGCGGCCGTCTCCTGCTCGATGGCGCGCTGCACCCGGCGATAGGCCACGGTCAGCAGGAAGATCAGCCGGTGTTCCGCTTTCATGCCGTCGTTATATATTTCGCATGCGAAATATCAAGATATTTCGTATACGAAATATCTCGAATTTGACGGTCCCGACTGAGCAAGCACCGCATGTCGGCGCCGTCGCCCGGGTCGATTGCGACATTTTGATCGCGTCACCGCAGCGTCATATTGCGGCTACGCAGAAAACCCTTGATCGGCAGCGGTCAAACAGGAATTCTTCCCGCCCGGGAGCCGGGGTGTTGCGTCGCGGCTCCGGCGGCGCCGCGGGAGTGTCATGACGTCAGGGGCAAGTCCGGACCGGGAACGCGTCGTCCGCCCGAAGCGGCCACGCCATCTCAGCCAGGCCATGCGTTGTGAGACCGCATTTCGCCTGATCCTGTCCGAATGCCTGGAGGAAGTCGCGACCAATCACGAAGCCCTGAGCTCCGGCGATCCGGTGGCGCTGCACCAGACCCGTATCGGACTGACGCGGCTGAAGGCGGCGGTCGCTTTCTACGGCCCGATGGTGGCGGACAGCGAATGGACGCGATTGAAATCCGAGCTGAAATGGCTGAGCGCCCACCTCAGCGCAACGCGCGATCTCGACGTCGCGATCGAGAACAGCAAGGACCTGCCCGAAGAACGCATGCTGAAGGCCGCACGCACCGATGCGTTCGACGCGCTCAAGGAGGCGTTGCAAAGCGACCGTTACTGGCAATGGTTCGACGGCATGTGGGACTGGGTCGGCAGCGGCCCCTGGACCGCGCGGCAGAACCGCCGCGCGGCGCAGCGGCGGGCCGTGCCGGTCGCGGTGTTTCACGCGCGCCGGCTGGCGCGGTGGCATGGCAAGCTGTGTCAGAAGAGCCGCGGGCTGCAAGGCATGGGCAAGAGCAAGCGCCATCGCGTCCGGCTCGCCAGCAAGCGGCTGCGCTACGCGATCGAGTTCTCGGAAGGTGGCCTGCCTGCCGATGTCTATGCGTCGTGGCGCACTGTCCTCAGACATCTGCGCAAGGGACAGCAGCTGCTCGGCGAGCTGAACGACAACGAGGTCCGTCGCGAGTTGCTCGAGAGTGCCGATGCACTCGCGCAGCGCGCCCACGAGCGCAAGGCCAAGCACCAGCGCGTGCATGAGCGCAAGCGCAAGAGCCGGCTGCTGCGCCAGGCCGCCGCCATCTACCGGAAGATCGCCGAATGACCGCAATGCCTCGTCCCGCGCCCGCGCCAACAATCGCGGGCTTGCCTGCCGCGTACGGCGCCCGCGCTCGTCATTGTCTTCATCTCCCTCCCTGTGGTTGTCGCCATGCCTGACGGTTCCTCCACCGCACATCTCTATCGTCCCAAGCTCCTGACCACGCTGACCGAAGGCTATGGCCTCGGCGCATTCCGCCACGACGTGATGTCGGGACTGACGGTCGCGGTGGTGGCGCTGCCGCTGTCGATGGCGATCGCGGTGGCCTCGGGCGTGACGCCGGAGCGCGGGCTGTTCACGGCGATCGTCGGCGGCTTCCTGGTCTCTGCGCTCGGCGGCAGCCGCTTTCAGATCGGCGGCCCGGCCGGCGCCTTCATCGTCCTGGTCGCCGCAACCGCCGCGCAGTTCGGCGTCGAGGGCCTGCTGCTCACCGTGCTGGTGTCCGGGGTGATGCTGACGCTGATCGGCGCGTCCGGGCTCGGCGCGCTGATCCGCTACATCCCGCACCCCGTCACCGTCGGCTTCACCTGCGGAATCGCGGTCACCATCCTCGCCAGTCAGTTGCATGATCTCGGCGGGCTGACGCTGGCCGGCGCCGAACCCGGACCGTTCGTGCCGAAGCTCGCGGCGCTCGGCCATGCGCTGCCGACCCTGAACTGGTCCGCGCTCGCGATCGGGGCCGGCTCGGCGGCCGTGATCTTCGCGTTGCGCGCCTGGCGGCCGGCCTGGCCCGCGATGCTGATCGCGATCGTGATCGCATCGTTCGCGGCGCTGCTGCTGCACTTGCCGGTCGAGACCATCGGCAGCCGGTTCGGCGAAATCCCGCGCGGCCTGCCGGTGCCGCACATGCCCCAATTCTCCTGGGCGCTGCTGCTGCAAGTCCTGCCGGCATCGCTGTCCTTCACGCTGCTCGGCGGCGTCGAGAGCCTGCTCTCGGCAAAGGTCGCCGACGGCATGACCGGCCGCAAGCACCGCTCCAACATGGAGCTGGTGGCGCAGGGCATCGCCAACATCGCCTCCGCCCTGTTCGGCGGCATCAGCGTCACCGGCACGATCGCGCGCACCGCGACCAATATCCGGGCCGGCGCGCGCAGCCCGCTGTCCGGCATGATGCATTCGGCGTTCCTGCTGTCGTTCATGATGCTGGCCGCGCCGCTGGCGAGCTACATTCCGCTCTCGGCGCTGGCCGGCGTCCTCGTCGTGGTGTGCTGGTACATGGCGGAGAAGGAAGCGTTCGTGCACCTGATCACGCGCTGGCGCGGCGCCGCGGTGCTGATCCCGACCTTTGGCCTGACGGTCTTCGAGGACCTGACATCCGGCATCATCACGGGATGCGTGATCGCGGCGCTGTTGGCGGTCTTTGACCGCTGGCAGCGACGAAGCACCAACTAGCCGCTGTCGCGCAGCACCAGTTCGAAGCCGAGATCGACGCGGCGCTCGCCGCCGCGCTCCAAGGTCAAGGTCGCCGCGGTGCGGCCGATGGCGTCGCCATGCACGCTGATGGTGCTCAGCGTCGGCGAGATCAGCTGGCCCATTTCGAGATCGCCGAGCCCGATCACCGCAACCGGCTGGGTCGACGCGGGCCCGTCGCGCAGCAGGCCGGCCTTGCGCAGCCCCGCCATGAAGCCGATCGCATGCGCATCATTGGCGGCGAACACCGCGTCGACATCGGGCAACCGCGCATGCGCCGCCACGCTGCCCGAAGCGTTGCGCTCGAGGATCAATCTTCGCGGCTCGGCAAGGCCGCGTGCCATGGCCTCGTCCCTGAACCCGAGCCAGCGCCGTGTGCCGCGCGGATCGTCGCCGCCGATGAAGGCGAGTTGCCGGCGTCCTTGCGCAGCGAGATGCTTCGCGACAGCCGTGCCGGCCTTGTAATTGTCGAAGCCCGCGACCGCGTCGATCGGGTTTGCGGGCAGATCCCAGGTCTCGACGATCGGGATGCGCGCGTTGCGCAGCAGCCGACTGCCCTCCGCCGTCGCCGGCGAGCCGACCATGATGATCGCCTCCGGCCGCCGCGACAGCAGCGCCGCCAGCATGCGATCCTCGCGCTCCGCGTCATAGCGCGACTGCGCCAGGATCACCGAGAAGCCGAGCGGCTCGAGCTTGTCGGACAGGCCCTGCACCGTGTCGGCGAAGATCGAATTGGCGATGGTCGGCACCAGCACGCCGACCGAATTGGTCCGCGCGCTCGCCAGCGCCCCGGCCACCAGGTTCGGGACATAGCCGAGGTCGCGCATCGCACGCTCGACCCGCGCCCGGGTCTCGGGGGCGACCAGATCGGGCATCCGTACCACCCGGCTCACCGTGATCGAGGACACGCCGGCGCGCTTGGCCACCTCGGAAAGGGTCGGCGCGGCACCGGCCGGGCCGGTCCCGGGGTCGGTCAGTTCGGAGCTCATGGCCGCAGCCTGCACGATTCCGGGTTGCCAAGCCACGATGTTAGCGCTAGCATCGAGGCATGTTAGCGCTAACATAGAACAAAATGGGAGAAACGGCATGATTTCGGACGAGCAGGCCCAAGCCTACAAGCGCGATGGGGTGATCGTGGTCCCCGAAGTGCTCGACCAGGAGACCCTCGGCAAGGTCCGCACGGTGCTCGCGGAGTTGGTGGCCGGCGCTGGCGCGGTGACCGAGCACACCGATGTCTACGACCTCGAGCCGGGCCATACGCCGGAACAGCCGCGCGTCCGCCGCATCAAGGCGCCGCACAAGGTGCACCCGATCTTCGACGAGATCGTCCGCAGCCCGGCCGTGATCTCGATCCTGACCAGACTGATCGGCCCCGGCCTTCGCCTGCACGGCTCCAAGCTCAACATGAAGTCGGCGCAGTACGGCTCGCCGGTCGAGTGGCATCAGGACTGGGCGTTCTATCCGCACACCAATGACGACATCCTGGCGATCGGCGTGCTGCTCGACGATTGCGATATCGAGAACGGCCCGATGCTGGTGACGCCGGGTTCACACACCGGTGACACGATGTGGGATCATCATGGCGACGACGGCTGCTTCGCCGGCCTGATCGATCCGGACCAGATCCAGGACGACATCAAGCGCGCGGTGCCCTGCATGGGCAAGGCCGGCAGCATGTCGTTCCACCACGTGCGCGCGCTGCACGGCTCGGCGACCAACACCTCGAACCGGCCGCGCAACCTGCTGCTCTATGAAGTGGCGGCGAGCGACGCCTGGCCGTTGGTGGGCGTCAAGGATTTCGACGAATTCAACAGCCGCCTGCTGGCGGGCCCGCCGGTGGTGACGCCGCGGCTGACCGAGGTGCCGGTGCGGATGCCGCTGCCGCCGGCCAAACGGCAGGGATCAATCTACGAGACCCAGTCGGCGGCGAAGAAATCCTACTTCACGCGCGCTGCCTGAAGACGACGACAATGCCCGCGGCCACGCCGCGGGCATTGCTGCTTTCTCGAGCATGATCCGGAAAAGTGGGTACCGGTTTTCCGAAACGATCATGCTCAAACAAGACGTCCATAAAAAACAAGACAACGGGGAAACGAATGACCGAGATGGCAAACGGCGCCAAGAAAGCGCGCCTGCGTGTGATCCTGGCCGCAAGCATCGGCTCCGCGCTCGAGTGGTACGACTTCTTCCTCTACGGCACCGCCGCGGCGCTGGTATTCGGCGAACTGTTCTTTCCGAAGAGCGATCCGGTGGTCGGCACGTTGCTGTCGTTCCTGACCTTCGGCGTCGGCTTCGTGGTGCGGCCGTTCGGCGGCCTGCTGTTCGGCATCCTCGGCGATCGCTATGGCCGCAAGCCGGTGCTGGTCGCTACGCTGTTGATGATCGGCATCGGCACCACCGCGATCGGCTTCCTGCCGACCTATGCGCAGATTGGTGTCTGGGCGCCGGTCCTGCTGGTCGCGATGCGCGTCATCCAGGGCCTCGGCGCCGGCGCCGAATATGGCGGCGCGGTGATCTATCTGGTGGAGAACGCACCGCCCAAGCATCGCGGTTTCTGGGGCGGCTTCGCGCCGCTCGGCGTCTCCGTCGGCAATCTGCTCGCCGCCGGCGCCTTCGCGCTGGTGACGATGCTGCCGCGCGAGGATTTGATGAGCTGGGGCTGGCGCCTGCCCTTCCTGGCGAGCTTCCTGTTGATCGTGGTCGGCATCTTCGTCCGCATGCGCATCACCGAGACGCCTGTTTACACCGAGGCGGTGGTCAAGCGCGGCAAGGTCGAGAGCAATCCGGCGATGGAGGCATTGCGCCAGCACCCGCGCAACTTCTTCGTGGTGCTCGGGGCCCGGATGGCCGAGAACGGGCTCGGATATTTCTTCCCGGTGTTCGGCCTGAGCTACGTCATCACCACGCTCGGCGTACCGAAAGCGGACGCGCTCAGCGCGCTGATGCTGGCCTTCACCGTCGAGCTGTTTGCGATCCTCGGCTTCGCCGCCTTGTCGGACCGGATCGGACGGCGTCCGGTCTACATGTTCGGCGCGCTGGCCGGCGTGGCGCTCGCCTTCCCCTTCTTCTGGATGGTTGGTACCAAGCAGTGGATCATGATCGCGCTCGCCTTCATCCTGGCGCGCGCCGTGGTGACGGCGGCGATGTTCGGGCCGCAGGCGGCGTATTTCGCCGAACTATTCCCGCCGCAACGCCGCTTCGCCGGCTTCGCCTTCGCGCGTGAGCTCGGCTCGCTGCTGTCGGGCGGCCCGGCGCCGTTCGTCGCCACCGCGCTGGTGGCGGCTTATGGCACCTGGTGGCCGGTCGCCTGCTACGCGATGTTCCTGTCGGCCTGCACGGTGATCGCGATCTGGATCGGGCCGGAGACCTATCAGGAGAACATCGCCGCCGATGCGAGCGATCAGGCCGAACTGCCCGCGGCGATTCCGGCGCGGGCCTGATCGGTGGCGCAGCAACTGCGTGTGTTGCAGTCGCTCTGGGCGATGGAGCGGCGGCTGGCCGACGAGGACGAATGGCCGCTGCAAACCCAGCTCGCGATGATCCGCGATGCCGGGTTTGACGGCGCCGGCGTCCGCTTCATCGATCCGGCCTTCGCACGCGAGGTGACGGGCTTCCTGCGCGCGCATGGCATGATCTGGCAGGCGCAGTGCTACCCGAAGGGCGTCGACGACCTGAAACCGGTGCTCGAGCTGGTCGCCAAGCTCGGCGCCGATCACGTCAATTTGCAACCGGACGTCCGGCCGCGCCGGCTGGCGAATTGCATTCCCCTGCTCGAAGGCTGGCGGCGGCTCGGCACGGAGGCCGGCGTCGCCGTACATGTCGAGACCCATCGCGACCGCATGACGACCGATCTGTTCTTCATGCTCGACTTGCTCGACTGCTTTCCCGATCTCCGGCTGACCGCCGATCTCTCGCATTATCTGGTCGGCCGCGAATTCGCCTGGCCGGTCGACGACGCCAACCATGCGATGATCCATCGCATCCTCGACCGCGCGTGGGGCATCCACGGCCGCATCGCGAGCCGCGAGCAGGTGCAGATCTCGTCCGGCTTTCCTCAGCACGCTGGCTGGGTGTCGTTGTTCATGGACTGGTGGGACTACGGCATCCGTTCCTGGCGCAAGCGCGCCGGGCCCGATGCGACCCTGACCTTCCTGTGCGAGCTCGGCCCGCCGCCCTATGCCATCACCGGTCCCGACGGCCGCGAATTGTCCGACCGCTGGCAGGACGCGCTCGCCATGAAGGACATGATCCGCACGCTGTGGGAGCGCATCGCGAGCGAACCACAAGGCCCGCTGCGGCGTTGATTTGAGCAGGCCGCGGCGGCATCCTGCGGCAGCGACAATTCGGAACGCCGCGAGGACCCGTGCGCAACCGCTGGGCATATCTGCCTCGACGCCCTGCCTGCGTCGTCGTCGCGGCGATCGCCGCCTTCGTCGGCACGAAGGCGGTTGCGGCAGAACTGGCGCTCGACGTTGCCGCCATGCCGCGCGTCGCGACAATCGAGCCACGCTTCCAGTCCTACAACATCGAGATGGTCGAGGTGACGGGCGGACAGTTCTGGACGCCGTACTCAGCCATCAATACAGAGGTCGCGGCAACCGAAGAGCGGTTCGCGGTGCGGGCGCCGATCGACTTGCGCGACAACAGGCTGCGCACGCTCGCCGCGGCCCTCGGACCCGTCTATCTGCGCGTGAGCGGCACCTGGGCCAACAGCACGTTCTTTGCGGATTCCGGAACACCTCCTGTCGCACCGCCGCACGGCTTCAAGGGCGTCCTGACGCGGCAGCGATGGCGCGACGTCATCGACTTTGCGCGCGCCGCCGACGCGGCCCTCGTTACGTCCTTTGCGATCAGCGCCGGCACGCGAGACCCGTCCGGGCAATGGAGCCCCGAACAGGCCCGACATCTTCTCGCCTTCACGCGATCGGCAGGCGGCCGGATCGCCGCAGCCGAATTCATGAACGAGCCAGATCTGCCGGCGATCGGCGGCGCTCCGGACGGCTACGATGCCGCGGCCTACGGCCGGGACTTTGCCGCGTTCGTTGCATTCATGAAGCAGACAGCGCCCGACATCACGATCCTCGGACCAGGCACGATCGGCACCGGCGCCGCGGCTCAGGCACTTTTCGCCACGTCGGCGGCGGGTATCGACGCGGTCTCCTATCATCACTACGGCGCGCTTTCGGCCCGCTGCGGCGGCGACCGCACGGCGGAGCAGGCGTTATCGGACGAATGGCTGGCGCGTACCGGCAAGACGCTCGCTGCCTACCAGGCGCTGCGCGATCGGCTTGCGCCGGGCAAGCCGATCTGGCTGACCGAGACCGCAGAGAGCGCATGCGGCGGCAACCGCTGGGCGGCAACCTACGCTGATACGTTCCGCTACCTCGATCAACTCGGGCGGCTCGCCAAGGCCGGCGTCCAGGTGGTGATGCACAACACGCTCGCTGCGAGCGATTATGGGCTGCTCGACGAACGAACCCATTTGCCGCGACCGAACTACTGGGCCGCGCTGCTGTGGCGACGCTTGATGGGAACCAGCGTGCTCGATGCCGGCGTCCCCGAGCAATCCGGCTTCCATGTCTATGCGCACTGCGCGCGCGACATGCCCGATGGGGTAGCCTTGCTTGTCATCAACAATGATCGGCGACAAAATCACGAGCTGGCGCTGCCAGTCGCCTCGCAACGCTACACGTTGGCGGGCACAACGCCTGGAGACCGCACCATTCGGCTCAACGGCGAGACGCTCGCCCTTGACGCTTCCGACCGGATTCCGGCACTGATAGGAGACGCCACCGCTGCCGGGACGATCGCCTTCGCACCGGCGACGATCACCTTCCTGACCATCGCCAATGCAGGCAACAGCAATTGCCCGTGACGCTCAAGCCTATGCCGCGTCGCGGCTGTCCTCGGAGGAGGTGGCCGCGCGCACCAGATGGCCAAGCATGATCGCGGTCATCAATCGCTCCATCTCGAGCCATGCCGTGACATGCGACATGGTCGGGCGGCCGCCGAGCGCGAGCTGGTTGACATCGTCGACCGCCGTCAGTCCGCGCGGATAGAATTCACGGAAGATCACGCGTTCGGCCAGGCCGTCGACCAGACGGAAGTTCAGCGTCTTCGATAGCTCGCTGAGCGCTTCGCCAACCATCCGCTTGTTGCGCGAACCGATCGTCGAGAGACGGTTGCGCAACACCACCCATTCGAACGCCGGCTGGTCGCTCGCGCTGCGCTGCCGCCGCGCCTCCTCCACCATCTTCGAATAGTGGCTGATGCCGGTCACCTTGAAGTCGTTCGGATCGACGGTGCCGAGTACGTCGAAGTCGACGAAGCTGTCGTTCAGCGGCGTAATCAGCGTATTCGCCAGCGAATGCGTGAACGTCGTCAGATAGGTGTCGTGACCGGGACAGTCGATGACGACGAAGTCATGCGACCGGCTCAGCCGTTCGACGATCTCGGCAAGCGCGCTGCGGCCGAGCGTCTCGACCTCGCTGCTCCTGCCGCTCACCGTCTCGAAGCACATATGCGCCGGAATGCCGAGATCGAGCGACGTCTCTCGCGCCCACTTCCGCCGGTTATCGACGTAATGCGTCAACGACTTCTGCTTGGTGTCGAGATCGATGGTAGCGACACGCTGACCCGCCTTGATCAGCGCGATGGCGACGTGCATGGCAATTGTCGATTTGCCAGAGCCGCCCTTGTTGTTTCCGACAACAATGGCTCGTGCGTTTGTCATGGGATTCCATACCGGACGCTTGAGTGAGAGCAGGACGAAATAACATTAAGGGAATGCCTCGAATCTCCCTGATTCGACGAATCTCGACAAGAGTCGCCGCGACATTGTCGTGATTTAAATTCGATCGGTTGCGACGTCATTCTCGCAACCACAACCTCTCAGGGCACATATCATGAACGCAACTGGCGTCCGGGATTAACGCCCCTGGAACACGGCGGCGCGGCGTTCCACGAAGGACTTGATGCCCTCGGCCGCATCCGATGTGTTGAGCACGCGCTCGCGGATCTCGGGAATGATCGCAATCGCCGCCTGCTCGCCGGCCTCGATGAACTTGCGGCCCGCCTCTTTCGTCACCTGGATGCCAAGTGGCGCATTGCGTGCGATGATCCCCGCGAGCGCCATCGCGCGTTCGATCTGCTGACCGGCCGGCACGACTTCCTGCACCAGGCCGATCCGATGGGCCTCGGCCGCGGAGAACTCGTCGCACAGCAGCAGGTGATACATCGCATCGCCCCAACCGGCGCGGCTGATGTAGCGGAAATGCGCGCCGGCGAGTGGCGCGATGCCGCGCTTGGCTTCCATCTGGCAGAACCGGCTGTCATCCGCGGCGACGACGATGTCGCCGGCCAGCATCATCTCGATGCCGACGGTGAACACGATGCCCTGCACCGCGGTGACGATCGGCTTGCGGCACCGCTTCGACAATCCGAACGGATCGACGTTGCCTTCCGGCAGCGGCTTGCGGCTCGCCGTCGGGCCGAAGAATTTCGGCATGTCGAGCCCCGCGGTGAAACTGCCGCCGGCGGCGCAGAGCACGCCGACCCAGAGGCCCTCGTCATTGTCGAGCAGCGTCAGCGCGTCGGACAGTTCGGCCATCATCTCCGGGCTGAAGGCGTTTTTCTTCGCGGGATTGTCGATGATGATCTTCAGGATGTGATCGTGCCGCTCGTGGCGGACCCGACCCTCGCTCGCGCTGCCGGACATCTGCTTCTCCCTGTTTCGTGACTGACATTATTTCTGGATGATACTTGTCATCCAGATACATGATGGTCATAATCCAGATCGAGAGTCAAACAGGGACGATGCGAGATGGGCCATTCCCAGGCCGACAAGGCCAGGAGCCGCGAGCGGATTTTGAACGAGGCGGCGACGCAGATCCGCGACAAGGGGCTCGATGCGCTCAGCATCGGCAATCTGATGCAGCAGGTGAAGCTGACCCATGGCGGCTTCTACGGGCACTTCGCCTCGCGCTCGGACCTGATCGCCGCGGCACTGGAACAGGCGCTGACCGCAGGCGAAGCGTCCGCGCATGCAGCGCGCGATCCCGACAAGCCGGTCAGCATCAACGCGCTGGTGCGCAGCTATCTCAGCCGCACCCACCGCGACTCGCCCAAATCGGGTTGCGCGATCGGCGCGCTGATCTCGGATGTCGGCCGTGCCGACGAACAGTGCCGCGCGGTGATGGAGCCGCATATCGAGGCCTTCATCGCCAGGGTCGCCGAAACGCTCGGTGACGATGACGATGCCCAGGCGATCGTGGCGGTGAGCGCGATGGTCGGCGCGCTTGCGATCTCGCGGGTCCTCACCGACCAAAAGCGGTCCGACGCCGTTCTGCGCACGGTGCGCGACGGCATCGTGGCGATGGCATCGGACGAATGAATTTCCCGCGACGCGGGCAGCTTGAATGGAGTGAGCCATGAACGACCGATCCTCCCTCGCGTCGACCGCCGTGCAGGGCAGCGTGCTGATCGCCGGCGTCGGCGCATCCAACGGCCTTGGCGCGGCGATCGCGCGCCGCTTTGCCGCCGGCGGCTATCCCGTCGCGATCGCCGGGCGCAATGCCGAGAAGCTCGCCGCGACCGCTGCCGAACTCGCAGCCGATGGCGCCAGGGTCACGCATGTGGTTGGCGATGCCTCCACCGCGCCCGACGTCGCGCGCTTCGTCGAGGCGGCACAAGAGCTCGCGCCGCTCGCGATGGCCGTGCACAATGCGGGCTCCAACCGGCCCGCACCGTTTCTCAAGGTCAGCGAGCAGCGCTTCGAGGAGCACTGGCGCGAACATGCGCTTGGCGGCTTCCAGCTCGCGCAGGCCGCGATTCCCGCTCTGCTCGCGCGCGGCGGCGGCACGCTGGTGTTCACCGGCGCCAGCGGCTCGCTGCGCGGCAAAGCCAATTATTCGCCATTCGCCGCCGCCAAGGCCGCGCTGCGCGCGATGGCGCAGAGCGTGGCACGCGAGTTCGGTCCGCAGGGCATCCATGTCGGCCATGTCGTGGTCGATGGCGGCATCGAGGGCGATCGCCTGCTGAGCTTGCGCCCGCAGCTGAAGGACGACCGCGGCCCGGATGGACTGCTCAACATCGCCGCGATTGCCGATGCCTATTGGGTGCTGCATCACCAGCATCGCAGCGCCTGGACGCTGGAGCTCGATCTGCGGCCCTGGGCGGAGCAGTTCTGAGCGCCTGCCCACCCCGTCGCTCGGGAAAAATCGGTTGCGATCGACCGGAATCTTGTCAGGCTATGTGACAAGGTCCGACGAGATCGCGCCATATCCCGGGAGCACGCCATGTCGCAGCCGACGCCGATCCTGCATCATTTCGATCAGTCGCCGTTCTCCGAGAAGATCCGCATCATCTTCGGCTTCAAGAGGCTGGCCTGGCACTCGGTGCGGATTTCCCGGATCATGCCGCGGCCGGACCTGATGCCGATGACCGGCGGCTATCGCCGGACGCCGACGATGCAGATCGGCGCCGACGTCTATTGCGACACCCAGATCATCATCCGCGAGCTGGAGCGGCGCTATCCGACGCCGACGCTGTTTCCCGCAGGCAATGCCGGCATGCCCTGGGCACTCGGCATGTGGACTGACCGGCCGTTCTTCCAGAGCACAGTCAACCTGGTGTTCGGCTTCATCGGCGACAAGGTTCCGCAGGATTTCATCGCGGATCGCGAGAAGCTGCGCGGCGGCAAGTTCGATGTCGCTGCCATGACCGCGGCGCTGCCGCAGATGCGCGACCAGTTCCGTGCCAATATCGACTGGATCGAGGCGCAGCTCGGCGACAACAGGCCGTGGCTGCTCGGCGAGTTCAGCCTCGCCGATGTCAGCGGCTACATGAACGTGTGGTACGCGCGGCAGAGCCTCGCCTCGATGGACGAGATGATGAAGCCCTTCCCGCGCGCGGCGGCATGGGAGACGCGGGTCCGCGCCATCGGCCACGGCACGCGCACCGAGCTATCGTCCAGCGACGCGCTCGAGATCGCCGCGAAGGCGCAACCGGAATCGCCGGTGTTCGGCGATCCCGCGGATCCGAACGGCCGCAAGCCCGGCGACATCGTCGCCGTGATGCCGGATGACTACGGAAAGATCCCGGTCCGCGGCGAGATCGTCTCGCTGTCGGCCCAGCACATCGCGATCCGCCGGTCCGACCAACGCGCCGGCGACGTCGTGGTGCATTTCCCGCGCGCCGGCTTCCTGGTTGTGCCCGGCTGATCGCCCGCGGACGCATCCCGGCTCCATCCGACGAGACCTGGAAACGCTGCGTTTCGCGGCGTGACCTTGCCTGGCCCCGAACAGGCAATAGCTTTCCCTCATCTCCAACCCAAGGCTCCACAGCGCAGGCTCGCGGACAGCTCCGCGGCAACACGACCTCCTAGCCTGCGTGCGATGGGTGGCCCGTGGCGGATGCTCCGCCACGCCGACAACTGGACCATGTGATGACGACCTCCCTCGAATTCGGGCTCGATACGTTCGGCGACGTCACCAAGGACGCGGCCGGCGCGCCGCTTCCGCACGCCCAGGTGATCCGCAACGTCGTCGACGAGGCGGTGCTGGCCGATCAGCTCGGGATCGATTTCATCGGGCTCGGCGAGCACCACCGGGCCGACTTCGCGATCTCTTCCCCTGAGACCGTGCTGGCGGCGATCGCCGCGCGCACCAAGGACATCCGCCTCGGCTCCGCGGTGACCGTGCTGAGCTCGGACGATCCGATCCGGGTGTTCCAGCGCTTCGCCACTGTCGATGCGGTCTCCAACGGCCGCGCCGAGGTGATCCTCGGGCGCGGCTCCTTCACCGAATCGTTCCCGCTGTTCGGCTTCGACCTCAGGCAATACAGCGAGCTGTTCGAGGAGAAGCTCGACCTGTTCACCGAGCTCCTGAAACAGGAACCGGTGAGCTGGGAGGGCAAGCTGCGGCCGCCGCTCAAGGACCAGTCGGTCTATCCGCCGGTCGAGCACGGCCGGCTGAAGACCTGGATCGGCGTCGGCGGCAGTCCCGAATCGGTGGTGCGCGCGGCGCACTACGACCTGCCGCTGATGCTCGCCATCATCGGCGGCGATCCCAAGCGCTTCGCGCCCTATGTCGATCTGCACCAGCGAGCCTACCAGCAGTTCGGCCGGACACCGCAGCCGATCGGCGTGCATTCGCCGGGCTATATCGCCGAGACCGACACCCAGGCCCGCGAGGAGTTGTGGCCGGACTACAAGGTCATGCGGGACCGGATCGGCAAGGAGCGCGGCTGGCCGCCGATGGGTCGCGACGAGTTCGTGGCGGAGGCCGAGCACGGTTCGCTGTATGTCGGCGCCCCGGAGACGGTCGCCCGCAAGATCGCATCGACCGTGAAGACGCTCGGCGTCGCGCGCTTCCAGCTGAAATACTCGGCCGGCCCGCTGCCGCATGAGAAGCTGATGAAGAGCATCGAGCTGTACGGCCGCAAGGTGGTGCCGATGGTGCGCGACATGCTCGCCGCGTGAGGCGTCAGAACCTCTCTCTCAAAGCAAAACCCCCGGCGTTTTGGCGCCGGGGGCTCTGTTAGGTCACTGTCAGATCAACCGGTATTACCAGTTGCGCTGAGCGCGGAGCAGGAGCTGGTAGGTGTCCTGGTTCTTCAGCTCATACACGGCAGCCGGCTTGCCAATGCCAGCGCTGGCGCTGGTGATCGTGCCAGCGTAGTTCTGGTCCAGATGGGCGTAGGTGAAATCTGCCGAGAAGGTCAGGTTCTTCACCGGGGTCCACTGGGTCTGGGTACCGAGCTGCGCGAAGCTGTAGTCCGGGTTGCACGAGGTCAGGCCGGCGGTGCCGAAGACGGCGCCGAACGAACCACCAACACCGTTGCCAGCCGGGCCGCAGATGTAGCCCTTGGCAGTGCTGTTGTAGTTAACCTGGGCCCAAGCACCGTAGATGCTGGTGTTCCAGTAGGGGTTCCAGTTGTGGACATACGCACCACGGAAGCCGTAGGTCGTGACCAGCTGCTGCGAACCACCGTTGATGAACACCGAGTCGGGCGCAACGCCGAAGCCAATGCTCTGGTAGGCACCCGGAAGGTTGGTGCCACCGTAGATCGTGTTGGCGCCGGCAAGGCTCAGCTCAGAGATGTTGTAGCGCGTCGCACCGTTGGTGTAGACGCCCTGGATGTTGATGGTGTCGCCAGGTCCGGTCGGGATGTTCTTGATCGACAGAGCCAGCGCACCAGCCCAGCCCCACTTGTCGTCCGGATGACCGGTCAACTCGGTGCCGCCGTAGTAGGCTGCGTGGTTGTTATGCGCCGCGAACGACGCCTGGAACAGACCCCAAGCCTGGTCGACGCGGAGAGATGCGATCAGGTCCGGAGCGATCGTGCCGGCATAGTCGCCAGCGCCGTACGGTCCGAGCAGGCCGAGCACCGCGCCACCGGCACCGGTAGCGCCGAGATTGTTGACGCCGCCCTGCATGTAGGCCGTCTGGTCTTGAGCCGACAGAGACAGCGACACGCCGTTGCCGAACTGCGCGGTGTAGCTGAACTGGTTGACACCGGTGATCGTGCTGATGCCGCCGACGAGACCGTCGAAGCCGTTGCCCGGATAGGCCGCCCACGGAGCTGCGAACTGCGAGACCGCCTTACCGATGGTGAAGCCGGCGAACTGGATGAAGGCGTAGTAGACGCCGACCGTACCAGCAGCAACCGCACCGCCATTGGCGTTGTTCGGCGCGCTGAAGGACGTCGTACCCGAACCAAGCTGCGAGTAGACCGTCGAGCCGGTACCCGTCGCGCCATAGCTGTCCGAGGTCCAGTTGAAGGTCGCATCGAAGAAGGTGCGGACCACGCCGTACTCGGTCGCGGTGCGCGTATCGATGTTCAGATCTTCACGGGAGCGCCAGGTGTAGCCGTTGGTGAAACGGTTGTTGGCAGCGCCGGCGCCGGCGTAGTTGCCGATGGCGTCGATGTTGGCGTTCGCCAAGACGTCGACACGCAGGTAGCCGCCCAGCTTGATACAGGTATCGGTGCCCGGGATGTAATAGAAACCGGGACCATACAGGGAGCAAACCTTCACGTACTCGACCGCTTTGGCCTTGACGGGAAGATCGGCCGCCTGAGCTCCGCCGACCGCGACGAGAGCCGCCGCCGAGCCGAGGATAAGGCTCTTAACCATCTTCATGTTAAACCTCCAAGTTGCTCTATCTCAGGGAAGGTTCCGGATCCGCCGGGTAAAAAACACCCTCAGGTTGGTTCCCTTTGTCCCTTAAAATCCCCGCCTAGTCGCTTCGCGCCTTCGGACACACCCGCATGAACGCGAGGGACTTAAGCGAACCACCTAAAACGGGACGACCTTGGGATGCCCCCCTCCGTCGCAGTTCCATATGAGACAGAAGGCCCCCGATCACGCAACAAAAGACCGCTACGATTGAGGCGCGCTGCGGCTGTTTTCGGGCAAATGTTGCACAAATATCACGGGCATTTGACCTGCGACATATTCGCAAGCCATTGAAATATATTATGAAAATTTATCACACCGTTGACCGGCGCAAATTTGGGCAACACCGGGCGGAACGGTGTGCAAAACACGTAGTCCTACGGAAAGCGCGGATGCGAGGTCCAGATTTGGGACGACTGATTCCGGCTCCGAATCTACTAATTCGGCCTGAAAACACCGAAATCTGAGCAACATAGCCCAGCATCGGATACCGCCGACTCGCACCTCGAAGGGGGCAATCCGATTGCTTGGAGCGAGTCGAGGGGCGGCGGACAGACCGCCACGGATGTGCAGTAACGGCGTTCGATGTCAGCCAGATGTCAACACCCGGCCGCGATCAGTTCGTTCTCTGTGGTGGCGGCGCCGTGAAAAATCTCCACTGCGCGCCGATTCTCACCGCTTGAGCTTTCGTGCCGAGCAGGAGCTTCTCAAGGCCGGCGAAGAACCCCGCGGCGCTTCTTTGTCCGGCGCTGCTCGTCGGGAACGCACTTCACCGTCCGGAATATGCGCCAGCAACGAGCACAATGCGGGCCGGTACGTCGGTTGAAGTCACGAAGAGCCGCTGCTGCTCGACACGGCAACGCTGATCATTCAAATCGAACGGATATCTCATCGAGCGGGATGCCGGTCGCCCTCGCGATCCATCGCTCTCCTGGTTTGACCGGCATCGCGAGAGTCAACGTGCCGGTCGAAACGACTTCCCCCGCCTCCAACGATGGATTGGTGGGGTCGGCCGCCAAGAGCCCGATGAGTTCGCGGAGCGCGTTCAAGGGACTGTCGAGTACCAGAGCGCCACCTCCGCGCTGCAACAGTTCGCCGTCGCAGAAGAGATCAATCTCGAAAGCTGACAGCTGACGTATCCACTGGGTACGGCGCGGCGCGATCGCATGGCGCGGTCCGATCAGGAGTTTTCCGTGCAAGCCGTTGGCGGCGATCGTGTCCGGAGCCGAGAACTTCCAGCCCGGATAGATGGATTGGACGACCTCGAAGCCGAGAGAGATCCACTCCAGACAATCGATGAGCGCCTCGTCGGTCATCGCGGGCTTCGGGGCGGCCTTCAGCCCGAAGATGATCTCCGGTTCTATCCGGGGTTCAGCGAACTCCGCCAAGGAAACCGCACGCACGTCGATCAGGTCGTGCGTCGTGCGGCTGGTCGTATATCCCCAAATCGGCGATTGAACACCGAACGCGCTCCACATCTGCCGGTTCGTGAATCCGATCTTCCGGCCGGTCATCCTTTCGCCTTCGGCTTCGAAGGCCGCACGAAGGAGTGGCGTGATCTGATAGGCCTGCCGCAGCGTCAAACCATCGGGTCGGCAGGAAAAACACGAGACCCGGGAACGATCCCTCAGGGCGGCGATCACCTTCGCGGCGATATCGCCGATGTCAGCTTGAGCCATCGTCCTCGATCTATGCTTGGTGGCTATCGTGCAAGATGCCGATCAAAGAAGGATCCGATCTCCGTATACACCTCCTTCGACTCGGGGGCCAGGGGTTCAGGTACTGACCGTGGGCCATCGCTTCGTAGACGTGCAGCTCCGCGACCACGTCCGCTTGCCGCAGCTTGCGATGGGTCAGGCACGTAAGGCTGAGAAACAGGTCTCGAGTACCACTGGTGAGGATCGCCGGAGGCAGGCCTCGGAAATCTCCCCGCAGAGGAGAGATGAGCGGGTCGGCCATATCGTTGCCGCTGGCATAGGCGATGGCCGAGTGGCTGATGTAGCCGTTGTAGCTCACCAGATTGCCGTCGATCCACTCCAGGGTCTCCATCGTATCGCCGCCGCCGGCTCTGGTGAGGTCGGACCAGGGCGTCCCGGGCCCGATCGCACCTGGCAACGCCAGGCCTTCGGCCTTCGCGCGCAACATCAGGGCGAGCGTGAGGTTTCCACCCGCGGACGTTCCGAAGACCGCGATCCTGCGCGGATCCTTCTCTTGGACGAGAGCCCTGTAGACCGACATCGCGTCGTCGAGCGCGGCGGGATAGGGAAAATCTGGAGCCAAGCGATAGTCCACGGAAAGCACCCTGTAGCCGGCATACGCCGCCATCAGAGTCGCTTCCATCGTGCCGGCTTCCCCAGGAAAATAGACGAAGCCGCCGCCGTGAAGATGGACGAGGATGCGATGCTCGTTCTCCCGACGAATGTTTTCCGGCGTCAGTTCGAAGACGCGGACCCCGCCGACGACCTTTTCGTCGAGTCGGACGGCAAGTTTCCGACGGGTATCGGCCATCGTGCTCAAGGTGGACGCCGTCAGCAGATCCACCGGTCGCTTCCAGTCCTCCGGTCTCTGCGGATGGCTCGCCGTCCACTTCGGAAGGGCATAGGGCGCAGCGATCATCTCTTGCAGAAGACCGCTCGCGCTCGTCGGAATCGGAATGCTCCGTGCGGGCACGTATCTCGGCCCGGGCCTGGCATTGGCATCGTTCTGGGCGCGCTCGAGTGCGAGGTAGTCGGGATCGCCATGGTCCGGACGGGCCTCTTGCGGGATCGGAGAAGGCGTGAGGTGCAAGGCTTCGCTCGCCGGGTCCACTTGCCGTCTATCATTTCCGCCCCACATAGCACCCACCCACATCGGCTCGTTATCGTTGCTGCGTCCGTTCTTCGACAGGACGAACGACTTTTGACCAATGGTCCGATCTTGCGAAACGACCAGTTGGTCCCACGGAAACGACCAATTGCGTGCTGAGGGTCGACGAGGGACGATGTCCCAACGGCATTCTGCGAGGGCGTCCCGAGCGGCCGAAAGGCTACAGGATCGATTTCACCACTTCCGCAAGCCGCTGCGACGCGAATTGCAGTTTTCGCGAGTCGAAGCCGGAGTAACCGAGAAGCAGCCCCTGCCTCGCGGGCGAGTCCAGGTAGAGAGGACTGATGGGCCTCACCGAAATCCCGTGCGACAACGCCGCCTCGGCGACCTTCAGGTCGGATATCCCGTGCTTGAAATGCACCGCCAACTGCATCCCGCACTCCGGGACTTCGACGTCAATGAGATCACCCAGAAAACGAGTCACGGATTCGACGACCACATCCCGCGCTTCCCGATAGCGGGTCCGCATGCGGCGTATGTGACTCGTCAGAAATCCGAATCTCATGAAATCGGCTACCATCGCCTGTTGCAGCGTCGGCGGCTGTCGATCCGTCGTGAATTTGGCTCCCGTGAAGACTTCGATCAGCTCCTTCGGAACGACCGCAAAGCCGAGGCGGATGCCCGGAAACAGCATCTTGCTGAGCGTGCCGATGTAGATGACGCGCGAGCATTGATCGATCCCCTGCAGGGACGCCAGCGGACGCCCGACATACCTGAATTCGCTATCGTAATCGTCCTCGATGATCCACGCATCGTTCTCCTTGGCCCAGGAGAGCAATTCCAGCCGACGACGCATCGACATCACCGCACCGGTCGGAAATTGGTGCGATGGAGTGACGTAGGCCGCCCTGGCGTTCCTGCACCTTTGTAGACCCGCGCCGACGTCCAAACCGTCCTGGTCGACCGGCACGGGAATGAGATCCGCTCCCGCCGCCCGCAGCGCGAACCGCGCCCCCATGTAACCAGGATCCTCAACCCACACGGCATCGCCCGGATCGATCAGAGACCGCACCGACAGATCGAGCGCCTGCTGTGCACCTGAAAGAATGACGACCTGCTCGGGATCGCAACGGACTGCGCGCGCCGCCTTCAGATATTGCGCGACCTCCCGGCGAAGGGAGAGCACCCCGATGGGGTCTGAATAGCGCAGGTGGACCCGCTCCAGCGACCTCAGTTGCCGCGAACAGGCCCGCCGCCAGTTTTCGATCGTTATGGCGTCGACGGAGCAGCACCCCGCACGGAAGGGTATATCTTCGAACGGCTCCAGGCCCTGGGCCAGGCTTCGGAAACGCTTTCCCGCGGCGGATAGTCGCAACGAACCGGCCTTTTCCGCGACTGGTCTTGGAAGGATCGCAGATATGAGCTGCTCCGGCACGTCGTCGGTCACGTAGGTTCCCGAGCCTGCGCGCCCTTCCACGTAACCTTCGGTCAGAAGCTGATCATAGGCCGACAAGACCGAGGTACGGGACACGCCGAGTCGATCGGCCAGGCGACGCGACGACGGAAGACGGCTTCCGGGCAACAAGGATCGCGAAACGATCGCCTGTCTCAGTTGCTGACAGACCTGCTGCAGCAGCGGGATTTCGCTGTCGTGATCGATCGCAAGATCCAGGAAGTCGGCCCATCCGCCGCCCGCCCGCGGAGCGCGCCTTTTCGAAACCTTGAGCTGCGAGCCTGGCATCCCATTCTCCGATAGCGCGCTCCGTAGCGGCATGCGGGAAAGCAAATGTGGTCTTTTAGAGTACACCAGAGCGACCTTCCGACAAGACCAATGCTGGCGCCATGCGAAACCGCAAGCGCGCTTCGTATGGCCGGCCGAACCACGAAAAAAATCGCCGCTTCGGTTTGAAGCGGCGAGCACGGTCAATGCGTGTCTCATGACACGGTCTGGGAAAATTCGTGCCCACGGACATGATCGGTCCCGCGACTCCGGACCACGGGAAGAGTGCCTTCTCGAGGCCGGCCTCGCACGTCCGGCATGGCATCCCCGCGTCGCGGTTACGGCGCGCGCCAGGATCTCATGTCATCCAGGGGATAGAAGGGCCTTTCCAGGTTCTCGTAGACGAAGAGCGAACTGTCCGAACTCGTCACACCTCGGCTGTCGCATTCGACGACCCCGTCGACGATCGGCTCGAACACCGGCCGGCAATACATTCTGGATTTCAGCAGAATAAATCGCGCCCGACGAGGATCTATGCCTACGCTTTCGAACACGCCGAGGTCCCAAGGCTCGTTTCTCTTCTCCGAGATCACGATCAGGGCCGTCCCCGTATCGAGCACAGCACAGCGGCCCATGGAGACTTCCTGGCCAGTGTACGTCGGGCCGGTGACGACGTAGCGTCCGTCGGTCAGGGCGCGGACGACTCCGCTCACGCGTATCGGCTTGCGTTTGGAGCCGATCTTGGGAATGGGCACCTTGTTGCCCAATTCGATCGTCGTGCGCGCGCCTATGCCAGCGCACATCAGTTGAGCTACGGCTTCCCGGTCGCAGACCGGCCCGAAGATGAGGCCGTCAAGACCCTGTCGGGTCGCTTCGACGAAGGCGTCCATCGTGTCGCAGGTTCCGCCCGACGTGCAATTGTCGCCATGATCGATGAGAAGCACCGGCCGCCGCGAACGCGCCGCCAGGCCTTTTGCGCGCGACACGGACTCACTCAAGGGTTCGCTCTCATAGGTGAATCCTTCACGATCGTCCCAGATCTGATCGGCGATCCGATCTGCCGTTTCGTCGGCCGCGCCGCGATCGCCGTTTCCGACCACCACCACGCTGACGAAAGGCCGCGGAATGTCGGCAAGCGGAAATCCGGCGAAGATCGAAACCGCGAGCATGCCCTGGGTCTCGGCAAGGACGCCGGATTCCACCGCCCGGCGCATGGCGCCATGGCCGGTGGCGCTCATAAGCGTGTTGGCAAGGATCGGAAGCTGTCGCCAGGCGACGACCGGCTTCGCGCGTCCCGACAGCATGTCGAACAAGATGGTCGCTGCCCTCTCCCCGCATTCGTACATGTCGATGTGAGGAAACGTCCTGAAGCCGACCATGACGTCCGCGTTGTCGACGATCTTCTGGGTCAGGTTTCCATGGAGATCGAACGCGATACCTATGGGTATGCCCGGGCATTTCGTGCGGATGCGTTCGAGCAGTTCTCCCTCTCCGTCGGAGCTCTGCTCGGAAACCATCGCTCCGTGCAGGCTGAGCAGGATCCCGTCATGGCTCGGAGCCGCGTCCACGATCAGATCGCAGATCGCGGAGAATGCCTCGGCGGCCACCGGACCACTCGGATGCGTCGCAGCGGTCACCTTGACCGTGATCTCCGCTCCGACGCGTTCCGCCACGTCGATGAACGCCGCCATTGGCGTGCGCATCCCCTTGTGCCTGGCATACGCATCCTGTCCCCATAGCGGCCCCCCGTCCTCGAAGGCGGCCAACGGCGTGGCTATCGGCGAGAACGTGTTCGTCTCGTGACTCATGCGCGCGAGTAGGATCTTCATGATCGGACGAGCTCTAGGCGGCCTGACGGTTCGTGCTGCCGCCCGGATCGGCCGACGAGCGGAGAGATTGGGTGACGCCGCTGACCAGCAACATGGTCAGGACGTTCGTCGTCAGAGCGAAGAAGCCGATGTTCACTCCCTGCATGCTGGGCGGCAGGAAGGGGAGCAGGTCCGCCATCGATGTCTTCGTCACCGAGGTGAAGACGACGACCGAGAGGCCCACGACGATGCCCGCGATGGCTCCCTGCTTCGTGATACGGTTGTTCGGCAGCAAGCTGGAAATCAGCGACGGAAACAGCTGGACGACGAAGCTGTATCCCATCAACAGGAGCGCCACGATGGTATCGCCGCCCGAGATCGCCAGCAGGACGGCGACGATCGCGATCAGGGGAACGAACAGGCGCGCGAGATTGATCACGGCGCCGTCCGACACCTGCTTGCTGATGGCTCCGCGAAACACGTCATTCGCGAGTACCGTGGCGACGGAAAGCATCAGCATTGAGCCGGGAACCAAGGCCGTCAGAACGCCGGCCGCGCCGATGACGCCGATGAACCACGGATCGAAAGTCTGCAGGCTCAATTTCAGGAGCGCCAAGTCGATCTCGCCTCCGGTCAACCCCGGGATGACCAGAATGACGGCGAAGCCGGAAAACAGCGCGAACAGCAAAATCAACTGATACAAGGGCAACGCGACCGCGTTGCGCCGGAACACGTTGTCGTCCTTCGCCGTGAATGCCGCTCCGAACGTGTTCGGCCACATGTGGAATCCGAGGACTGTCAGAAGCACGGTCGACTGGAACCACGCGATGTTCATTCCGGTCTCCGGAAACACCAGGAAATTCGGTTTCGCCGCGTCGATCGCGCGGAACATCCCGCCGATGCTGCCGTGGTAGTGCACGGGCAGATAGATCCCCAGGAAGACGACGATGAACAGGATAAGAAAATCCTTGAAGACTGCGTTCCAGGTGGAGCCCCGAACTCCGGAAATGATGACGTAGAGAGCGACGACCGCCGCACCGATCCAAATCGCGAGGGTCGGCGAGACCGCGCCATAGGATGCCGCGGACACGATAATGCCGAGGCCCTTCAACTGAAGCATCAGGAACGGAACCATGGCGAGCACCCCGACGAGCGCGGCCAGAACTCCCAGGAGTGGACTATCGTACTTGTGCGAGAAGAAGTGGGATTGGGAGACGAGCTGATGCTGCTTGGCATATCGCCAGATCGGAGGCATCAGCCAGTACGACAGGACGTATCCAAGCGTGGGGTAGACCAGGACATAGTAGACGGGTGCTCCCTTCCCGTACGCCCATCCGCTTCCTCCGATGAAGGTGAAGGTCGTGTAGATTTCGCCTGCGAGAAGAATGAAGACGAAGATCGAACCAAAGCTGCGTCCACCGACGGCCCATTCTTCTAGGTTCATGGTACGCCCTTTTCGGGCGAGGATGCCGGTGAACAGTGCGATCACCGTTGCGGCACCGATGACGATGAGTGCGCTCATGGCTGCGTTCCTTCCCTCGTGTTCTATTTCTTGTTCGCTGGATCGGTCCGGTAGACAATCGCCATGATCACCGCGCTCAGAACGATCCAAAGCACGATCCAGGCGAGGACCAACGGCATGCCGAGAATGAGCGGCTCAACCCGATTCACGAAGGGCGTGCCTACTATGAATCCAAGAAACGGCAGCAGCGACAACAGGTGACGGATCATTTCGGCGCACTCCGATTGGGATCAAGAAGGTCGACCGGTTTCCAACAGCGCGGGGCGCGATGCGAAATAGCGCCAGACAGCCACCGCCAATTCGGCCGCCGCCAATGCCAACAGCGTCACGAGAAGCGCTTGATATCCGCTGTTGACGATGATGTAGGCGCCAACCTTCGGAAAACCGTAGACGCCAAGGAAGTAGGACAGAGAGAAGTAGACCAGCGTCTTGGAGCGCACGCGCTCGTCGGATTCGTTGACTGCCTGTGCCTGGATGAGAGGATAGACCAGTCCGTAGCTGAGCCCGAGGATCAGCGCGCTGACGGCATACAGAAGATCGGTCCGCGTGATCATGAGTAAGCCTAGCGCCATGCACATCGTCGCCAGCAGCGCCATTGTCATCTTGATCGGATCGCGGCGACTTACGGAGCCGCTGAGAAGGAAGCGGGCCCCGATCACGGCGATCGTGTACCAGATGAAGAAGACCGAGAAGTTCAACCCTCGCGAAATCGCGAAGGTGGTCTGGAAGTTCGTCATCGTGCTGAAGATGCACGCGCCCAGGAACACCATGATGAGCGGATATTTCGCACCCGACCCGAAGATCAGACGCAAGGCCCGTTTTTCTCCGCCCGACAACGCGAGCGATCTCTTCGGGATCTGATGGAGCCGCAACGCCGCGAGATTGAAGAGCACGGCCGCAGCAAGCGCGGCGACCATCGCGAACGCGAACAGACGCCACTGCGGAATGTCGAGCAGGAGCGCCTGGCGCGACGCTACAGGCGCCAGACCCATCCCGATGGCGTAGAACGCCGACATCACGCTGAAGAAGACCGCGCGGTTCTCGTCGGTCACCAGGCTCGACAACATGATCGGAGCGATGGTGAAGGTGAGCCCCCATCCCGCGCCCAGCAGAAATCCGCCTAGATAGTAGATCGGCGAAATGCCTTCGACGAAGGCGAAGATGGCCGCTCCGACGGCATACAGGAGCGCGCCGACGACCACACACAGATTGAGCGAAAACGCCTTGAGGAGCTGATTGGCGAAACCCACGCACCCCAAGGTGCCGAAGGCGCCGGCAAGAAGGATGTTTCCGACGACGGACTCGTCTCCCCCGAGCGCCTTGATGTACAGGGGCAAGGTGAAGAAGATACCGTATGCGGTCGCCATGCTCAGGCACCCGAGGTATACGAACAGGCGCAGAACGCCAGTCCCCGAAGAGGGTGCGGCCATCGTGACACTCCAAGGCGATTTTCGTTTTCGTGCGACGGTCCCGTCGAAGAGGCGGGTTCGAATGGACAAAACCTTGCAACGCCCGATACCGGATTGACAGTACCACTTGGCTAGCGTGACAAAGCCACCTTGCGTATCCCCGCAGCGTGCGCACATAGGGCGATAAACGCGGCCCGACGGTCGAATGAATGCCAAAAAGCCGACGCCCGCATCCCTCCCCTGCCGCTCATAACGGTCTGGTTGCAGGTTCGAGCCCTGCCGGGCCGATCAACGAGAGCAAGCGCTCATGCAAAGACGGCGCGAGCCAGAGAAGCACCGCCGCAAGCCAAATCGGAGATCCGCCGCCGCTAACCGGCGGTCTCCTTGCCCAGAATGAATCGCGCTGCACGCTCGCCGATCATCATCGTCGGTGCGTTGGTATTGCCGGAGACGAGGCGAGGCATGATCGAGGCGTCGGCGACACGAAGCCCTTCGACGCCACGCACTCGCAGATCTTCCGACACGACCGCCATCGGATCATCGGCCGCGCCCATCTTCGCGGTGCCCGACGGGTGGAACACGGTCTTGGATATCGAGCGAACATAGTCGCGGAGCGCGTCGGGATCAGCCTCGAGCCCCGGCTTCGGCAGGACGCGACGCTTGATCAGGCGAGCCAGCGACGGAGCCTCGGAGATGCGGATCGCAATCTGCACCCCGCGAACGAGCGTCTCGACATCGGCCTGTTCGGCAAGCGAATTGGCAACGAACAGAGCCGCGTCGGTCGGGTTCGCCGAGCGCAATCGGACGGACCCGCGCGATTGCGGCCGCAGCACGCAGGGGCCGATCGAGATGCCATGGCCCGGATGAGCCGACCGATCGGCAAAACCATTGAAGGCCGGCAGCACATGAAACTGGATGTCCGGTTCGCCCGTGCCGGCCGTATCGACGAAGCCGCCGGACTCCACGACCGTCGACGTCAGCAGACCGGTCTTGGTCATGAGATACTGCATCATATGGGACGCAGCGCGCAGGCCCTTATCCTCACCGAAGATCGAAATCGGATCCTTGGTCTCGCACTGAACCGTCGCCTCCAGATGATCCTGATAGTTCTCGCCGACTCCGGGCAGGTCGAACACGACGTCGATACCGTGTTCGCGCAGATGGCCCGCCGGCCCGATCCCCGACAGTTGCAGGATCTTCGGCGTGGCCAGGGCACCGGCGGTCAGGATCACCTCACGCCGCGCCGCGAGCGTCGTCCCGTCCGCGAGCCGCACGCCGATCGCCTTCCTGCCATCAAACAGCACCTTGTGAACGCGGCTTGCCGTCCTGACGGTCAGATTGGCGCGTCGTTCAGCCTGGCGCAGGAACGCTTCCGCCGAGCTGCGCCGCCGGCCGCGGTTCGTGGTGGTTTGGTAAAAACCGACGCCTTCCTGGCGGGCTCCGTTGAAATCCTCATTGTAGGGGATCCCGGCCTCCTGGGCCGCGCGGACGAAAGCCCAGGACAGCGGATGACCGTAGGCCCGGTCCGATACGGTAAGCTCGCCACCGATCCCGTGATACTCGCCCGAGAGCCGCTGGTTGTTCTCGAGGTCGCGGAACACCGGGAGCACCTTGTCGTAGCTCCAGTTGCGGCAGCCGAGTTGCGCCCACGTATCGTAGTCCTGCCGCGAGCCGCGGATGTAGACCATCGCGTTCACCGAACTGCCGCCACCGAGCACATGCCCTTGCGGCACGATCGACGGCCGGCCGTTCAGGCCCTTCTCCGGCTCGGATGCGTAAAAGAGTGCGTCGCGGCCTTTCTCCAGAACCTTGAAGAAGGTTGCCGGAATGTGGATGTACTTGTCGGTGTCCCGCTGGCCGCTTTCGATCAGGAGTACGCGATTGCGGGGGTCCTCCGACAGGCGGCAAGCAAGGACGCACCCCGCAGAACCGCCGCCCGCAACGATGTAGTCGTAGTCCTGCATCTCCCCTCCCCGGCGTAACTCGTGCAGCGTCCGCTTCAACAGAAAACGGTCTGCACGGTGGTGAACTCCTTCAACCCCTCGACGCCAAACTCGACCCCAAATCCCGATTGCTTGACGCCGCCAAATGGCGCGTTGGGTTGAATGGCGCCATGCTTGTTGATCCAGACAGAACCAGCTTCGATACGCCCTGCCACACGCTTCGCTTCCGCAAGGTCAGTGCCCCAGACCGAGCCGCCAAGCCCCATCGAGCTCGCATTGGCCTTGGCCACGGCGTCATCGACGTCGCTGTACCGGACAATCGGAAGCGCCGGTCCGAACTGCTCTTCATCGACGAGGCGGCAACCATGGTCGACGTCGGCAACCAGCGTGACGGGATAGAAGTAACCAGGTCCTTCCGCGGGATTGCCGCCGATCAGCACGCGACCGCCCTTGTCGCGGGCCTCGTTGACGAAGGTTGAAACGATGTCGAACTGACGTTGATTCTGCACCGGACCGAGCGTCGACTTTTCCGACAACCCGTCGCCGACGACGACCTGGCTCGCATACTTGACGAGCTCATCGCAGACCGCGTCGTAGAGGCTGTCGTGGACATAGAGCCGTTTCAGCGCCGCACAGGTCTGGCCGCCGTTGATGAACGCGCCCCAGAACAGGCCTTCGACGATTTTCTGCGGGTCGGCGTCAGGCAGCACGATTCCCGCGTCATTGCCGCCGAGCTCGAGGGTCAGGCGCTTGAGCGTGCCTGCCGCGTTCTGCATGATCTTGCGGCCCGTCGCCGTCGAGCCCGTGAACGTCACCTTCGCGATGCCCGGATGCGACGACATCAGGCTGCCGATCTCGTTCTCGCCGGTGATGACGTTGACCACGCCAGGCGGCAGCGTCTCGTTCATCAGCTCCACGAGTCGGATCGTGCTGAGCGGGGTCAATGGCGAAGGCTTGATGACGACAGTATTGCCCGCCCGGATCGCGGGAATGATGTGCCAGCATGCAATCATGACCGGCCAGTTCCAGGGCGTGATGGAGCCGACCACGCCGATCGGCTTGCGATGCAGCTCCACGCGCCCTTCGGCGCCGTCCTGCAAGACCTCCACCGGAAGCGACAGATCGCTCGTGAAGCGCGTCCAGGCGACCGCTCCGCCGATCTCGAAGCGAGATCCGAGGCCGTTGAGCGGCTTGCCCTGTTCGAGCGTGAGCAGGCGGGCGAGCTCTTCGGCATGCGCCTCGATCGTTTTCGCGACGGCTCGACACGCGTCGGCCCGTTCGGTTTCGGAGGTCTGTTTCCAGGCGGCAAATGCCTTGGTCGCGGCGGATATCGCGGAATCGAGATCCCTCGCGGTGGCAAGCGGCATGGCGCCGACGACGACGCCAGTCGACGGATTGATCACGCCCAGGGAACTGGGCGTCTCTACTTTACGGCCACCGATGACCAGGCTTGAGCGCTGCATGCGAAGGTCTCCTAAGCGCATGGAATGCGACCGAGGAAAGACGATCATGGAGCTGCTGTCTTGGAATAGGGCGCGGCCCCGATTGGACGGAAGCGCGACTATCGGCGCACCACGTCCGTGGGAGAGCAGTCGAAGGCCTTCTTGAAGCATCGGTTGAAGTAGGAAATATCGTTGAACCCCGATGAGAATGCGATCTCGGCAATGGTCCCGCCTTCGGCACCGCGTTGCTTCTCAATCAACCGATCCCTCGCAAGTCGCAGACGGCGATCGCGAATGAAGCTCGTGATGGTGGTCCCGACCGTGCTGAAATCCTCTTGCAGGGTCCGCATCGACACGCCGAGACGGCCGGCGAGCCATTGCGGCGTCAGGCACTCCGCAGTGAGATGACGGTCGACCAGCGCGCGCGCGAACTCGAGCCGGCCCGAGGCACGTTCCTTCGGGCACAGGGGTACTCCGGCAGTATCCGTGGCGAACGCCTGCCGCGTCGCGTGGAGCAGGAGTTGCCGCAATTCGCCCGATCGCTGGTGGCTGGCAGGCGTCTGCAACATCTTGGCGACAAGCGCCCGCAGCATGGTCGACATCGGGTCCTCGGCACCCAGGCGCCGGGACACCTCGAAATCGTTCGGCCGTTCCGCAAGCAGCAATTGCCGGGGCAGATGCACGGACAGGTGATTGATGAATTGGCCGTTGAAGTAGAAGTTCGACGGCAGCGAGGAATCGACCAGGATGCAGTCCCCCGGCGAGATGATGCTCTGCTGTCCCTGCTGCTCAACTCCGCAGGTGCCCTGCAACTGGACCAGCAGGAAGAAATACTCGCCATAATCGTGGCGAATGTCGTGCTCGTCGCGACGAACCACGCCGATGTCTCCGGCAACCTGGGCGATCTCCATGCCGGCCGCATCGCGCACCAGCACGCCGCCATTGACCAGGTTGCGCTTTTCCCACCCGAATGGATTGAATCGTCCGCAGACCGAGTGGAGCTTGTGTCTCCACTCCTCGAACGGCGCTTGACTCCAGACTTGCGGAGTCCAGTTGCTAAACTCCTGGAGCTGCACGCGCTCCTCCCTTGGAAGGGCCGTTCGGCGGCCTTTTCATAACATGTTAAGCACCTGCCGGGACCTGTCAATGGTCGGTATCGTGCAGGAAACCATGTGCGCGACCGCCGATCCTGGTCGCGACGTCACGCGAGATAGGCACTGTGCAGGATTTCCGGCTTGTCGATCAGTTCCTGCGGCGCGCCGGCAAAACAGATCCTGCCGCGCTCCATCACATAGGCCGCGTCCGCGATCTTGAGCGCGATGTGGGTGAACTGCTCGATCAGGAGGACGCCGACACCTTGCGCGGCGAGGTTTTGCAGGACCGGGACCAGACGCGCGACCACGACAGGCGCGAGACCGAACGACAGTTCATCCGCGAGCAGATAACGTGGTCGCGCGATGATCGCCTGCCCGAGCGCGACCATCTGCTGCTGCCCGCCCGAGAGATTGCCCGATCTCGCCTTCAGGCGATCACGCAACTCCGGAAAGGTGGCGAGTGCCGTATCGAGGGCGGCTTCAAGCCGGGCGCGCGCAAGATGGCTGCCTGCGACCCTGAGATTGTCCTCGACACTCAGATCGTTCAGCACCTGGTGGCCTTCGGGCACCGCGGCGACGCCGCCGGCGCGGACGACTTCCGGCCGTAGCCCGACGAGAGACCGGCCATCCATCGCGATCGAACCGCTCGTGGCGGGCAACACGCCGGCGATGGCGAGAACCAGACTGCTCTTGCCGGCTCCGTTGGCGCCGAGCAAGGCCGTGATCTTCCCCGGCGACACGGTGAGATCAATATCGTGCAGCACGGCCTTGCCGTTCCGAGCGATATTGAGGCCCTGCACGTTCAGTCCGGCGCTCACGTCGCTTGCTCCAGGACCCCGAGATACGCCGCCCTGACCCTGGGATTGGCAAGAACCTCGGCGGTCGGCCCGCACGCAATCGCGGAGCCGAAATCAAGCACCAGCGTCGCCGTGCAGGTTGCCGAGATCAGATCGACGTCATGATCGACCAACAGCACCTGCGCGCCGCAATGACCGTGAATAGCCTTGATGACGTCGCGCAGGTGCTCGCTCTCATGCTGTGCAAGCCCCGCTCCGGGCTCGTCCATCATGATCAATCGGGGTAGGCCTGCGGTCGCCCGCGCGATCTCCAGCATGCGGCGCTGATAGGCGTTCAGCTCATGTCCAGGCGTATTGCGCCTGGCGAGAAGACCGACGAAGTCCAACGCCTTGTCGATCAACAACCGCTGCGGCTGGCCGTCCGTCGGCACGTTGTCGAGCACCGCGGCAACATTGTCGCCGGCGGTCAGATTCTCGACGATCTGCTCATTCTGAAAGGTTCGGCGGAGGCCAAACGCGGCGCGCTTGCGAATGGGAATATCCTTCAGGTCTCGCCCATCGACCCGCACGCGGCCCTTCGTCGGCCGCACGAATCCGGAAAGGACGTTGATCAAGGTGGTCTTGCCGGCGCCGTTCGGGCCGACCAGGCCGGTGACCGGCTCCGCCAGATTGGCGGTCAAGGCGTTCAAGCCGAGCACGCCGCCGAATTGCACGGTGACATCGTCGATCTCGATCATGGCTCGGCCTCTCGCTTGCCGCGCAAGAGCCGGCGAACCGTCCGAACCAGATCCGCCAGTTGGCCGGCGACGCCACGCGGCGCCGTGATCAAGGCGTGCAGCAGGCCGAGGCCGAAGATCATGGTCGCGATATTGCCGTCGACACGAAAGTCGTTCAGCAGCGCCGGGAATGCCCGCAGCAGCAACCCGGCAATGATCGGGCCGAACCAGGAATAGGCCCCGCCGACGATGGTCAGCGCGAACAGCATGATCGACTGGCTGGCGGGGAATGCGCTTGCATCGAGCTGGCCGACGCCGCCCGCGAGCAGTCCACCGGCAATTCCCGCAAGGAAGCCAGCCAGCGCAAAGGCCCGCACCTTGTAGGCGGTGATGTCGACGCCACCGGCCAGCGCGCAGACTTCGCTGCGGCGGATCATCGCCCATGCGCGGCCCGGTCGCCCACGAACATGCAACAGCACGAGCAGGTAACAGAGCGCTGCGATCACGATGGCATAACGCAGATAGGCTTCATCGTTCTGCGCGAGGAAGGGACGCACCATCATCATCCGCGTTCCCGTGCTCTTGCCGAGGATGCCCGAGCCTCCATCCGGAAAGCCGAACGCGCTGATCAGCACCTGGATCGCACCGGCCATCATCAAGGTGATGATCGCCAGGTAAAGCCCGCGCATCCGCAGCGCGGGCAGGCCGATGACCAGCCCAACCAGCGTCGCGGCGAAGCCGCCCGTCAGCAGCGCGAGCTCGAACGGTACGCCGAGGCCATGCGATATTCTGAGCGCGAACCAGCCGCCGACTCCGAGCAGGCCATACTGGGCCAGTGAGACCATGCCGAGCTGAGCGAACAGCACACTGACGCTCAAGCTGGCGACGGTGAGCGCGGTGACCGAGATCAGCGTGCGCAGCCAGTAGTCGCTGAGCGCAGCCGGCAGGAAATAGAGCGCGGCAAGCGCTCCGGCACACATGGCAAGCTCGCGCAACGGCAATCGTGAAATGGGAATCAGTGCGGTTGCCTCCAGGCTTCGATCAGTCACGCCAGCTCACCTGTAGACGAAGGTCATGCGACGCTGCATCCACAGCATGGCGCCAACCGCAAAGAGAAAGGGGATCGCGGTGCGGAACGGCCCGATCACGGGGACCGGCGTCAGCAGTGCCTCGCAGACCCCGATCACCAGGCCGCCGGCGACGGTCGCAGGCAGGGACACAAAGCGCCCGAGCACCGCGGCGGCGATCGCCGGAATCACCGCGAAGGTGAGAGCCTGCCCGCTCAAGCGCTGCAAATCGGCCAGCAACACGCCGCTGACGCCCGCCAGCAGCCCGGAGATCACCCACGCCCAGCTGTCGACGCGGAGCACGCGAACCCCGAGCATCGCGCTGAGATCGCGGTTGCTGGCGAGCGCGCGCATCTGAAGGCCAATACGGCTATAGGCGAGAAACAACATCACGGCACTGGTCGCCAGCACGCCAAGGCCGAATGCAATTGCCCGCGTCATCGTGATCCGGACGCCCAGGAGCTCGAAACTCATCGTATCCGTGGGCAGGCGAAGCCGGCGTGGCGCCTCCCCCCAGACGTAACCCATGAAGCCGAGCAGGATCAGCGCAAAACTCAGCGTTGCCACCGCACGCATGATCGGATCGCTGTAGGCGAGGCGGGGTGCAATGACCCGACCATAGAACAGCGAGACGAGCGCGGCGGCAGTGACGCCGACGACCCACGACCAGCCAGGGGGCCCTCCGTGCTCGACGATCGACCAGGAGATAAAGGCCGCCAGGGCACCGACGGCGCCCTGGGCGAAATTGACAACGCCCGCAGCCCGGTAGAGCACCACGATGCCGACGCCGGACAGGACGTAGGTTGCCGCCGTCGCGAGGCCCGAAACGAGAAAGGGCGTGAAATCAGGCATGGCTGCTACTTCGCGATGCCGATCGTCTTCTCGTAGGCGTGCACGTCGTCGAGTTCGGGATCTTCCGACTCGATGCACACCGGCTTTGCCACGAGCTTGCCGTCCTTGACGAATGACACGGGGCCCGCATGATTTGCGTTGTGACGAGGCCCGTCGCCGACATACCAGGGCGAACACCACATATCGCTTTCGAACCGCTTGATGTTGCGCAGAGCCGCCGTCACCGATTTCCGATCGATCTTGGCGGCATCCATCTTCAGCAGGGTTTCAGCGGTGACCCGTGCGGCGAGGTAACCGGCTTGCGAGAACGTGTCCCTCGGATCGGAGGCCTGGCCGTATTTGTCCATCACCGCGAGCCAGTTCAGCATGTCGGGTGTGCCCGCATCGGCCGCATTCAGCTCCATGTCCACGGTGACCTTGCCGTCCCAGTATTTTCCGATCGCACGAGGAAAGTCCGGATTGTACAGGGAGGCGGGTCCGGTGAAATGCACCTTGTCGGCGAGCCCCTGCTCTTCCGCAGCGGCAAAGATCGGAACAGCCAGGCCCTTGGGCGTGCCAACGCTGATGACGTCAGGCTTGAAGGCCATTGCCTCGAGGACGACCGAGGTGGCATCGAGCGAGCCGGGATCGAAGGTGATGATCTTGCCGTCGCCGCCCTGCTTCTTGATCCAGGCAACCGCACCGGAGCAGGACCATTCACCGAGGTTCGGGATGTTCGGCGCGATGCAAACGACGCGCTTGATCTTGCCCGGATAGGTCTGCGCCACATCCATCACGGCTTTGGTGTTGCTGACGCGCGGGCCGGCGTTGGTCGGTGCATAGTTCTTCTGGAAGAAGCAGTCGCGCGGGACACCGACCCCCGCAATGACCATGATATCTTCCTTTTCGTAGATGCCCTGGTTCGCACCACAATCGACAAAGCTCATATTGCCGACCAGCGCCACGGCCTTCTGATCGCGGATGAGCTTGGCTGCGACCTGCGACGACTGCTCGGGATTCCAGCCGTCATCTTCCATCTGGTACTTGATCGGACGTCCGTTGACGCCGCCATTGGCGTTCAGGCACTTGAAGTAGGCCGCGGCTGCCAGGCCGGACGAGCTGAAATTATCCGGTCCGGTGACGCTGACGATTCCGCCGATCACGATCGGCTCACCGGTTGCCGCCTTGCCGGTGGTGGCGCCGCATTTGGCATCCGCCGCGTGGGCCACGCCGCCGGCACAGCCGAGCAGCGCTGCCGTAACGATTCCCAGGATCGTGTTCCTCAAGCTCATGCGTTTCCCCTCCTTAGGCCACCCAGCGGGATGGCGACGTTGCACCGGCGCGTCCGTTTGAGATCGCGGCGCTCCTTGGAGCGAAGCCGTCCGCAACCGTCCGACGCTTGTCGAGCTGGCGGATAGTAGGCCCGGCCCTTCGCAGGCGTCTTGGACTCCGACGCGGCCTGCCTAGGACGCAAACGAGCAAGGCTGGACCCGCAAAAAAAGACGCGGCCCACATCGTGAGCCGCGCCGAGGAGGGCCGAGGAGGAAGGAATCCCGGCTCTAGGTCGTCGCGTCGGCAACGAGGCTGGTGTCGGCAAACTGCTCGAAGCGAACGACCCGCCCCTCGTTCATGTCCCAAACATGCACCACGCGCGCCGTCATCGATTTCCCGGTCTGCTTGTAACGGCCCGAATAGGTCCCGACACCGACGATGGTGGCACCGCCATCGATCAGCCGTTCGAGCGCGAACGTATAGTCGATCCACTCCTCGCCGATGCGCTTGAAGACGCCGTCCACGATGGCGCCGGCGCCGACATATGTGCCCGCATACGGAAAGCCTGCCATCTCGGTCCAGCGCGTTTCGGGAGTGATGGGCGCCATCATGCCCGCAACATCCTTGCGGTCGGACGCCGCGTAATGCGCCTTGATTGCATCGTAGTTCGCGCTCACTTCGCCTTGCCTCCCGTCAAACCGGTTGCTTGTTGCCGTCGTAGGCGGTCCGCGACTTCATCTCGATGAACGCGCCGGCGGGCTTGTTCTCGATCGTGCCCTGGCTGGTCACGCCAAGAAATTTCCCGGTCGAACGCATGTCGTCCCAATTGTAGAAGAAGATCGACGCCACCGGGATGATGAACTCACGAAACCCGAACACATATTGGTTGTGATCGAATTTGTAGGTGGTGGCCAAATCGACGTCGCCGTGCCCGCGCTGCACGCCGACGATGTTCTGCCAAGCATAGCGCTGTGAACTCAGATAGACGTGCTCGTAGACGTGCTGCGGGCTGTATTCGTAATGCGCGGTCAGCCCGATCAGATCCCGCGTCGGCGCAGGCTCGATCCCTGTGGCCGGAACCGCGGGGTCGCCGACGATGCCGGGCGTATAGTCTTGCCGCACGCGGGGCTCACCAGGCGCTTCGCTCGCAGGCCGCACCCGCTCCCGCACCGAAAGGACCCGACGCGTCCTGAGATTGACGATGAAGGCCTCGTCCTCATCGGGGCGCCCGGAGAACGTCATGTTGATGAAGAGCACGTCCGGCGCGACATCGATCGCCTCGTACCAGTCCTGCCCGGCTGCGCTCCCCTCCGCCCATTCAACCCGATCTGCAGAGGCGAAGTTCAGTCTGACCGCACGCCCGTTTTGCAGCGTGACATCGAGCGACTTGCCCGCGAGCCTGTCCGTAACCGGCAGGCGATTGGTGGCGATGCCGGCGGCAAAGTCATCGAAATGTTTCCAGTCCGCAGGCCTGCTTGCTTGCTCCATCTCACACGTCCTCCTTACTCGACAAACGCCAGCGTCGGCAGATCGACCACGGTGGCGCCGCCATCGACCGTCAGGATCGAGCCATTCATCGCGCTCGCTTCGTCCGAGGCCAGGAAGCAAACGACATTGGCAACCTCTTCCGGCGTTGCCGGCCGGCCGAGCGGCACGTCCTTGGTCACCAGGCGATAAGCTTCTTCGATCGAGGAAAGCCGGTGCTTCTCGACCAGCACCTGCATCTGTTCGTCGGCCATGGCCGTCGCGACCCAGCCCGGGCAGACCGTGTTGGTCCGCACGCCCTTGCGGCCGTAGTCACGGGCCAGCGATTTGCCCAGGCCGATACAGGCATGTTTCATGGTGACGTAGCCGGCGGCCTGCGGGCCTGCGAACAGGCCGGCGATCGACGCAACGATCACAATGGCGCCCCGTCGCTCGATCAGGTCGGGAAGGGTTTCGCGCGCGCAAACGAAAGCCGTGTCAAGGTTGAGGCGCGTCGACAGCGCCCAGGTCTCGTCCGTCATCGAGATGGTCGGGCCGACCCCATGACCACCGGCATTGGCGACGAGAATATCGAGCTTGCCAAGCTTGCCCTGAATCTCGCCGAGCGCGGCGCGGACCGCAGCGCCATCCGCGGCGTCGGCCTGCACCACGAGGCACCCGGTCTGATCGGCAAGCTCCCGCAGCGGCTCGCTGCGCCGCCCCATGACCGCGACCCTGGCGCCGTCCGCGGCAAGACGCCGCGCGACCGCCGCACCGATACCGGTTCCACCACCGGTCACCAGTGCATTTCGTCCAGCAAATCTCATTGGTACCTCGAGCGCTGTTCCCGGATCGACGCTTCGCAGAGACGCGGCGGCGCGCCAAGGACCAGATAGGCCAGCCGAATGGAAGCTGTCTTGGACTCGCGCGCAGGCCCGCTAGGACGGCGGCGAGACCGATTGGTGCCGACGGAGCTTCAGGCGAGTTGGGAGACAATACGAGGGCATCGAGACGAACCCTCAATGGCGGCCCTTGTCTCCACAGCCACGGGATCGCGGCGCATGACAGAGCCATCTTCGCCGCCACGGTCGCGACGACCGCGTAACCGGCATGAACGCACCGGCTCCGACCGATCAACAGATTCGGCTAGCTCGTCCGGATGCGAGGTCAAGCAATGCGACGAACGATCGGGCTTGGCACCTCGAACCCGGTGACGGCAGTCCTTCCGTCGATCTGCTTCAGCTTGAGCGACGGGCTCGGCCGCTCCACCGCGATCCGTTTCGTGACGGTCAGAACAGCCATCAAACTTGCGGCGCAGAAGCCCACCAGCAGGATTCCGCCTACCCATCGAAGGATGTTCATGTGATCAGGCCGCATGCCCGTTGGTGGGGTCTCGCTTGATGTAGGGTCCATGCAGGACGTCCTGCCGTCTCACATAGAGCGTGCTGGAAATCGCACCGACGGCAATCACTACGATCGATAAAATCATCAACTCAACAGGCATGTGGTGCCTCGCCATTTTGCAATAGGCGCAACATGGAGACGAGGCCGAAGCGCCGTCAACAGCACCACGGAATTAACCTCAATTGGTATGGCTAATCGGGCAACGCGCCCGAAGCGAGCCCAGTCATCCGATGGCGCGCGGACGAGCCGGGGTCGCCGGCACGCTGACGCGACGGATATCGGCCGCCACCGTCCGTCCCGGGCGGCCGGACGGTGATAGCCGCTGCGGGCAATCGATGATTGAACGGACACGCAGTAACCAGGAACGCCTCGAAGCTGGCGCCGCCAGTTCTTGTACGCCTCGGCGAGCTTCGTCGGCCGAATGGATGGAATTCAATCTGATCGACGCCGGATGGCGCATACCTGCAAGAATCGCCGACGCTACCGGGCAATCAAGCCGCACTCCCGCGTAAATGCCGTCCGAACGATGTGGGCGGGGGGGCCGCATTTTCTCGCAACTGCTCCGATCTCACGGCCGGGCAAATCGAGAAGGACAAGAGAACTCGAACCACCGTTCAGACCGATCTCGATCGCTCGCCAATTGCGTATGTCGACCTCACAAAGCCCGACATCCAGCGTATCCGGGGCCAGTGAGAAGCCACAACCAATGGCTTTCACGATAGCCTCTTTGCGTACCCACAGGCGAAGCAACATTGCGGCGGGGCAGCCAGCGGTGATCTCTGCCCTCTCCCGGTCGGAGAGGATCGCATCAAACCATCCTTGCTCCGCCGCCGGATCATCGGTTTCGATATCCACGCCGACCGGCGCCAGTTCATCAAGGGCGAACAGTGCGGCCCGGCCGGTATGCGATAGATTGAAGAACGGACCGTTCTTCAGTTCCGGCTTATTCCAGGCATTGTAGGCTATCGCGACGTCCACGGGCCGAACACCGAGCAACCGTCCCAAGGCGTGGCGCATCATCACCCGGCCCGCCACGAACCGCCGCGCAAGCTCTGGTCGCGCGTAGCGGCCCGCCCTTGCCCGCTCCGCCGTGTCGAGACAGCTCGCGACCGACGCATCGCTAAGCGACGGATCATCAAGGTCGGCGGAGAATAGCGTGAGAACCGCCATGCTATCCGTAGCGTCGCGACATCGATGGACGGCTGCTCAGCGCCGACGCCATCGTCCGCATCTTCACTTCGGTCTCCCGATATTCATCGTCGGGCGACGAGCCATCAACGATCCCGCAACCGGCAAACAGCGTGGCGCATCCCTCATGCAACAGTGCCGAACGCAACGCGACGGCAAATTCACCTTCTCCTCGGTCGTCGATCCAGCCGACCGGCCCAGCATACCAGCCACGATCCAAGCCCTCCTGTTCCCGAATGTGGGCAAGCGCGGCTGCGCGGGGTAGACCTCCGACCGCCGGGCTCGGATGAAGCTGCTCCAGCAGCGCGAGCAGTTGCAGATCATCATGTGCCTGCCCCTCGATCGGCGTTATCAGGTGTTGCACATGCGGCAACTTGCGCAGGTCCGGCTCCTCGGCAATTCGCAGCCGCCTGCAATGGCGGGCCAGAACCGATCGAAGTTCATGCACCACAAGCGCATGCTCATGACGATCTTTGGCGCTGCGCAGCAAGCCCAGTCCGAGGCGCGCGTCTTCGACCGGGACCGTGCTCCGCGGCGCGCTGCCAGCCAAAGCCCAGGTCGACAGGTAGCCGTCGCGGAACTCGATCAAGCGCTCCGGAGACGCTCCCAAGAAGCAGGCGTCCTGGCGCGCGAAGGCGAAGAGGTAGGCATCAGGATGGGTCTCGGACAGGTTCGAGAGAATATCCTCGATCGGAACGGTGAGCGGTACGGTCCTCGTGCGCGCCAACACCACCTTGGCCATTGCGCCGGCACCAATGCTGTCAATGGCCGCCGCCACCTTGCGTTTCCAGCTATCGGCGGCAACGTCGGGATCCGGCGCATCGGCAAGCCCGGCGCCGCATGACGCAGGTGGCCGACGCGACACGATCCTTGTCCAATCCGCAATCGCGTCGTTGGCCAACGCGACGCAATCCGATGTGGCGGTCACCAGGATATTGATGGTGAGCCGGGTCGCCCCGCCGCGCCGGGACAAGCAGAAGCGCGCCAAGGTGAGCGCGGCGGCCGGAAAGTGCCGCCACCGCGACCGGCGTGGACAGAATCGGTCAAAGGCAAAGCCGCCGCACAGCAGCGGCCGATGACCACCGTGGATGACGGCTGTCTCAACGAGATGCAACCATTGCTGCTGAATGGCGGACCACGGCGTCTCCGCTCCGACCTGGAATTCACGCGCCGCTCCCAGCCCAAGCAGCGCAAGCTCCCGTTGCGGGATCGCCCACAGCGTCGCCGATGGCTCGATCAACCGGTTCGACGCGAAGAGGATGGCGTGGTCGCTGGCGGTCCACGGCATGGAATACGATGCCAAAATCTCCGGCCGGTCTTCATTGACGCGGCCTTTCGCCTCGGTCAGGCATTGCAGCAGGTCCGAGGGAGGTTGCGACATCATCGCGATCCCCCTCGGGCCGCAACGCCGTGCAGCGTCCGCCAATGCAAAACCTGCTGGTCGATGAACCACTGGATCAGCCCCGCAAACAGCATTTCGACGCCGTCCGCCGGTAGCCCCGCAGCATCGGCCCAAGCGCGCCGGTCGGCCAGCATGACGGCCACCCGTTCAGGGGCCGGAATGCTTTCTTCGGTCGGTTTGAACTGCGCTGCTGCCCTGACGTAAGCCATGCGGTGTTTCAGGATCGCGACGATCTGCCGGTCCAAATCATCAAGTCCCTCGCGGATGTCACCGAGATTCTCACAACATTCCGGTGCCTTGGGTGGCGGCATTGGAGCCCTCCATGAAGATCAGAAACGGCCCTCGGTCGCACCAGTCACGGCGCCGTGGCGGGCCGACTGTGACGATGCCTCCGAATAGCGGACCGGCATGCGCCGGATTCCGGTGTGCTTGTTGCTTCGCACCCACTCGGTGTCACCGGCGAGGTCGAAACCGTCGACACGCTCCAGCAGCGCATTCAGCACGACGCGCATCTCGAGCCTCGAGAGTTGCGCACCGAGACAACCATGACCGCCACTGCCGAATGCCAGATGGGGATTGGCCGGCCGGCCGATATCGAACGCGAAAGGTTGCTCGAAAATCGCCTCGTCGCGATTGGCCGATGCCCACCACAACGTCACCTTCTCGCCACGCCGGATCAGCCGGCCGCCAATCTCGACGTCACGGGTTGCGGTCCGGCGGTTGTAGGGCGTCGGCGACGTCCAGCGCAGGATCTCTTCCAGGGCCGGGTCAATCAATGATCGCTGGTTCTGCAAGCGGGTCCATTGCTCCGGATGCTGGATGAAGGCACGAATGCCGCCGGCGATGGCGTTGCGGGTGGTCTCGAGGCCCGCGACCATCACGACATTGAACACCATCAATTGCTCGACGGCCGACAATCGCCCAAGCCCGTCGTTCAACTCGCCGGTCACCGCGAGCGAAATGACGTCCTCTCCCGGAGCCTGCCGCCTGGCTTCAACGAAGCGATGTCCATACGCCATGAACTGCTGCATCGCCTGCGCGCTGGTCTGACTGGTCTCGCCGAGCTGTCGATCGGCGTAGTCGAGCACCGCATTGATCCAGGCAAAGATCTGGTGGCGGTCTTGCGGCGGAATGCCGAGCAAACTCGCAATCGCAAGCAGCGGGAGCTCGGCGGCGATGTCGCTGACGAGATCGCCGTGGCCGCGCCGCACCGCCTGGTCGACCGCGCTCCGCGCCGCATCGGCCAGCACGGGCTCCAGCGCTGCAATCCTCGCATGGGTGATGCCCGGCGCGACCAGACGGCGCAACGCCCGATGCCTTGGATCGTCCATCATATTGATCACCGAGCCGACCCCGACCGAACGGGGCAGGTCCTCGATCATGGTGCCGCCGCCTTCCCGATCGCCGCCGCTCTCGGAGGAGAACGCGACGCTGTCGCGCGCAACGGGGACGATGTCGCGATACCGCGTGAACACCCAGAATCCCTCGCGTCCCGGCGTCAGCGCTGTAGCCGGGTGAAAATGCGGCCCTTCATGTCGCCGCAATGCCGTAAACAGCGGATGCGGAAAGCCGCTTGTGAACAGATCGAGGTTCGTCAGGTCCGTGTCGGGCAGCGGCCATGCCGCCGCACAAGCGCAGCTATCGAGAAGCGGAAGCATAGCGGCTCCGGTCGGGTGCGATATCCTGATCGAAGGCTTGCAGCCGCCAACCTGCCGATGCCGAACGCGCGCGCCAGAACGCCGCATAGCGTCCCTCGGCCGCAAGCAGTTGCGGATGGGTGCCCTGCTCGACGATGCGATGATTGTCGAGCACCACGATCTGATCCGCGTTCCGGATAGCGTCGAGCTGGTGCGTAATGATCAGAAGCGTCTTGCGGCCATGCAGCATGCGGAGGCTTTCGGTGACGGCTGACTGGTTCTCGCCGTCGAGCCCGCTTGCCGCCTCATCCAGCAGCATGATCGGCGCGTCCTTGAGCAGCGCCCGCGCGATACACACGCGTTGGCGCTCGCCTCCGGACAACAGGCTGCCGCGTTCTCCGACCTGACTCTCCAATCCCTGAGGCAGGCGGTCGATGACTTCGTCAAGCCGCGCCAGCTTCGCCACCCGCTCCAGCTCTGGCTCACTCGCCGCGGGATCGCCAAGCAGGACATTCTCGCGCAAGGTTCCAGAAAAGAGATAGGTGTCCTGGAAGACCGGGGCGATCAATCGCATCAACTCCGCGCTTTCGAGATGGCGCAGATCTACGCCGCCGATCCTGACCGCGCCGCGGTCAGGATCGTGAAATCGCGCAATCAGTTGCAGGATCGTGCTTTTGCCCGAGCCGGATATCCCGAGCAGGGCCGTGGTGGTGTTTGCGGGCAATTTCAGATCGATCGCGTCGAGCACCGGCGTTCCGCGGACATAGCCGAAGCCGACCTGATCCAGCTCGATGTCGTACGTCGCGGGCAGCGGCGCCACCGGCGTGAGCAACGGTAGCGGTTCGGCGACCAGAATGGCTTCCACCGCCTCCATCTGCGCCGATGCCATACGGATGCCGGCGCTGTAGTTCGCGACTTCGGTCAACGGGTCAACCACCCGATTGATCAGCACCAGCATCGCGATCAGCGTCGCCAAATGTTGCGGTTCGCTGCCGATTGCGAGCCAGGTGATACCAGCCATCAGCGAGAGAAAGCTGAGCTGGCCGAGCCAGGAATTGGCGAGCAGTGGCGGCAGCACGAGCCAAAGCTGCCGCCGGCTGGCGCGGCTTTGCGCGAGCAGCGCGTCGTCGAACATCGCGTAACCGCGATCGCCGCAACCATAGGCGCGCAGAACCGCCTGGTTCTGCGCGAATTCGACCATGCGCTCACTCGCCTCGGCGGCGGCGCTGGCGACGGCGCGGTCAGCGTCCCGGCCCAAGCGCCCGGCCCACCAATAGACCAGCGCCACCCCAGGAAAGATCACGGCAGCCATCACCGCCAGCCGCCAGTCGAAGAACGTCATCATCGCCACCACCACCAGTGGCGTCACGGTGGCGCGCATCAAAGGGGTCAACTGTCGCGCGGGGAGTCCGAGGATATCCATCACGCCCTGACTCAGGGTCATACCGAGCCGGCCGGTGTTCTGCGGGGTGAACCAGCCGAGCGGCAGCGAAACGACATGATCGCCGACGCGATGGCGCAGGGTCTCCAGCAGCCTGATGGCAACCCGAAAGCCGCGGACGGTCGCGGCATAGTTCAGCAGCCATGTCATGAAGGTGCCAAGGGCCAGCAACGGCAACCACCGCGCCGCGCCGCGCGGGTCGCCAGCCAGCAGCGCCTGCATGATCGGTACGACGAGCACGAAGGTAAGACCTTGCACGACGCAGCAGATCAGCATCAGCCAGAGATAGCGCCGCAGCAACGGTTCACTCCCCGTCCCGAGCAACCGGGCCAACCGTCGAACGATCATCGCTCGCTCGCCTCCGCTTGAGTATTGGGATTCTGAGCTCGCCACATGCGCGCATAGTATCCGTCGCGGGCGAGCAGCGCCTGGTGCTGCCCCGTCTCTACGATTCGGCCCTCGTCCAGCACGGCGATCAGGTCGGCATTCACCACGCTCTTGAGGTTGTGTGCGATCACGAGGACGGTTCGAGCCCGTCCTCGACCCGCCAACAGCGCCGAGAGCCCGGCCTGAATCGCAGCTTCGGCCTCGGCATCGGCCTGCGCGGTGGCCTCGTCCAGCACCAGCACCGGTGGATCGAGCAGCAGAGCGCGCGCGATGCTCAACCGTTGCGCCTCGCCGCCCGAGAACCGCGCGTCCTCGCCGTAGACCGACCGGTAGCCCCGCGGAAGCTGGAGGATGCGGCGATGGATATCGGCCGCTGTCGCGGTCGCCTCGATCTCCTCGTCGCTCGCATCCGGTCGTGCCAGCGCGATGTTGTCGCGCACGCTCATGCGCAGCAGCCGCACGTCCTGAAAGACGAAGCCGACATGCCGGTAAAGGTCGCGGGAGTTGATCGTGGCAATGTCGCGACCGCCGAGCGTGATGCGGCCGCTCTCGAGCGCATGAAAACGCAGCAGCAGCTTCGCCAACGTCGACTTTCCAGATCCCGAACGACCGACCAGCGCCGTCACCGTGCCCGGCTGCAATGTCAAGGATACGTCATCCAGAATCCGGCGAACTCCGTCGAATGAGAACGTCACGTGTTCGAAACTGACCGAACCGCCGTCCGGTTGCAGTCCCGGCTCAGGCTCCTGCTGTTGCGGAATACTCAGCAGCGCCGATAACCGGGCAAAGGCACCCCGACTGAGCTGAAGCGACTGTGCGCTGCTGCTCAACGCTGCGATCGGGATCGAGATGCCGAGACCCAAAACGGCGAAGGGCACAAGCTGCATGCCCTGCATCCAGCCCTGACTGACGGCGAACGTGCCGCACGTCAGCACCAGGAACAGCAAGGTAATCGGGGCGATCACCAGCGACGACAGCGTCTCCGGCCGGATCAACGGACGCACCCAGGCAAGAAAGAAGGCGAGGAAGTCGTCCACCGCCGCGCGATAGGCCTGATGAGCCTGCCCTTGCCGGCCGAATATCTTGACCAGCGGAATCCCCTGCGCGAACTCGATCACGGAGTGATTGACTTGTGCCAGCGCAGCGCCATATCGCGCCATCTTCTCGCTGCTGCTTGCGGCCACGACACGGCCGTAGAGAAACAGCGAAACCGGCAGCGGTAGCAGCGCCACCAGCGTCATTCGCCAATCGACCTGCATCAGATAGCCGTAGACGAAGAGCGTGGTCGCAACCGCGTTGGCGAGGTTGACGTAGGAATGGGCAATCAGATGATGGATCGCGGTGACGTCGTCTTGGACGCCTTGCTTGATCTGCCCGCTGCTATTGCCGTCCAACCAGCCGAGCGGCGCCCGCGCGATCCGCCGGGCGAGCCGCTGGCGCAGGTCCAGCGCGAATGCGTTGTCCGCTAGATGGGTGACGAGTTCGGCCAACCCGCGCAACGCCAGCCCGCCGCCGAGACATACGGCCGAAAGCACCACAAGCCGCCAGGACTCGTGCTGGCGTGCGCCGTTGCCCAAGAGGATCGGCGCCAGCTCGGACAGCCCGATCAACGGCGCCAGGACCAGCCCCGACGAGATCACCTGCAGGATGATCGCAAGGCACAGCCAGCCGCGGATCGACCGGAGCAGGCCAGCACCCGGCCGCCGGGCTCCAGCATTCGATACGAATGTAGATGTCATGGGCCGTTGATCCAATTACTGCGTACGCCCGATTGCCAACGGTTCGTCCCCTGTCGCGACCGTTGGTTGGCGTGAACGCGTGAACGCGGCAGCGAGCAAGGCCGAGACCGCATAGCCGATGCCGGGTAGAATCAACGTAACGCCATAGCCGAACCGGGCGGCGATGAAGCCGCTCGCCGCGAACCCGACCAAAGCGAATGCCGCCATCATTGACGTCAGGAACGTGACGTCGGTCGCCGTCTCATCCGGCCGTGCGAGACCGAGAAACCAATTGGTGAATGCGACGTGCTGGACCGCGAGGGCGGCAAACACGATACCTACGCCTGCCACGGCGCCGACACGACTCCCGACATACGGTTCGATCAACCAAAGCGCTGCAAAGCCGACAGCCAGGATTGCGCAGCACCAGATGACGCCGCGATGCGGGAGCAGGCGGGCGACGATCGCGCTGGTCAGCGGCGCGATGATCGTGAACGTCAGGATATTTGCTGACGCGCCGATCCAGCCGATGTCCGCGGCGCCAAAGCCGAGATCGACCAGACGCGGCTGAACCATCGCGAACGCCACCGCGACGCCAAGAACGCCGGGAGCGATCAGGACCGCTGTCGTCCAAAGGCTCTCGTTGCGCATGATCGCCAGGATGGACGCGCGACGCGGCATCGACGCCTCGTACTCGCGCCGGGCGGGCTCGGGGATGAAAAATACCCACCCCGCGAAGGCAAGCAACAGCATAGCAAAGCCGAGCAGGGATTGGCGCCAGCCAACCCACTCGATCAATTGTAGAAAGACGGCTCCGCCGATTGCATTGCCGACGGCCCCTCCCCATCCAAGCAATGCGGCGCCGAACGGACGCTCCCCGCTGTCGAGGGCCTCCGCGGCGTAGCCCAATGTCGCGATCCGCTGCGTGGCGGCAAGCGTCGCCAGCACGAGACAAACAAAGAGAACCGCAGCGAAATCGATCGCTGGATTGAGCAGCGCCATCGCAACGATCGCCGCAGCGCTGGCCACCTGCGTTGTGAGGATCCACGAGCGCCGCAGTCCGAGACGGTTCAGGCTCCAGCGATCGACGACCGGGGCCCACAGAAAGTTGACAGCGAAGGCAAGGAACACCGTTCCGAACAGGCCGACCAGTTGCAGGCTGGCGCCGTTGGCCCGCAGAATCACCGGAACTGCCGCATAGATGAACGCGATCGCCAGGTATTGCTGGCACGCAAGCGCGGCGATCACGCCATACCGCATGTAACGCTCCATCGGCCTTTCTCCGAGCGCGCTTCTTCGCCTCGCGCCCGCCGCTTGAGTAGGCTCTTTGAGTACCGAAAGACCAGAGCGCTATCGTTTGCGATAAGTTGGATAACGTATGCAGGAAGCTGCGCGATGCGCTCGACCGGATCGGCTGGATGGCTGGCCTTCGGCAGCGGATGCGGACCGGCGATCCCCTGCACCGGCGCGCAGCAAGCATCGATGAATCTCGAGGCGCCATTCAGTCGACGCGCAATACCGTGCCGCGAAAGATACGACCCGCTATTCGGCCGCCTGAGTAACGGACGCTTCGCGCGACGAGCGCCGCGTTGAGGTCGGAGCGACGCCGAAACGCCGCCGAAACGCCGTGGCAAAATTGCTGGCGTGGCGGTAACCGACATAGTAAGCGGCCTGCGATACCGTCCAGCCTTCATGCTGCAGCCCGTCGCGCGCACGCGCGAGCCGCTTGTCGCGCAAGAACTGGAAGACCGGCTGACCGATGACGGCCGCAAACTTGCACTTCAGGGTGCTCGTGCTCATTCCGACATCGCGCGCGAGATCGCAGAGGTGATGCTCTGCGTCGAGATTGGCGAGCAGATTGTCGCGCACCCGGTGGATTTTTGCGACATCGCGGGAATGAATCGGACAACCCGTCGACCTGCCTTGGGCCTGCTGGGCCGTGATGGCACATGCCAGCAACTCCAGCGCACAGCTCTCGGCCAACAATCGTCCGACCAGACCGGTATGCTCCGGGGCGAACAGTTCGCGGGTCAACGCGCGGGCACGGCAACTCATGGGTACCGGCTTTGCCGTCGTCTCCTGCAAATGCGCATCGAGATGCTCGGCGAGCTCGGTGTCCATTACGCTGGCCGGACAGGCCTGGATGACCAGAATGCGGGAGCTGTCACCGCGTCGGTAGCTACTCGTCATGCGCATATCGTCGGCCGCCGATAGTGCGACGGCGCTCTCCGCCACCAGACTGACCGTCTGGTCGTCATCGATTTCATAAGTGATCGACGACCCGTCAAGATTGATCGCAATCGTGAGCGATCTTTTGGCGAGACCCATCCGCTCGTTGTCGTGCAGCGTTGTCAGATCGCTGGCGCAGACGTGCAATCCGCTCGGCAGCTTCTGCGTTGCGATGAAGCCGGCGGCCAGGGACGAATCCTCCTGCGTCGGCCTCACATCGGTTGGTCCCGACATCTCGCAGCTATAGCCCCATTCGCTGGCGATATCGGCCAAACTTGAGGGAGAGTACCGATCGCCGTTCGCAATGACAGCCCGATCGGATCGACGTCCAAGCGCTACACTCATCTTGCCAATAGCGACCGGACACTCGGCCGGCGCTAGTCCCTGTTGCTGCAGGACAGCATTCTAGGGAGAGATCGAATAATCCGACAACTACAACGATTTACTTTGCCTCTAAAGAGCGAAACCCGCATCATGGCGGTTCACGACCGCCGAAGCGGCAACACACATCCGGGCGATGTCACGTCACCGATTCCCGAAGGATTGTCGCCAGCTGCCGCTTGTCGACTTTCCCGATTGGCGTGAGCGGGAACCGCTCGACATGCGACAGCTTGTCGGGCCATTTGTAGGCCGCGACCCGTTGGCGCGTGAAGAATGCGCGGATATCGTTCAGGGTGAGATCCCTATCGTCGCAGATGACAACGGCATGAACGGCCTCGTCATGCCCGGCCTGCGGGTCGGCGAACACCGCGGCATCGCGAACCGCGGGATGATCGCGCAAACAGGTCTCGATTTCATCCGCCGCGATCGATTCACCGTGCCGGTTGATGACATCCTTGATCCGTCCTTCGACGATCAGGTGACCGCTGGCCAAACGCCGCACGCGATCCCCGCTGCGATAGAATCCATCCGACGTGAAGGCATGGCGATTGTAATCCGCCGCCCGATAGTATCCGCGGATCGTATAGGGGCCGCGGACCAGGAGCTCGCCGATCTCGCCGGCCGGCACATCCCGCCCGCGCTCATCAACGATCCGCACCTCGTCAGCGTCGCATAGCGGCCGTCCCTGGGTCGCGGCGATCACCTCGGGCGCATCGTCCAGCCGCGTGAAATTCAGCAAACCTTCGGCCATGCCGAACACCTGCTGGAGACGGCAGGGAAATGCAGACGCCAGCCGATCGGCGGCGACGGCATCGAGCTTGGCGCCGCCGACCTGCAACAGGCGCAAAGAGGACAGATCGGGCTGTTCCCATTCGGACGCCTCCAGCCAGAGTGCGGCCAGCGAGGGCACCAGCGCCGTCAGTGTCGCACGGTGACCCGCGATGCTCTCGAACGCCTCCTCCGCCGCCGAACTAGGCGGTACGATGACAGCGCCGCCCCGATCCAGCGTACCGAGAATCCCGGGACATCCCAGCGGGAAATTGTGCGCCATCGGCAACGCCGCCAGATAGCGGTCCTCGGCGGTGACCGCACAGAGCTCCGCACTGGCGCGGAAATTGTAGATGTAATCGGCGTGGGTGCGAGCAATCAATTTCGGCATGCCGGTCGTGCCGCCGGACAGCAGGAGCAGCGCCACGTCTTCCGGAGATACAACGGGCCGCGGCAATGGACCCGTCCCATCGTCCGGCCAATCCGCAAACCGCCGATTCGGCGATCCCAGCAGCGAGAAGCGAAGGCTCGACACCGCGGACCGCAATACCGCTGTGTCGATGCCCGCCTGCTCGGTGCCAAGATAGCCGACCGCCGTTGCGAGTTCAGCCACATGCGTCACCTCGCGCTGCTGGTGCGCCGGCAGTGCCAACACAGGCACGGCCCCGAGCAGAAGCAGCGCCAGCAGCGCGACGACGAAGTCCGTATCGTTGTGATGCTGCAACACGACCGCTTCGCCCGCGACGACCCCGCGGCCCGCCAGATGGCGCCCGAACCGGTCGGCGCGCGCGACCAACGTGGTGAAATCCCAATCGTCGCGCGCCGTCAGGAGCGCCGTTCGCCCGCCATGGCGGATTGCCCAAGCCCGAACGATATCGGGTAAAGTCTCTTCGTCCCAGTATCCGCGTTGTCGATAGCGGGCGCGCACGGCGTCCGGATAGCGCATGTCGGGCAGCAGCACGGTTCGCAAGGGGCTTGTCGCGTCAGACATAGAGAACTCCCGCCTGCTGGCTGAGCCGCTCGGCCCGGAGCCCGGTCTCCCGGGCGAGATCGTCCAGCCCGAATGTGTGCCAGATGCTGGTGTTGCGGATTGTCTGTGGAGGGCTGGGTCCGCCGGTGGTCACCCAGGTTGATGTCAAGCGCATGATGTCGCCCTCGCCAGGCTCGCCGTCGAGGGTTGCAGTGTAGCTGCGGCGGCCGATCGTCGCGCTCGCCAGCGGCAATGTCGGCAACTGCATCGGCTTCTCGATCGGCAGCAACTCGACGAAGATCGGCGCGCCGCTCGAAAGCCGCGGAAGCAAGCTTCGCCACAGCCTCTGGCGAGCCTCGAAATCGAGGTGGCCCAGAACGCCATAGGCGATCACGGCGCCGAGACGCTCGGGGAGCGTCAAATTTTCCACCGGCTCTGCAATGACCGTGACGCGGCGCGAGAGTGCGGGATCGCGGACGACCATGTTCATCAGCATCGCCCGCATCGCCGGCGCTGGCTCGACCGCCAGGATCTCGACATCCGGCACGGTTTCTGCGACCGCCAGCGTCGTGCGCCCGGTGCCGGCGCCGATATCGAGAACCGGACCACCGGCCGGATCGAGTAACCGCAATCTCTCGCGGAGCTTCAGTTCGCCCTCGCCATGCGTGCGCGCGACCAGATCGTAGAACTCCGCAACCGGCGAATAGTAGTCGCTCATGTCAACTCCTCGTCGAGCATTGCCCGGCGCACCGTCGCCACGACCTGCGCACGTTGGCTGGCGATAAAAAAATGGTCACCCGGGAAAAAATGCACGCGGCAATTGCCGCGCGTGTAAGCCGACCAGGCATGCGCCGCCTCGCGGCTCAGCTCCGGATCCTGTTCACCAGCAAGCACGGTGATCGGACAATCGAGTGGCGGACAGGTGCCGGGGCGATAGCGTTCGATCAGGCGATAGTCGCCGCGCACGACCGGAAGCAGCAACGCCGCAAGCTCCGGCTCCTGCGCCAGCGCCTCATTGTCCGGACTGAGGCGCAACAACTCGGCCAGCAATTCCGAATCGGTGCTCTGGTGAATGGTGCTGTCCAGCGGATGATGACTGGGTGGCTGCCGGCCCGACACGACCAGACGACGAGGGCGGGCTCCGCGCGAGGTCAGACGCATCGCCAGTTCATGGGCGACGGCACCGCCCATGCTGTGACCAAGAAGACAGAACGGACGGCGCTCGACATGCGCCAGCGCTTCGTTCAGAAGCTCGTCGAGCAGGGTGTCCATATCCTCGACGCGCGGTTCGCCGAAGCGATCCTCGCGGCCCGGATATTGCGCGATGGCGACGTCGGTGTCGTCGTCCAGCAGGAACGGCCAGCTGCGGAACGCGCTGGCGCCACCGCCGGCATGGGGGAAGCAGATCAGCAGCCGCGAGGCCTGCGGCCGCGGCTGGTAGAAACGCAGATATCCATCGGTCCACGTCACGGGTTTTCTCCAATGCCTGGAAGAAGCGCAGCCAGGTCGAGCGGCGGCGGCGCGTCCGGGTAGATCAATTCGGGTGAGCCCAGCGCCGTGGACACGTCATGCCAAAAAGCGGTCAGTCCGCTCGCCCATTGCGCCGACCGCGCCGCGGCGGACGGATCACCCCAGGACGCGATGAACTTGCTCACCGCCCGATTGATGGCCTGCGGCCACAGCACATCGAACACATCGCGAAACGTGCCGGGCTCGGTGCCCACGAGCAGTTCGCTCGACGGCACAGCGAGCCGTTCGGTTCCGGACCCGCGCAAGACCAGCCGGTGGGTGTCATCGCGATGGGTATGCAGACGCGGACTCCAGATCACCGGACCGTGGGTATCGGCGAGCGCGAGAATGCCTGTGTCGAATCCCAGCGTCAGGCGATGCAACAGCAGAGCGTGATTGTCGGCATCCGCCGGATGAATCTGATTTTGCACGCGCAGCGTACACGGCACCCCGCCGATATCACCGTGGAGGCTGGTATAGGGACCACACCGGCGAGGCTCGAACGGCAGCAACGCCGATGGGCGAAGCCGTCCGACCGCCCGCGCCGCAACGTCGAGCAGCGGATACAGCACCTGGGCGCCGCAACTGCCGTCGATGAACCGCGGCGCCCCGTGGCGGCGCAACAGCTCGGCGGCCTGAATAAAACGGGCGATCGGTGCCACGGTCGGGTAGAACGCATTGACACCATAGCGCACGCCATGGCGGTGCGCGCTGCGCAGACAGCGCGCGAGCTCCGCCGGATGCAGCGGATGCTCCTGTAGCACGTGGATGCCGCGGGTGAGCAGCGCTTCGCTCACGTCGCCGCCTGGACCTCCCGACACACCGGCGCGCACAACGACACAGGCGAGATCGATATCCGAGGGCAATTCGGACAACACGGTGTAGTGCGCGATCTTGTACTGCTCCGCGCATTCGGCGGATGCCCGCGAGCCGGTCGACAGCACGCCGGCGAGCTCGATCTGCGGATGCTGCGCGAGCGCTTGCAGATAGAAGCGGCCGAAGCTCGTCCCGCATACGATGGCACGTCGCCGGGGGCTCACAGCGCTCCCTCCTCGAGCTCGGCTTGGCTCAGGGTGTGACGACTGATGCGCGTCCCCGGATGCAGACGCAGCACGTCGTCCAGCGTGCGCTCCGGCGACAGCACATCGTCGGCAAAATGCAGGCCAGGCGGAATCTCGCCGCGAAGCAGCGCGCACAGCGCTGCGACCGCCGTCGCCGCCGTCAACGCCAGGCTGCTGTCGGTGACGATGGCGGCTCGCCGGGTCGGCTGCTGCGATTGTTCGATCACGAACACCATCGCATAGTACGGCCGCATGCCGAGCACATCGAGTTCGCTGGCCCGCTCGACATCGCGCACCGCCGCGCTCAGCGCCCCGCTCGTGCCGCGCAGACCGATCAGGGTTTCGCGCAGCCGCTGCCCGCTGAACACGTTGAACCAGCGCAGTGTGGTGAACTTGCGTCGCATGGCCAGGCGCTCGGCATCGGCGCTGAGATACGGCAGCATCGCAGTCCTGCCCGGAAAGAAATCGAGTCGCACGTCTTCCTGCGCCGCAAGGCTGCGGCTTTGACGTCGGCCGAGTTCCCAACTCGCCCCGGCTTCGCCGTACCAGTAGCCGTCGATCGCCACGGCGTCCTGCGGTCGCAATGACAGCACCAGATCGGCGGCGGCCGCGCCGCCGATCCTTTCGACACCGCCGCCATAGACCGTCAATGCGCCTCCGGTCTGATCGCTCAGCCACGCCGGCACCAGATTCGCCAGTCCGGGCAGCATGCCGGCCGACAATATTGCGATCCAACCGGGATCGGCGGGCATGTGATCGCGGAGCAACGCATGCGCCGGTCCGTCGCCGGAAACATCAACGTAATGCGCGCCCTCGGCGGCCGCGGCACGCGCCACCCGGTCGAGCACCTGATATGAGGGCCCGGCGCAGTTCACCACCACCCGGCAGCCGCGGCAAAATTCCGCCAGTGCGCGATCGTCGTTCAAGTCCAACGAACGGATGTCGTCGTTCGCATACTGCCGTAGCGCCTCGAGGGCGGTCCGCCGGCGCCCGCCGAGACGCAACGGTCCGACAGTCTCGCGCCGCAGCCAGCCGACCACATGATGGCCGACCTGGCCGCTCGCCCCCAGGATCCCGATCGGTGCGCTGCGCATCATGCGCCCGCACGCTGGGTATGCTGCGCGATCAGCGCCGCCAACTTCGATGCATGGGCCCGCGACAGACAACTGAAGTGATCGCCGGCAATGTCGTCGATGACGAGATCGCCCAGACAGATATCCCGCCAATAGCCCGCGACGTCCTGTGGCGTGCCGGGCAACAGTGGATCGCTGGCGCTGTTGCGCAACAGAACCGTGCGGCCAAGCCAGGCGTCGGGGCGATGCAGACCGACCGAGGCCATGCTGTGGCCGAACAATGCGTGCTGCCGCGCAAACGAGAGATCGGCGCCATCAGGCTGATGATAGATGCCGTCGGCCTGTCCGCCCGCGCTGAGCTGCGCCAGACGTTGGTCCAACGGCCGCGATGACCACGCCGCGAAACTGTCCCTGACCCCGCAATGCCTGTCATCGAGCTGGTCGAATGCATGCCGGGCGATCCGGCCGGGCTGGGCTTGCAGGATCTCACGCACCGCCGCCGCAAGTGACGGCTCCTCCGGCATCGCCAAGCGTTGTGGCGATGCGCCGAGCGCGCGGGCGAAGATGTAGTCGACCAATGCATCCGCCTCCACATGCGGCGGCTGGTAGGCACTGATCGCGACCAGTTCGGTTACCGTCTTGCCCTGCTCCGTCAGCATTCGGGCGATCTCGGCCGCCAGCAAGCCACCGAGGCAGTAGCCAATCAGCGTGAACTCATCGCCCTGCCCCGCCAGTTCGACGGCGTAGCGCGCGGCCAGTCTGGTCAATGCGCGGTCCGGCGGCAGGTCCGTGAATGCCTCCTGCTGCGGCAATTCCACACCGATCCCGCGCGGCCATGCCGTCCTGTCGAGCGCTTGCAGCAGATGCTGGTAGGGCAACAGATTGCCGGTGCCGGCATGCACGAACACGCAGCAGCGGCCTCCCGGCGCCTGATCTCCCCACAGCGGGACCAGAGCCGAACGCACTTCCGCAACGGCCTGCTGTTCGCGCGGCGTATGGCGCAACCGCTCCGCCAGCGCGCGGATCGTCGGTTCGCGCAGCAGGTGCCTCAGCAACACCTCCCACTCCAACTCGGCTGCCGCCGGCAGTTGCTGGCGCAGCCGCGCGATCATGCGCGACAGCAGCAATGAATCGCCGCCCAGCGCATAGAAATCGACATCGCAGGCGGGCTGCGTCACGCCCAGCACATCTCCCCAGACATTCGCGATCTGCTGCTCCAGCGCGTCGCGCGGTGCCGCGCCGGACACCCCGGCGGAGCCGGTCCGCTTCCGCTCCGGCTGGACCAGGCCAAGCAACGCCGCGCGGTCGCTCTTGCCGCTGCGCAGCCGCGGCAATGCGTCGAGCACCTGCACTTGGGCGGGGACCATGTAACCGGGCAGCCGCTCGCGGAGAAAATCACGCAGCTCGTCGGCGCGCAGCAGCGACCGGTCGGTCTTGAACTGGGCGACGAAAACGCCCTGCCCGGCGGTAGCGAGGTTGCTATCGGCTGCCGGCGCGCAATCGGCGATCACCGCGCCCGTCTCCCGCAACCAGGTCAGCCACTGCTCGCGCGTGAAGAAGGTCTGGTCGGTATCGGCCCGCAAGTCGCGGAATCCGGTCAGCTCCGGAAAGAACTCCATCGACACCAGCAGCGGGTAATTGTGTCGCCGGAACGGTTCGATGAACACCACGCAGCCGCCTGGCGCCAGCAGCGTCGCGAACTGGCGCAGCACCTCACCGGCATGCCGGGCATTGTGCAGCACGTTGGCGCAGAGAATGACGTCGAAGCTGTTGGGCGCGATGCCCTGCGGGCGTGCATCTTCGTTCATGTCGAAGATGCCGTAGTGCATCCAGGGATAGCCCGCGAACAGCCGGCGCGCTTCGGTGAGGAAGAACTCCGACAGGTCGGTGAACCAGTACTCCGGGGTAAACTCCGCGAGCGCCGGGACCAGATCACTGGCGGTGCCGGCAACCCCGGCGCCTACCTCAAGCACCCGCAGCGGCGCCCCATTGCGCGTCTTCCGAGATTCGGCCAGAGCCCGCACGGTGGCGACCACCATGCCGTTCATGCTCCGGCTGACGAGGTTGTCGCGGTAGGCCGCGTGCGCGGTCCCCAGTTCGCCCTGAGGAAACAAGATGGCGCGCACATCGACTTCGCCGCGCAACAGACCGGACAATTGATCGCTGCACACTCGGATGTAGTGCAGGGTCTGGCTGCCATATCCGGCCTTGCGCTCGAGGTCATCGACTTCGGCCCAGAGATTGCGAACCGTGGCGTCATCGGCGGCGATCAAGCCATGGTACTGCCCGTCATCGCACGACAGCGCGCCCGCATCGAGCAGACCGTCGAGCCAACGGCGCAGCAGCCGCTGATGCACCGCCGCCACGCCGGTCGCCTGGTAGATCTGCGCGAGGTCATGCCGCGCCTGCGGTGTCGCGAACAGGCCGTCGCCCCGCAAACGCGCGGCCATGGCCAGGATCGCCACGCGGTCGGCCCCGTGCATCAGCGCCGCAAAGGCATCGCCATCGATCTCATGCTCGATCGCAACCGCGCATTGATGCAGCCTTTCAACCACGACATCGGCCAGCGGCTGATCGTCCTGTCGCGCCTCGACAAACGCACAGAGCAGCTTCCCGCTGCCCTCCGCACTCAGCAACACCTGGGCGTCGCCGACCGCGGGATGCGTCCGCAACACGCCGGCGATCTCACCGAGCTCGACCCGGTGGCCGCGAATTTTGACCTGCGCGTCCTGCCGGCCGAGGAACTCGATCGTGCCATCGGGCCAATAGCGGCCGAGGTCGCCGGTCAGATACAACCGCTCGCCGTCGTCACGGGTGACGAACTGCCGCGCGGTCTTGTCGGGATCGTTGAGATAGCCCAGCGCAAGGCCGCGGCCGCCGATCGCAATCTGTCCCACTACCCAGTCCGGCCGTTCGCGCAAATGGCTGTCAACGACATGCATGCGCTGGTTGGCCAGCGGGCGGCCGTAAGGGATGCTGGACCAGTGTGCGTCGATCACCGTGACCGGATGATAGATCGACCAGATCGCGGCCTCGGTTGCGCCGCCCAGGCTGATGAGCCGCGCCGCAGGGCTATGCCGTTCCAGCCGCTGCTTGAGATCGAGCGGAACCCAATCGCCGGACACCAGCGCCAACCGCAAATGCGACGGCGCCGGGGCGCCGCCGTCCGCCGCATCGCACAGCATCTGTAGCTGCGCCGGCACCGTGTTCCATAGCGTCACGCGGTGCTGCGCGACGAGTTGCGCCCAGTGCGATGGATCGGTCTTGCGCGCCTCATCGGGATAGACCAGCGCCCCGCCGCCAGCGGGAATCCCAAACAGATCATAAACCGATAGATCGAAACCGAGACTGGCAAGCGCCAGCACGCGGTCGTCTGCGGTGACACCAAAGCGTTGGTTGATGTCCGCGACCGTGTTCCAGGCGGCCGCGTGGGAAACCACCACGCCTTTCGGCGTCCCCGTGGAGCCGGAGGTGTAGATGACATAGGCGGGCGCTTCCGGCGACACGGCCGGCAACATCAACGGTTCTGTGCGATTACGGTCCCGCTGCACCGCGACGATAGCCGGAGGCAATTCGCATTCGGGATCGGCAATCGCGAGGCGAATGCCGGCATCGCCCAGAATGGCGTTGCGTCGCGCGATCGGTTGATCGACGTCAATCGGAACATAGCAGCCACCGCACAGCAACACCGCCAGCGGCGCGATGGCCTGCATTCGTCCCTTCGCGCACAAGATGGCGATCCGCTCGCCGGGACGGCAGCCCTCAGCGGCAAGCCCCGCGGCCAGCGCCTGAGCCGCAGCCAACCACTCGTTATAGGTGACGCAACCACAATTGTCATAGAGCGCAGGCCGTTCAGGATGCTGCTCCGCCTGCATCACCAGCGCCCGATGCAACAACGCATCGGTGTGCTGCCACGCCGTCGCATTGACCACTCGCCGCACCGCCGCCTGCGCTTCGGGCAGCGCGACCAGCTGCGCCTGCTCGAGGACAGCGGCAGCATTGTCCGCAAGCCGCTCGACCAGGCCGCGGAACGCCGCGAACATCTGGTCAATGATATCAGGCGGAAACAGGCCGTCCCGCACGTCCCATGCGACCAGCAAGCCATCGGGCTGCTCGGTGATCTGGCAATCGAGGCTGACCTGCGGCGTCTGCGTCAAGCCGCGAAGGATGCGGTAGCCGTCCGGCTGCCCGCGCCGCGCTGGGGCTCCACCCGCCGTGCTGGTGAATACGACCGGCATCAGTACCGCCGTGCCGCGCCGACGGCTCAGCTCGCCGAGCACCTCGAGCCCGGAGAATCCGGCATGGTCGAGATCGTCGAATAGCTGACGGCCGATCGCCTGCACGCGGTCGCCAAAGCTCTTTGCGGCATCGAGATCGATCTCGAGCAGCGTCACCGACGTAAAATCCCCGATCACGGCGTCGATCTCGGGATGCAGCGGCTCGCGGCGGAAAATCGGCAGATTGAGCGTGAAGCGGCGGGTCCGGCTCCATGCCCCGAGCACCTCGGCGAACGCACCCAGCATCAGCGCATTGAGCGTGGTGCCACGCGCCGCAGCCGATGCATTCAGGTGTTCGCTTTGCGCCATCGACAATCGAAACGCGCGACGGCTGAAACGGCCGCTGTCGGTGGCAGCCGCGAGCGGCAAGGCGGCGGCCATCGGCAATTCCGGTGCGGGCGGCAACGCGTCCAGGCGCGTAAGCCAGTAGTTGCGGTCGCGCCGATAGCGCCGGCCCTGACGCTGCGCGCGACGCGCGATGACATAGTCGCGGAAGCTCACGGCAGGCACCGGCGGCAGCTCGGCGCCGGACACCAGCCGGTTGAGGTCATCGATCAGCAGATAGAGGCTTGCGGCATCGACCAGGATCAATTCGATCGCCAGCAGCAACACGGTCTGGCCCGGGCAACGGCAGAGATGGACGTCGAACAGCGGCCAGCGGGCATAATTGACCGGCTCCGACAGCATCCGCTCGCGCAGGTGCTCGATGTGCCGCTCGATCTGCGTATCGCTCTGGCCGGTGAGATCGTCGACCGGTATCGGGCGGGGCTCGACGTCCTTCAGGACCTGCTGATAGCCCTCATCCTCAATCGTGACACGCAGTACGTCATGACGGCGGACCAGTTGCTGCCAGGCCTGGTCCAACGCTTGCGGAGACGTCGGCGCGGGATAGGCGATCTCCAGATAGCCGCGGCACGACACGCCGCCATACTCAAATGCCCGATGTCGGCCGAGAAGGTAGGCACTCTGCGCTTCGGTCAGCGGAAACGGCTGATGGCGTCCGGCTTCATCCACGACGAGTTCGCTCGTAGCGTCGTCTTCGGAAAGATGTTGCAGGATAGCCGACTTGTTGGTGCTCAACCGCTGCTTCAGCTCGGACGTCATGACGCCCTGCGGAGCGCGGAAGCGCAGCTGATCGCCCTCGTAGGAGAGTTCGACGCCGAGCGCCTCGACCTCTTCGACCAGATTGATGATGTTCATAGTGATCCTTCCTCCATGCGCGCCGCCGCGGCCAGGTGGCCGGCGATCGATGTCGACAGACCAGCGAGCGTGGCGTCGGCAAAGAACTCGCGCAGCGTCAGTTTGATGCCGTAGGATTCGGAGAGCCGCGCGACCAGACGCGTACCGAGCAGCGAGTTGCCGCCCAGCGCGAAGAAACTGTCGGTGCGTGCACGCGGTCTGACTTCCAGCAGTTCGTGCCAGAGCCGCGCGATCTCCTGCTCACGGGCGTCGTCAACCGGCAGCGCTTGTTCGGGTCGTTGCGGGCGAAGCTCGGCGAGGCGGCGGCGATCGATCTTGCCGTTGGCATTCAGCGGCCAGGCCGTCAGCGGCACGATCTCCGCCGGAACGGCATAGGCAGGAAGGCGCTCGCGCAGAAAGTCCCGCAGGCCGGCGCAATCGGATGCCACGTGCAACTCGACGAACGCCAGCAGGCGCGCAGCCTCGCCCTTGCCGTCGACGACGGCAACCGCGCGGCGGACCCTGTCGTGCTGTTGCAGGACCTGCTCGATCTCGCCAAGCTCGATGCGATGCCCGTGCAGCTTGATCTGGCCGTCGCGACGGCCGAGAAACTCCAGCACGCCATCGGGGCGGTAGCGCCCGAGATCGCCGGTGCGATACCAGCGCTGCGGATGGCTGCCGCTGAATTGCGCCGCGGTGAGATCCGGCGCGCCGCAGTAACCGCGCGCGACCCCCGCGCCGCCGATCCACAACTCGCCAGGCACCCAATCGGGCGCATCGTCGCCCAGCGCGTCGACCACACGGAAGGCCTGGTTGCGCAACGGCAGACCGTACGGCACCGACCCCCAACCATCGAGCGGCGGCGTACCAACCGGCCACGCATTCGACCAGATCGACGCCTCGGTTGCGCCACCCATGGCGATGACCTGCGCTTGCGGCGCTGTGGCGGCAAGCCGGGCAGCAATATCGGGCGCAACCCAGTCTCCCGACAATAGCGCCAGACGCAATGCCGGGAGCGCGATCTTGCGCGCCGCAGCCATCGTCAGCGTCATCTCCAACAACGCCGGCACGCTGTTCCACAGCGTGATGCCGTGCTCGGCCATCAGCTCCAGCCAGCGATCGGCATCACGCCGCTCGTCATCCGCGGTCAGCACCAGCGTCGCGCCGCGTCCGAGCGTGCCGAACAGATCGAAAACCGAAAGATCGAAGTCGAGCGCCGATACGCCGAGAACAACATCCTGCGTGTCGACTGCGAATCGTTGACAGATGTCGTCAACCGTGTTGACGGCGCTGCGATGCTCGATCTCGACGCCCTTCGGCTCTCCGGTCGAACCCGAGGTGAAGATGATGTAGGCCAACGCATCGGCGCCCGCCGGTCCGCAGGGCTGTGCCAGCGGCGCGGTATCGAGCGCCTCCGACAGCACGCCGAGCCTTATCGACGGCGGAAGCGCCGGCGCGTGATCGGCGAGCACGAACGGGATGCCGGCCTTTGTACACATCAACGCCTGCCGCCGAAGCGGATGCGCGGGATTGATCGGAACATACGCAGCGCCCGCCGCCAGCACACCCAGCACCGCAGCAACCTGGCCGGCGCCGCGCCGGCAGCTGATTCCAACGTTGTCGCCCGGCCGGACGCCCTGGCGTTGCAGATAGGCCGCAATACTCAAGGTCTGGCGCGCCAGCGCGCCATAGCTGATCTCGCCGCTCTGCTGCGTCCATAACGCCCGACGTTCCGGCATCACCTCGGCCTGCCGGAAGAACGCCGCGTGCAACGCTTCGGCCGGCGACCGAGCTGCGGTGGCGTTGACGCGATCACGCTCCGCGCGCTGCCGCGCGGGCAACGCGCGCTGGAACGGTTGCCGCCAGTCGGCGTCGATCAGTTGATGCAGCAGTGCGAGATAGCTGTCGAACATGTCCGCGACCATGCCCTCAGGGAACAGCTCTTCGACGTAGTCCCAGCTCAACAGCAGCCCGTCGGCGAGATCGATCGCCTGATGATCGAGCCACACTTGCGGGGTCTGCGAACTGGTGAAGTCGGGCCAGCGGGTCGCCTTGGCAAGCGTATCGGAGACACCCAGCATGCTGGTGAACACCACTGGCACCGGCCGGACCTCGGCGCCGTTGCGACCCGCGAGTTCGCGAAGCACGCGTACGGCAGAGACTTCCTGGTGATCGAGATCCCGCCAGATCTGCGCTTGCAGGCGTTCCGCGCGCGCCAGCCAACTTTCTCCGGTTTCGGCCCGATAGGCCGCCAGGATCAGGGACGTGAAGTCGCCGACCACACGATTGATGTCCGGGTGGAGTTCAGGACGATCGAACAGCGTCAAATTGACCACCAGTTCGGACTGTCCGCTCCAGCGGCTCAGGATTTCGCTGAAGCAGGTCAGCAGCATCACCGACGGCGTGATACCGGCGTCTCGCGCTTTTCCGGTCAGCCGCGACCACAGCTCGGGCGCAAGCCGCGCCTCCGCGCGAGCGAAGCGTGGCCGCGACAGCGTCGACGGGTCCGCCCGGGTCGGCAACGCCGGCGCCGGCGGCAGGGCCGCGAGACGCTCGCGCCAGTACCCGAGGGCCCGCTCGGACACCCCGGTCCGCGCGCGCGCGCAGACGTAGTCGCGGAAACCAATGCCGATCGTCGGCAACACCTGATCCGGCCGATCATAAAGCTGGAACAATTCCGTGAGTAGCGTCAGCATGCTCAAGCCGTCCACCACGAGATTGTCGAACAGCACGGCAAGTCGGCTCCGCCCTTCGCCATGACGGATCACATGAATGTCGACCAGGCCGCCGGTCGCAATGTCCCTCGTCTGGCGGGACAGTTGGTCGCGCAGCGATGCAAGCTCGGCAGGCTGGTCGGCCACGGCATGCAGATCGTGGAGATGAATGTGGCTGCCGGGTTTGGGCGGCAGCACGCGCTGCCGGCCACTGTCGTCGATGACACAACGCAACATGTCGTGCCGCTCGACGAGCGTCGACCACGCCTGCTCGAGCCGGGCGACGTCGAGGTTCTCCAGGTCATACTCGACGTAGCATTGGGCAGCGATGCCGCCCAGTTCGAAGTCTTCGCGCCGCCCCAGCCAGTAGGCCTGCTGCACATCGGTCAACGGAAACGGCAGATGGCGCGATGCGGGGTCGGCGACAATCGCGGATGCCGCCGGCCGCTGATCGGCCACCAGGGTCGCCGCGAAATCGCCGAGCTGCGGTTGCGTGAACAGTGCTGCCAGCGCACCGCGATAGCCCCGTCCCTGCAAGCGCGTCATCAGGCGGGTCGCGATCAGGCTGTCGCCACCGAGCGCGAAAAAGTTGTCGTCCGCTCCGACTTCGGCGTGCCCCAGCAATTCGGACCAGAGATCGGCGACCAATCCCTCGACGATTCCGGTGGGGCGCCGCCGTTGCGCTCCGCCGCCGCCCGCAGCGACCACGGCGAGCTGAGCGGCAATGGCCCCACGATCGATCTTGCCATTGGCCGTGAGCGGAAAGCGCTCGAGCTGGAGCAGATACTCCGGCACTTCATAGTCCGGGAGAGTCGCCTGCAATGCGGTCCTGACCTTCGCCAGATCGAGCGACTCCGTGGCGATGACGGCAGCGCCGAGCTTGGCGGCGGCCCCTTTCAGCAACACCGCCGCAGCCGCATCGATCTGCGGATGGCCGACCAGGGCGCCCTCCACTTCAGCGAGTTCGATACGATGCCCACGGATTTTTACCTGATTGTCGGCGCGGCCCAGGAATTCAAGAATGCCGGCCGGATGATAGCGCGCAACGTCACCGGTGCGGTACCAGCGCTCGCCATCCCGTTCGACGAACTTCTCTTGTGTCCGGGCCGCATCGCCGTGATAGCCTTGCGCCACACCGGCGCCTGCGACCCATAGTTCGCCCTTGACCCAGTTCGGGCAATCGCGCCCGAAGCCGTCCACCACCCGGCAACGCATATTCGCCAGCGGGCGGCCGTAGGGCGCACAGGCCCATTGCGGATCCTGCCGCGTCACCTCGTGACATGTCGAATGGATGGCGGCTTCCGTCATGCCGCCCAGCGCCGCGAAACGCGCTTGCGGCGCACGGCGCCATAGTCCGTCCGGCAGCGACCGTACCACGCGATCACCGCCGACCATCACGAGACGAAGTCCCGCCGGAAGGCCGACCCGGTCGGCGGCTATCGTGATCATCTCGACCAGCGCCGGCACCGCGCTGATCACCGTGACTTCCCACCGGTTGATGAGCGTGACCCAGGCTGCGGCGTCGCGGCGCTCCGCCTCCGAGATCATCACAACGGAAGCACCGAGGCTGAGAAACGCAAACAAGTCATAGGCCGATAGATCGAAATCGAGTGCCGAGAGCGCGATGGTCCGGTCTTCAGGGCGGATGGCGAACAACCGGTCGACGGCATCGATCGTGTTGGCCACGGCGGCGTGGCTGACCTCGACGCCTTTCGGCACACCGGTCGAGCCCGAGGTGAAGATGATATATTTGATCGCTTCGGGCGGCTGCACGACCGCCGCCGGTAAAGCCGGTCCGCCCAACGCCACGGAAAGCGGCACCACAGGCGTTGCGACCGGCCAGTCCAGCCGCTCGCGACTAACGTCATCCGTCAGCACCAGGCGGACGCCGGCTGAGCCGTACACGATCTCCCGGCGCGCCATCGGCAGATCAATGCCGGATGGCACATAGCACCCGCCCGCCGCCAAGACGCCGAGCACTGCGACCACTTGGTCGGCGCCCTTGGCATGAGTGATCGCCACGCGGTCTCCCGGCTTGATGCCGTACGCAGCGAGATAGCCCGCGACCCGCAGCGCCTGGTCGGCCAAGGTTTGATAGTCGATCATCCGATCGGCGCAGATCAGCGCAGGCGCCGCGGGCGTCTGCTCCGCCTGGGCAAAGAACCTCAAATACAACGGCCGGGTATCGGGCCAGACATGGACCGTGCTGTTGACGTCATGTCGGATTTCCTGGTGCGCAGCCGGCGGCGCAAGCAGCACCGGATGAGCCCAATGTTCGTCCGCCAGCCGCCGGACCAGCCCGACATAGGCGGCAAACATGTCATCAAGAACACCAGGCGCGAAGAGTTCGTCGACGCCGTCCCAATCAAGCACGAGACAGTCGCGAGATTCCGAAACCTTGGCATCGAGCCAGACCTGCGGCGTCTGCGTCAGGGCATAGACCTGGCGCGGAAAGGTCGGCGACAGATCGAGCGAGGCATCGTTTGGCAGGCCGAGCACGCTGGTGAAGACCACGGGCATCGTGGCCATCGGCTCGCCCTTGCATCGCGCCAGTTCGCGCAGCACCCACACGCCCGACACATCCCGGTGCGAGAGCCCCTCGCCTTCCTGGCGCTGCAGCCGCAGCGCAGCGTCGACGAAATTCATGCCCCCGCTGGCCTCATAGCCGAGCAACAGGATCGACGCGAAATCACCGACGACGCGGTCGATTTCATCGTGGCAGCGGGGACGATCAAACAGTGTCAGGTTGATCGCCACCGACGGTTGATTGCTCCAATAGCCGAGCACCTCGCCATAGGCCGCCGCCAGCGCGACGCTTGGCGTGACGCCATGCTGCCGGGCACGCTGCCTGAAGCGTTGCCAGCAGGATGCATCCAGCGTCTCGCTGAGACGTCGAAATCGCGGCTGTCGGAGCGTTTCCGGCGCCGCCCGCAGCGGCAGCGCCGGCGCCTCCGGCAGCTCGGCGATCCGCGCCTGCCAGAAGCGCTGTGCGCGATCGACGCGCTGCGGATCCGGTCGGTGCTGAGCGACGTAGTCACGGAAGCGGAGCTTCGAGGCCAACTCCACGGTTCTGCCGTTGCTGTACAGCTGGTCCCATTCGGTGAACAGGACCATGATGCTGCGTCCGTCCAGCATCAGACTGTCGAGGCTGACGAAAATCCGCGAACGGATTTGTTCGCCGACCGGATATTCCGCAACCTGGACGTCGAACAACGGCCATTGAGTGACGTCGTAACACGCATGCGATAGCGCATGCCGCAACTCCTCGAGTCGCGTCTCCGCAGCTTCCGCGGACAGTTGATGCTGACGAATCTTGTAGGCAGGAACGGTTTCCAGTACGCGCTGCTGGCCCTGCTCCGTCACCACGGCGCGCAGCATGTCGTGACGGCCGACCAAGGTTCGCCAGCAGCTTTCCAGCCGCTTGATGTCGAGATTCGTTCCGTCGAGCTCGATATAGAAATGCGAGCCGACCCCACCGAGCGGCATTTGCGGCGAACGCCCGATCCAGAACGCTCGCTGGATGTCCGTCAGCGCGAATGGCTGGAAGCGTTGCGCCGGATCGGCATGAATGACGGTCTCCTTGGCACCCGCTCGCCGTTGCAACGTGGCGCAGAACGCGGCGAGTTCCGGCTTCGCGAACAGATCCGCCAATTGCCCGTCCAGCCCTCGCCGACGCAGTTCCGCCATCAGCCGCGTTGCGATCAGGCTGTCGCCGCCGAGAACGAAGAAGTTGTCGTCGCGACCGACATCAGGCGTTGCCAACAACGATTGCCAGACGCCGCTGACCAGCCGCTCGATCTCGCCGACCGGCGCCCGTCGCGGATGCGCTTCGGATCGAAGCTTCCGTTCGGCCTGCTGGATGAGGTTCTTTCGGTCGATTTTGCCGTTGGCGGTCAGCGGAAACTGCGGCACCTGCTGATAGTGTTCCGGTACGGCATATTTCGGCAGCCTGGCCGCAGCCCATTGGCGTAGCTCAGCGATATCGATGTCGCTTCGTAGAACCACCAACGCGCTGAGCTGGCGCGCCACCGGTGCGACCACAACGACGAGGACTTGCTCGACCGCCGGGTGAAGCGACAACACCGCCTCGACCTCGCCGAGCTCGATCCGATGGCCGCGGATCTTGACCTGATTGTCCGCACGTCCGAGAAACTCGATGATGGCGTCCTTTCGGTAGCGCACATGATCGCCGCTGCGATACCAGCGCCGTCCCCCGTAGGTGACGAACTTGTCAGCGGTCCGTTCGGGATCCCCGCGATATCCGATCGCAACTCCGGGGCCGCTGACCCACAACTCGCCTGCGACCCCGACCGGGCAATCGCGGCCGTGACGATCGACGACACGGCAGGACATGTTGTCGAGGGGATGCCCATAAGGCACCACACTCCAGCCGACCTCGTCGGGATCGAGCTGATGACAGGTCGAATGGATCGCCGCCTCGGTCATGCCTCCGAGCCCGACGAACGGAGCGTCGTTCGTGACCCGCCACCATTGTTGTGCCAGGTCGGGCAAGATCCGATCGCCACCCAGCATCACGAGACGCAAGCCGGCCAAGGGTTCACCCCCGTTGGCCATCAGCAGCATGTCGAGCAGGGCCGGCACGCAGCTGATCACGTTGACATGGCGCTGCCGGATCAGTTGCAGCCAGGCGCGGGCATCGCGCCGCTGCATCTCGTCTACCACGACGACACTGCCACCATAGGCCAGGAAGGCAAAGATGTCGTAGGCCGACAGATCGAAGTCGAGTTCGGACAGCGTCAGCGTGCGATCGCTCGCGTTGACGCCGAAGCGGCGGTTGACGGCGTCGATGGTATTGGCCACCGCGCGATGTGAGACCTCCACGCCTTTGGGAACGCCGGTCGAGCCGGACGTGAAAATGACGTACATCGCCTGCTCGACCGGAACTTCGACCGGCCCCGCCAGGGGAGCGAATTGCAGAACATCAGCAAACTGGTGGACCGGCCGCACCGCCGACGCATGCCCACTTGTCGCGACCAGCACCAGCCGCACGTCCGCACTCTGATAGATCTGATCGCGTCGCAACTGTGGCAGGTCGATCCCGCATGGCACATAGGTGCAGCCGGCCGCCAGCACGCCGAGCGCCGCAGCAATCTGCTGCCATCCCTTCGGCATCGTGATCGCGACCGAATCGCCGGGCCGCACATCGTTCGCATGCAGGAATGCGGCGACGCGCAGCGCCCGTTCGGCGAGTTCACCGTAGCTCATGGCATCGCCATCGCCCCACAGCAGCGCGACGGCGTCGGGCGCGTGTGCGGCCTGCGCGAAGAAGCGTGCGAACAATGGCTCCGGCGCCGGCGGCCGACGGACCTGCTGCGGCTCGATCGGCGCAACGGGTGCAAGCTCCTGCAACGGGAGATGCCAGGCTTCAGGGGCCTCAAGCAGCCGGTCAATTTGCGCCCGGAAGTAGGCGAACATCGCGGCCACGACACCTTCGATGAAAACGTCGTCGCGGACGTCCCAGTTCAGCAAGATCCCGCCGCTGTACTCCGTAATCTGAGCGTCGAGCCAGACTTGCGGTCCTTGTGATATCGACCACACCGGTTCGCCGAACTGCTCCCGCACCGAGGGTTCATAGAGATCTCCCAGCGCCAGCGCACTGGTGAACACCACCGGCGCCAACACTTGCTGCCCTTGCTGGCGGCGGGCGAGGTCGCGCAGCACCTCAACGCCACCATACTCCGCGTGTGCAACGGCCTCATGCAGGCTCCGCTGTTGCGCCCTGATCTGTTCCAGGAACGGACGCCGATCCGGGCAAGCGTTGATCAGCACCGAACTGGAGAAGTCGCCCACCAGGCTATCGACGTCCGGGTGGTCGCCCTGCCGGGAAAACACCGGCAGATTGAGCAGGAACGGATCGCCCCCGCTCCAAAGACCGACGGTCTGCGCAAACAGCGTCGTCATTGCCGCGGTGACGGTCACCCCGTTTTGCCGGCACAGCTGGTTCAGGAGACTGCTGGCGTGCGGGTCGAGCCAATGATGATGGCGCACGACCCGCGGCGGGGTCGCGCTATCGGTCGTGCTTCGCAGCGGCAACGTGGGCGGCGGCGCCAGATCGTCCAGCTGCGCCCGCCACCAGGCCCGGGCCTGCTCACGCTCGACGGCGCGCTGCCCGCGGCTTGCTGGAGGTACTGCTCATAGCTGAGGTCCAGCTGCGGCAAAATATCGCCCGGCCGTCGATAGAAGAACGCGAGCTCCCGCAGGATGATGCGCAGGCTCACGGCGTCGCCCGCGATCATGTCGAGATCGATATGTAGTCGCGCTCCACCATCGGGCAGGCGCGACAACGCGATCATGATCACCTCGCCCTGCTCGACGCGAAGCCGCTGGTGTGAATAGCGCTGCCGCATGCCTTCGAGCTGCCGGGCGCACTCGCAATCATCAAGCCCACGCAGGTCATGCACGCGAAACACCGGAAGGCCCGGAGACGCCAGCACGCGCTGGCGTCCTTCGGGCGCCACCTGCATGCGCAGCATCGGATGGCGCTGGACCAGGGCATCGACCGCCCGGGCCACTCGTTCCGGATCCAGACCCTCGCCGTCCAGCTCAGCATAGAAATGCGCGGTGACGCCCCCGAATTGCTGAGCGTCGCCGCGCCCGATCCAGAAAGCATGCTGCATGGTGGCAAGCTCGAAGCTGCCGGTCTGCTCGGCCGGCTCGCCCGTCGGCGGCTGGGTCGGAAGCGCGGACAGAGCCGACAACTCACGGCGCCAATCCGCCAGCGTCCGCTTGCCTATCAGTGCAGAGAATCTCACAGCGATGCCGGCTCGCCGCAATAAGCTCGCGGCGCGCATGGTACGCACCGAGTCAAGCCCGAGACAGAGCAGATCGCTCTCATCATCGAGCCGGTCGGCGGGAACCTCAAGCAATCCGGACAGTGTCTTGACCAGAATATCCGCATGTCCACGCATCACATTGTCTCCAGTGCTTTCGATCCCGCCGAGTAAGCGCGAATGCAGACCCGCCAAGTCGTCGCCGAACGTTCGAGCACGATTTTCAGGTGGACGTTGCTCATGCAACTACGGGCCCGTTCCGCAATGGCCCCGAGGCATCGTTCCGTCGATCGACGGTAGGGGCTCGGTGTGGCCTCGGTATCGGACTCCGACGTGAACCATCGACCGGGCAGCAAACGCGAAGACGACAGCGATACGGAATTCGGGTCTCGGCATCATCGACAAACGGCTACCACTGCTCTCTGTTGACCTGGCGGAGGGCTCACGCTCTGCGGTTCGCTGAGTTCGCATCGCTATGATGCGAGGAAATGCTCGCTTAGATTGATTTTCTCGGCAGCATTTTTGCTCGGTCAGATCAATAGATAGGCCTGCCTTGCAGTGCCAGACCCGCGACGTTTGCGTGCGGGCTAAAGACTTATGCACGCGGTCGGCGTGGAAACATTCTAGGTGCGCGACCAACGCCTGCTCGATAGGACATTGAGCGGTTTCCGGCCGACGCCGGATTGATGGATTGATGAATTGGATCTTGAATAGATGACGATCTCAAAGACGGATTTGACCAGAGCGCCTTACTTGGGAGCAGTCAGTTATCTTGTGCTCGCGGTCATTTGCAGCGAACCGACCGTTGCTCAAACGAGCCTGCCACCGGTTACGGTCGAGGCACCGAGCAAGCCCGCAGTAAGACGCAACACGGCGCCACAACGTTCAACGCGGCTCATTCGCGCGGCTACGCGCGACCGACAGACTGCCCGAAATCGCAGCGAGCCGACACCGACCGCTTATCGCGTACCGGCCGCCTCCCAAGTCAATGGCCTTCCCGCGCCGTTTGCAGGCGGACAGGTCGCGAGTGGAACGCAAGTCGGTATTCTCGGCAACAAGAGCATCTTCGATACGCCGTTCAGTATCGCCGGCTACACGAAAGATTTGATCCAGAGCATTCAGGCAAAGAACGTTTCGGACGTTCTTGAAAGAGATCCTGCTGTCACGGTCGGTTCGAACAGCTCCTATTATGATGTCCTTTCGATTCGCGGGTTTCCTTACAACGCCAACGACGTTGCGCTGAACGGGCTCTACGGTGTCGCGCCGGGCACCACCTATCCGGTCGAATTGTTCGATCGGATCGAGGTGCTGCGCGGCCCCAGCCAGCTTCTGTATGGCGCGCCGCCGCTTGGTTCGCTGGGTGGCGTCGTCAACCTGGTGCCCAAGCACGCGACCGACGATCCGATCGCGCAGATCACCGGCACATACTGGTCGAACGGGATGGGCGGCGTCGCGCTCGATGTCGGACGGCGATACGGCGAGTTCAAGGAATGGGGCGTTCGCGTCAACGCGCTCTACCGCAACGGCAATGGCCCAGTCGACCGGCTCAACGAAGAAGCAAGCGCAGTTTCGCTCGGCCTCGACTACCGTGGAGAGCGCGTGCGAGCGTCGTTCGATTACTTCCACAACGATCTCGACCAGAAGAACGGGCAGCGAACGACATTTGGATTGCTTCCTGGAGTCAACGTTCCGACCGGCGTCAGGAACACCAACAATCTGGCGCAGCCATATGAATTCTATAATGCGAACTACGACTATGGCGTTGCCAGAGTCGAAGCCGACGTGCTCGACAATGTGACGGTCTTCGGCGCTTTCGGCGCGAAGAAACAGAGCGCCACGTTCCTTCAGGCTCTCGCCAACACGGTGATCGACAACGCCGGCACGGTGTCCCAGTTCGAAGTTGGCGGCCCCTTCAAGATCAACACCACATCGGCCGAAGTCGGCGTGCGGGGCGAGTTCGAGACCGGCCCAATCAGGCACAAGGTCGTCTTCACGGCGCAGGACGTTCGCTTCGACCGGCAGTCGGCGCTGACGTTCGGGATGGCGTTGACCAACATCTACAATCCGTCCCCGTCACCGAATCCCGGGATCTCCGTCGACGGCGCCGGCCCCGCATTGCCGCTCACGAAGGTCGACAACAGCAGCCTCAGCGTTGCCGATACGCTTTCCGTGCTCGATGAGCGCATAGCGTTGACGGTCGGCGCGCGGCACCAATGGATGCAGCAGGACAATTATGGCCTGAACACCGGCAAATTGACGGACACCGAGAACAATTCAAAGACGTCACCGGCAGTCGGGCTGGTCGTGAAGCCATTCGAGAATGTGTCGCTGTACGCCAACTACATCGAGGCATTGACCCAGGTGGTCCCTGCCCCGCTTGGCTCGGCGAATGCTGGCCAGGGTTTTGCACCGGTCGTAACCCAACAAAAGGAAGTCGGCGTCAAGGTCAATTGGTGGGGCACGCTTGCCACAACGCTAGCGGCCTATGACATTACCTCTCCATCGGTGTTCACCAATCCCGTCAACAATGTTTACGGACCGCTTGGTTTGCAGCGCAATCGTGGTGTCGAGTTCACGGTGTTTGGCGAACCGACCCGGGGTGTCCGCCTGCTCGCGGGGGTCAGCCTGATCGACGGCCGGCTGGAAACCACCCTCGATCCCACCACCGTCGGCAAGAAAGCGCCGGCCGTTCCCGACTATCAGGGGTCGGTTGGCGTCGACGTCGATATCCCGGCCGTGCCTGGCCTCACCATTTCCCCGGTCGCCGTCTTTGTCGGCGATAGCTACTACGATCCCCAGAACACGCAACGCGTGCCAGCCTACATACGTGCCGACCTCGGAGCATCCTACACGTTCGCCAACATGTGGTCCGCCAAACCGATCACCGTGCGCGGGCGGGTTACCAACTTGTTCGGCGCCGACTATCTTACCAACATCCCTGGCGCGGTCGGCGGATTGTCGATCGGCGCGCCGCGCGCTTACATGCTCTCGACGACATTCAACTTCTAGGAGAGCGAGGTAGCTTCCGATGTCGATGCGATGAAGACATCGGCGGGGACCAGGTCGACGCTCTCGCGAGCTTACCCTGCTAGTCGCAGGGGTCTCCGGATAGAAAGCTTTCAATACACCGCTCGTAGGGCGCAAGTTCGAGACCTTGTGCCGCGATCCACTCGTCATTGTAGTAGCTCTGGAGGTACCGATCTCCCCCGTCGCAAATCAACGTCACCAGTGATCCTCTTTCGCCCGCCCGCAGCATCCGCGCTGCAACAAGGCACAAGCCGAAGAAATTGGTGCCGGTCGACCCGCCCACCTTGCGACCAAGCCGGTGTGACAGCACCCGCATCGCGGCCAGTGAAGCCGCGTCGGGAATGCGGATCATCTCATCGATCACCTCGCTGAGGAACGATGGTTCGACCCGCGGCCGTCCGATGCCTTCGATACGCGACGGTCGCTCGCCGGTTACCTCGCGATCGCCATGGCGGTACGCATCGAAGAACACCGAGTTCTCGACGTCGACGACGCACAGGCGCGTGCTGTAGCGCCGATAGCGGATATAACGGCCGATGGTCGCCGTGGTACCGCCGGTGCCGGCACTCATCACGATGACGGCCGGTACCGCGTGCGGTTCGCCGCTCATCTGCTGAAAGATCGACTCGGCGATATTGTTGTTGCCGCGCCAGTCGGTCGCACGCTCGGCAAAAGTGAACTGGTCGAGATAGACGCCCTTCAGGCGCTCGGCGAGAGCAGCAGCCTCCGCATAGATCTGCGCGGGATGCTGCATCAGGTGACAGTGTCCGCCCTGCCGCTCGATCGCCTCGATCTTCTCGCGCGAGGTACTCGCCGGCATCACGGCATAGAACGGCAGGCCGAGCAGCCGCGCGAAGTAGGCCTCGGACACCGCGGTCGAGCCCGACGAGGCCTCGACGATCGGCGTGTCGCCGCGGACGCGGCCGTTGCAGATGCCATACAGGAATAACGAGCGGGCCAGGCGATGCTTGAGGCTGCCGGTCGGATGGGTCGATTCGTCCTTCAGGTAGATCGACAGCCCGCTCAGGGCGGGGACATCGAAATGCAGGAGATGGGTGTCCGCCGACCGCCGCTGGTCGGTCTCGATCAGGGCAAGCGCCTGCGCCGCCCAGTTACGATCGACGGCGGAGGGGAGCGCCCGCTCGAGACCAGCACCAGCTCCGCCCGACAACAGGGATTCGATATGGAGGTCATCGCTCATTTCTGGCTCACGCGAGGTGTACCGGAGAAGCACAATTGCCGCGACACCTGCGCCGCGGCTTCGACCAAAGCCTGCACGGCGGAGTCGGTAGCGGTCGCCTGCCGGTCGGGGCCGGCGATGGCAAGCACAGCCACGAGTTCGCCCTGGGAATCGAACACAGGCGCCGCAGCACCGCGGATATTCTCGACGAAATGGCCCTTGAGCCAACCGAAGCCGGACTTGCGCACCTTGGCCTTGACCGCATCGACCGAGCGCCGTCCTTCCGGCGAGGCAAGAAACCCGGCGCCGAGTTCGCGCTCGAGCCGCGCGCGGGTGTTGTCCTCGGTCAGATAGGTCAGGAAGACATGCCCGGTCGCGGATGCGAACAGCGGAAACACCGTGCCGAGACCCAGCGACGTGACACCGATGCCGCCGCCCCTGAACCAGCGCACCACCGTCGGTCCGCCATCGCCCCAGACGGTCAGGGTGCCGCCTTCCAGCGTCTTGGCCACCAGTTCCTTGAGCGCCGTGGTCGCGAGATCGATCGCCTCGACGCGGGCAAGTGCAGCGAGGCCTATCCTCAGGGAACGCGAGCCGAGATCGTAGAGCCCCGTCGCATCGTCCTGGGTCGCAAGACCACAGCGCACGAGACTAACGAGGTAGCGGCGCGTCTGGCTCAGCGACAGTCCGGCGCGGCGCGCCGCCTCGCCCAGCGTCAACGGCCCCGGACTGTCGGCAAGGACGTCCAGGACCGCAAACCCGATCTCGACCGACTGGATGCCTTGAACCCGATCGGCGGCCGAGGTCCGCGCCGCGGCTGCCCGCCCGCGTCCCGTCGGCTTCGTCTTTCTTGCCATGCTAGCGCCCGCGCTGTCGGAAAACGATCAGGTTTCCAAAGCCGATTTCCGGGTCGATGTAAACGATGTCGCCGTCGAGGCGGTGACGAATCTTGCCCTGCTCGAGGCATGCTCGCAGGGCCGCGATCGATTCCACCACGATCTCATAACCGAGATAGCGGGCCTCTGCGCCCATTAACGCGCCGCCGGTGCCGAAGCGCGCCTGGGCATCCCCGGGCGACAGCACGTCGAGCCAGACCTGTCCCGGGCTTGGACGCAGGTGCTGTCCGCTGGCAAACAAGCCGCTGAAGCTGTCGCGCCAGCGAGCCGGATCGGCCGCTACTGCGAACACGCCTCCGAAATGCTGCGCGGTGTTGGCGTGGGACAGCCAGCCCTGACGCAAATACAACCCGACGTCATAGTAACGGCAGGCATTGAAAGCGAGCGGCGCATCGACGGGCAGGATCACGTCGAACTCCGGAAATACGGACTCGCCGGGCGCGATCACCCATTCGCGGCGGACATGAACCGGCTGTCCCGCGTCGAATCCGGCGGCAGCCATCACGCGCTGGGCCGCGGCGGCATCGCGGGCGCCGAGTACCATCGACTTGACGCCCTGCTCACCCGACAGCGTTCGCGCCATCGCAGGTGGCAGTCGGCTGCGATCGTGCGACGCCATCAGTTCGATATAGTTGGCAAACCCTTCGGTCTGCGGCTGCATCAGCACGAGGTGGTTGGAGATGCCCATCGGCTCGATGCGGCTGATCGGCGACAGCGTGAACCCCATGCGATGGAACAGCGACGCGGCGACGTCGAGGTCGCGCACGTAAGTCAGCAGGTGGTCGATTTCGGCGATGGGATGGTTGGCCATGGTTCACTCGCAGATGTGGTCGAAAATGTCGTCGATATGCAGCGCGACGGCGTCGATGACCGGCAGCTCGATCGTCGCGACAGGAAGCAGCAGGGGGAGTTCCGTGCAGGCCAGCACGATGGCGCGAGCGCCGCGGTCTTGCAGCGTCAGGCTGACGTCGGCGAGCGTGTCGCGGCCCGCGGCATCGCCGCCATCGACCGTGAGGATCCGCTGGATCAGGTCATCGATGCGCGCCTGTGCGACCTCGTCCGGAAACAACAGCCGTCGGCCGTCGTCGAGACGGCCGCGGGCGGCTCGCGAACCACATGTCAGGGCGGTGCCGAGCACGCCGACATCGACGAGCCCGTTCGCCCCTAGTGTTTCCGCCACCGCCGACAGCACATGCGGCACGGGCACGTCGACCGCGGCGGCAACGGCGCCGTGCCAGTGATGAGCGGTGACCGCAGTCAGCGCGATCACCTCGCAGCCGGCGTGACGCAGCCGGCGCGCCGCATCGGCCAGACGCGCCTCGATCGCGGCCATGTCGCCGCGGGAAGCGAACGACAACAGCTCCGCATAGTCGAGGCTCTCGATCTGCCCAACGACCGTGCCGTGAGGGCCGAATATCCGCTCGGCGGCGCAGTTGAGCCGCTCATGGTAGAGCGCGGTCGATCGCCAGCTCATGCCGCCGATCAGGCCAAGGCGGCGACGCTGCCTCCGTCCGTCCCATGTCGCCTGCGCCGTGCTCATGTCCCGACCGCCGGCCTCGTCCGCCCGGTCAGCAGCGGCAGTCCGAGCGTGATCAGGACGAAAGCCCCGGTCAGGAACTTGAGATCAGACGGATGCAGTCCGGTCGCGAGCCCCAGCGAGACGAGCTGGTAGTAGACAATCGAGCCGACGACAGGCGCGATGATCTGTCGCTCGATCGACGCCTGGCCAACGATCGCCTCGCCGATGATCAACGCCGCAAGCGCGTTCACCAGGATGCCGAAGCCCATCGTGACGTCGGCGTAGCCCTGCTGCTGGACCACCAGCGCACCGCCGAGCGCCGCGAGACCGTTGGCGAGGCTGAAGCCCAGTACGACATAGGTGCGCGGCGAAATGCCGAGCGCCGGCGACAGCCGCGCATTGGCGCCGACGCAGCGCAGCGACAGCCCCATCTCCGTACGATAGAAGCCGATCAAGGCGAGCACGACCGAGCCGACGAGGGCGGCGAACACCGCCACTTGCAGCCAGTTGCTGAGCAGGATGTCGGGGGTGATCGCGTCGTAGACCGACAGCTCCGGCGCCACCGAGCGGTTCGGCATGCCCATCGCCCGCAGATCGACACTCCAGATCATGGTCGCCACCAGGATTCCGGCAAGCAGCGATGGAATGCGCAGGCGCAGATGGATCAGCGCCGTCGCCGCGCCGGCGAGAGCGCCCGCGGCCACCGCAAACACCGTACCTGCCCACGGATTGAACCCCGCCGTGATCAGCGCGGCGGCAACGCAGCCGCCGAGGGGAAAGCTGCCCTCCACGGTCAGGTCGGGCAATGACAATGTCCTGAACGGAATCATGATGGCGATGGCGACGAGACTGTAAACCAGGCTCTGCACCAGCGTGACCGGCACGAGATTGAGAAAGACGCCGATCATCGTGCACCTGCTCGCGCCAGGACGATGCGATCGTCGGTGAGATGGAAGCGCGCGACCAGATCGGCGACCGTCATGGCTGCCTTCTCCTCACCGATATCGGCGACGATATGCCCGGCATCCATCATCACGATACGCGACGCATATGACAGCGCATGCTGCATGTTGTGGGTGACCATCAGCGTGGTCAGGCGCCCCTGGCGCACCAGCGCCGCGGTCGCTTCCATCACCAGTTCCGAGGTCCGTGGATCGAGCGCAGCGGTATGTTCGTCGAGCAGCAGCAGCTTCGGTGGCCGCAATGTCGCCATTGCCAATGCCAGCGCCTGGCGCTGGCCGCCGGACAGACTACCGGCCTGAGCGTCCAGGCGGTTTTCGAGGCCGAGCCGAAGTCCGGCGAGCGCAGCGCGGAAGTCGTCGAGACGGCTGCGCGTGACCGCGCGGCGCAATCCGCGCCCGCTCGCGCGCATCAGGGCCAGCGTCATGTTCTCTCCGACCGTGAGCGAAGGCGCGGTGCCGATCATCGGGTCCTGGAACACGCGTGCGACGACGCTGGACCGGCCGTGCTCGGACATCCGCGTCATATCGGATCCGTCGATCATGATCCGACCGGCATCTGCGCTCAAGGCGCCGCCCAGGAGATTGAGCAGCGTGCTCTTGCCAGCGCCGTTGCCGCCGATCACGGCGACGACGTCCGCCGCTGCGACCTCGAGATCGAGGCCGGCGATCGCGATCTTCTCCGATGCCGTCCCGGCATTGAAGACCTTGCGTAGCCCGGAAGCGACGATCATCGATCTCAATCCACGAGGCAGTTGCAAGCGCTGAGCGCCGGCGGCACCTGAAGCCCGAGGACGGCGAGCTTGCGGCTGCTGATCATCGGCACGTGCTCGGCAGCGGTCGCGCGATACGGCGGGATGGTCGCCGGATCCGTACCTTTGAGAATGCGCGCGGCGATCCGCCCGGCCGCCTCGCCCGATTGGGCGAACGACACCGCGAAAGCCGCCAGCGCGTAGTTCTGCCGCACCGCGTCCGGGATGGACGTGATCACCGGAAGCTTGGCACGATCGGCGGTCGCCGAGATCGCCGCCATTCCCTGCTGGATGCGTCCCGATGCCACGGTGAACAGCGCATCGACCTGCCCGACCGCCGACTGCACCCGCTGCGACAATTCATTAGGGTTATCGACGCCGATCTTGACGATCGTGACGCCGCTGCCGGAAGCGGCCGCCTCCATGCCGTCGACGGCCGCCTTCGAGCTGTCGTCACCGGTGTCGTAGAGCACGCCGAGACGCTTCAGGTTCGGCAACAGCCCCCTGAAGAAGGTGAGACCGGCTGCGTAGTCGAGCGCGACGGAGGATCCCGTCATCAAGCGATCGCCCTTGTCCCACGACGGCACGAGCTTGGCGTGCACGGGATCGGCGATCGGCATGAACACGATGGGAAAGCTGCGCGACCGCAGCTGATTGCGCGCGGCGATCGAAACCGGGGTTGCCACCGTCACCATCAGATCCGGCTGCGCACCCGCAAGGCGGGTCAACATCTGCGGAATCAGAGCGGCGTCGAAATTGACGTTGGTCTCGTCGAACGTCACGTCGCGGCCTTCGGCGAAACCGCCTTCGGCAAGCCCCTTCTTGAAGCCGGCGATCGTCTCGTTGAGCGTCGGATGCGGGCCCCATCCGGCGATCGCAACCCGCCTGCTCTGCGCCGACGCACCCGACGTCACGACGCCGGCGATCGCCAGCGTCAACATGACACGCTTCCACATGACTTTCCCTCCGCCATTCCCTGTATTGCATATTGTGCAATCATATGCAGGATATGCAAGAGGATTTGTTGAGCGGATTGAGGCGCAAATGAAGGCGGTTTTTTTCGAAACGCACGGCGACTTGTCAGTTTTGCAGTATGGCGACCTGCCGCGGCCCGAGCCTGCACCCGGCTGGGTCCGCCTGCGGGTCCGCGCCTGCGGTCTCAATTACCTCGACATCTTTTCCCGGCGCGGCATGCCCGGCATCAAGGTCGAACTGCCGGGAGTTACCGGCGGCGATTGTGCCGGCGTAATCGACAAGCTCGGGGATGGCGTCGAAGGCTGGACGGTCGGCGAGCGTGTGCTGCCGGTGTCGCATCACGTCGACTGGAGCACTGGCCAGTTCGAGATGCTCGGCGAGACGCGCAATGGCGCGATGGCCGAGTACTGCACGGTTCGCGCCAGCCAGTTGATGCGCATCCCCGACGACGTCCCCGACGAAAAGGCTGCGGCACTTCCTTGCGCCTACGGTACCGCGCACCGCATGTTGCACACCCGCGGACAGATCAAGGCCGGCGAAACCGTGCTCGTGCTCGGCGCGTCGGGCGGCGTCGGAACCGCTTGCGTGCTGTTGGCGAAGCTCGCCGGCTGCAAGGTCATCGCCGCCGCGGGCAGCGACGACAAGTGCGCACGGCTGCGCGACCTCGGCGCCGACGAAACCATCAACTACAGTGCCGTCAAGATCGACAAATATGTCCGTGAAACGACCGGCAGCCTGCTGCGCGGCGGCGGCGTCGATGTCGTCGTGAACTTCACCGCGGGCGACACCTGGGCGCCATCGATGCGCTGCGTCAGGCGTTTCGGCCGGTTGTTGTGCTGCGGGGGCACCGGTGGCTATGCCGCCGTCACCGATATCCCCTACCTGTTCATGTCGGAAATGAGCATCATCGGTTCGACCGGCTGGGATCGCTCGGATCAGGAGGCATGCCTTGGCCTTGTCGCGCGGGGACTGCTCGATCCGCCGATCGATCGGGTATGCGCGCTGTCGGACGGCATCGCCGCGGTGCGTGCCATCGAGGAGCGCGCCGTTGTCGGCAAGGTCATCGTGAAGCCCTGATCGGAAGAAGGTGACAGGATGAACAGCCCCCCTCACCGCTTCGCGACGGCTGCCGACGTCGCGGCGTTCGCCGCAGTCCCGCTCGCGCAGCGGATCGCTGGCCGCGACATCGTCGCCATGATCACATCGCACGCCGATTGCGATGGCGAGGCGGACGCCATTGAGTACATTCCCTCAGGGCGCGCCGGCGATGCGGTTGCCACCACGTCGCGGCGACAGCTGTGCGACGGCGCACGCGCCATCGCCGTGCGGCTGAAGCAAGCCGGCGTTGGCCCTGACGACGTCGTGGCGACGCTGCTGCCGAATGGTCCGGCGACCGTCGCCACAGCGATCGCCGCCCTGGCCGTGGCAACGCTCGCGCCGATCAACCTCTACCTCGAGCCAGCGCAGGTCGTGACGCTGATCGCAGAGAGCGGCGCCAGGGTGCTGCTCGTGCCGACCGACCCGCCACCGGCACTGGCGAAGATGCTGGCGACATTGCGCGCGGATTGCGAGCAACGGGCAATCGCGCTGATCGAGATCGACACGGCACGTCTGCCGGTCGCACCTGCCGATGCTCCGCCGCTGCGGTCGCGGGCACCGCAGGACCAGGTCGCGCTGTTCCACACCGGCGGAACGACCGGCCTGCCGAAGTTCGTACCGCTGACCGCACACAATCTCGCGGCTGCGGCGCTGATATCCTGCTTCGGCTACGGCTACGCCGCGCGGGATCGCGTGCTATGCGCGATGCCGATGTTCCATGTCGGCGGCCTGTTCGCCTGCTCGTTGTTTCCCCTCAGTGCCGGCAGCAGCATCCTAGTCCTCGGGCCGCTCGGCTATCGCGGCGAAGGCGTCGTCGCGGCGCTCCCGGCGACCATCGCCCACCATGGCGTCAGCGTGGTCGTCGGCCCGCCGACGGTCATGGCGCAACTTGCCGCCAACCTGCCCGATCGCGCCGGCCTGCCCCACCTCCGCCTGCTGATCAACGGCGCGGCGGCCTTGCCGCGCGCGGTCGGCGAACGCCTGAACGATGGCCTCGGCGTTCCCGTGGTCGAACCGTGGGGCTTGACGGAGGCGACGCTCGCCGTCACCAGCGGCCCCTGTTACGGCGTCAATCGACGGGGCTCCGTCGGGCTGGCGCTCCCCTATTGCGAAGTCCGCGCCATGCGGACCGACGCGAACGGCCGTGCGATCGGCGATGCCGGCGACGACATCGGCGTACTGGCGATCCGTGGCCCTACGGTGTTCTCCGGCTATCTCAACCGACATGCAGGCGAGCAGCCCTTTTTTTCCGATGGCTGGCTCGACACCGGCGACCTCGGCCGTGTCGATCGCGACGGCTTCGTCTGGGTGACCGGACGTGCGAAGGAATTGATCAAGCGCGGCGGGCACGGCATCGATCCCGGCATGATCGAGAATGCGCTCGCGGCACACGACAGCGTCGCCGTGGCGGCAGCGGTTGGCAGGCCCGACGCCTATGCCGGGGAAATTCCGGTGGCCTATGTCCAGTTGCATCCGGGTGCTGCCGCAGGTGAAGCGGAACTGCTCGCCTTCGCATCGCAGCGCATCCAGGAGCGCGCCGCGATCCCGAAGGAGATCATCATCCTTCCGCAACTGCCGGTCACCGCCGTCGGCAAGGTGCACAAGCAGCCGCTCAAATTGGATATCACGCAACGCGTCGTCGAACGCCTCATCCACGCCATCACTGGCGCCGACCAGATGGCCTCCGTCGCCATCTTCCCTCATCCGCGCCACGGCTTCCTCGTTCACGTGCGCGCTGCTGCGCGGCACGTGCAACCGATCGAGGACGCACTCGGCGCATTCGCGTTTGCCTTCGAAGTCACTCCCGCCAACAAGGTCTCTTGATCATGCTCGATGTCGATGCATTCCGCCGCATTGTGGAAACGGCCGCCTTTCACCAGTTCATCGGGCTGAAGCTCGACCGGGCGGACGATGTCGCCGGACTCGTGGTGCTGCGTCTGCCCTATAGCCCGGCGCTCAGCATCTTCCCCGATGCCGGCGTCTACCATGGTGGCGTCATCGCTGCGCTGATCGATGTCGCCGGTGCGGTCGCCTGCGGCCTGAAGACCGGACGTCCGACCCCGACAGCGAACTTCCGCGTCGACTTCCTGAAATCGCCGGCGAAGATCGATCTGATCGCCACCGGAAGGCTGGTGCGAGCCGGCAAGGCGTTGTCGGTCGCCGACGTCGAGATCAGCGACGACAAGGGCGAGGTCTACGCCGTTGGGCGTGGCACGTTCAGCACGACCGCGTCGTTCAAGGCGATCAGTGCCGGTGCAGCAAGTGCGCTGACCGGAAACCCGCCCACGGCCAGGACCGAAAACTAGCCGCCCTTCGTGATGGAGGCCCAGCATTTACTGAGATTTCAACAACTTACGTAGGTGCCTTTGCTGCGTGCCATGGCGCGCGCGTCTGGCTCATCATGCTGTTTCGTCGGCGGTCGAGACGACCGCCGTGATCGAATCGCCCCTCGCCTCGCGGCGATAGCCACGGGAACAGCACGGCATGTCCAAATGACCGGGCAGATCCGCTTTGTGAATGGCCTCGAATCCCGCCTCGAAGTCAAGTCATTATCCCAACAAGATCATAGGCTTGCAGCTGGCTGGGGCGGGAGGGATCGAACCTCCGAATGGCGGAATCAAAATCCGCTCGGATCTCGAAGAAAATCAGCGGCTATTCTGAATTTCGAGCGGTTTGCGTCTCCAGTTGGATCAATAGGTTACAAGGCGATTCAGAATGAAAAGGGAGCGCGTCGGACAAGCCAAGCGTGCCGGCTAGACGCTATGGCCAGCGAATTGGTCGCCTATCCGTGTTTCCTATCAAAGGAAGACATAGCTCCAGACTGCCGACGCGCCCATTCAGGAGTGCGTTGGCAATGCCGGACAATATTGACCCTCCCTGGGGGTTGCCCACGGTCAATCATCACCCACCGTTCGCAATCTCAGGCATGCTCGGATCGTTCGCGATTTCGTTGAGGCTCTTCTCGACAAGAGTGATGCTCTCGGCCGCCGATGCAGCGGTTGCAAATGCCTGGCTGCTACGAACAACGAAAGGCCGCCGCACGATCTTGGACCCTTCAGTCAATGTATGGCTTGAATGCCGCGCGAAGCATTACAAAGACTGGTCTCGCGGACGTACGATTGCGAGTCACTCGCGAGAAGGCTGCTTCACGCCCCTCTCCGGCTCGATCATCTGAGATCGTCCTGATCTTTGTAGGACTCCGTCAACCGTTGAAGCGCCTCAGTCCGGTCCGCGCCCGACTTTCGCATGTTCAGGTATTGCTGGCACATGTCACCATACAGCTTCCTGTTCGGTGTCGTATCCGCGACATCGATCAAGCCGGTCATGGTGTCAACGACGCGTTCGGGCTGACGTGCTTCAGCCAGCATGTCGCTGGTTTGCGCCGTGCGGTTGGCGATCATGCGCTCATCTTCGACGAAGCGAGTGCGAGCCTGGCCGAGCGCGCGGCGGAGCCGATCGACCTCCGGATCGGTCGGCAGGACCTCATGACCGACTTCACGACTTCTGAGCCAAACTGCAGGATCCACCCTGTCCTTGATGGTCAGCCATTCCGGCAGTTTGGTCTGCTCCTTGACCACGACAGTCTTCCATTTCGGCGGCTCAGATTCTTCGTTGCAGGCGCCAAGACTGACCATGAACAGTAGCAAGACAAACGAAATGACGGTGTTCAGGCGAAAGCCCGCGATGGTCATCGAACCCTCCGCATCCAGCTCGCCTCACGGCAACGATGGAAATCGTTGCCGTCTTAACCAGGCGGGCGCTGGCATTCACAGCGATCGCGTTGGACGCCTGACTTCAATGCCCCGCTCCTTCGGCCATCGCCTTGATGCCATCAAGCCCGGCGCGAAACAGCCTCGCCAACGCCTGCTTGGCGGCGGCGTCGTTCAACTCTTCCGGCGGCTCATTCTCGGTATCGCCGCGATAGACGTGGGCGTACCATTCGACCTGGCTGCCGCCCTGCTTGCCGGGCGTCACGACCAGCGTGGCCGAATAGGAACTCGCCGGCAACGCCTTCAAGTTCGGATTGAGCATCCGGTAAGTGTAGGTCATGTGAGCCGGGTCATACTCATCGACCTCTTCCTCGAGCATCTCGCCGTTCTTGAACGTCATGACCCGCTTCTTGTTGGTACCGGTGCTGGTCTTCAGCTCGGAATTCCATTTCGAGACGCCGGCATAGTCTCCAGCGATCGCCCAAACCGCCGACGGGGGAGCGTTGATGTCGATGGTCTCGTCGACCTTCTGCGGCGTCGGACCATGCGCCAGCGCCGAGGTGGTAAGAACAAAGAAGCCAAGAGTGATCAGCAGCGAACGCATCATGTCCTCTTCCAGTGCAGTTGACGATCAAGCGTGGGGAAAACCCCGTAAAGGATCAGCAGCGCGACCAGCGCGAGAGCACCGGGCAGCCATCGCCAATCGGCGTAGCCTTTGCTGAAATGCCGGGTCGCGACCGGTAGCAAGGCATCGGCGAGCCCGCCGGCATCAGCCATATGCGCGTAAGCCAACCCGATCTCGGCTGCCCGTGATTTCAGATAAGGTTCGCGAACCGACGACAGATGCTCGGTTCCCTTGGCCGCGACCGCACCGAACGGCGCATTCCGCGGCTCGTATCCCGGTCGGCTCGCAGCATCGGCGGGTGGCGGACCGAACCGGTTTTCATGTGGCACGTCATCTACACCCCAGAACCCGATCTCATCGCCGCGATCGTCGAACTTGGGAATCGGCGACAGCGCGTAGCCGCCGGCGCCGACAATGACACCCTTCACCGCGCCAACCTGACCGTCAAAAGCAGGTCCTCCCGAGAGCGGCAGTGGCGGAGCCTCCTGCCCATCGGTGATGAAGACGAGATCGCTTTTCAGTCCCTTTGCCATCTCGATGGCGCGGAACAGTCCGGAGGCGATGTGGCTGTCACCATCCCACGCCTCGCGCCAATTGATCGCATCGATCGCGCCGCCGACGGCGCCATAATCCTCGCACACATCGATCGGCTCGAAGAGCAGAAAGGGAATCCGCTCACTGAACAGCGCAAGGCCCACGCGGCTCGGGCACGGCAAGTCGCCGATCATCTGCTTCAACGCAGCCTTGGCAACGTCAAGCCGGCTGACCGGCTGACCCGCGACCTGATAGTCGCGCGTGTTCATGCTGCCCGTGATATCGACGACGATGAGAATGTCGACCCCGCTTCGGGTGGTTGCAATCGGCGGCAGGACCGCGGCAACAAGCCCGAAGGCCAGTGCCGCAATCAGCACTAGAGTCCGGGGATCGCCGATATTGTCGTGGCAGGCGCGCCGCAGAGCGTCAGGGATCGTCGACATCACGGCAGTCCTTTCGGCACACCCGGAATGTCGGCCCAAATCTTCTTGCGATCCGTTTTCACGGTATCGCCAGCCGTGCGCTCGAAGGAAGGAAAATCGCGGATCAGACGCGAGGCGACGTCGAGGTTGAATTTAGCGTCCCAATCATCCGGCACCGACGTCAGCGCGCGGCGATATTCCTGCCGGGCAAGCACGACCAGCGGACCGGCAGCATCGATCTTGCCCTGCGTGAGTAGATCGAAGGCCTGCCGCAATCGCCCGTTGGCAAAGTTGTAGTGGGCGGCAGCCATGATCTGCTCCGATCCGGTCTTGTCCAACGCTTCAGCCAACGGCTGCACCTCGTCGATCCGGTCATGCGACAGCAGGAATTCGATCCGCGCCAGCAGCGCCTCCGGCCTTGCGCCCGTCGAGACCACGACGTCGCGGTTCTGCTTCAACTCCCGGATTACGCGGTTCGTTGCGTAGGAACGAAAATCGATAACCACTAGGCCAAGCGTCAGCAACCCGAGCGCGGCCGGGAGGATCACGATCAGGCGCGGCCTCAATTGTCGCCACGCTCGTGCCGGCGCCCTCATGCGGCAACATCCAGCGTTGTAGGGACAGACGGCGCCGAAGACCGGCGCGAGATAAGCCGCACCTCGCACAGCTTGGCTGCGACAAGGATCAGAATGCAGAGACAGGCGAGCGCGTAGGCCCAGCCGGTCAGGTCACGACGCGGCAAACGCTCGGTATAGGTGATCGGATAACGCTCGAGCGCGTCGATCTGATGGATCGCCGCCTCGACTTGCTGCGGATTCTCCGCCTGGAACGCCTTGTAGGGAATCTCGAGGGTTTGGAAATACAGGTTGAGATAACGCTCCGGCATGGCTTGCGGCGTGTTGTCGTCCGGCCCCGGTCTGTCGAACATTCCCTTGCTGCCGGCGGTTCGCAGAAAGAGGAAATAGAGGTCGGTCTTGAACTTGCGAAACTCGGCGCGCAGCTGATCCTGGACATGCGATTCGATCACGGCGCCGCCGTCGGACACCAGCAGGATCACATGATGCTCATCGGCACGATCGGTCGCGAACATCGACAACGCCATGCCGAGACCACGCGCCATGTTGGTGAAATCGAGTCCCGGCCGATCGCTGGCATTGATCGCCGCGAGTACGGCGTCGTGATGGTCGGTCAAGGGCAGCACCAGCATCGGCGCGGTCGAGAACGCGGCGACCCCGAACAGATCGTGCGGCCGCCGGCCGACAAAATCGTGCAGCAGGCGCTTGGTCGCAGCCGCCTTTGATTCTTCTCCGCCCGCCGGCGTGGTGCCGGCGAGGGTGTCGTTCATGCTGCCGCTGCGATCGAGCAGGATGACGACCTGCGCCCCTTCCCCGACGCGGCTGACCGTCTGCCCCTCCCGATAGGGTCCCGACAAGGCGACGACGACCAGCGAAATCGCCAGCACGCCTGCGAGACGCAGCACGAACCGCACGAGGCTGGACAAGAAATCCGCCGGCACGACGGCCGAACTGCCGAGATACGACGTTCGCTGGCTGGAGAAGACCGCCGGCAGGATCGCCAGGACGAGGAGCGGCAGCAGCCACGGGCGATCGATCCAGATGCTCATGGCCGCGCCCGCTCCGCTTCGGCCATCTTCCGGGCGAACGCTTCAATGGCATCGAACGGGAATTCTTGCCGCGATCGCGCCGTGTTGCTGGCAAAGAAGGCCTGCCGGGACGCAGCGAAGAACTCCTTGAGGCAATCCTCCAGCGGCCGAAAGATCGCATGGCGTTGAAGAAATGCCGACACATCATCGGCCATGACCCGGCGGTGATCCGTCTGATCGATGCCCCGATGCAGAATGAACAGCGCCTCGAGATAGCCCTCATCGGTGTCACGCTTCGGGCGCAGCTTGCGCAACAGGTAGACAGCGCCGCCGAAAGCGCGCGCCGGACGGGCGTGAAATGGCCACCAGGCGCGGTCGAATGCGAGATAGATCAGTGCGAGCAGCGTAGCCGCTATCCCCACCGCGGTTTCCAGCCAGAGCCGTTCGACCTGTACGGAGAACGCGGCGCGATCCGGTCGCATGTAATCCCTGGGATCTTCCTTGGGTGCGGGCGCGACCTCGCGCAACGGCGACACGCCGATCGTCCAGGCCGGAATATCCGCCGTGATCGCGCCGGCGCCCCCCTCGAGCCGGATCCGGATGGTGAAGGCCGGAATCTCCATCTGGCGCGCATCGAGTGCGTTGTAGAAGTTCTGATAGACCATCTTCAGCGAGACCAACCGGACGTCGGCCTCACTGCGCGCGTCGACATCGATCGTTCGCAGATCGAGCCAATAGGTGACGGGTCCGGGATGCGGCAGCGACGCGGGCTCGATTTCAGCATCATGCGCGAGCGTTAGAATAACATCCACGATGACGAAATCGCCGGCAAAATAGCCGATATCGCGGGGTGTCCGTATCGTGACATTCTTGACCACGCCGGGCGCTGGTTCGGCCTGGACCGTACCGACACTCACCACGACGCAGAGGGCCAGTGTCAGCGAGCACACAGTGAAAAAGGCCGACACGCTTCGGTTCACGTCATGCCTCCATCAGGCTGCGTGAAAACCGGTCGATATCGAGATGATCGGCGATCATCACCGGTGCGCGACCGAACTCGGCGGCGAGGCGCGCGACCGCCGCGTGCCGCGCCTGTTCGCGCGCGATCCATTCGCGTTTGAGCTTCGGGCGCATGAAGGCGATGCGCCGGGCCCCCGTCTCCAGGTCCGAGAACTCCATCAGTCCCCAATCCGGCAGCGCGATATCCTCAGTGGAGTCGCCGACGAGAACCGAGATGACGTCATGCTGCGCGATCGATTCGAACATTTGACGCAGGAACGGTAGCGGCAGCAGGAAATCGGAGATAACAAAGACCATCTTGCGCGCGCCGACGAGATAGTCGGCCGCCTGACGCAGCCCCTCGGCACTGGCGCCGCGGCAGGACGCCCTGGCCAGCCGGTCGGCGACGTCGTCGGCAACACCACGCCGTCGCTTCGCTGGGATGAAGCACTCCGAGCGCACGCCCTCATCACAACCGATCAGCCCGAACCGGTCGCCGCTTTGCGTCGCCGAGCGCGCGAGCGACGCGCACAGCGTCGTCACGAGATCCATCTTGCGGGCATGTCCCTGGTAACCGAGCGAGGCGGTCAGATCGACGATCGCATAAAGATCGATCGACGCACGTTGCTGATATCGCCGCACGATCGTATTCTCGAACGGGTCGCGGATCGTTGCCCGGACATCGATGCGGCGAGCATCCGGATGAGCCATGAAAGGAATCTGGTCACGGAAATTGCCGAGCGATCCAACCTGCCGGCTCGGATGCGCACCGGCACGCAGCCCGGAAATGCGACCACGCGGCCGATAGTGGATGTCGGGTCCGTCGGTCATGGCGCAGCAACGCTGGCCAGCACGGCGGCGCAGAGATCACCGACAATCTGCTCGCGGCGCAGCTCATAAACGGGATCGAGGAAAATACGGTGCGCGACCGTCTCGACGAACACATCCCGGACATCCTCCGGCACCAGCATATCGCGTCCCTCGAGCCAGGCGCGGACGCGCGCGGCTCGGACCAGGAAGGCGAGACCGCGCGGACTGCCGCCGCCCTGCACCAATCGGATCATGTCGATCGAAGCGAGCGTGATGCCGGCTGTGGCCGGGTGGACGATCGCATCCCAGAGCCGCAGCACGTAGTTCTGCACGGCCTCGCTCGCATGAACGCTTTCCTGGATGATTCCCGCCGACGCGGACAGCACGCGATGATCCAAGGCCGGTTCGTTGATCGTCTGCAGCAGCAGATCGACATCGCGATAGCGCGGATCGAAGATCAGTCGACGCCGGGTTTCCGGATCGGCCGGGGCCTCGACGGGTATCTCCATGAAGAATCGGTCACGCGCGGCAGCCGGCAACTCGAATGTTTCCTCCTTCTCGACCCGGTTGCGATCGGCATAGACCTGCAGATGCGGAAAATCATAGGTGCGCTTGAACGCGGCAACCGAGCGCTCTGCCATCAGCCTCAGCAACAGCGAATGAACCTGGGGGCGCGCCCGGTTGATCTCGTTGAAGAACAGGATCGACAGGTCACCGGCCTTCTCGAGGATCGCCGACGGCTCGATGCGTGGACGACCGTCATCCGCGATATAGGTGTGGTAGAGCAGGTCGGCCGGCATCATGTCGACGGTCCCTTCGACGCGCTCATATCCGCCGCCAATGGCCCTGCCGACGGCGCGCAGAAGCGTCGTCTTGCCGACGCCGACGTCACCCGCTAGCAGCACGTGGCCCCGCGCGAATATGCAAATGGTGATCAACCGAACAGCGCGCTGCTGTCCGATGACCACCTGCCCGACCTTGGCTTCCAGCTCCCGCGCGGCTCCGCGCAAGGCCTCCAACGCCAAGGCGACCGACGCCGGATCGTTCATTTACACCGATCTTCTTTTTTCATCGTTCTCGATCTCGACGGATGGGCCGCGGTTCGAGAGAACAGTGTTTCCACCGAACCACGACACACCAGCTAGTAGGAGGCCCCGGCCCACGGCCGATTTCGGAGCGCTCAATCCGCCGGGATCTTGTCCACCTCATAGATGAACTTGCCTGTCTTCCTGAAGTAAGCGACGCGTTTCGCGTTGCGTGCCTCCATCTCGCGTTCGGAGTTGCCCTGCTTGGCGAGCTCCGCTGGATCGTGCTTGGGATCATACTTCGATCCGGCAACCTTTTCAGGAAAACCGGGCTTGGGTTCCCAGCAATTGCCAGGCGCCTTGCACTTGGTCCCGTCATAGGCCATCGCTGGGCTGCCGAAACCGGCCGCGGCGGCGACAGCAATGGTCGCGATTGCTACCGTTGTCTTCACTTCCTTTCCTCCCTTTTGCAGTATCGGCCAAGATCTGGCGAGGCTTGGCTCCTCTTGTTGACTAAGCGCTACTTCATTTCTTTTTCTCGCCGGCGCACAGCCCCGGCGCATTCTCTGGGAATGTCTCGCCAACCTTGTAAGGCTGGAAGGCCTTCTTCTGCTCGGCGGTGAGCCAGGCAGCATCCTTGACGTCGTCCTTGTAGAGATGGCGTACCCAGGCCATCGTCTTCAGGATTTCGTCCAGTGTCAGGTCGTTATGCGGCCCCATCTGCGACCGGGCTCCACCGAAAATCGTCTCAAACAGGCCCTGATCGGTGACATTCTTGGGGTAGGTCCAGTAATCGTCGTTGAGCCCCGGGCCGATCTTGCCTTCGGCGATTTGACCGTGACAGCCGGAGCACGCTTCGAGGTACAGGGTTTCGCCCTTCGGCAAGCAGCTCTTGTCCTCGATATAGGGGTCCACGCCTGTCTGCAGAAACTTCTTGACGGCGGGTGTGCTGCGCCCCTCCTCCTGCGAGGTCGAGAGGTCAATCGGGTCCCCGGTATCGGTATTGCGGAGGTCGAGCGACGTCGTCGGGACCGGCTCCGCCGCCAACGCCCATCCACCTGAACTGAACGCTCCCATTGCCAGTGCAACCATTGCGATCAACGCCCGTGCTCTCATCATCATTCCTGAACGCCTGCTCCATTTCTGTCCGCTGTCACTTCAATGCCTGAACGACCGGTATGCCCTCGTCCCTGAGAATGGCGTCGATCTGGAGTGCCGCCTTGGCGAGAGAGACGTCGAGCTGGGTCAGAAGCCTGGTATCGCCGAGACGGACACCCATCGACTGGTCATATTGCTGGGGCAGCTTTTCGCCATCGCTGCGGGTCGCATCGTCCTTGATCGCAACCATCTTCAGCGTCGGATCGGATTTGACGTAGCGTGCGACGTCGGCCGCGAAGGCCGCGGCCATATCGGCACCGCCATTGTGCACCTCGGCGACCATACGCTCGGGCGGGATCTGGACGTATTCGTTGCGCGGCGAGCGGAACCCTACCAGCGAATACAGATACGCCATGTTATCGGCGTAGAGATTGATCTGCTTCAACATCGCTTCGCTCGGCGACCCCAGATCGACGACAATGTGACCAAGCGACTTGATCTTCGGATCGTTCCAGGACCGGATGTCCAGGTTCTTGTCCTTCTTGGTGATGAAGACATAGCTTGTCCGATAATAGGGCTTGGTGGTCAGTACGCGCTGATCTCCGGTATCCAGCCCGATCACGACGTCGCATTTATTCTTGTTGAGCCAGTCGCGCACCAGATAGATCGCCGGCTTGTCGGCATACACAAAGACCGGCTCACGACCCATCGCCTTGGCGACGACGGCAGCGATCTTGTTCTCAAAACCCGAGTTGTCCTGCGCGGAATAGGGCAACTGCTTTGCCGAAGCGCAGATCCGCAGCTTGGTATCGTCGGCCGCTGGTGTCGGCGGCTCCCTGGCCGGCGCCGCGGTGCTGCCTGCCTCGGGCTGGCCGATCAGCTGAGCGGCCACGACTGAGTTGGACAGGGCCAGGAGGAGACTGAAGGTGGCGGCGACCGAGGCCAACGCCGACGAATGGGATGCAAGCCGTGACATCGCGCTAACCGTCTCTTGATGCGGAGGTGACGAGGACCGCGTCCAGATCTCTCTCCGGAACCCCTCCGCCGACCGGACGTCGGCGGAGGTCTCAATCCAGGTGAAGCCGGCGCTCAGAGACTTACTTGGTCGACTGATACTCGCCGAGATTGACGTCGTCGTACGGACCCTTGCCGCCGAGCGAGAACACCATCACGCCGCCGCCCATCTGGGTGTAGTTGGCGAGCTTCTTGAAGGCGCCCACGGCACCGAGACCAGCGGTCGGATCCTGCAGGTCGAACACCAGGCCGACTGCCGGCCAGCCACCGACGCCGTAGTAGATCGCGACGTACTGCGTGCCGTTGTGCATGTAGGTGATCGGATATCCGATCGCGCCGGAGGGGATCTTGAACTTCCACAGCAGTTCGCCGCTGTCGCTGTCACGGGCCTTGATGAAGCCATCAAGCGTTCCATAAAACACGAGATTGCCGGCGGTCGCCATCGTGCCACCCCAAACGGCGAAGCGTTCCATCTTCTCCCATTTGAAGTTGCCGGTGATGGCATCGTAGGCCTTGATCTGACCGAGGCCTTCGTAGTTCTGGCGATCGCCCTTCGGACCGGGATACATGTTGAGCGTCGCACCCACGAAGAACTGACCGGCACGATACGGCAGCATGAACGGCTCCCAATCCATGCAGATGTGGTTGATGCCCATGAAGAAGAGCTGCCGTTTGGGATCGTAGGAATCGTGACCTTGGTTGTGATAGCCCATCGCCGACGGGCAAATGTCCTTGCCCAGATGGTCCATCCGCGTGCCATATTCAGGATCGCGCACCGGCAACCCGGTCTTCAGATCGACCGACTTGAACTCGTTGACGGTGTCGTCGATCTTGTTTGCCGAAACCAGATCGCCATTGGTCCGGTCGAGGGTGTAGACGATGCCATTGCGGTCGGGATGCGTCAGCAAGCTGCGCATGTGGCCGTCCTTGTCCTTCTGCTCGGACAGCATCATGACGTTGACGCCGGCATAATCCCATTCGTCGTGCGGGGTCTTTTGATAGCCGAACTTGGCTTCGCCCGTGTCGACGTCGCGGCCGAAGATCGTCATCGTCCACTTGTTGTCGCCCGGACGCATGGTCTCGTTCCACGGCGCTGGATTGCCGGTGCCGAAATAGATCAAATTCGTTTTGGGGTCGTAGGCATACCAGCCCCAGTTGGTGCCGCCGCCGATCTTCCAGGCATCGCCTTCCCAGGTCGACAAGCCCAGCCCCTTCTGGCCGTACTGCGGATTCTTGATGTTGAAGTCCGGTCCGATCAGCATGTCCTTGTCGGGACCGGTCGCGTAGGCACGCCAGATCTGTGCGCCGTCGTGCACGTCATAGGCCGTCAGATAGCCACGGACGCCAAGCTCGGCGCCGGACGAACCGACAATGACCTTGTCCTTCACGACGTAGGGCGCGATCGTCAGCGTCGAGCCGACCCGGATGTCGGAGTTCTCCATCTTCCAGACCAGTTCGCCGGTCTTGGCGTTCAAGGCCTCGACATGGCCGTCGAGCAACGTCTTGAGGATCAAGGCCGGCGTCTTGCTGTCGCCCGGCCAATAGGCGAGGCCTCGATTGACGATATCGCAGCAGGCGACCGAGCGCGCTGCCGGATTCTGCTTGGGCTTGTCCTGCCACAGGATCTTGGTCGGATCGTCGAGGCTGAGCGCGAAGGTGTTGTTCGGGAACGACGTGTGGATATACATCGTGCCGTTGACGACCAGCGGCGCCCCTTCATGGCCATTGAGCAAGCCGGTCGAGAACGACCACGCTGGACGCAACGTCTTCACGTTGTCCTTCGTGATCTGATCCAGCTTGCTGTAGTTGTCAGATTGGTAATCCTTACCAGGCATGACCCAGTTGTCGTCGCTCTGCGACATCTTGTCCAAGGCATCGTTCGCCTTGACGGGGCTCATGAAGGTAAATGCTGCTGTCGTGATCATTGCCGACAGCGACACCGTGCGTAGCAGTTTTTCCATTTGATTTAACCTCCCTGGTGTTCCTGTTTGCGCTTGACGTTTTCTTCGACTTACCGTGCTTGCTCCTTTGCTTTCGCACCGCAGTCCTCGACGCTCATCATTTCGTGCGTGTACGAAAGCCAAATTGCTGTGTTGTTGCCGGGATTGCATCACGCTGAGATCGGCGACGTCGCCATTGTCACGAAGGCGCCGACCACGCGATAAGCGGCCGCTCGCGCCCAACGCATCCTCCCATTCACGCGCGACGAGCCTCGACGAGACCGGTCGACTTTCTTATTTTCCTGCGTCAGCCGTACGCTGTTTGAAACGCAGAAGCTTGCCCAAGAACGAAGCAAGTTAGTGCGACAGTGAAATGCAACGAATTTTTTGTCAGCTGCGCGCAACGATGCAGCTTGGTGCGGTAGACTCATCGCCGCGATGTCGGGTTTGATTGTTGACGATGTGCGTCGCAGCGGGAATAGTTCCCGACGATCGTTAGTCCGTTGTCACGCCAGCGGCGTCAGCGAAATCCGGTCGTCCATCACATTTGGGCAACGAGTGGAACGAACATGCCGATGCTGTCCCGACTGGCGCACGCCATCATCGTTCCATTGACCGCTCTCTTCGGATCACTAACGCCGCGACCGGTAGAGCATGTCGCGCTCTATCTCGAGGATCGTCGACGCCCGATGACCGGCGCGGACTATCAGCGGTTTTCCGGCGCCGGCGTTCTGTTCTGCCGGGACGACGACGGCGTTCCGCAGAAGGCGGCGGCGTCCTGGCTGATCGGCAGCCGAACTCTGGTGATGATGAATGCACATAATTTCCTCGATCGTCAGGCCAAGATGACGCGAACGATCGGCAGCTGCTATTTCCAGATCGCGGGCAAGAACTACGATTTCGATCCAGACAGCCTTCAGCTTGGCATCGATTCCAATGCCACCGCGCTTCACATCACCGATGATTGGGCATTGGCCCGGCTGCATCAACCCGTCGACATAACCGTGCTGCCCCAGCCGATTCCCAGCGCACCGCAACTGGCGAGCGGGCTGAAGGATACGAAGGTGACGATGGTGTCGCCTGCGGGTCATGCGAATTTCACCGGCCCTGGAAGCGGCCCCAGCAGCATCGAGAGCTGCATGATCCGCGAGATCGATCTGCCGACCGAGGACGCCATCCGCAGGGCCCGGCACGACTGCAACGATGGCTTTGGCGGCTCCGGCTCCGGGCTCTTCGATGAGGCGGGTCATCTGCTCGCCATGCAGAGTGCGTCGCTCGACATGAATCGGCGGATCGCCTTCGATATCGAGCTGCACTATGGCTCCGCGTTGCTGATCGAAGGAAAATTGCTAAAAGCGATCGTCGCCGCCAGCAGTAGGTAGGCCCGCGGGACGCCTCCAGATGACTCGGCTTGCCGCAGCATAGCGGCGGCATGCCGCGCGCTCGCCTTATCTCAGAGAGAAATCGACATGTCCGAGAGCGAAATCTCAGCGTCTGATCGGCGTTCGGTTCACCGCAGAAGACTTGCGCCGTGTCCGGCGGACTCATACGTTCGGCGCCGGCGCGGCATTCGCGTCAACCCAGTTGGGAGAACACAATGGCCTGGAAGACTCCTAAGATTGTCGAAGTGCCGGTGGGCATGGAGATCAACATGTACGCCTGCGCGGCAGGCAAGTAACTGCGACGACCTGCCCGGCTCGACCAACCGGTTGTTGCGTCGGGCCGCGGCAGACGGCCTTGCCACAAGCGCTGCTGCCGCAAATTGCAAGGTACCGGATCTGAGCCGACACCGACCTTGTGTCGGGCCGAAATGCACGCTTGCAAAGCGCGCCTCGCGCCCCGGATTCGGCAGACTACGATTTGTGAATCGAGGACGGAACGATTCCAAAGTACTCCCGGAACACACGACTGAAGTGCGATGAACTCGAGAATCCCCACGCGAACGCAACGTCCGTGATGGATTTCCCGGCCTGGGTTTCCAACTCCTGCCGGCAGTTCTGCAAACGGGCATGCCGGATATAGTCGCTGACAGTCATTCCCCTGTCGCTGAAAAGCATGTGCAAGTAGCGCTTGGTGCAGCCCAGCGCCGCCGAGATCTTGTCGATGGAAAGCTGCGGGTCACGCAGATTCTCGCGAATGAACAACTGGGCCCGGACATACATCGCTTCGGGGCCGCCGCAATCGAACATCGCGTCGGATTCTCGAAGCGGCAACAACAACAGATCAATCAAGGAATCCGCCACCCAGATCGCGTTGTTCGGCGACAGCTTGGCGGCCTCGTCGAAGGCCGCATGAACAAAGCTATGCGCAATCCGGCCGGCGCCGGTACGCGCAGAGAGCTTGCATGCCGCCATCTTGGCCAGGCGAAAACCGCGTTCCTTGAGCACATCCTTTGGCACGATGACAACCTCGTGCCGCGTCAGCGTCGGGCTGATGATCGTGTGCGGGCAGGAAACATCGTAGGCAAGGCAGTCACCCGGCATCAATTCGATTCGACGGCCGCTCTGTTCGAAGTGCGAGACTCCGTAAGTCTGAAATAGAATTTTGACGTACGGGTGGTCGCCCGGCTTTGCCTGCGCAGCGGTGTGCGCCAGCCGATGCTGGCTTGCCTCGATCTGGCAGAGCTTCAGCTTGGCGATCGTTGCGTAGTTGATTCGACCTTCGAACGACGATGCCTCCATCGGATCGATATCGAAGTGACCGCAGAGATCCGTCAGCGTATCCGACCAAGCTTGGATCTGCTTCTTCGGCGAAAATCCGGAGGTGCTGCGCGAGCTGACCATGTCGAACATCTTACATCCACCGATTCGATACGAACAACTTAACCTTTGCCGCGAGCGCGATGCGATCTGTATCTCGACTCAAGGCGACCCTCGGATCTCGGACAGCACGTTCGCTGTCGTTCCCCGATAATCCTCGGACCGCGCTTCAGCGCAGTCAAGGGGAACCTCAACCTGCAATGACAAACGCGGCACGCGCACGCGACCGGCGAGTAGATCAAGGCCAAAAAACCGATTGCGTTTCGCTTCGGCGCAAATCGCTTTCGCTCTTGGACAAGTTTCGCGCCTCCGAACGTAGTACGCCAATAACACCCAGGAATGTCAGCTTGCGCCAATGATGCACTGCAAGCAACGAACAACCGCGATAGCACGAGCCGAAGCCGTCGAACGCACGAAAACAAGGCTAATGCGGGGATTGAGCGCACTTTGCGGTGCTGAAGAACGCAACAGGAGTACCGAATGAAGACACGCGCCGCAGTCGCGTTCCAAGCAAAGAAGCCGCTTGAGATCGTCGAGCTGGACCTGGATGGCCCCAAGGCGGGCGAGGTCCTGGTCGAGATCAAGGCAACCGGCATCTGCCATACCGACGCCTACACGCTCGACGGCTTCGACAGCGAGGGAATTTTTCCCGCCATTCTCGGGCACGAAGGCGCCGGGATCGTTCGCGAGGTCGGTGCCGGCGTGACGTCGGTGAAGCCGGGCGATCACGTGATCCCGCTCTACACGCCGGAATGCCGCCAGTGCAAAAGCTGCCTGAGCCAGAAGACCAATCTGTGCACCGCGATCCGCGCCACCCAGGGCAAGGGCGTGATGCCGGACGGCACCTCGCGCTTCAGCTACAAGGGCAAGACCGTGTTCCACTACATGGGCTGCTCGACCTTCTCGAACTTCACCGTGCTGCCGGAGATCGCGGTGGCGAAAATTCGTGAGGACGCGCCGTTCGACAAGAGCTGCTACATCGGCTGCGGCGTTACCACTGGCGTCGGCGCGGTCGTCAACACCGCCAAGGTGACGCCGGGCTCCAACGTCGTCGTATTCGGTCTCGGCGGCATCGGGCTGAACGTGATCCAGGGCGCCAAGATGGTCGGCGCCGACAAGATCATCGGCGTCGACATCAACGACTCCAAGGAGGCGTGGGGCAAGCAGTTCGGCATGACGCATTTCGTCAATCCGACCAAGGTTGGCGGCGACATCGTGCAGCACCTGGTCGGGCTCACCGATGGCGGTGCCGATTACACGTTCGACTGCACCGGCAACACCAATGTGATGCGGCAGGCACTGGAAGCCTGCCATCGCGGCTGGGGCGTCTCGGTCGTGATCGGCGTTGCGGAATCCGGCAAGGAGATCGCGACCCGTCCGTTCCAACTGGTCACCGGCCGGGTCTGGAAGGGCACCGCGTTCGGCGGCGCGCGCGGCCGCACCGACGTGCCGAAGATCGTCGACTGGTACATGGGCGGAAAGATCCAGATCGATCCGATGATCACCCACGTGCTGAAGCTCGACGAGATCAACAAGGGCTTCGACCTGATGCACGAGGGCAAGTCGATCCGCTCCGTCGTCGTATTCTGAGATCAAAACACCAAGCACCAGGAGGATAGACCAATGACTGTTCATATCCACCCATCAGTCGACAATGGCGTCAAGCAGGGCTCCGGCCACTTTGCCGGCGGCACGCTGGTCTGCAAATGCGCGGACAAGAAGGTCAAGGTCGGGATCAAGGGCGACGTCGCCCATAATCACGCCTGCGGCTGCACCAAGTGCTGGAAGCCGTCGGGCGCGACCTTCTCGGTGGTGGCGGTGGTCCCGCGCGAGAACGTCACCGTGCTCGAGAACGGCGACAAGCTGAAGATCGTGGATGCCGCCGCGGTGATCCAGCGCCACGCCTGCACCGGTTGCGGTACGCACATGTACGGCCGGATCGAGAACAAGGGCCATCCGTTCTATGGCCTCGACTTCATCCATCCCGAGCTGTTCCAGGAGCAAGGCTCGGCCGCGCCCGGCTTTGCCGCCTTCGTCTCGTCGGTGATCGAATCCGGCGTCAAGCCGGCCGACATGGCCGGGATCAGGTCGCGCCTGAAGGAGCTTGGGCTCGAACCTTACGACTGCCTGTCGCCGCCGCTGATGGATGCGATCGCCACCCACGTGGCGAAGGCCAAGGCGGCCTGAGCCGCAACGCCGCTCTAGCGAAGTGGGCCATGTCATCAGCACCACAAAATGCGGCAGACAATCTGTCTGCTGCATTCCAAGCCGGCTGATCGTTGCGCGGCAAATTGCTCGATCATCAGACCTGACGGCCTAAGCCGGACATGTAGCGCGTCATCTGCCGCGTGGCGCGGCAGATCTGGTTGACACAACATGCCCAAACGGGCTTCGTTGTCTCGACACTGTGCGGCCGCGTCTTTTGCACCGAACCCGCACGGAGCTTACTCACGCAACAGCCCCTCCGTTCGGAGCGCCATCGCGAATGCCTTTCCGGCAAGTCGGTCAGCCTTGATCGATCGGGAGGGCGCGCGCAGAGCGTCCTCTGCCGACCTCCAATGCGGCATAGCCCTGCGGGAGGGAGCCAACGCCAGAACAAATGCCAGCGCCTCGTCGCGATTTCTGATCCGAATCCCACGAGAGAAATTGTGTATTTCGAATTCACCAAACGACAATTGTCTCAACACTTGATGATCGAGCGATCGTCATGGTTCAAGCTGTTGGTTGAGCTGTTTCTCAACCATGGACAGACCGCGCGCGAAGCGCAGTGTACCGACCGTATCGGTATTCCTCAGTCGGTCAATGAGATAGTGGCCAGCCCAAAATGGGAATAGTTCCTTGGAAGGCATAGGAACAATGCAGCCAACGCGCGTCTCATTCGCTCGACTGCCCGGCCTATGGGACGACGCTAACCACCCGTCTCTGCAACTCAAGTCAGAGTGCCCGGCATGAAGCAACGAATCTGTAGCTCCTCAAGCCCACCTAAGCTCCAGATGTACACCGGCCATACAATTGTCCGGCCGTCACGATTGGGGCCCTTGACGACCGCGTCGTCTGGTACGTTCCACCATTTGTCCTCGACAAAGACGCGATAGTGTCCGTCCTTCGTGTCCCAATCTCCATCCTGGAGTGCCAGGCCGTCGGCCTCTTCGCAGCACTGCCCACGCCCGCTGTTGAGGTTTTCGAACCAAGACTTCAAGGGCGAGTTTGCATAGCGACCATCGTCGCGAGCTTGTATCAATCCACCATGGGCAGAAATCACAACAAGAAGCGCGCACATCGTTACTCGCGTCATCATGATCCTCTCGTCCTTCCCTCGGCAGATAGCGATCCGCCTTGTGATGCCTTATCCGGCGGCTTCATGCTGTTCTGCGCACACTGAACGACGCCCGCAGCTCGTTGATGCTGCATTCCAGCCGAAACGAATTTCTTTGCGCTGCTCGCCGTAACGGTAGAGATGCAACCCATGCGCTACAAGCGAGGTCTCAATAGATTAGCCCAGTAGGGAAGCCGGTGCGTTGCGAGGAGAAGCAACAAGGAAATGGTGGACGCGAGCGGACAATGGTCAATCGCTCCCTTCAGGAAGCGGACGTTTTCCCGATCGGTCAAGCTGACAACATCCCGAATGTTGACAGGATATTTCCGTCAAGAATTTCTTGAATGAGATGCTAGCCTTTAGTCGAGTGCCGCTCTCAAGAACGAGCACATCGCGCCCTGCCGCACAGCGCGCGCAAAAAAGGCAAAGGGAGGAAAACAATGTCCCAAATTCGCATTCGTTCATGTTGGCTGCAAGGCGTCGCAATCGCGTTGCTCGCCGCCGCGCTTTCCAACACCACACTCGCTCAGACAAATTCACCTGCAAAGCTGGACGATGCGAGGTTGGCGGACGCGGCAAAGCATCCTCAGGAATGGCCGACCATCGGCGGCACCTACGACGAAACCCGGTTCAGTCAGCTGGATAAGATCAACGTCGACACGGTCAAGGATCTGAAGCTCGCTTGGTACGGCGACTTCGATACGACCCGCGGCCAGGAGGCGACGCCGCTCGTCATTGATGGTGTGCTCTACACATCTACCGCATGGTCCAAGGTTTATGCTTATGATGCGAAAGCCGGCAAGCAATTGTGGATGTTTGACCCCAAGGTAGCCGGCAGCAAGGGTCAGGATGCATGCTGCGACGTCGTCAATCGTGGTCTGGCTGCATACGATGGTAAAGTTTACATAGGTGCGCTTGATGGGCGGCTAATCGCCATCGACATGAAGTCCGGAAAGGAAGTCTGGTCTACGCAGACCACTGACGTCGATCGCCCCTACACAATCACTGGCGCCCCACGCATCGTCAACGGCAAGGTTGTCATCGGAAACGGGGGGCCGAACTAGGCGTGCGTGGATACGTCACTGCCTATGATGCGCAAACAGGCAAGCAGGTCTGGCGGTTCTACACAACTCCGAATCCCGACAACAAGCCAGACAACGCTGCATCAGACCAAATCCTGATGTCGAAGGCCTATGAGACTTGGGGAGATGGTTGGTGGAAGAAGACCGGCGGCGGTGGTACGGCGTGGGACGCCCTTGTCTTTGACCGCGACAACAATCAACTCCTGATCGGCACCGGCAACGGATCCCCCTGGGCACACAAGGCGCGTAATGGCAACGGCGGCGGCCGCGGCGACAACCTGTTCTTGTCTTCGGTCGTTGCCGTTGATGCCGACACCGGGATCTACAAGTGGCACTACCAGGAAACGCCTGGCGAGGAATGGGATTTCACGGCGGTGCAGCCGATCATGCTTGCCGAGCTCAATGTTAAGGGCAAGACCCGAAAGGTTCTGATTCACGCTCCCAAGAACGGGTTCCTGTATGTGATCGATCGTTCCAACGGCGAGTTGATATCGGCCAAGCCATTCACGAAAGTGAATTGGGCTGCTGGAATCGACCTGGATACGGGCCGTCCCATTGAGTATCCCGAAGCGCGCTACAGCGAGAGTGGCCTCGACTTCATGGCAGAGCCTGCGGCCTTCGGATCTCACAATTGGCATCCGATGTCGTTTAGCCCGAAGACTCAACTCGTTTACCTCCCGATCCAGGAGATACCGCTCGGGTACAAAACCGATCCGAACTTTGTGTATCGGCCCGGACATGGCATCTGGAATCTGGCCGATGGTTCGACCCTGCCTACGAATCTGGGTCCGCAGAATGAACCGGATCGTATCCAGCTCTCGCAATGGACCAAGGGTGCGCTCGTCGCCTGGGACCCGGTCAAACAGAAGGAGGTCTGGCGTGTGCAACATCCAACGGTCGGTGCTGGGGGCATCCTGTCGACCGCGGGCGGCCTCGTCTTCCAAGGCACACCCGACGGAGTCTTCCATGCCTACCGCGCCGATAACGGCTTGGAGGTATGGCAGTACAAAACCAATAACGGTGTAGTCGCCGGAGCGATGAGCTACGAGCTCGATGGCGAGCAGTATGTTGCCATCCTAACTGGCTTTGGTGGTGCCAACGGATTGAACGTGCCGTACATCGATGGCGTCAAGACCGGTCAGGGCCAGATACTGGTCTTCAAGCTCAACGGGTCCGCCACTCTTCCCGTCCGGCAAACCAAACTCCAGGCGGCGACAGTCGTACCCAAGGACCAATTCACGGACGAAATGGTTCAGAAAGGTGCTGTCAATTTTGGGAACTGTGTGTTCTGCCACGGTTTCTCGGCGATATCGCTCGGTGTTGTTCCCGACCTTCGTCGCTCCCCTGCGATCGCTGACAAGGAATCGTTCAAGGCGATTGTCCTGGGAGGGGCTTTGGAGAGCCAGGGCATGCCCAATATGACCGGCAGGCTCAAGGAGGACGAGGTTGAGACGATCAGAGCCTATCTGGCAGATCGAGCGCGCCTTCTTGATCGTGACGACAAATTGAGGGCGAAAGCCGCGGCCAATTAGTCAGGTCGATCGGCAAACATCCATCGCGGAAGCCCCAGCATTGCTGGGGCTTTCCGCTGCGCTGGGACGCCAGACAAATTTCAGGCAAAGATCGATCTGAACGCGACGACAGACTACCGGCAATGAGTTTGACCGTTGACCGTCAATTTGGCCCCTCGATAGAGAGCTCCGGATGCGACATACCTCTGTGGGAACAGCACTTGTCGCGACTATTCTCATGAGCGGAACAGTCGCCGGAGATGCCGCGCCGCGTGCCCGATTTGCAAGCGAGAAGAACGCGCCGACCGTTGACGTCGAACTCATACTTGCCGTCGATGTCTCTCATTCCATGACTGTGGAAGAGCTCGCCATCCAGCGCGAAGGCTACGCCCACGCCATTCGCTCCGACGAATTCATTCGAGCGCTGCAATCGGGCCCGAATGGCAGAATCTCGATTGCCTACTTTGAATGGTCCGGCCCCAAGGACCAACGGATTATCGTTCCCTGGAGTCTGGTAGATGGTCCGGAAGCCGCAGGCGTCGTGGCCAGCCAGATTCTGAGTATCCCGGTCGAGCGCGGCACCCAAACGTCCATCTCAGGTGCAATCCGCTTTGCGATGCCGCTGTTCGACCGAGATCCATATACCGGCACCCGACGCGTCATCGACATATCAGGCGATGGTGCAAACAACAGCGGACCGCCGGTGCTGCAAATTCGCCATGAGGCGCTCGCCAAAGGTTTGATCATCAACGGGCTGCCAATGATGATGAACGAATTTACGATGACGATGGATGTCGAGCATCTCGATTGGTACTATGAAGATTGCATCATCGGCGGCTCGGGTTCCTTCATGGTACCGATCAACAGCCGAGACAAGTTGAAAGAGTCGATCCTGATAAAGCTCGTTCGAGAAATTTCCGATCGAACAGCGGACCGCCCTGTCAACGCGGTGTCCAATCAGGCGCCGCGCGTGAACTGTGCGATCAACGAGAAAATCTTCGACGATCGATGAGCGATTGCCCACCTTGCGACTGGACGACCTCGGCATATTGCCGATTGCGCAACTGACCGACGAGTGACAGCCCGAAATCGATCCCCGCTGTGACGCCGCCGGCCGCGATCCTGTTGCGGTCGCGGACGATCCGGCCCTCGGCGGCGGTCGCTCCCAGCGCAGCAAGCACTCGTATCGTTACCCAGTGAGAGGTCGCCTTATAGGCGGACAGAAGTCCGGCCACTCCCAAGAGCAGCGCGCCCGTGCACACTGACGTGACAAACCTGGCGCGAGACCACCGGTCCTTCAGGAAGCTGAGGATGGCATCGTCCTTTCGACGCTTATCCAAAGCCTCGCTGCTGGCCTGTGGATGACGGCTTCACGTCAGACAGATCGTCCTGTCGAAAAGGCTGCGCATCCGATCATCGTGGCCGGTCGCGATCACAATGGAACCCGGCAGCCGGCTCCGGAGCACACGATGCAATGCCAACGCGGCCGATTCCTCGAGCCCCGACGTCGGTTCGTCCAGCAACACCAGGTCCGGTTGGTTAAGCAGCGTTCGCGCGAGCGACAGGCGCTGCTTCTCCCCCTCGGACAATCTCTTGTCCCAGGCATCTTCGATATCGAGGTCGCCCGCCAGATGCGCGAGGCCGACGGCTGTGAGCGCATCCTTTATTTGCGGATCGCTGAACTCGCCAACAGATCCGGGATAGCTCACCGCGCGCCGCAGCGAACCCAGCGGAACATAAGGCCGCTGCGGCAACGCCATCGTTCGCGCGCTCCTCCCCGCCATCGTGCCCTTCAGATATGGCCAGATCCCCGCCACGGCGCGAACGAGGCTCGTCTTGCCGGCGCCGGATCGGCCAACCAGCAAGGCCGTTTCGCCGGCCGCGAGCCTGAGATGGTCCAGCGCGGCAATTTGCCGGCCGGCCTGATCACTCACTTCGAGCTTGTCGATCGCAAGCCCAGCTTCCGCTGCGGGGGTGACGGCTTCACGGTCAAGCGAGGCCTCGGCCATGGCCTGATCGAATTGCGACAACCGTTGTACGGTCGCAGCCAATTCCGCGATCCGGACGTAGGAACTGATAAAATAGGAGAAGCCCTGTTGCACCGAGTTGAATGCTGAGCCTGCCTGCATGAAGGCGCCGAGCTGCATCGGGCCGCCGAAGAACAGCGGTGACAGCGCAAAATACGGGAAGTACCGCGAATAGTATTTGTAGCACTCGGCGAACAGATTCACGAACTGCTCCCAGCGCATCAACCGGAACCAGTTGCGTGTGATATCCGCGAAGCGCGCCAAGAGGTCGGCGCGCTCGGACGCCTCGCCGCGCAGCATCGCGATCGGCTCACTATTCTCGCGGATGCGCACGAGCGCGAAACGAAAATTCGCCTCGCGCTGCTCCCGCACAAAGTCGATCGCGATCAGATGGCGCCCGATCAGGTGAGCGACGATGCTGCCGGCAACCGCGTAGATCAGCGCGGCCCACACCAGGTAGCCCGGGATCACATAGGTCTCGCCGAATATGCACAGCGGCACCAGCCGCGACAGCGTCCACAGCACGGCGACGAACGAGGCGACGCGCGCGATGGCTCCGATCAACCCGACCGTGAGCGAGATCACGCCGTCAACGAACTGCCTGACGTCATCGGCAATGCGTTGATCCGGGTTGTCGACGGAATTGGCGGCAAGCGCCAGACGGTAGTGGGTCGGCCCATTGAGCCAACGGTCGAGATATCGGGTGGTCAGCCAGCGGCGCCAGCGAATCGTGAGCCACTGGGTGAGGTAGCGCTGGTAGACCGTCGCCGCGACGAACACGATTCCGATCGCGCAAAACACGCCGAACTGGGTCAGGAAGCCGGCCCAGTCCTTGTCCTGAAGCGTTTGATAGAACGCATTGCGCCAGTAGTTCTCCCAGACGGCGGCGCCGACCAGGGCAAGCTGAGCCAGAACGATGCTGGCGAACAGCGCCAGCGCACTCCAGCGCTCCTCGGAGCGGAAATAGGGCGCGGCAATTCGAAACACTTCCCGCAGCGCGGTCCCCGGAGACGTTGTCGGACTCACAGCATGCCCCTTCTCATCGAGTTTCGCCGCGCGCTTCCTCGACCGGACAAGCGGTGCAGAAGCGTCGGTCGGGCAAAAGATATTGCAGGCAGCAGATGCGGCGGCGGCGCCTCTGGACGCCGTCTTCCTGCACATAGTGCACGGCATCGAACAATGGATTCGGCTCGCCCGAGGGCGCGCTCGGCTCTGCAATCAAACGCTGAGCTTCGGACAATCGGCTGGATGGGCCGGAGACCTGCTCGATCCGGCGTAGCATCGCCTCGAAGGTGTTCCCGACATTGTTCCAGAACACGCGCGCGGTCACATCGGTTCGGCTGCACCACATGTCGATCAGGGGCGCGAAGTGATCGAACACCAGCGGCCGCAAGCGCCGGAATGGCTCGACGCCATCGCTGTCGTTCACGTCCTGGATCTTGACCGCGGCGACGCGACCGTCGTCAGCGATCACGAATGTCAGCGCCGACAGCGCGACGCCAACGGATTGTCCCAGCAGGACGTCGGCCAGCAGGATCGGGGGGACGAACGCATTCAGATACCACTTCATCCAGATCGAATGCACGGCGCGCCGGTCGAACTCCGCAAAGCGGGCGGCGAAGCGCTGCTCGATCGCGAGCCGCATGGGCTCATCGAGCAGCGCGCTGGCCGGAATTGCGGATCGCGGATCCGATGGTCCAACGAGCCGGCCGCCGAACGATGCATAATCGCCGACGGCCAGCCGATCGACGGCTTCACAGACAGCTTCGGGCGTCACGGAACGGCCGCCCGCGATGGTCTACCATCGTGCACGCAAGGTACCCGTAATGTTGCGGCCCGGACCGTAGTAGCAATTGAGCGCATCATCGCAGGCGCCGACATATCGCGTATCAAGGAGGTTCTTGACGTTGAGGGCCACGTCCCAGTTCGTCCATGCCACCGATGCCTCACCGAGCTCGTAGCGCGCGGTGAGATCGTATAGCGTGAATGACGGCAAGGGCAGAGTGTTGAGAGAATCCACCGCCTGATCGCCCACATAGCGCACGCCGCCGCCAAGGGTCAGCCCTCGCAAGCCGCCTTCGGCGAACCGGTAGGTCGTCCATAGCGAGGCCGCGTTCATCGGAATGCCAACCGGATGCTTGCCGAGCCCGCCTGCGGTATTGGTCGCGATCACCTTTGCATCGAGATAGGTGTACGCCGCGCTGACATTGAACCCGTACAGATGGGTCGTCTTGAGCTCGATTTCGCCGCCCTGGCTTTCGACCGAGCTGGTCTGAACCGCGTAGCCCCTGTGCAGCAGATCGGCAGTCTGCACGTTGTATTGCGTGATGTCGAACACCGCTGCCGACAGCAGGATGTTGTATCCGGGGGGCATGTATTTGACGCCCACCTCCTTCTGGTCGCCGGTGATCGGGATGAAGGAACGCCCGAAGAAGTCGGTCCCGAAGACCGGCGTGAAGATCTGCGAATAGCTCGCATAGGGCGCAACGCCGTTGGCGAAATTGTAGATCACCCCGGCATTGTAGGTCGGCGCCTGGTCCGGCTGCTTGGTCCAGGCCGGGTTGGTCACCGCGCCCGTCGCGACGTTGTAGGTACGGGTCTGCTGGTCCTGCTCGAGCCGGTCGTAGCGCGCACCGAGCAGCACGTTCAGGCGACCGAACTCCACGCGGTCCTGGACATAGGCGCCCGCCTGGCGTTGGTCCTGATAGCGGAACGTCGTGATCGGAACCGGGTTCGTGAAGGCTAGCCCATACACCGGATTGTAGAGATTGAGCGGACTGGCGGAGCCGCTGCCACTGCCCTGCACGTTCGGTATCGCCGAATAGTCCGTACCAAACAGCACATGGTGGCGGAGCGGCCCCATGTCGAAGTCCGCCGTCAGCCGGTTGTCGATCTGGTACATGTCGATCGCAAAGAACTGGTTGGCCGCCGTACGCGTCGTGGTCGTCGTGGTCGGCGTCGCGTTGCTTTGCACTTCGTTCAGGTTGATCTGGATGTTCTGGTAGTAGAAGTTCTGCTGGAACGCGAAGACGTCATTGAACCGGTGCTTGAACTCGTAGCCGATCCGCGCTTGCTGCACCGTCGTGTCGTGATAGCCCGGCTCTCCCAGAAAAAGATTGCGCGAGACGAATTGCCCGGTGGGACCGGGTACCACCGTTCCCGCGTATGGCAGCGGCTGCAACACCGTGACCTTCGGATCGTTCTGATAGGCCGCGAGGATCGTCAGGCTGGTGTCCTCGTCGATCCGCCAGGTAAAGGACGGCGCAATGTATGCGCGCTCGTTCTTGCTGAAGTCGATCTGGCCGTCGCCGATCCGGCCGAGGCCAACGACCCGATACAGCAACGAATGATCCTCCGTTACCGGCCCGCCGACGTCGAAGGCGCCCTGGAGCGCGCCGTATGAGCCGAAGCGGATCAATGCCTCCCCGAAGGCTTGGTCCGTCGGACGCTTGCTGGTCAGGTCCCACAAGCCGCCGGGACTGCCCTGGCCATAGAGCGTTCCGGCCGGGCCCTTCAGCACGTCGATCCGCTCCAGACCATATGGCTCGAGCCCGTAATTGTTCACATTGAGGCGCAACCCGTCGAGAAATTGCAGGCCCTGGAAACCGCGGACATAGGCATAGTCGCGGGTAAATTGCCCTTCGCGGAAATACGTGCCGACGCCGGCGGTGTATTGCAGCGCTTCACGCACGCTCTGCGCATCGCGGTCGGTCATGTCCTGGCGCGTGACCGTCGACACCGAGCGCGGCAACTGAAGCAGCGGCGTGCCAACCTTCGTGCCGGCCGAGGTGGCTTGCGCGACATAGCCGTCGATGCCATCCCGTGTCTGCGCCCCACCTGCGCCGCTGCTTGCAGGAATCACCGGTGCCGGTTGGGCGTTCGAACGCCCGCGTTGCGCCGACCGGCGCGACGCCGGCCTGGTGCTTGCCGCAGGCGTCGGCTGAGGCGACGCAACATTGCGATCGGGTTGCACGAGGACCGGCGGTAAGGCCGGATCTCGCGCGGCCTGCTGCGCCTGCGCCGGCAATCCGCTCGTTGCCACGATGACAGCCCCAACGGCCACACTCGTCATCAATCTCAAACGACCTGCGACGCCAACGGCGCCCGCTGAAACCCTAAACACGACAACCACCCCCTGGCGCGCGAAAATACCGGCGAATGCATTGCCTCGCGAAAGCGCGAAGCGGTGCATCACCGCGCACGACAGCCGAAACGACCTACGGCATCTTCCCCAATGGCAAAACCGTACGAGCCCCACGGCAACGTGACACGTCACCGCGACAAATCATCAGGCCGGACGGCACTCAGCCGCGAAGCTCGACAATTTCGCTTCGGATCACCCCGTCCAATGCGTTTCGCTCGTGACCACGACTGACGGCAGGTCTCCTGGCTTGCGGGTTGTAGCCTTCTGCTCGCCTTCCCAGGTCCAACGACCCAGTGGCCAATGAGCAGCAGGCTCGCCGCTTACAGTTGCGGGGGCAGCCGCGGATTTGAAGCGAAGCTCCGCACCGCATTCCCTATTGATCTCCCGAGGGAGAACCGTCGCGATCACCATAAGTTTATCTTGAAACGGGAGTCAACACGAGCGACGCCGCAGTCGCACGCCGTTGGTTTGCCTGCGCGACGACCTCACGCTGCAACGCTCTCCGCATACAATCCACAAACGTAGCTGACGATTCGACCGGCGCGCACGAACTCTGGTTGCGCGGCGGATTCGAATGGATCGTCAACGACAGCCTCACGGTCAGGAACCAGGCTTACGAGTTCGGGCGCCAAGCACCATTGGTACGACAGCAAGACCTACGCATTCAACACCGGGACCTCGATGATCGACCGCGACCGCTTCTTCGTCACACACAAGCAGCGCGAAGATCTGGCGTCGATCGAGCAGCTCGAGCCCCTGCATCAGGATCCGCGCTCATGGTTCCTCGGCGCAGTCACTCCGTCCGTTCGGCGTGCCGTTGCCCGCACGAAAGACGGACACCTGTTGCCGCGATCGGCGACGCCGCGGCTTCCTTCGATCCGATCAGCGGTCGGGGAGCACAGAATGCGGTCATTCAATCGGTGCTGCTGATAAGGGCGCTCAGGGAGCATACGGGCAAGATCACCTACGAATGGCTGCAGGACCAATTCAACTTGCATCGGGAGCATCGCGCCGAGGCCGCAACGGAAGTTCCCCGACTGTTCCTGGGTGATGAAAAACCGGCGACGCTCCTTTGGGAGGCGACAGAACCGGCGCGGGATGTGATCCGCATTGGTCCGGCATATGCCTTAACGGATCGCGTAGATTCGTGCCTGCATCTCCTCGGGTCCAAGCGTGCCTCCCGTCATGGCACGCCTCCGCCGGCTCGTGGTCGTTTCGTAGATAACGGCGAGTCTATGCCCGTCCGGCGACCAGCCAAGATCCGGAAAGGCGCCATTGACTGGAAACGTCGCGACAAGAGGCATCGAAGTCGGCCTGATCTCGTTGGTGAGATGTGACAAGTCCCTGATCTGGATGAGAAGACCGCCATAGTCCTGTGCGTCGGGAATTGAGTAAGCAATCGCGAGCCGCTTGTTGTCGGGAGAAAATATCGCGTACATCGTCTCGGCACCCGGCCAATCTGACGGTGGAGAGGCAAACCCGACAAAGGACGCGTCGCATATGGCGTCCGATAAGCGACTTGCCGAAACGTAAGCATTTGCAGAGACAATGTGACGACTACCGAGCAAATTTGATCCAAGAAAAACTGCTATCTTCCCGTCTCGGCTCGATACTTCGCCGAGGTAGCCAAAGCCGACAGCGCCTTCATCGCAATTCGCTCGACGAGAACTGATTGGCGCCATTGTGAGTAGACCGTCCCGAAGGCTGGCACTCTGCTTTTGGCCGCCCTTTGGCGTAAAGAAGAACTGGGACCCGGTATCGTTGAAAGCAACATCTGAGAACTCTAACGATACTGGCGATGTCTCTCCCAGAAGCTTGCCGTCTGGAAGGCTGAGCAGGCTGATGGGAGCAGTTGCATCCGCGGTCCAGGCCGCAATCTTGTCCCCGGTCGGTGCGATTGCGGTAGATTGCCTGTAGCCGGCGAGCGTGCGGCGCCACAGCTCGGTGCCATCGGACGTAGCCCAGGCAACTAATTGCGAGTTCTTTGACGGCAGCCGCGGGCGCTGGTCGATCGCGTATAGCGTGTCACCCTTCGGGGAAAGTGCGAGCTCACTGAGAACGTCAGGTACGGCGTTTACGGGGAAACAGGCAATGCAGCCTCCACTCACCGTGTTCGCTTTATCGCAAGCCGCGTCGCTTATTCGGTCGCGCGGGTGATCGATGTGGGCCCAGGCAAAGATGCCGATCGCCACCAACAAGGGCAGAGCGACGAGGAGTGCAAGCAACAAGCCGGGGCTCAGCTTGGAGGATAAGCTGGGCATTTAAAATCCTCTGGAAGGCAAACCTCGGCAAACTGCCGGTGGAGCGGGTTGTTTGTGGCGATCTTCGCACAGGACTAAGCTTCGATCGTCCTCGGATCGGGCTCCGATCCGAGGCCAGCCGACGAACCGGACGGGACTGCACTTGATATAGACTGGAGGACACCGCGACTGCGCTGATCGACCTTGAGTGGCTCCACACCCGACGGGTACTAGGTTGCCGACTTTATCTGGTTTGGGAGCGCCGGTGCGTGCGCCTTAGTTTCCGTTCCGCTCACGGATGGATCTCATGCTCAACCCTCTCGGCCGGATTCTTGGCGCTCGCCTTTGTCGCCCGCGCCGGATGTCCGCCCAGCATCATTCATGCCCAAGGCACGGATACACGACCTCGCGGTCTTGGCCTTTGTTCCAGCCGCTGGTATGCGATAGATGGCTGATCGCAATCAGTGCGAAATTTCTTCAGGCTCTGGAGGGGTATCGATGCGTTTCGCTTCAGAACGTATAGCTGTCCTGTGCATGGTGGCCCTATTCGCGGGTTGCGCCACCGCAGCTCCGAGGAACCTCGGAGCGCAGGCCCCAGATGCGAGTCGCAGCCCTAACTCTGCGGCTATAGCAAACATAACGGAGACCGACCGGAAGATGGTCGCTGCGGGCCTCAACCCGCCCGAGATCCTCAAATACGATGCGGAACTCGCCGAGATGATCCCCGAAGGCGAAGATATTCTCGCGAAACATGACAAGGTGCGAGCGGTGAAATGGCAAAAGAGATACAACGCCATTATGAAAGCACGGTACGACGCTGTGCAGCGATTTGCCGCGACGTCGATCGCGGCCGCCAATGCCATCACGAACACCTTTGGCGGCGTTCATAGGGATACCTGCCGCGATGGCATGGGCAGAAACACCTGCGCTGCACCCCAATCCGGATCGCGGGACCCACAACTTCCGGACGGCTTTAGTGACTGGTGCCAAAATCCTGCAAACCCCACCCAATTGGTGCCGTGCAATCATTAGCGCGCTGCGCCCACTTGCCTGGAAATCATCCAGCGAGATTGCCCCTTCGGGAGCGACCTTGACCGCCGCCCCTGCTTCCATCTCCCGTAAAGCGTTTCGGGTGCTGTACGGGTTCGCACTCACATGCGTCATCGCGACCTCGTATCCCGCTCTCGCGCAAAATCCAGACCGGCTCTGCTACAACAACATGGTCGGGATAGACCCGAAGACGGTCAGCCTCTATGAAGCCGCCGCCCCGATGCCCACACATTTCATTCACGGCGACGAGGGCGGGGATTGTCCCGGAGCGGACACCGCCTGCCAGAAGAAGGCCTACATCGTCAAAGGCAACCAGGTCGTCGTGACGCGCAGCGAGGGCGAATATGCCTGCGCGACCTTCGTCGTCGCACATAAGGGCAAAGCAGTCGCGACGGCCGGCTGGTTACCGCTGTCGTCACTCAGGAAAATAGAACCAGCACCACGTTGGCCCGGCCATTGGCTGAGCAATGATCGGAATGCGACGATCGACGTCTTGACGAAAGATCCTGACAGGATCGAGATTTCCGGGAGCGCAACCTGGAGCAGCACCCCTACCAATCTCGAGGAAGGCGACTTCAGCGCCATTGTCGACGGCAAGACCAATTTTGTTTCCTTCACGTCTGGCGACGGCTTCCCGCCGTCGCAAGAGAAATCGGCCTGCGCTTTGAAGACCGCACAGCTCGGCTCATATCTTGTGGTCACTGACAACCACAATTGCGGAGGCCACAACCTCACCTTTTCGGGCGTCTATGTTCGGAAGGAGTGAAACGCTCGCCGACGCGCAAGCCCCTGTACAATGATTTGGCATGAAGCGATCACATTCGACGGACAGGAATAGTTATGCGCTTGAGAGCAATCGTCCTAGCCACCGTCTTGCTTTCCGGCTCGCTTTCCGGACATGCCGCAACGATCGCGCCCCCGCCGGCCGCCGCTCCCGCAGTGGACGTCGTAAAATTCGTCGTCAATTATGAAAACCATGCAACGGACTCGACGGCCCTTCTGCGTGGTAAGAGCGATAAGCCAACGCAGTTGGAAACGCTGCTTTTCACTCGTGACTTCCTGACCGCCTGGTACGCCATCAAGACAAAGGAAGCGGCCAATCCAGATGCCGTCTTTACGCCCAATGGCAGCCCTGGGATCGACAATGTCACGAATGGCGAGACCGATTACATCGTTAGCGATGCGCCTGACGGACAGGGATCACGATCCATCGCATTCAAGGACATGTCGGACACCCTCAACGGAACGATGGTTGCCATGACATATCACACCAATGGTGCACACTCTTCACTGTTCTTTCTCAAGCAGGAAGACGGTCGCTTCAAAATCGACGACATTGCGCTGGCGCCATTTTCCAACAACAACTTTTCGTCAAAGGTGCTTCATCAGGCTGGAACGTCTGAGGGGGTACGCAAGGACATCGTGAAATCCTTGAACAATTTCGAATCCCTGAAAAAGTAGTTTTGGCGACCGATCGCATTGCATGGTCCGCGCAGCGGCATGAATGTCACGGCCGCAACAACTTCACCCCAAAGTGCTTCTCGGGCGCGCAGCTTATTTTGGGCCTGTAATTCTCACCAGCGATCCCACGGTTCAGCACGTCCGATCGAAAGTCTTCGGACCGGTAAGACCAGTTCATAAACCCTACGGGATTGGTCAAAACCAGAATGCCGTGATGGCTGAACGCCATGTCGTCAGACCCCAACGTCGGTTGTGCCATCGTGAACATGACGAACGGCGATACATCGTAGAGCGATTTCGCTTCTCGATAATTGTCGTAGTCATTTTTGTCGTTGGCCACGACTTGAATACAGTAAGGGCGATCCAGAGCGATCGATTCAGCTCGATAGATCACAAGCAGTCCGTTCAGAAGCGGAAGGCCAACAATTAGAATGAGCAATGAGAGAATCGTCCACTTGTGACGCTTGAAAGGCATATCCATCGCTTGGACATCCGATGCACGGCCGAGGTGGGTAGAGATTTGCTGCTCACCAATCTTCCTTGTCGAAAGCCGTCAGCTCGCAGTTCGGTTGCGTCCGGTACTGGATGCTGGCGGTCCGCCCGGCATAGTCCTTCAGATCGAACCAACGAGTCTCGTAGCTCGATCCTTCGTGGGGCCCTGGAAACGTCATATGATGTTCAGCGGATCCGGTGGCAGCAGCCATCTCGGCTGGTGTCGGGCATGAATCCGGTCGCAGCTTCACCGTGAGCATGCGACTGATGGTCGACTTACGGCTTTCGTGCGCGAAAGCGCCCAATTCCCATTGGACCATGACGCTCTCGATCCCGAGGCTCGAATTCGGTGGCTCATAGATTGCGGTGAAGCGCGGGCTGGATGCTTTGGAAAACGGTCCACTCCAGGTCGCGGGGTTGTCGATGAGCTCAGGCAGCCGCATCGCCGTGGCAAGATCCTGCCAGTCTGCCTCCTCGTGATCCCGCACGATCTGCGTCACGCTCTTCGCAACGATTGTACCGCGACTTTCCTGGGGAACGTCCGCAGCGCTGGCGGAGGCCGCTGTCACGATCAATCCGATCATCAAGTGCAGCCTTCGGACACGAGGCGATGAAGCGTTGATGGTGGCGAACATCTTCTGTCCTACGGAAATGCCGGCGAACGGACATCACCGACTGGGATGCGATCACCAACAGACAAAGACGGTGACTATGTCACAGAGCTGATTGCATGCAACGCGCAGGCCCCAGGATAGACGCGGATGACGACGTTCTGAACTGGAGTGCACTTAAAATAGACCCTGTCAGAGTGGCAGACCAAAGATGCCTGCGTAAAAGCGCACAATTGTCGTCCATGCCGACGATGCAGAACTCTGAACCTCGGTGATGGATTTCGATGCCTGAAATATCCAAGACACGTCCCTCGGGATTTGGTCGCGCCGCAAGTTCGACACGCATTATCCGCTTCATCAAGCCGCCGCTTGCTCTCGCGTTGATGATGGCCGCATCTTTGGCAAACGCCGCAACCTCGGACCGCTCCATCACACTCTGCAGCGAAGCCGGTGATGCCATGCGCAAGGACCCTGCCCTGCGCGCAGCTTCAACTGCGGCGCTGGGAGCCAGCGTACGTATCCAGACCGATGGAGATTCGGAAGCATGCACCACTCTGGCTGCGCTGCTCGCCTTTGATGATACCAGGGTTCTCGTCGCAGCGGTGTCAGACCGCGGTGGCGCCGACGCCGGCGACACGGCGCATCTCTCGGCATATTTCCTGCGGAACGAAGGCGGCAGCCTGCGCCTTGTGGACACCAAGCTGCGCTTCGCAGACAGCGCGGCGTCATGGGGGAGAGCGGGTGACATCGGCCCGGCCCATTTCGGCCAGAACAATGGAATGATTATCAGTGCCGATCAGTCATCCGAAGGATATTCAACAACCACTGCGGATCTCTTCGTCTTCCGTTCCGGCCAGATCGTGCGCCTCGGCACGATCCCGACCGACTGGGGCAATGGCGGCGCCGCTGGCAGCAAAAGCAAAGAGATCTCGGTCCACAGCAAGGTCGAAACCGGGCTGCAAGGAGATCGTGTCAGGGTGATCTACACCCGGACGAGCGGTCAACACGGCTCGACCATGACCAGCATCTGGCGCTCCGAGGCCGGACACTTCGTTCTCGAGGCCGGCAAAGTCCCAGCGGACATCATCAAGGCCTTCGCACTTCCAGCCAACATCGTCGCCCGAAATGGCACCCCTGTCCCCGCGGGAGATGCAGGCAGCACCTCTCAGGCTGGCGAGGGCGGAAGCTGGACCATTGCTGACAGCGGTTTGTCGACACCGCCGCCCGCTATCTTAGACACCATCAAGCATGACCCCGCCTATCCACCGGTCTGCAAGCTGGTTGGCCGCGAGATGATCCCGTCAGTCAGCACAAGTCTCCGAAGCTGGTTCGTCGCAACGGCCAACAAGTGTGACTGGGGTGCCGATCTGGGGCCGACATGGCTCGTCACCCAGCCGGCGGCCGGTCCGGCAACGATCGTCCTTAGCGTCATCGGACATCGCGTTACCCTGGACCCATCCGTTCATGACGGCTTTCACGACATCGTTCTCAGCGACAAGACGCAGAAGGCCGCTGGTGCCCATTATGGTTTCGACGGCAAGAGCTATCGAAAGCAGGGCTTGTGACGATGACCACGGCGAGAGCACGCTTCGTCTCCATTGTCGGCGCGGCGCTTTGCGGCCTGACACCAGCCCTTGCCGACGACAGCTCCGCTACGCTCGGAGCCGGAGGCCTCGTCCTGCAGAAAACGGACAAGATCGCACTGGTCTCCGAAGACTTGTACCTGTCGGTGACCAAGGTTCGCATCTCCTATCGGTTCCGCAATCTGACGAACGCAGACTATTCAGTCACCGTCGCCTTTCCCATGCCCGACCTCAGGGGAGGCGGGATCAACTTCACGACCGCCGTGCCGGATCCGGCAAGCGACAATTTCATGAAGTTTCAGACTGTGGTCGACGGCCGCCCCGTCGCGTCCGAGCTCGAGCAGCGGGCATTTCTTCTGGGAGACGGTGAGCCGGACGAAGAGATCACGGACAGGCTGAGAGCTCTTCACATTCCTCTCATGCCAACCCTCGAAGCCACCGAAGCCGCAGTTCGACGCCTGACCGATGCCGAACGCAAGGGCCTGGTCGACGCCAACATCCTCGATGCAGGTGAGACCAGCAACTACAAGGGCGAACCGACCGACCTCTGGCCGCTCTGGACCCTGCGCTCGAAATACCGGCGGACGCAAGTCTTCCCCAAGGGCCAGGAGATCGTGGTTCAACAAAGCTATGTTCCCGTGGTCGGCAGCCAGGTCGGCGTTCGGTCCGGAATGCCGGGGCTGGAGCCCGAAGCTCGCAACTTCTATCGGCAAAAATTCTGTACCGACGACAGCTTTCTGAAGGCTGCCCGGGAACTCTACATGCGCAACGGCGCCGACAATGCGAAGACATTCAGCGCTTTCGAGCAGTATATGTCCTACATTATTACCTCGGGTGGCAACTGGGCCGGGCCGATTGGCGACTTTCGGCTTGTTGTCGACAAGGGCGATCCCAAGACACTGGTTTCCTTCTGCGGCAACGGCGTCAGGAAGATCAGCCCGACGCAGTTTGAACTGGACATCAAGAACTACGCGCCCACACGCGACATCGATGTTCTGCTCCTGCAAACCCAGCCCGCCCAATGAAGGATTCCCGTTCACCAAGCCGGTCCCGCTATTCAGTCGGTTTCGGTGCGAGTCTCGTGCGAGGAGATTGATGTGAAGGTCACGCGCCGCCTGGTATTTGCCCTCACGCTCGCGGTGATTTGCCCACCCATGGCGTGGGCAGCGAGTGCGCCGCAGACGTCGACGGAAAGGCACCGGTCGCAGGAGTGTTGGCATCGGGCCGAAGCGCATGAGGGCGACGTATTCACCGCTCCGCTGAAGATATTCGCGGCGCCAGATGCTGACGTGATGGCGGTGAGTGTCGATCAAGACCAATGGCGAGCGCTTCCCCGATCGGAGCGACTAGGCCTGATGCGCGATCTCGCTTGCTCCTATGCAAGCGGACGAATGGCGCGCGATCGATGGCAACCTTTCGGCGCGGTCGACGCGAAGACGAACAAAACGATCGAGAGCTTCACCGTTGACGAGCTCTACTCCCAGGCTGGCCGCCTGTAGGCACCCCCACGCCATTTGCTGAGAAGCCGTTTCCTTATCGCCAGGACTTACCGAAATGCGTCAGATCTCCCGTCGTCATCGCCTTGGGACAGTGATCTTCGGATTGCTGCTGCCTGCACTGCCTGTCGTGCTCCCGGCTCAGACGGCCTTTGCACAAACATCAGGTCAAAGCTCGCGTCAACTTGATCTGTCCAGCGCGGATTCGATCGAGGACGCACTCAACATATGGGAAAGGCGACTTGCCCAAGAGGGCCTCATCGTCCTCGGCTACTACAACGGCTTCGCCGACGGCACATTCGGACAGAACAGCCGAAACGCGATCGCGAGCTATCAAGGCGACCATAAGCGTCCCAGCACCGGCAAGCTTTCTGCGGCCGATGCCCTTGGGCTCGGCGGCGCGGCGCTCAACGTTCGCAAACAGTTGCAATGGCAGCCGCTGGCCAACTCCAGAGCTGGCGTCACCATGTCCTATCCCGCCGCCCTTTTGACCAAGCGGCAGGACAACAAGTTCGGTGGCGAAACGCTTGAAACCGAAGACGGCGCGATATCGCTCAAGACACTGAGCTTCCCGAATTCGGGCGCCGGTCAATTGGATGCGCTGTTCCAGAGCCTTTCATCGGAACAGGGCAGCACCGTCACCTATCAGCTCAGGCGGCCGAACTGGTTCATCCTGTCGGGCACCTCGGGAGACCGCCAATTCTATGCACGGTTCGAGCAGAAGGGCGACGAGGTCCGCGGTTATGATCTCAGTTGGGCCTCCGACAAGAACAGCAAGGTACCCGAGAAGGTCTCAGTGCTGATCTCCAATGGTTTCCACCCATTCGGCGACAGTATAAATGCTGGCGATGAAAGCCTTCCCACTCTGTTGAAACTTGCGAAGCTGGGGGAAGGCGGCGGCAAGAACCCGCAGGCAAATAACGACGGCGCAGGCAGCGCGTCCAACAATACGAACGGCAGCCAATCCGCCGACAGTCAGGACGGCGTCACGGAACAGAAGGCCGGCGCTATTCCGCCGCCCAAAGACGGCTCCTTGACGACTTCGGACGGCAAAGGCCTGCGCTTCGTCTACCACTACTTCCCGCCTAAGAATCCCAATCTGCGTTACGCCTATCAATGGGCGGTGGATGGTCACCTGTTCCCGAATATCCCGGAAGTCGACGCCCTGGATGGACTCTTCGTGACGTCACACCAACTGCATTACGTCACGCGCGAGTGCGGCACGGTCAATGCGTTTTACGACCGCAAGGTCAGCGCGGTCTTCCTGTGCTACGAGATGATCGACAGCCTGACCAAGATGGGGCAAGCGCTCTCCAAGGGCGCATCCGATCCCAAGGCACTGACCATCGAGTTTGTTCGCGACAACCTCCGTTTCATTCTGCTGCACGAATCCGGGCACGCACTGATCGATCAACTTGATATGCCCGCGGTCGGGCGCGAGGAGGATTCTGTCGACCAGCTCGCCGCAGTGATGCTGCTCTCCCATGTCGAGAACGACGAAACCAAGAACGACATCGCCCGGGTTCTGCAGCTCGCCGCGGTTTGGTTCAAGGTGAGCAGCCAGGAATCCGGCAATCCCGACGTCGCAGCGTTCGCCGATGAGCATTCACTCGACGCGCAGCGCTATTTCAACCTGCTCTGCCTCGTCTATGGACTCGACCCTGACCATAACAGCGGGATCGTCAGCAAGGGGATGTTGCCCAAGGAGCGGGCCAATCGTTGCCCGGAGGAAGCTGCCAAGATCAACCGCTCCTGGGCACGGTTGCTGCTCCCGCACTTCTCACCGCGATTTCAGCCAGGCAACGCCGGCGGCAACGGCCAGCCGACCCAGGCGCCAAATCCGGGACCGACGGCCAATGGCAATCCACTGGAGTGGGATGGAAAGGGCAACCCGTTCGGGAAGTAACGCGCCGAGCGAGCGACGATGCGGCAGGAAAAACGGAAGCCGTGGGGACGGATGCCTCCTTACCGGCGATTGCAGCTTACCGAGTAATCGATCACCGTCGGAAACAGCCCGTCGCCAGAACTCCTGACGTCCAGCGTCATCGTCCCTTTGCGGTAGCCGTAACTGCAATAGGCCATTCCGGTGCCTGAACAGGATTCCACTTCGATCACGCCATGCTTGCGCAGGTCTGGCGCGAGCGTCAGTTCATCGGATTTTGGATCTTCGACCTTCGCTTCGATAGGCGCCCACCCTTTGCCGATCAGGGCCTTGCGGACCTTGTCGATGCTCTTGCCATACATGTTCGGCACCACGCCCTGGCCGCCGCAGACACTTTCCCGCTCCGCGACAGGATCAACCTCGATCGCGCCATCGCGCGTCAGCCGGATATCTCCAACCGGTGCGGGGGCCAGATCGCCATCGAAAATGCGGAGCCTGTCGCCCACCAACGAGATGTCGCCGATCGGCGTCTCGACCTTCGGCGGGGCATAGATGAGGGCCACGAGTTGCGTTCCGCGAAACAGGGCAATGTTCCCCTTGTCGATCGCGCATGTCGCAGAGGCCGCCGGAGCAAACTCGGCTGCGAAGCTGACTGCGTCATAGGGGCCCAGCTTCTGCTCGCCGACCACGCCCCAGCCGAGCGAGGCAGCCAGTTTACCTCCTTCGCTGGTTTGCTTGGTCAGCGCGCCACACGCGGCCTGCACGGCGGCTGGCGCCTTGGGCAGCTGCGACAGAAGGGTGATTTTCAGACCCGGAACATGGGACCGAACCGCTGGCGGGTTGCCGCCTTCGCTCTGTTGTGCTGCGACCGGACTGACAGCCAGACCGAGGAGCAGCGCGAGAGGAAGGCAAGGAACACGAGAACGTCGCAACGACATAGGACAAGAGATCCGAATAATAACAGGTGCGACGCGCGTTGGGCGGTGGCCAATAGCAGACGGAGAGCCTTCTTCTCGATCGCTATTCTCACCGCACCCCGGCGGCGGGCACCGATTGAATGAACTGCGATGTAACCAGCCTGCACCCCTTGCCGTGCTTGGCTTGGCATTGGGCTATGGCCCCCCTGACGGCCTCGTCCTGGGTTTGCATCCCCTGAGTTTGACCGCTGACCGATATCATGTCTGAGGCAAGAGCCATCCACCCGCTCCGGGAAATCCGCGGCAGACCCAGCTTCTCCGAGAGTGTCGGCGCCCTCGGGGGGTGACCGAGCTGTTTCGTCCCATTGATAATCACGTCCCAGCCTGGCGAGGTGTAGCTGCCCTGCGGCCTGTTCGGGCCCGCGCCCTGATCAACACGGACGTTGGGGTTCGGCACACAGCTCTGCGTGCTCGTACCACTGGCCGGGATCATGCCAGGCGGGCAACCGCCTTCGGCATGGACGGCGGGTATTGCGCCCAAGGCGCCGGCTGATATGACGGCGCACAAGCTCCAGAAGCGAATCAAACTGCGCGCGGCAAGTAAATCAAGGCGCACGGACAAACCCCAAGCGCGGATACGACTTCGGCGCGCATATCCCATCTGCGTCCGCGCCATACAAGGTCGATCGATGTGTGCCAGGTGCCGCCCAGTCCATATGAAGTGCATTGCCGTCCAATTGATCGCCGTCGAGCGGAACGACCTCGCACATCTGTCTTGAGAAGGCGCGCTATTGACCGCTTTGGCTTCGAACGGATAGAGTTCTTGTGTCGAAAAGGCAGGCTTGGTCTGGGTAGGCCCAAGCCCTTCCTCTAAAGAGGAAGCTCTATTTTTCGCGGCTCCCGCGAAATCCCCGACAGGTCCCTGCGCCGCATGCGCGTCGTGGGTCTGTCGGATGCTGCGTTCGACGCTGCCGCTCTGACAGACTTCTTGTTGGAGCGGATTTATGCCTGATGTGGATTTCTCCAAACCTGTTCTGATCTATCTGGCAAACGGCGTGCAAGGCGCTGCGGTTGCTCGAGCTGCATTGCACCAAGGTCTCCAGGTGAGAGGCTTGGTGCGGAATCCTGCGCACGCTTCAGCGCTCAAAGCGCGTGGCGTTCAGGTGGTACAGGCGGACCTGTTTGACCCCGGCTCACTCGTTGCCGCCAGTCAAGGCGCCTCCAGTGCGATCATCCAGCTTCCAATGGGAACGCGGGACGAAATGTGCGCCCAGGCCGCACACGCGTTCAACGCCGCGAAGATCGCTGGACTTTCGTCGGTCATTCTCAAGCTCGCGAGCGCGAGCCGCACGGAACCGTGCGAGGAACCAAGCTTCGTCGCCAACGCGATCGTCGAGGATATCGCGCGTCGTTCCGGACTTCTGTCTGCGATCGTCCGGCCTACGATGTATCTGGACAATCTCCTCAAACCGCAACTATGCGCCGATCTCATCGAGCGTGGCATCTTCGCGATCCCGATTGCACCACATCAAAGGATAGCATGGACATCCACTGAAGACTGCGCCGAAGCAACGATACGGTTGTTGATAGGGAGCCACGCCAGCGGCGGCGATTATCGCATTGCCGGCCCGGAAGGCCTGACAGGGGAGGCCATGGCAGGCCGCATCACCGCTGGTCTCGGCCGACACGTCGACTTCCGCTCGTATCCCCTTGACGAGTTTGAACGAGACCTGGATGAAGTCATGGGACCGGGCACCGGCCGTCGAATTGCGTCAAAGTTTCGGTATTTCGCGACGCATCGTGATGATGCAGACGCCATCCTCGCTGCGCCCTATTCCAGAACCGCCGAGCTTGAGGGCTTCGTCCCAACGTCGGTCGAGGCATGGATTCGAAGGCGGCGACGAACCTTTCTCGGCGACGATGCATCGACCGAAACCCGCTAGACGCCGCCCCTCGTCACGACACGGCACAACCGATCAACTACTCGGCAAGCCATAGGGCAAGCTCCAGCCGACGGGGCCGCCGTCGTGTGCCGAGGATTTGATCGGCGTATCGCCATTCAGCGACGGGTTGGCACTGATGATCTTTTCCAGGGTCTCATGAGGTGTATGACCGAATTCAGCCTTGAACAGCCGATGGAAATACTTCTCGTTGGCAAAGCCGTGGCTCCAGGCTACCTCAGCGATCCGCGTGCGCGGACGGCTCGGGTCCGACAGCCGATGATAGGCACGCTGCAACCTCTTGCGCTGGATCTGACGCATCACACCGCCGCGACTCTCGAACAGTTGATAGAGCTTTGCCCGTGACAACCCAACATCGCGACAGATCCGATCAGGGGTGAGGTCCGTCTCCAGAAGGTGCGAATCAATGTAGTGCTGAATTCTCGCCGACAGCACATCCCGGATTTGACTGCCCGCGGCGCGAATTGCGTCTGGTGTCCCAGACACGGCCGCGAGCAGAAGTTGCTGCGTCGAGTGCACGATATAGGGCACTTCGTGCAATTTTAGATTCGGGAGGTTCTGAAAAAGAGACAAGATGTGATCTGCAAGTACGCGCCCAATTCCTCCCGTCAGAGTAGCTCCATGCAGGAGCGCGGCGTGGCTTGGCAACATATCTCGCGGCACAACCAGGGAGATCACATCGCCCATTTCGACCGCGCATTGAAGATGCTGCGCAGCATCCACCACAAATAGATCGCCGACCGATTTGATCGGCTGAGAGGAGATGTTCAGCCAGCGGATCCTGCCGAACAGGGGCATCGTGAAACAGTAGAAATCGTGGCCATCCGACTTGATCCGGCTCTCGGTCCGCAGGATCTCGAAGGTCGTCCTCTGCTTCCGATTAATCCATTGCCTGCCCGACAATATAAACGGCCCGATCGCGGCGCCGCTCGCGCTCGCGTCAAACGATACCGCATCATCACCTAGCAGCCGGCAGTCGCTCTTAATATCACGCACCCACTCGGCAAACCGATCTTGAGGGCGAAAATCCAACGTGGAAAATCTGAAAACAGGAATACTCGTTTCCCCAATCGTCGAACCTTCCATCCTTCGGCGCCTCCCCATACAAAGCAAGGTGCAGACTCACGCTACTCTACTTGCGCGTGTCGAGCAACTTGGGCTGCTCAACGATCCAGCTTGGCTGACATTGATCGAGCCGATCAATGGCTCACCGCGATCACTTTCACGTTCACGACGGACTCCTATGGCATCGTCTCGCATAGAGCAGCACACAGGTCGTTATGCAGAGCAAGGGATAGGCTCTCGATCAGAACGTGAGGATGTTCCGACAATGGCTCGTGCGCTCCGTTTGCGAAATCCAGTGTGATCGTCACGTCACACTACTCAAGAAGCAGCCGGGATCCATCACATTTGCACGATCGAGATGACGAAGCCGCCAGAGCGGTGCAGTTGTTCGGTCAGCAGGCTTCGGGCTGGCGAGACGGTCAGGATTGATTGATGACCGCGAGCGTAGTGATATTCGCTATGGCTACGAGCCGACATTGAGACGGGCCGCTGCTATGCCCGCTAAGGGCAGTCTCGGAAGACCTCGCGTCGAACATACCCCCAAATAGGCGGCATGAGAGCTGCCGTTGCAAGGCTCTGTGTCGGGCCTTTACCGGACGAATCAGACCGGATCGCCCGTTGAGGGACGGATGCTCTGTCGTCACGTTCGATCTAAGCATGCTGCTGTTCTGCCGCCGTCAACCGCCATCGACCGGAAACTCAATGAAGCTTACGGCGTCCGACGCAAGGAAAGCGCACGCCTCGTCCGCCACGCGATACACCCTTTCACTAGAGGGCCCGCGCGAAATTGGCGAAGAACTCATCCGCCATTTTCTTGGCCGTTCCGCCAATGAGCCGCTGCCCCAGTTGCGCGAGCTTGCCGCCGATATGAGCATCGACCTGATAGCTCAAGAGTGTGCCCCCCTCGCGTTCGACGAGGTTGACCTTGGCGCCTCCTTTCGCGAAGCCCGCCACGCCTCCCTCACCTTCTCCCGATATCCTATAGCCGTTCGGAGGATCGAGATCGCTCAGGGTGACTTTGCCCCGGAATCGAGCCGATACCGGACCGACCTTCATCTTGGCGATTGCGCGAAAGCCATTATCGTCAGTCCTCTCCAATTCCTCGCACCCGGGAATGCACGTCCTGAGCACTTCCGGATCGTTCAGCTTTTCCCAAACCGTCTCTTTCCGCGCAGCCAGCTGAATCTCACCTGTCATCGTCATCGCCATGGCGCACTCCAAGTTTGTGTCAACGTGTCGTCTTGAGCGTCAATTGCCGACCGGCGCGAAAACCCGCGCCATGTAGGTGGAAACTTCGTCCGATATTTTCTGTCGCGATGCGTCCGCGATGCCGGCAAGAACTTTCGCCAATTCCTTCTTGAACTCGACCTGCATGGCGCGGGCGATCTGGATCCGTTGCGCCTGGGGGGATCCGGCCCCGTGCATGGACTCCGTCAGATATCCGACAGCGTTCCTGCCAAGCGTCAAGTTCTCCACCAGACGCAGGATCCGGATCCTGTTCTCGGTCGAGACTTCGGGCCGCCCTTTGAGATACTTTTCGATCAGAGGGCCGATCGTTTCATGTCGCAGGTCGTACTCTGACGGTAGGGTGACCATCAGGCCGCCCGCGAGATCCTGAGCCAGCCGACCGATTTCATATGGCAAGCGCGTAACGTGGTGTTTGCAGACATTCGCGAGCATTTCGTCGGGCAGATACGCTCCGGACTTCATCGCGACCCCCTGATGGCTCGCGGCGATGCCGGTCCCGTAGATGGTCTCGTTCAAATGGGTCATCTCGACGAGCTTGTCGCGGACGTGCGAAGCGCGCTCGACGCCGTTATGGTCCGCGATGGTCGCCGCCGCGCCGATCAGCACGTCTCCAACCCCCGATTTGCAGACGTAGCTGCGACGGTGATAGCATGTGAACCGCTCGACCAACGTGGAGGCGAACTCGAACTCGCCATCGAGGAACACCAGTTCCCTTGGAATGAAGACCTCCTCGAAGACGATCATCGCTTCCTGGCCCGAGAACTGCGCGTTGCCGGCGTCGATCCCTCCCGCTTCGGCGCTGCGGCTGTCGCAGGACTGCCGGCCATAGATGTAGGTGATACCCTGGGCGTCGACGGAAACTGCTCCCACAATGGCATAGTCGCTGTCGGTGGCTTCCATCCGCATGGTGGGCATCACGAGAAGCCAGTGCGAATTGATGCAGCCGGTCTGATGTGCTTTCGCACCGCTGACATAGACGCCTTCGTGCGTTCGCCGGACAACATGAAGGAAGAGATCAGGATCGGCCTGCTGCGACGGTGATCTGCCGCGATCTCCCTTCACGTCGGTCATTGCTCCGCCAACGACGAAATTCGCATGCTGCATTCGTGCCAGAAATGTCGTGAAGCGGGCGTGATAATCGGTCCCGTATTTCGCGTCCAAATCGAACGTCACGGAATGGAGCGAGTTCAGTGCGTCCATGCCGACGCAGCGCTGGAAGCACGTGCCTGTCAATTGTCCGAGCCGACGCTGCATCTTGTTCTGCATCACGAGGTCGCCTGGGCTCGCGGAGATATGGAGGAAGCGGTTCACGCGCCCACCGACGAGAGACGAGACCGCTGAAGCCAGCTCGGACTCCTGGTTCGCCAGATCATAGGTTTTCGCGATCGCGTTGATCGATGGCCTGATGATTGGGTGGTCGACCGGCTCGTCGACCCGCTCACCCATCAGATAGACGTTCAGCTTGCGCCCCCGGAGGCTCTCGATGTATTCGGCCCCGGATCCGATCGGCTTGTGCGAGAAAGCCGAATTCACCGCGACGACGTCCTGAACCATCTCATTATCTCCAAAGGGTGCGTACCCACGATGCTCCGCATCTGGGCCGCGATATCTGACCGCTTCAGTTTCGCTTCACCAGCTTGCAGGCGCTGTCCTTGAGTGGACGGAACGCCTGATCGCCGGGGATCACTTCGCGAAGCTTGTAGAAGTCCCAATCGCTCTTCGATTCCGACGGCTTCTTCACTTCGTACACATACATGTCGTGGACCATACGCCCGTCCTCGCGGATCCTGCCGTTCTTGGCGAAGAAGTCGTTCACCGGCATCTCGCGCATCTTGCTCATGACCGCCTGCGCTTCGTCGGTCCCGGCGGCTTCGATGGCCTTGAGATAGTGCATGGTGGAGGAATAGTCGCCGGCGTCGCCCATATGCGGCATCCGCTTCATCTTTTCGAAGAAGCGCTTCGACCACGCCCGCGTCTCGTCGTCGCGGTCCCAATAGAATGCGTTGGTGAGAACGAGGCCCTGCGCGGATGAGAGCCCGAGACTCTTGACGTCGGTGATCCAGACCAGAAGGCCCGCGAGCGTCTGCCCACCATTCTGGATGCCGAATTCCTGAGCCGACTTGATCGAATTGACCAGCACGTTGCCGGAGCCCGCAAGCCCCACGACCTGGGCCTTCGACGACTGCGCCTGCAGCAGGAAAGAGGACTGGTCGAACGATTCAGGCGGATAGCGTGTCGCGCCCAGCACCTCGCCTCCCAACCCCTTGACGACAGCCGAGGTGTCCGCCTCGAGTGCGTGTCCAAACGCGTAGTCCGCGGTCAAGAAGTACCACGTCTTCTTGCCCTCCTTGGCCAATGCGCTGCCGGTTCCCCGCGCCAGGGCATAGGTGTCGTAGGCGTAGTGGACGCTGTTCGGCGTGCATGCATCGCCGGTCAAGCGAGACGAACCCGAGCCATTGACGATCGCGACCCGGTTCTTCTCCTTTGCCAGACCGGTGACGGTGAGCGCGATCGAGGAGTTGATCAGGTTGCCGATCATGTCGACATGGTCGACGTCGAACCATTTGCGGGCCAGAGCCGACGCGGTGTCAGGCTTGTTCTGGTGATCGGCGACGACGACCTCGATCGGCTTGCCGAGCACCTTGCCGCCGAAATCATCCACCGCCATCTTGATCGCGGTGACTGAGCCCTCGCCGGACTCATGCGAGAACTGGCCGGACATGTCGGTCAGCACGCCGATCTTCACGACGTTGTCCGAGATTCCCTGAGCGCGCACGCCGTCGGCGCTCACCAGCGCCACCGACGCGATCAGGATACTTGCGACTTTCAGCCTCATGTTGTTTCTCCCCAGGCGTTTCCCTGCCGGCCAAATTCTGATTTTGATAACTATCATAACTAGACTTAAGTTACATGCATAACTAGACTTACATTTCCAGCGAGTCAATTGCGGCTATGTGCTACAGGTGCCCGACTTTCGAAGGCCTCCCGTGGGACGGCCGTACCCGAATGGACCGTCCGGAATGCCCGCCGCCGCCAAAATCCAACCCGCGAAACCCTCGGCCAGGCCGAAAGCGGCCGCGAGCCGCGGCAAGGCGGCTCGCACCGAACGCAATTGCTCGGTTGCGCGGACGCTCGACATCGTCTCCGACGCCTGGGCCTTCCTCATCATCCGCGAGGCTTTCTTCGGCACACAGACCTTCGAGGCGTTCCGCTCGGCGCTCGGGATTCCACGGGCGACACTGACCGACAGATTGCGGAAGCTCACGCAGCTGGCGATCTTCCGCCAGGTCGCGACCGGATCGTCGCAACGCAAGGAATACCGTCTGACGAAGATGGGATTCGATCTCTACCCAAGCTTCATCGCGCTGATGCAGTTCGGCGACCGCTGGCTCGCCAACGGAAGGCCGCCGCCGCTCACGCTGATCCACACGACATGCGGCTGCGACAGCCATCCCCGCGTGACCTGCTCGCATTGCGGAGAGCCCGTCGGCGCCCGCGACGCGAAGTACCGCGACGGTTCCGGCGCCGGACGCTCCGCGGCCAAGGAAGGCCGCAACACACGGCGCGCCTCCGACGGCAGCCGGTTCCTGACCGGGCGCCCCAGCTCGGTGTCGCGCGCGCTCGAGATCATCGGCGACAAATGGAGCTTCATGGTCGTGCGCGAGGGCTTCTTCGGCAATCGCCGCTACGACAAGATCCTCAACGAGCTCGCGATCGCGCCGAACATCTTGACCGACCGGCTGAACCGCCTGGTCGCCAGCGGCGTGTTCCGCCGCAGGCAGTACCAAAGCTCACCCGACCGCTACGAATATCTCCTCACCGATATGGGCCTGGACCTCTATGGTCCGTTCATCGCGATGCTGCGATGGGGCGATCGCTGGCTATCGAAGGGAAAGCCGCCCCTCATCCTCACGCATCTCAAATGCGGTCACGACTTCGAGCCCTCGGTCGATTGCGACCGCTGCAAGGAGCCAATCGTGGCCGCCGACATGCGCTATCGCCTGGCTTACGATCCGAAATCCTTCGGCGCACTGGGTCCGCGGTCGGTCGACTGAACGGGCCGCAGCGGCTCAGGCGCGGCTATTGAGGGCTTCCACCAGCTTGAAGCGCATGATCTTGCCCGACCCGGTGCGCGGAATCTCAGCGACGAGATGCGTGGCCTCCGGGATCTTGTATGCGGACAAATGCGCCCTGCAATGCTCCAGCAGCGCCGCCAGGTCCAACCCGTCTTCCTGCGCGACCACGAACAGACACGGCACTTCGCCGAGCGTCGCGTGCCTCATGCCGACCACCGCGCAGTCCCGGACTTGCAAATGCTTGACGACGACCTCCTCAATCTCAGCGGGCGCGATGTTCTGGCCGCCGCGGATGATCAGTTCCTTGATGCGGCCTGTGATCGTCAGGTACCCCGATGGATCGGACTTCGCGAGATCGCCGGTGTGATACCAGCCGTTACGCAGTGCCGACGCAGTCTCCGCGGGTTTATTGTGATAGCCTTGCATCAAATTCGGTCCGCGGACGATCAGCTCGCCTTCGTCGCCGAACGGGACGTCCTGCAATGACGTGGGATCGACGATCCGCACCGCGAGCCCGGGCACCGGAAGTCCGCACGACCCCATCGGCCGGCCACCGTGCAACCAGTTCATCGTCACCATCGTCGACGTCTCGGTGATGCCGTATCCGTCGAGCAGTCGCGTCCTGAAGCGCTCCTCGAATGCCTTGTTCAGGGTCGCCGGCATGATCGCGCCCGCCGAGATGCAGAGCCGGACGGCTCCGAGCCGTTCGATACCCGCTTCCTGTGCCCGAAGCAGAAGATAATGGAACATGGTCGGCACGCCCGGCATGACCGAGTATTTACCGGTTTGCAGCAGATCAAGCGCTTGCTGCGGCGAGAACCGCTCCATGATGTGCTCGCTGGCGCCGACCGCGAGCACGCCGAGCACCGACAGGTTGAGACCGTAGGAATGAAACAGGGGAAGCGGCGACAGCACCACGTCCTTGTCGGTCAACTCGCCGATCGGAGCCCAGCAGGCCGCCGAGATCCACAGCATCCCACGTATCGAGAGCAGCACTCCCTTTGCCCGTCCTGTCGTGCCCGACGTGTAGATGATGAACGACGAACGATCGATATCGTCGGGATCGGGTGGCGCCGCGCCAGGGGGCGCAGCGAAGCTCGCCATTGACGGCCCCGCCTCCTCGGCGCCGGCACCTGCGAAGATCACCTGCGGGGAGATTGCCGCGTCGCGGCAGATCTTCCCGACCAGCTCCTTCCTTGCACCCGCAGTGACGACCAACGCACAATCGGCGTCGGTCAGGCGATAGCTGATCTCAGCTTCCGCGGCGTCGAAGCTGATCGGGACCACGACGGCACCGGCGCGCAGCGCGGCGAAACAGGCTTCGATCCAGTCGACGCCATTCGGCAGGTAGATCGCGATCCTGTCGCCATCCTTCAAACCGGCCTTCGCCAAATTGGCGGCGATCGACGCCGTCCGATCGGCGAGCTGCGCGTAGGTCACGGATCGGGTGGCGTCCCAATACGCCACCTGCGCCGGTCGCCGCCTGGCGTGGCGATCGAGCAGCACCGCGATCGGTGCGATCAGATCGACGTGCAGCATCGCCGCCTCCCATCAGACCATCGAATATCCGCCGTTCACACTGATCACCTGACCGGTGATCCAGCCGCCGGCATCGGACGCGAGCAAGGTGACCAGAGGGGCGACGTCGGACGGCAGGCCGAGCCGCCGGATCGCGTAGGCCTTGACCAGCTTGTCGCGGTTTGCGTCGACCCAGGTCTTGTCATGGGCCGTCTCGATCAAGCCGAGCGAGATCGAGTTCGCGGTGACACCCGAACGACCCCATTCGCGCGCCAGCGATTTCATGAGAGCGATGGTGCCAGCGCGCGCGGCCGCGGCCAGCGCAAGGCCGGACTCACCTACCCTGGAGGAGTCACCCATGATCGAGATGATCCGCCCGCGCCCCGAGGCTTCGAGCAGCGGTCCGGCGCTGTGCGAGCAGTTCAGCGCCCCGTAGAGGCAGGTATCGATCTGCTTCTTCCAATCTTCAGGCGTGCTCTCGCTGAATCGCTTGCGGAACACCAGGCCGGCATTGTTGACGAGGATGTCGAGACCGCCGAAATCGCTCTTGATGTCCGCGACCATCTTCCGGACGATGTCCGCATCGGCGATATCGGCCTGATAGGCCTTCCCCTTGCCTCCCGCCTTTTCGATCTCGGCAGCGACGCCCTCGGCCGCTGTCTTGGAGCTGTGATAGTTGATTGCGACAGTCGCGCCGCGTTCCGCCAACATCCTCGAGATCGCGGCACCGACGTCGCGACCACCACCGGTGACGAGCGCAACACGTCCTTTGAGATCAGTCATCCGATTTTTCCTTTGCTTTGAGCCTGGCATTCTGGATCAGTTTGAAGATGCGTTCCGGCGTCATCGGCAGGATCGAGACGTCGATGTCGAAGGGCGACAGCGCGTCAGATATCGCGTTGGCAATGGCCGCCGGAGCTCCGATCGTGCCGCCCTCGCCCATGCCGCGAAAACCACCCGCCACCGCGGATTCGCTTTCGACATGAACGACATCCATCAGCGGCACTTCGGGCGCGGACGGGATCAAATAGTCGACGAGGCTCGCGCTGAGCAGCTGGCCGTCGTCGTCGTAGATCAGTTCCTCAAACAGCGCAGCGCCGATCCCCTGCGCGACGCCGCCATGCACCTGCCCGTCGACGATCATCGGATTGATGATGCGGCCGCAATCTTCGGCGACGACGAATTTGTGGATCTTGACGAAGCACGTCACCGGATCGACCTCGACCGCGGCGATGTGGGTCGCCGCCGCCGTCGTGCCGTTGACTGGATCGTAGGTGTAGGTCGCGGAAAGTTCCTCTCGCGCCTCGACCGGCAGCGTCTTCATATCGGAATAGACCGCTCGGGCGATCTGCTTGAACGACACCGCGCGGTCGGTGCCGAGAACGACCGCCTTGCCTTCGGTCACCTCGATATCATCCGCGTTGGCTTCCAGAAGATGCGATGCAACCCGCTTGATTTTGTCTTGCATCAACTTCGAGGCGTGCTTCGCCGCGCCACCGCCGAGCACGGCGCTGCGGCTCGCATAGGTCCCGGTCGACATCGGGACCTCGTCACTATCGCCCTGGATGACGCGAACGTCCTCGAAGCGCGCACCGAGATCGTCGGCGACAATCTGGGCCAGTGTCGTCTCAAGCCCCTGGCCATGCGAGGCGACACCGAAGGCTGCAGTAATCGCGCCTGTCGAGTCGATCGTGATCTTCGCGGTTTCCGAGCCGGTGTTGATCGGCATGCCCGGCGCCACCGCGATGCGCGAACCGATGCCGGTCAGCTCGGCGTAGGACGCGATGCCGATGCCGAACAATCGCCCCTGCTCGCGTGCCTCAGCCTGCTCGTTGCGAAGCCTCTCGTAGCCTGCGGCTTCGGCGGCGGCCTCCAGGCATTCGACGAAACCGGTCCTATCCCAGATGATGCCGGAAGCGATCCGGTATGGAAATTCCTCGGCCCGCACCAGGTTGCGACGCCTGATCTCGAGCGGATCGATGCCTAGCGCCCTGGCGCCCATATCCATCAGACGCTCGGCGACGAAGGTCGAGATCGGCCGGCCGACGCCGCGATAGGGACCAGTCGGCGGCTTGCAGGTCGCGACGCCACGCACCGCACCGCGATAGGACTGTATCTTGTAAGGTCCGGGCAGGAAACTGACGACCTGCACCGGCTCCAGTCCGCAGGTCCAGGGATAGATCGAGAAGGCGCCGACGTCGCCGATCACATCGGCCTGCAACGAGGTCGCCACGCCGTTCGCGTCGAACCCCATCTCCGCATCCACGATCTCCGCGAACGCCTGGCTGCTGCTGCTGACGTCCTCCAGCCGGTCCGCCGTCCACTTGACCGAGCGTCGTAGCTTGCGCGCAGCGATGCAGATCAGAAGTTCTTCCGGATAGAGCGAGCCTTTGGAGCCGAAGCTGCCGCCGACGTCGGGCGCGACGACCCGCAAACGATGCCCCGGAAGCGAGAGCGATTCCGAAATCGCGTCGCGGACGATGCCAGGTATGTTGGACGACGTATAGAGCGTGAGCGCAGCGCGCTGCTTGTGGTACTCGACCGTGTAGCTGCGCGGCTCCATCGCGAGCGGTGCCTTGCGCGTCATCTCGAAGCGCCCGCCGACCCGGATCGCGGCGGCGTCAAGATCGGCCGCCACGTCGCCCTTCTTGAACTCACGCGCGATCAGAACGTTGGTTCCCGCCTCCTCGTGCAGTAGCGGCGCATCGTCGGCGACGGCCATCTCGGCGCGCGAGACCGGACCCAGCGGCTCGTAATCCACCTCAATCAATTCCAGCGCGTCCTCGGCGAGGTAGCGCGAGGTGGCCACGACGGCGGCAACCGCCTCGCCGACATAGCGCACCTTCGCCGAGGCGAGCGGCAGAATTGGTGTCGCGTAGTAGTTCGGCATCCGCGAGAACGGGATTACCGGCTTGAAGTCGTCCGCGATCTCTTCGGCCGTGAGCACGGCGACGACGCCTGGCGCCTCCGACGCGGCAGTCGTATCAATCCGCACGATCTTCGCATGCGGCTGGCCGCTGCGCAGGAATGCGAGGTGCAAGGGACGGTCCGGCTTCCGGTCGGCCGTATACTCTCCGCTGCCCGACAGCAGGCGTGGATCTTCGGTTCGCTTGATCGGCGCGCCGACATTCTTCGGCCGCAGCACGTCAGACGGGTTTGCACGACGATCGCTATGCATAGCCATCGCTGCCTTTGCGCAGGCCCTGCCACTGCTCATCGTCGTGTCCGCAGATCAAGGTTGCACCGGCCTTCTCGATCCGGCGGACCTCCTCGAACGTCTTCAACTGCTGTTCGACATTCCAGGTGTTGCGGGGCGCGGTATTGGCGTCGAGGTTCTGACGCAGGCTGACCGCATCGGACGCCAGCAGGAACTGGCCGTCGCGATCCAGGGTGACGAGCGCTCCCATCGTCCCCGGCGTGTGGCCCGGCAGAGGCATCAGGACGACGCTGGAATCGCCGAACAGATCCTTCTCGCCGTGCACAGCCTCGATGGGCCGTCCGCAATCCCAATCGGCCTTGAGATAGCCCGCGGTGTCGGCGCCCGGCAGCTTCGCCGCTTCGATCTCCCTGGCATGGGCCAGGATCGTCGCCTTGCGGAAGAACTGGTTGCAGCCGCAATGGTCCGGATGGAAGTGCGAGTTCACAACGATGTCGACGTCGTCAGGCGCCAGGCCCGTGCACGCCAGGCTCGGCAGCAGCGTCTGCTCGGCGCCCATCATCGGCTTCATGACCTTGGCAAGAGCACCCCAACGGCCTTCGGCGTCGTCGACAACAGACGGATGGCAGCCGGTGTCGAACAGCACATTGCCCTGTTTGTGCCGGATCAGCGCGCTGCTGACGGGAAGATCGATCGTCTCGCTGCGATCGGCAGCAGACACGTAAATGCTCTTCTTCATCCGGAGCCGACCGGCGGCGAGGAAGTTCAGCTTCATGACGCATTTTCCTTGCGCATCGCGGCCGCGCTGCGGATCGCGGCGATGATGTTCTGATAGCCGGTGCAACGACATAGATTCCCGGAGAGCCCCTCCCGGATCTCCTCATCGGTGGCGAGCGGATATTTCCGAAGCATGTCCTCGCCGGTCATCAGCATACCCGGCGTACAGAAGCCGCATTGAAGCCCGTGATACTCGCGGAACTGGGATTGCAGCACATTGAGCTGCTCGGGCGAGCCCAGCCCTTCGACCGTCACGATCTCGGCGCCGTTGGCCTGCACGGCCAGCATCAGGCAGGATCGCACGCTGTCGCTGTTCACCAGTACCGTGCAGGCGCCGCAGACACCGTGCTCGCAACCGACATGCGTTCCAGTCAGCCCGAGATGGTCGCGCAGAAAATCCGACAGCAGCATGCGCGGCTCGACGTCCGGAACGTCATAGCTTTCGCCGTTCACTTTCACCGATACCTGGATCATGCAACGCGTTCCGTCGATGCGAGAGCCGTCCGCAGCGCGCGCTTGGACAATTCGCCCAGCAGGTGCTTGCGGTACTCCGCCGAGGCGTGAAGATCCTCGTTGGGTGAAACCTTCGAGACCACGATCTCGGAAAAGCGCTCCGGAGTTTGGTCGCCAAGCCCGAGCGCGAGCAGTTCGTCCTCGGCCTCTCTCAGGCGTAGCGGAGTGTCGGCCACCCCCATCACCGCGATCCGCGCGTCTTCAAGGCCGGATCCGCCGCGCCGCACCGAAACCGCGATACTTGCCAGCGCGAAATCGCCGAAGCGGCGCGCAACCTCCTCGAACGCCCAGCCGTCGTGATCGAGCACCGGAAATTCGATCTCCACGACGATCTCGTCAGGCTCCAGACAGTTCGTCAGGGCATCGACGAAGAACGTCTCGGCCGCAACTGCCCGGCGCCCGTTTGGTCCCTGAATTGCGATCCTCGCATCATAGAACGCCGACAGCATTGGCAGCTCGGCCGCGGGGTCCGCATGGGACAGGCTGCCGCCGATGGTGCCGCGGTTACGGATCGCCAGATGTGCCACGTGGCGCATCGCGGCCGACATCACCGGCAGCCTGGAGGCGACGAGTTGCGAATGTTCGAGGTCACGATGCCGCGTCAGCGCGCCGATCGCGATCCGGTCACCGCGGTCCTCGATATACGCAAGGCCCGCGATGCCGTTGAGGTCGACCAGAATCGAAGGCCGTGCCATCCTGAAATTCAGCAGCGGAAGCAGGCTCTGTCCGCCGGCCAGCACCTTACCTTCGCCGTTCGAGGCCACGAGTGCCTCGATCGCCGCTTCCACCGTCGTCGGCGAGACGTAGTCAAACCTGGCAGGCTTCATCGGCCCTCTCCAAAGCTCGTTGCTTCCCTGTCGGCCTATTCCCCGCGGAACCGCGGCGGCCTTTTCTCGGCAAAGGCTATGCGGCCTTCCCTGAAATCGTCGCTGTCAGATGCCTCGTCGATGAGCCGCTGTGCCACCGCAGGATCGAGCACCCCCGCTCCCATCGTGAGGCCGTTCAGCATGTACTTGGCGCCGGAGATCGAAAGCGGCGCATTGGCTGCGAGCCGCCGCAGGAAATGGTCCGCCGCAGCCAGAACGTCGTCGTGAAGCTCGTCGATCAGCTTCATCGCGGCAGCCTGCTCCGCCGCGTAGCGATCCGCCGAATAAAGTATCCGCTTGGCGTTCGATACCCCGGTCAGTGCCAGCAGGCGCTGCACGCTGTTGACGCCGTACACGATCGAGAGCTTGGCCGAGGGTATTCCGAGCGATGCAGTGCGGTCACCAAAACGGAAGTCGCATGCGAGCGCGAGATGGCAGCCGCCTCCGAGGCAGTATCCGGAGATGGCAGCGACGACCGGCTTGCCAAGCGCGGCGATCGCGCTCGAGCACATATCGACTGCAACTTCGTATGCGGCAGCCTGGTGACGGTCTTCCCTGATCTTTTCGAATTCGGAGATGTCGGCGCCTACGGAGAAATCCCCTCCCGCGCCCGTGAGCACGACGCCCCGGATATCACGGTCGACGGCAAAGCCGGAGAATACCGCGGCCAGTTCGCGCCACATCGCGAGCGTCACAGCATTCCTTGCCGACGGACGGCTCAGAACGACCCGCGCGATGCCGTCGCGGCGCTCGATGCGAACTTCCTCCAACGCAAAATTCTCCCTGCGCGCGCAATCGGCAGCATCGAAATCTTTGATGCATGACGGCGCAATCTTGTTACTTGCATAACTAGACTAATTTGCACGGTCGCGTCAAGCCGCAAAAATCGAGCCGTCTAAACTGGGTTTGCGGTGCGCTCGGAGGGCGTTCGCATTTGCTGGGATTTCAGTCGCTTATCCCAACGATGAAGAACAAAAGGTTCCTATCAACCTCACAGAGGCGCTTCACCTCTCGTTGCCGACCCGCAGTCCTGCGTCCCGAACGTAATCAGCGATCGAAAAAACCAACAAAATCAATGAAGATCGATCCTGATTGACCACCGTTATCGCTGTTCGTTCACGGGGTTTCGGTGGTCAATCGGTGGTTGGCGCCTCATCCCACGGTTACCAACGAAGTGCTGGTGTTGGGAGAACGCTTCGGCACTTGCCTGTCTGTCGGGGGGAGTCGGGGACCGCTGCATCGCGAGAGCCATTATCTAAGAAGCCCTCTTTTCTTGCCAGCGGGTTACCGCAACTCCGGACATCAGGCCATTTCCACAGCTGAGCGTCGCTCACCGCCAGCGGCCACGCCGTTTTCAGCGGTCACAGCGTCTTCAGCTCGATGCTCCTCTCAACTATGCCATGCTGCCGACACTGCGCTTTGAAGCGTTGGGTCGTTAGGCACCACCGTCGTGCTCGAACTCGTCGGGTCAAACCCAGGGTTATTGGTAGCGTAAGTCGCCATCGACTGAACGAGCTGAGATATCTGGCTGTCGATTTTCAAGCCGCCAGCAGTGATATCCTGAAGCTGGCTTGAACCGCCGGAGAACCATCCCTTCAGGGAAACACTCGTGTTCGTACCAAGCAAATCGACGTTGAGGTCGTTGCCTGATTGAACGAACCAGAGATTTTGGTCGCTGATCCCGCCATCGAAATTGAGCTCGTTCGGCGAACCTGCAGAGGTGTTCGCGTAGATCGTCGCTTGCCCGGTAGCAGTTGATATCTCGTACCTGTTGCCAGCCGCGCCACCCGTAATGGTCTCACTGCCAGCCCCGAGCTCGAAAACATTCGAGCCAAAGTTGCTCCCCGAGATCGTCGATCCAGAAGAACCGTTCCAGGTGAAGGTCAGGGGTTTGTTGAGGTCGATCGAGCTGCCGTCACTAAAGTTCAATTTCGTGATCCCGCTGGAAACCACTCCGCCGCTGGAATTCAGATCGTTGTGGATTGTAATGACGTCGCTGCTGTCGCCTGCGAACATGATCCTCAGATCACCCGAGCCATCGCTATCCTGCAAGAAGACGTTCTGGCTCGAAATGCTGCTGTCGAAGTCGATGACGCCCGTTCCACTGTTCAGGTAGACATCCAACGATCCGTCACCCTCGCTATAGTTCACTGTGTTTTGGCCGGTACCCCCGCTACTCGAATTGCCGAACGTTACCGCATCCCCGCCGCCTGAGGGATTGAAGACATTGGAGCCAAAATTGCTTCCAGCCAGCGCATCGCCTCTTCCTCCGCTCCAGGTGTAGGTCAGCGGACTGCTCAGGTTGAGCGAGCTGCCGTCGCTGAAGTTCAATTTCGTGACCCCGCTGGAGATCGCGCCGGCGCTATAGTTGAGATCACCGTGGACCGTGATGACGTCGCTGCTGTCGCCTGCGAACATAATCCTCAGATCACCCGAGCGGTCGTTATCCTGGAGCAAGACGCTCTGGATCGAAATGTTGCTGCCGAGGTCGATGACCCCCGTTCCACCATTCAGGTAGACATCCAGCGATCCGTCACCCTCGCTATAGTTCACTGTGTTTTGGCCGGTACCCCCGCTACTCGAGTTGCCGAACGTTACCGCATCCCCGCCGCCCGAGGGATTGAAGACATTGGAGCCGTACTTGCTTCCAGTCAGCGCGTCGCCTCTTCCTCCACCCCAGGTGTAGGTCAGCGGGCTGCCCAAATTGATCGAGGTGCCGTCGCTAAAGCTCAGTCGGGTGACCCCGCTGGAGATTGCGCCGCCGCTGTAGCTGAGATCGCCATGGATCGTGATGACGTCGCTACTGTCGCCTGCGAACATAATTCTCAAGTCACCAGATCCATCGTTATCCTGGAACAAGACGTTCTGGCTCGAGATGCTGCTGTCGAAGTCGATGACGCCCGTTCCACTGTTCAGGTAGACATCCAACGATCCGTCACCCTCGCTATAGTTCACTGTGTTTTGGCCGGTACCCCCGCTACTCGAATTGCCGAACGTTACCGCATCCCCGCCGCCTGAGGGATTGAAGACATTGGAGCCAAAATTGCTTCCAGCCAGCGCATCGCCTCTTCCTCCGCTCCAGGTGTAGGTCAGCGGACTGCTCAGGTTGAGCGAGCTGCCGTCGCTGAAGTTCAATTTCGTGATCCCGCTGGAGATCGCGCCGGCGCTATAGTTGAGATCACCGTGGACCGTGATGACGTCGCTGCTGTCGCCTGCGAACATAATCCTCAGATCACCCGAGCGGTCGTTATCCTGGAGCAAGACGCTCTGGCTCGAAATGTTGCTGCCGAGGTCGATGACCCCCGTTCCACCATTCAGGTAGACATCCAGCGATCCGTCACCCTCGCTATAGTTCACTGTGTTTTGGCCGGTACCCCCGCTACTCGAGTTGCCGAACGTTACCGCATCCCCGCCACCCGAGGGATTGAAGACATTGGAGCCGTACTTGCTTCCAGTCAGCGCGTCGCCTCTTCCTCCACTCCAGGTGTAGGTCAGCGGGCTGCCCAAATTGATCGAGGTGCCGTCGCTAAAGCTCAGTCGGGTGACCCCGCTGGAGATTGCGCCGCCGCTGTAGCTGAGATCGCCATGGATCGTGATGACGTCGCTACTGTCGCCTGCGAACATAATTCTCAAGTCACCAGATCCATCGTTATCCTGGAACAAGACGTTCTGGCTCGAGATGCTGCTGTCGAAGTCGACGACGCCATTTCCGCCGTTCAGGTAGACATCCAGCGTTCCATCGCCCTGCAGATAGTTGATCGCATTCTGGCCGGTGCCGCCTTTACTCGAATTACCGAACGTTACCGCATCCCCTCCGCCTGAGGGATTGAACACGTTGGAACCAAAGTCACTTCCGCCTAACGCGTCATTTCTTCCTCCATTCCAAGTGTAGGTCAGCGGATTGCTAAGATTGATCGAGCTACCGTCACTGAAGTAGAGCTCGCTGATGCCGCTGGTGATCGCTCCGCCGCTGTAGCTCAGGTCGTTGTGGATCGTGATCATGTCGCTGCCGTGGCCGGCAAACAAGATCCTCAGGTCACCCGTGCCGTCGTTATCCTGATAAGACAATTCGTCGGCCGAGATGCCGCTACCGAAGTCGATAACGTTCTCTTCTGCGCTCGGGTAGACATCGAGCGCCCCGTCGCCCACGTTATAGGTTACTGTGGTTTGGCTTGGGCTGACACTCGCAGTGATCGCGGCCCGATCCCAAATCGTTCCATCCGCAAACTGGATATAGCTGAGCCCCTGGATCTGGCTGCCGTCTCCCCAGAATTGGTCGTTGGCCGTAAACGTGTCGCCCGTCGAAACCACCGTCAGCGTCATTGCGTTGCCGCTGCGTGAGAGCTGAACGTCGTTCGGGTCAATATCGGTCAGAATCAGCGTGTCGTTGCGGTTGTAGCCGGATGACGGGTTGTTGAGCGTGTCATGCCCATCTCCCTTCGCGAAAATAATCCTATCCGACCCGTTGCCGGTGACGCTGAGACTGTCGTCGCCGGCACCGGGATCGACGGTCGCTCCGTCCTGCGGCATCGTGATCGAGTCATTACCAGACGTACCAAATATCTCGAGGTTCGAGCCGATAGTCGCGCTATCCCACGTCGTACCATCTGCGAACGTAATCGTCGCAAGCGACGTCGTCGTCGTATTGATATTCAAGTCGCGCTGCAGCGTGATGCTATCACCGGTATCACGCAACTTAACCGTCAGATCACCGGCAAGATTGGCTAGAAGTTCAACATCCGATGGGGCTATCCCTGCCGCCAGACTGACCGTTCCACCGCCAGCAAGCGCGACGGTCGCTTGGCCATCTCCTTTTTCGAAGGCAAAGACATCACTGGCCGTGGTCGCAGTGACAGTATCTCCGCCGGGCCCTAAATCGAACACGTTCGAGCCGAAGCGGCTACCTACGAGATTGGTCTGACCGGCGGTCCCGATCGAAGTGAACGTCAACGGCTGGTTCAGGTCGATGGTGGACCCATCGGCGAATTCAACCGCGCTGACGACGCTATAGGTCTGGTTGGCGATATTCTGCTTCAGATCGCCCAAGAGCGTGATGCTGTCTCCGGTATCCCGCAGCCTGATCGTGAGGTCGCCGTCGGCATCGGCTTGCAACATCACGTCAGTCGACATGATGCCAGCAGCCATCCTGAGCGTACCGCCCCCGTCAAGCGTGACGGTCGCCTGGCCGTCGCCCTTGTCGAAATCGAACTCGTCATTTGCCGAGCCGGCCGTGATGGTGTCGCCACCAACTCCCAGATCGAACACGTTCGATCCGAAATTGCTCCCGACCAAGGTCGTATCGGTCGCTGTCCCATACCAATTGTAGGTCAGCGGTTGATTGAGATTGATCGACGAACCATCTGCGAAGGTAATCGAGCTAGCGACGCTATAGGTCTGATTAGCGATATTGTGGAACAGATCACCCAGCAACGTTATGCTGTCGCCGGTGCCACGCAGTCCGACAATCAGATCGCCGTTCGCATTTGTCTGGAACTCTACATCCGATCGCACCACGTCCGGCGCCATTTGCACCGTACCGCCGCCCGCGAGCTTCACCGAAGCCTGTCCGTCTCCCTTGTCGAACTCGAAAACGTCACTTGCCGAGGCTGCCGTCACGGCGTCGCCGCCAGGCCCGAGATCAAAAACATTCGAGCCGAAATTGCTCCCGACCAAGGTCGTATCAGTTGCCGTCCCATACCAATTGTAGGTCAGCGGCTGATTGAGATCGATCGACGTGCCGTCTGCAAAGCTGATCGTGCCGACCGCGCTGTTGGTCGCGTTCGAGATCGTGTGCCACAGATCCTGCCGCAGGGTGATGCTGTCACCCGTGTCGAGCAGTCGCACGGTAAGATCGCCCGCCACGTCGGTCTGCAGGACGACATCCGACCGAATGATGTCCGCCGCCATCCTGACGGTTCCACCGCCGGCGAGCGTTACCGTCGCCTGGCCATCTCCCTTATCGAAGTCGAATTCATCAGTCGATGATCCGGCCTGCACAGCATCACCGCCCGGCCCGAGATTAAAGATGTTCGAGCCAAAGGTGCTGCCGGTCAGAACGGTGTTGGCCTGCGTGCCGTTCCAAGAGAACGTCAGCGGCTGGTTGAGGTCGATCGACGATCCATCGGCGAAGTTGATCGAACTCACAGCACTGTTCGTCGCGTTCGAGATCGTGTGCCACAAATCGCCCTGTAGCGTTAGACTGTCGCCAGTATCGTGCAGCTTGACCGTAAGGTCACCATTCGCGTTCGCTTGCAGAATAATATCGGACCGCGCGATGTCGGATGCCATTTCGACAGTTCCGCCACCGGCGAGCGTCACCGAGGCTTGCCCGTCTGCCTTTTCAAACTCGAATACATCATTGGCCGACCCCGCCGTGACCGTGTCGCCGCCGGGCCCGAGATCGAAAATATTCGTGCCGAAAGTGGTTCCGACCAGAGTCGTGTTGGTCGCGGTGCCCGTGTACGAGAAGGTCAGGGGCTTGGTCAAATCCAACGCTGTTCCGTCAGCGAAGTCGATCTCACCAACACGGCTGAATGTCGCATTCCCGATGTTTTTACCAAGATCCTGTACCAGAGTGATGCTGTCGCTGCTGTCAGCAAACTTGACGATCAGGTCATCATTGGAATCGGATTGCAGGATCACGTCGGATGGTGCGATACCGGCGGTCAGCTTCAACCGGCCACCTCCATCCAGGTTCACCGTCGCCTGGCCGTCATCTCTTCCGAAGACGAAGAGATCGTTGGGCGTAGCGGCGTTGACGACGTCGCCCCCGGGACCAAACTCGAAGACGTTCGGTCCATAGCTTGTTCCGGTCAAAATCGTGTTCGCCGGCGTGCCGGCCCAGGTGAACGACAAATCTTGAGGCAGGGTCCATATCGTTCCATTGCCAAACGATATCGAACTCAGATGAGAAAATGTTCTGCTCGCAATATCCTTGCCGAGGTCGCCTGCAAAGGTGATGGTCGCTCCGGTATCGAGCCGCTTGACGATAAGGTCACCGGAAGCATCGGCCTGCAGAATCACGTTTGAAGACTCTACACCCGACATGACAAGGCGGGTCCCATCTCCGGTGTCGGTCACCTCGTCGTTGCTACTACTGGATGAATAAACATAGAGATTGCTCGATCCACCGGTGACGGTCTTGTTGCCAGCGCCCAAAAAGACGACGCTCTTCGTCGCGCTAAGAGAAATAGACCCGGTCGCGCCATCCTCGTCGATCACGTTGAGGCCGAACGCAGTTGCGGCTATCTTCTGGACGTCCTTGCGTTGGCCGAGATAACCGAGGTCTGCGATGACGCTATTCGCCAACGCCAACGTGTCACTTCCAAAAAGGTCCTTTCTCAGCCCACGTACGACACCAAATGTCAGGTCGTAGTAATTGTCGGCGGCCGCCGGACCAGACGGAGCGTGATCAACAATCGATGAAACAAGCTCGTCAAGATCGAGACCGATCGCGTTCGTTGACGGGTCATAATCGATGTCAGAGAGCGCCAAGAACGGGTTTGACTGGAGTGACGCGATGTCCGTTCCATTCGCGAAAAGGCTGTCGATGACCTGGCTCGCGAACCGGACTTCCAGTTGGTCGACCAACGACTGGTAGATGCTTTCCCATTGCGGACCTGTGTGTCCATTCGGATTAAGCGCGTAGGCCGGCTGCGATGCCGGGTCAATGCCGTAATATGCGTAGACGAATGCCAGATGTCGGGCATCGACGTATGGCCCGCGGCTGGCTGGATCGATGTTCGACGCGCCTGCCCACTCGTACAGCAGTGACTGGAACCCGGCATCGAACTGCGAGCCGCTCATTTGCCCCGCATAGAGAACGAAGTTCTTGACGTCGGAAAGCAGCGTCGAATTCTCGGACATCGCGACTTGCAGGCTTGGAAGTGTTCCGTAGCCTGCAAGTTCCGGCAGATTGAGCGCATCGCGTGCGTAAACAAATCCCGCGGGCGGCGAATAGATCGTGTTGCTCGTATTCGTCGAAAACTCGACCTCCGAAATGGTGTGCGCCACCCCATTGATCGTGATCGTCGCCTGCTCGACCACCTGGTTGCCGTTGACCGTTAGATTGGTCGGAGTCGTCGACAGCGAGATTGACGTGATCCCCAGGTCGCTGAGTGACTTCAATTCACCAGAATCAAGCTGCCCGTTGAGATTCTGGTCTACCCAGACCTTCAGCTGCGAGAACGCGGCATCGTTGGCGTCAATCACTCCATCATGATTGCTGTCCAAGGCTGCGAGATCCTCGAAGCCGTCTCCCGACTGTGCGCCTAACAGTTCATCAGGCGTGACTGTGCTGCCTCCCTTGCCATTGTCGAGGATCAAAATACCCTCATTGGCGGCGATCCAGCCTGTCTGGGTGGCGAAGCCCGAGCCTGTAAAGTCGTAGTGGGCCTGCGAACTCGCCAAGGACGTTAGTTGGAAGTCTCCGCTGCCGAAGTTGATCACCAGCGGATCCCGAGGATTGGGCGGCGGATCATCCGGGAAGTCGACGTGAATCTTGTACGTATACCAATGGTCCGGACGTACGTAGTGTTTGGTGCCATCTGGCCGATATTCGACGGACATATCTCCGTCGGATGCTAGAGCATTGGCGGCAACTTGCCCCTGCAACCTCGATAGATCGATGACCAAGTCGGCCCGAGTGATGCTACCCGCCTCAAGTTGCGAGACCCACGTGTTCAGCTCAGCATCGTCGGGCTGCCTACCAAACGTATTCTGATACATCGAATTGACGAAGTATGTATCGCCGAAGTCGAGGCCCGACATCGGCACCCCAGAACCGAGCCCGCCCGTGAAAGCTGAACTGAAGATTGGCGTAGACTCCCCGGAGCCTCCTGCCGACGTCGTACCGAACCCAACCGAAGCGAGCAAATCGTTGGCCAGCTGCCTGGTATCGAGCCCGGATGGGGTCATATACTTCAACCAAGTCTGTCCTTCCTCCGCCGTCATCATCCGCCCGAGCGCAACCCAATAGATCCGCTGTATTTCGGTCAGATCGGCGGCCTCCTGTGATTGCGCGATCTTGTAAGTGGTCTCGGAGCCGTTCTGGGTAAGGCTCACGGTGTCGATACCGTTGCTGTCGACCAGGTGATCGGCAACAACCATATAAGCGCCGACGCTGTTCTGTTCGGTCCAAGAGTAGCTGCCCGAACCGTCGGCGCTCACAAGCGTGGTTTCCAGGGTATCCGACGCCGGCTTTTGTGCATTGTTGCGCGCTATCGCGACGTCTCGTTGATCCGCCGACGTCGTCGTGATCGTCTGCCCCGTCAAGTTACCGGAGAGATCGTAGTAGCTGTCGGTCAGCGTATTGACGCCGTTCGCTGCGGTTTGCGATGTCTTGATCTCATCCGTTACTCCATCGCCATGGAGATCGTATGTTGTCGTGACCGTCCGGCCGTCTGCACTCGTTGTGGTGACGGTCGAGCCGACAACTTTCATCAGCTCCCAGTTTAATACCGAGTTCAGAGATTCTTGCGTAGTTCGAACGGTCGTCGATCCGTCGCTATTGTTCGTCTTTACGCTTGTCGTCTGCTCGTTGAGAATATCACCTTCGTAGATAGACGTTGTTACGCTCAAACCGTCTGCCGACGTCGTCGTAACATGGCGCTCTGTCACCAACGTCGACGGATCGGTGTCGACGATCTGGAACGTGTTCACGAGCGTTACCGTGCGGCTGCCGTCCGCATTCAAAACGGTTGTGTTCGTTTCGGTCTCGTCGGTTGCACCGTCACCGTTGGTGTCGAGCGTGATCGTATTAGAGAGGCCCGTCGCCGAGCTCGTTCTGGTGATCTCGCTGATCAGAGTACCCGAGCCATTTGTATTGGTCGTCACTCTGACCGTAGCGCCATTTGCGCTCGGTGTTATGTTGGTGACGGCGGTGTTGATTACGCCGTCCTCGTTGGTCATATCGGTGATCGTCCTGGTCCGGCCGTCCAGGCTGACATTGATGGTCTTAAGCTCACCCGTGCTGCCATCCGCATTGAGGTTCGTGATCGTTTCCGTCGTGCTTCCATCGAGGTTCGTGACCGTCACGTCGGTATGGTCGAAGACGTCGTTGCCAAGCGTCGACCATTCCTTGGTAACCGTCAGGCCGGTGCGATTCACGCTTGTCACGGCGACATCGTGCGCAGCCCCGACCGTCTCCGTATCCGTCGTGACCTGACTGCCGTCGGCATTGATCACGGTCTGCACAACAGCCGAATGGTCGAGCGAGGCTTGACCATTGGTTCCCGTCGTCGTGATAGTCTTCGAGAGGCCGTTAGCCGACGTCACCGTGACGACGGATGCGGTCTCGGCGTATCCGCCGGTGATAGCATGCAAGGCATTGCTGCTGTCCGAGAACGCCTCGGTGGTGCTTCCATTCGCGGCGATGGTCTTGACATCGCTCTCGGTCTCATCGACGGACCCATCACCATTGTCGTCGAAGGCCGTGACAACGGAGAGACCGTTGGCCGATGTCGTCGTCAAGGTCAGCGCGGCTAACGCCCCCAGCACATCATAGTCGCTCAGGGTATCAACGACCGATCCGTCCGATTGTGTCGCTTTGGTTTCGACGGAGCTTGCTGGCGTCGTGCCGTAGGTATTCTTTCGGGTCGTGGTCGTCTTGCGATCGGCGCTGGTCGAGGTCACCGTCGTGCTTTGCGTCGCACCGTCGCCGCTCTTGACAGTTGCGGTCCGGGTTTCGCCTCCGTCTGCCGCATAGCTGGTCACCGAGCTGTCAGTTTCCTGCAAGACTCCGTCGATAGTGGTTGTCGAGACGGTCGACGTTCCATCCGCCGAGATCGTCGTCACGACAGCACTTACCGTCGTCGTCCCCACAACATTGGTGACCGTCTCGGTCCGGCTCCCATCGGCATTGAGGACCGTCACATCCGTGCGGGTCTCATCAAAGACCCCATCGCCGTTGACATCGGTCTGGGTCGTCTGCGACAGGCCGTTGGCCGAGGTGGTCGTAACGGTCGATCCAACCAGGCTCCCGTCCTGATTATGGATCGCCGTCGTCCTGACAACATCGCCGTCGGCCTGGGTCGCCACGGAGACGATCCGATCGACGGCGCCATCGCCCGTCGTGTCGGCCTGCACCGTGATGTTCAGACCGTTGGCCGACGTCGTCGTCACGGTCTGGTTGCGGAGGGTGCCGTTGGCGTTGGTGTTGGTGACGGTTTCGATGCGGCTGCCATCGGTCCCGATCACGATGCTGTCGGTCCGCGTGACGTCGGTCACGCCGTCGCCATTCTCGTCGACCAGGGTTGTCGACGAGAGACCGGTCGCTGAGGTGATGGTCGCGGTCGAGCTGATCTTGGCTCCCGTCGAATCGAAGACGGACACGGTTTCGGTCCGGCTGCCGTCCAGATTGAGAACCGTGACGTCCGTCGTCGTGCCGTCGATTTTGCCGTCGACGTTCCTGGTCACCGAGCTGGACAGGTCGGTCGCACTGACGGTGGTCACGGTCTGGCTGATCTGGCTGCCGTCGTTGGCTGACCGGGTGACGGTCTCGGTGCGGCTGCCATCCGCGTTCAGGACGGTGTTGTCCGTCGTTGCCGTATCGACCTTCCCGTCAATATTGCTGGTGACGGTCTTTGACAGGCCGTCGGCGCTGGTGGTCGATATCGTTTGGCCGACAAGACTGCCGTCGACCGCGTAGCTCGAGACGGTATCGATCACCGAGCCGTTGCTCTGCTTGACGATGGTCTCGACCTGGTCGACATGCCCATCGCCGTTGAAATCACTGCTGATGGTCTTGCTGTTGCGGTCGGCGCTCGTGACCGTCACCACCTGGCTCTCGAGCGTGCCGTTGGCGCTGGAAACCGACACCGTCTCCGTCTTGATGCCGGTCGTCGCGTCGACCGCCGTCGCATCGGTCGTCGTAAGGTTATCTCCTCCCACATCGCTCTGGGTCGTGACAACAAGGCCATCAGCCGAGGTGGTCTTGACCGTCGTATCGACGACCGTGCCGTTGCCCGCGGCGTCGGTCACGGTGACCGTCGTGCCTTCCCCGGCGACCGCAGCCGTCGCGGTGGTCGTCGTCCAATCAATGGCTCCGCTGCCGTCGATATCCGACTGCACCGTCTTGGTCAGGCCATCCGCACTCGTCGTGGTGATGGTCTGGCTGATCAGGGCGCCGTTGGCCGCATAGGACGACGCGGTGTCGACGACGGAACCGGCTGAGCCAACCACGACCGTTTCGATCTTGTTGAAGACAGCGTTTCCTGAGCCATCGACCGCGCCCGTGGTGTCGGCTTCCGTCGTGCGCGAAATTCCATCGGTGCCGATGATCGTAGCGCTCTGGTCAAGCAGGGAGCCGTTGGCGTTTCGATCAGTGACTGTTTCCGTGCGAACGCCAGTCGTGGCATCCACGGCGGTCACATCGGTCGTGGTGCGGTCGAAGACCGGAGCCGAGCTTGTGCCGGCCCCCGTCGAATCGGATTGGACCACCTTGACCAGGCTGTCATTGCTCTCGAAGCGAACGACCTCGTTGATCAGCCCGCCGTTCGCGGCGGTCTCGACGATAGTCGTCGTTGCACCGGTCGTTCCTGCGACAAGGCTCGAGCTCGTTCCCTGAACGATGTTCGATGTCGTCGTCAGGTCGACCACGCCGTCGCCGTTGGGGTCGCTCGTGACCGTCTTGGACTGACCGTCGGCGGAAGCGACCGTAACGGTCTGATCTCGTTCGGACCCGTCGGCATTCTTGTCGGTGACCGTGGTGGTACGCGCACCCGTCGTTGCGTCGACGACGGTCGCCGTGACCGTGGTCAGATCGAAAACGCCGTCGCCATTGAGGTCCTGCTGCACGGTGCTGGTCAGGCCGGCAGCGCTCGGCGTGGTGATGACCTGATCCTTGATCGAGCCGTCCGGATTGAGGTCCTGGACCAGGACCGTGGTGAGGCCATTGCTGGTCGTATCGACCTCATGCTGGGACGTCACGTAGATGCCGCCGGCGACAGCCCCATTCGAATCCCGGTCGATCGTCACGGTCTTGACGCCCGTGGTCGGGTCGATCGAGGTCGCGGTGACGGTCCGGTCGATCAAGACCCCCGCGAGCGTCGCATCGGTAAGCGTCTCCGTCGTCACGCCTCCGCTGGTGACGGTATTGTCGGTCTGGACAACGTCGATCTGGCCGTCCCCGTTCAGATCATACTTGATGGTCTTGGTCGTGCCATCGGCGCTCGTCGTGGAAATCGTCTCGTTTGCGAGGCTTCCATTGCTGTTGAACGCCTTGTTGTCGACAGTCACGGCTCCGGTCGTGGCGTCGGTCGACGTGGTCGTACGAACGGCATAACCGTGCGAGTCGTAGGCAAAGGTCACTGTTGCCGCAGTTCCGGTCGTCCCCGACGTCGTCGTATAGGTCGTTTCACCGTCGATCGAGGAGCCGTCCGAGAGCGACTGATGGACATTGTTGGCCGACAGGTCGATCGACGTGATGCCGGCCTGCGCCAGGGTCTCTACCGTCTGGGTCCCGTCGGCATTGGTCACCATCAGCTTGAAGTCGGCAAAGTCCGCGTCGCCGGCGTCCAGCTTGCCATCGTGATTGGTATCGAACACGTCGAGCAGGGCCTGCATGTCGGTCGCGGCGGTCGGGTCCCAATCCTTGAACGCGATCTGATTGGCCTGCGTGATCGCATTGGTGTTGTTGGGATCGAAGAAGAGCATCGCGTTGCCGGCTCCCGCCCAGGCCGTGCGGTTCTTGAAGCCGTCGCCGGTCGAATCGACGAAGACATTCGACGAGGTCAGCTTGGTAACGTTGATGCCGTTGCCCGCGAGGTCGAGAACGACCGGCCCGTCGCCACTGGTATCGCCTCCGCCGCCGCTATTATCCGCATTGTTGGTATTGTCGTTTGGATTGCCCGTGTTGTTGGGATCAGGATTGTTGGAGCCAGTATTCCCCGGGTCGGTATTCGTGGGCTTACCACTCGGATCAACTGTCACAGGGTTCTGTGGATATGTAGTCTGGCCGGACGTCGTATCGTTGGTCGGTCCAGTCGTGTCCGGCCATGCATTGCCGATCGTTTGATTCGTTGATCCGATACCATCGATCGTCTGCTGAAGCGCATCGTTGAACTGCGACTGAGCGGATTGGCTGGAGGAAAGCGAAGAAAATTGCTGCGATTCGTTCAAATACGGCACCGGCGCTTGAAAACCCATCGAGCCGTCAGTGTAATCCGTCAGGTTCGCAGCATCGCCGGGGGAGAGTGCGCCGTAATATCCGGCATCGGAACGATCAATGCCGGACGATTCACCGACGTCACCCCCGCTTCCGGGGAGTTGTGACATAACATCCGGCAAATTGCTCGTGGGCGGTGCATCGCCAAAGGCCTGACCGATACCGGTAACAGGCTGAATGGAATTAATAGTCGTATTGATCGATTGCTGGGCACTATAATTTAGCAATCCATTCAAAGTATTGGACAGCCAATCGATGGCACCATTCATCCCATCATTTATAGCCTGGTACGTTTCAGCTTCCTGCTGTGCTTCTGCAGCGTCCTGTTGCGAGACGAACTTTTGTGCTGCATCAAGCTGGTTCGACAATGTGCTGACGAGGGATGCAATCCCAGTCCCCCCATTGTCAGCCGGCGGAGGTTCCGAAACCGGAATTCCATTGAGGATGAAACTTGAGGTGGGATCAGTAGGATTCTGAGCTGCGCCCTCGATAGCCTGCAATGCGCCGGCCGCAGCATCTATGCCTTTCGCGGTAAGGTCGCCAGCCCAACCTCCCGCCAATAACCCGGCGAGGCCACCTCCAATTGTTCCTGCTGCGGTACCAACGATAGTTCCTGGTAGGCCGCCGAAGCTCCCGAGTTCAGCACCCAGCTCGGCTCCGGCCCAAGCCCCCCAATCGCAGGACCTAACAGTTCACCATCCTTAACCAGGCCGTCGTGGACGACGTTGCCCGTATCGTTCGGTGGCAAGACCGGCTGAAGATCCTTGCCTATCTCGTCGCCAATAGTCCCACCTATTTTGCCCGCGACCCATTCGCCGAAGCTACCCATTGATCAACCTCCAAATGAATCCTGACAAAGGCCCGAACGCCCCAGTCGCAAACCCTATTGGCGAGAGCGGCGACCTTTGGTTTCAATTAAGAATTGCCCCAGCGTACAGTCTGGAGGGAGACTCATTCGTCTAAGCTTCCGTTTCGAAAACACGTAAGCGAAAGCGACCGTCAAACAACACACCGCGATACTTCTCCAAGCGTTCTCGAACAGCAAAAATTGAACGAACCCAGCGGTAATTCCGCATACGATCGCTATCGCGCTAGCGAATGACAACCTTCCGAAGCAGCTCATTTTCTATCCTCATAGCCGGCTTGCGCTCTTTTCAGGGTAGACCATCCTAACGCTCTCTCAAACTCTCTTGCCGATAGCGCAGCACAGGCGACATGAGATACTCGATGATCCGTCGCGTACCGGTTTTGATTTCCACCGTGACGGCCATGCCAGGCGAGAGATTGACCAGCTTGTCATCGATCTGCATTCGAGTCCCATCGAGCGCAACGCGCGCGGAGTAGACGAGTTCTTGGCCTTCCGGCTCACTCGAATCAGACAGCGCCCCACCCGCCTTCCCCATCCATGTCTTCTCGCTCGGCTTGTCGCGGACTATTGCGTCCTGCGAGACGCTGGTAACTCTCCCATGCAACAGGCCATAGCGTGTAAAATTGAATGTATCGATCTTCACCTCAGCGGGCTGACCGACGCTCACAAAGCCGATATCGCGGTTTGGAATCATCGCCTCGGCCTCGAGCCGGCTATCGGCCGGCACGATCAGCATCAACTGTTGCGCAGGCGTAACGACGCCACCCACGGTGTGAAGGATCAGTTGCTGCACCGTTCCATCGATCGGCGACCGCAGGATTTGCTCGTCCATCTTGCGCTCGGCCTTGACCAGATCCTGTCCGAACTCGTCAACTTTCCTCTGCGCGTCCGCTAGATCACTGAGCACCTGACGCTCATAACCGGCCTTGGTTTGACCAAACTGCTGCTCAAGCGCTTGCTTCGCAGCAGTCACCTCCACAAGCTTCCGCTGCTGAACGATCCGTTCATTCTGCTGTTCGACCAGGCGGGTCTGCGCGTCGAGATAGGCGATGCGATTGCCATACTGGATTTCCATCGCTTTGCGCCTGACGGTCGCGGTTTCCTCGACTAACGGCAGCGATGCATCGATCTTATCAATGGCGGCATCAATGGATCGAGCCTCGGCGACCTTCTGTTCGATCTGGCGCGTGATCGATGTCAGCTTTGCTGACTGTTCGGCTGCCTGCGCATGCTCCGCCAACCGAGCGCGGATGACATCGACCGTTAATGCCGCCGCAGGCGCGCTAAGTTCACGTGGAACATCCAACGACTCGAAGCTGTCGCGGAGGGCTTCGAGGCGAGCCACGTCGAGCTCGCTGGCGATCAAGTCCTTCCGGACGTGCTGACGTTCGGCCTGGGTCACGGTCCGATCGAGTTCGACCAGGATCTGCCCTGCTCCAACATGATCGCCATCCTGAACATGAATAGCGGATACAATCCCTGTATCGAGTGGCTGGATCGTCTTGGTGCGCCCCGTTGGCACGATTTTGCCCGGGGCCGTGGCGATAATATCGACATATCCGAACATTGCCCAAACGATGGCCACGGCAAAGAACAGGATGATCGAGCCGGCTACGGCGCGTCCGACCGGAGACGCCGGCGTTTCAAGAATCTCAAGTGCGGCCGGCAGAAACTGACGCGCCGTGTCGGTCCCTCGCCTACGAAACGGGAGGATATCGGCCTTGGCTTGAGTTCGAGAGGACGTCTCAGCTGACGACATGGAGGCCTGCCTGGATCTGATGCAACGTCGCGTAGCGGCCGGCTTTGATCATCAACTCTTCATGTGTGCCATCCTCTACAAGACGGCCTCCTTCGATCGTAATGATGCGATCCGCGTGCCGTACTGCCGAGAGCCGGTGGGCGATGATAAAGACGGTCCGTCCGGCAGAAATCCTGCGCATATTGCGCTGGATGATGCTCTCACTCTCATAGTCGAGCGCACTGGTCGCTTCATCGAAGATCAGTATCCGGGGATTCGTGACGAGCGCTCGCGCAATTGCGATCCGTTGGCGTTGGCCGCCGGAAAGGCTCGCACCACGCTCGCCAACGACGGTGTTGTATCCATCCGGCAAACCAAGGATAAACTCGTGGGCTCCAGCCAGCTCGGCGGCGGCTATGACCCGCTCCATGGGCATAGCAGGCTCGGCCAAAGCAATGTTTTCTCTGATCGAGCGATTGAAAAGCACGTTTTCCTGCAAGACAGCGCCCACCTGCCGGCGCAACCACGCAACATCAGCAACCGTCAGATCGATGCCATCGATCAGGACACGCCCGGCCTCCGGAACGTAGAGGCGTTGCAGCAGCTTGGTGAGTGTCGATTTGCCGGAACCCGACGGTCCGACGATGCCGACCACCTGACCTGCAAATACCTTGAGCGAGATATCGTGCAACACCAAGGAACCATCGATCCGGTACCGAAAGTCGATATGATCGAAAGTAACGTCGCCGCGGATCGACGGCAGAGCCGCACGCGATGCATCGAAGGCAGGCTCCGCCGTCGTATTGAGAATGTCACCCAAGCGCGCGATCGATACCCGAGCTTGATGGAAATCCTGCCAGAGCTGAGCGAGCCGCAACACTGGTTGCGCGACCCGGCCCGCCAGCATGTTGAACGCGATTAGCTCGCCGACCGTCAATTGCCCTTCGATGACGAGATAAGCTCCAAAATACAGTGTCAGTGCGGTAACGATCTTGCTGATAAATTGGACAAACTGGCTGGTCCAATTACCGAGCGACAGCACGTCAAAGCTGGCACCGACATAGCCCGCAAGCTGTTCCTCCCAGCGTCGCTGCATCTGCGGCTCGATCGCCATCGCTTTCAACGTCTGGATTGCGCTGACACTCTCGACCAGGAACGCTTGGTTCTCAGCACCGCGATCGAATTTACGCTCGAGCCGCCGCCGAAAGATCGGCGTTACCCCCACCGAAACCGCGACATAGAAAGGGAAGGAACCGACGACGATCCACGCCAATCGGGGTGAATAATAGAACATCACCGCGAGGAAGACGACCGTGAACGCCAGGTCGACAACGAGCGTCAAGGCCGAGCTCGTCAGGAAGTTGCGTATGTTTTCAAGCTCCCGGACCCTTGCAACTGAGTCGCCTGCGCGGCGCGCCTCGAAATATGCAATGGGAAGCGCAATCAGGTGCTTGAACAGTCGCGACCCGAGCTCGACGTCGATTCGGTTTGTGGTGTGCGAGAAGACGTAAGTACGTAGCGCGCCAAGAATCGTCTCGAAGATGGATACGGTGATAAGTCCAATGACAAGAACATCAAGCGTAGTGAATCCTCGATGGGTCAACACTTTGTCAGTCACAACCTGGAAAAATAGCGGCGTGACAAGTGCAAACAGTTGAAGAAAGAACGATGCAAAAAGGACCTCTCCAAGCAATCGGCGGTATTTGTGCATCGCTTGCAGGAACCAGGTGATATCGAAGCGGCGCGCCAAATCGCTAAGTGAAGCACGGCGTGCCATCAGAACGAGACGGCCCGTCCACTTCTCCAGAAACTCGGCACGCCCGATCCGCTGGGGGCTGCCAACGGCAGGATCTTGAGCCAGAAGATCATCGTCCGCGACCCGGCCGACGATCAGGAAGGTGCCATCCTTCAGCTCAGCGATCGCCGGCAAGGGCATCCGAGCGAGCTTGTCCCAGCGGAGCGTTTCGACGCGGGCCTTGAGCTTCAACTCCTTTGCGCAGCGCAGCATCTCCGTGATGCCGATCTCAACACCGCTGAAACGATGGCGAATCTGTCCGAGATCAACCGCAACTTGATGAAATCGCAGCATTAGCTGCAGACACTGCAACCCCGAAGTATCGTTCTTCGCTTCCGGCACTGAGACCCCGCACAAACGACAAACAGGCCCTGCACGCTCGGCGACGCCCAGGTGGAGGCGCAAACGGTCGCTCGCGGCGAAGCACCTCCGCCACGCTTAGGCCAGCAAAAAACTCTTCGCCGATAAGCAAGCAAACCGGCGCATAGATAGGAAAGTGAGTTGGAAGCTCTTGCTGCCTGTCTTCGGCAGTGAGCGGTCAGCGAAGCGGCATCTCTAGTTACCGCTGAATGTTCCTCGACATGGACAACCAGTTCCCCAGGATCAAACGCACACCATGCAACGTGACTTATTGTCGCAACAGAACACGTATGTGCGCCGACTTGCAACCCCTCGGTGCAACTAGTCGCGGGAATATTTTATGAGAGGTCTAAGATGACTCAGTTCTCCGCTGGAAATTGCACAGTCACCGACAGCAGCGCCTCGTCGGCTCTGCACAGACACGGGAACCGTAATAAAGAATTCTGCGATGAGTTCACCCGTGGGATGAACCTGCTCCGCAGGTAAGGCCGAGCGGCGATCGGGCGGCCAGGGTCGAGATCAATAAAATCGGCCGCCAACTCGATACGCTCCTCAACCTCATCCTGAAGGGCGCAGCAGCCGACCGGTTCAAAAGAGGCGGCCCGATCGCAAATTGAGTTGGCTGCGGGAACCCGCAACAGTCGCCGCACAGACTGCTACCGTTGCTGATTTCTCTCATCGCATTTACTGCCGAAGGCGGCCTTCGACCGACATGCCGTCCGGGACAGCTAGCGGCCACGAACCGCTCGAGCCTGCCCTCGGTCGCAATCGGCCTCGTCAGAGCCCGACGTACCGCAAGGAACACGCTTGGAAAGCTGCTCGACCTTTTGCTTGATGAGTGCCTGCGCCGTAATATCGAAAATGTTCTTAGGCGGGAACTCCAAGGCGTGTTTGAAGTCGGAAGCGGCTTTCGCGGGATCGTTGCTCGCCTCATAGCTTCTGCCTCGCGCAATGTAGCCCTCGACAGATTCCCGCCTTTCGATTGCCTGATCGAGATCGGCCCGCGCCTTTTGAAAGTCGCGCATCTCAAGCGAGATAAGACCTCGAACCACAAAGATATCTGGATCGTCGGGACGGATAGCTGATACTGCCTCAACATCTGCCATCGCAGCTTTCAGGTCTTTCATCGCCAGCAATGCTCTTGCCCGAAGCAGCCTTGCGCCGCTGTTGTCGGGCATCTTTCCGATAACCTGATTGAACGCGATGACGGCCCTGTCCGGTTGACCCGACGTCAGCATAGCTATTCCACGCCCAATGAGTGCAATCTGATTGTTGGGATCACGTTCGAGGGCTGCATTGAGGTCCGCAATTCCTTCGGCGGCGCTGCCCCGCATCAGCAAAGCGAGACCTCTGGCCGCGCGGGCTTGTTCGTTTCGTTGATTCAATGCCAAGGCCTGCCTTCTTACCGATTTCGCCGGAGTTCTCGATCGCGCTGCACTGCCCGACAATCGAGAAACGATATGGACTAGTCGATTCTGTGCAACTCATGGACGAGCGAAAGGAACGAATACTCCGATATCGAGACGGTCTGAGGTCTGGCGCCCCGATCGACATCGACGGCGATACGGCCACCTATCTCAACCATCAACAAATGACGCAAAGTACGCGCTACCTTTATTCAAAAGCCGATAACTTCGACGGCGTGCGCAAGTTTTTGAAAGAAGAGCCAGGTCTCAGATCCGTTACCACCCACATGTCTCTGGGACAGATGGGAGGCGGTCTCCCACGACGTCCGCACATGCCGGCAGGAACACATCTCGTCGTTCATGGCCCGTTGGATCACGGCATGCTTGAAATTCTCGAGATCGACGAGAACGCCGAGGGACTCACGGCGCGCACGAGCCAAACCTTATTGCTTGCACAGATGGCAGCAGATACCGGCCTGCTGCGAGCTGAGCTCTACGTCGATGGACACTGCCGACGCGTGCTGGGTCAGGCGATGATCGAGCCGATCGGGAGTCCAAGCGACGGCTGGTTTCAGGTGGTCCACCGGGATCCGGCCTTAAGGGCGCTGGACAAGCAGCTTAAAGACAGGATCAAGAGAGCATGAGGCCATCGAACCCCGACTGACACGGCGCGGCGCGTCATTCAAGGCCGGATTCGGTGCAATCGAAAGAGCTTCTCGAGGAAATCGGCAATCCTCGATTCGGCGTGCTCGCCGACCAACTCATTCGCTCCGAACCTGTAGACCTCATACCCGGCCAGGCGCAACTCTCGATCAGCTGACACCATGTGGGCATAGAGCTTCAGCGACGGATGGTCGTTCTCCGAGAAGTGATGCTTCCCGTCCACCTCCAGCACGATACGTTGACGCCCTGGTAGGAGTAGTAGGAAACGCGTTGCGCCATCACTTGATGGATCCGGCGTTATACAAGGAGTTCCGCGACGAGTTTACTCGCGAGATGAACAGACTCCGCATAGAGAGCCGAGTGTCGATCGAGGCGGCCGAGGCGGAGATCAAGACGATCGACCGCGAGCTGGATACGCTTCTCAACCTCATCCTGAAGGGCAGAGCTGCTGACCGCCTCAACGAAAAGATGGTCACGCTCGAACGCCGCCAGAAGGAGCTGAAGACGTTCCTGCAGGAGGCAGAGGAGCCGCCTCCCCTCCTGCACCCGAACATGGCGCTTCACTATCGCGTCCAGGTCGACGAGCTGTATGCCGCGCTTCAGGAGGACTCGGAGGCCAAGCGAATGACTGCGGCCGACGTTATCAGGTCGCTTGTGAAAGAGATCATCCTGACGCCCGGGAATGGCGAGCTTCAGATCGACGTTCGTGGCGATCTGGCCGGAATTCTCGCAATTTCGCTCAAAAGCAAAGGGCCCGCCGGAGGGGCGGGCCGATCGCAAGTTGAGATGGTTGCGGGGACGCGATTTGAACCTGCGACGGTACAGCGGCCGGCGACCTCGAGACTAAACGTGGGTTTATGGTGCGCTCGGAGGGTGTTCGCATTTTCTGTGATTTCAAGCACTTACCTGGACGAGTGAAGGAGCTGGGTGCATTTGGCGCTCAAACGTGAGTTTCGTCTCCTCCCTACGACGCAAGAAAGGTGGTCGCAGCATCCAGGATCTCGTACGTCTGCGTAGGCCAGCACTCTTAGAAGATCACCGGCGCAAGTCCCACTATTGAGGAAGCCCTGTTTTCTGATCGAAGAGCGGTATAACTCGCGAGTCGCCCCATTTAGGGTCCGTCAGAAGCTGCCGCTCTCACGAGATAACGGCCCCCGCTTCGTATCCCTGGCAACAGATTCGTTGCCCGCCGGACGCTTCGCTTGGCCTTCCGACGATCGAGCCTCGGCCTCTTCAATGACACGTTGCCGCGCGGCCGGGTCTTGGATCGAACGGAAGGCTCGCAGCAGCCGAAATGTTTCTGCTATCTCGACCCGCCGATTTCTGGTCACGGTGCGCCCCCGTCAATGATCTGATGATGGATCGTACCGTCTCCGCGCACACTTGCGCCATGACTTTTGGCACTTTCTACAGCTTCCGTCCCTGAATAACGGTTTGTCGCCGGCGCGGTGGCAAGCGCGGTTCTGACCACTCCAGACTATCCGCGGCCAGGACCGCGCCCCGCTGTGGTTGGGCCTCACAAAGACAGTTCGACATGAGCGATCAGCTAGGCAACTTTACCTATCGTCTTTGCGCTCTTGGACTGATGTCAGCATGGCTTATTGTGGCGCCCGAACCCGCCCACGGTCGGGGCTTCTCCTGGTTTTTTGCACGTTCCAAGCCTCACGGAGCATGTTCGGGACAACATATCGTCGCGACCTTCTATTCCTCGGGACGGCGCACGGCAAATGGTGAGGCATTCGACCCGAGTGGACTCACGGCTGCGCATCGCACCCTGCCGTTCGGCTCGCGTGTAACGCTGGTCAATCCCGAGAATGGAAAGTCGGTGACTGTAGTGATCAATGATCGAGGTCCGTTTACGCACGGAGTGACGATTGATCTGACACCCGGCGCGGCTCGTGCGCTCGACATGCACGAAACCAAGTGGTTATGCATGCTTTGACGGCGACGAGCGAACTCGCTTGACCGTAAACGATCAATGAACCTCACACCAGGATTCGACGATCGGACATCTGGAGCCACGGAACTCCGCCCGCACCCGCAGCCATTGCGCGATGCATGGCGGGCCGTACCGCATGGTGCAAGAGTTAGCAGGCAGAAATACAGCAGCCGATCAAAGAGCTCGCGCACCATTCCATTTGCCTGTGGAGGCCAGCTTCAGCAGCGTCGCGCGACACAGGGTCTCGATCGTTGAGGCGGCATAGCTCAGGGGACGATCGACTGGATGGACAAGATGCACCGACCGCTTGATTTTGGGGGCGCAGATTGGCCAAGCCAGCAGCCGGCCACTTTGAACCTCGCGTGCAATGGAATTGAAGGGCAGAATGGAATATCCGAAACCTTCCTCGACCAGTCCTTTGATGTTGATGTACGAGTCGACCTCGATGACTGTATTCAGTTTCAACGAGAGAGCGGCCGCCTCATTCTCCAGCAAAGAACGTAGGCCATGAGTGGCGCTCGGCAATATCAACGGCAGTTGCGCGACCGCGCTGTAGCGGAGTGGACCGGAAGTCGGCGGTTGGATGCCCGGAATGGAATTGATCGGGCCTAAAAGCCAGAGTTCCTCGCTGAGAACCGGCGACGAACTCAGCGCCTTGTCTTCGACCGGAATATAGACGATCGCCAGATCAATCCGCCCTTCCCGGATCCACTCCATTACAAACCCGCTCATCGCTTCCGCGATGCGCAACCGGATCTTGGGGAATTGTCTGCGCGCTTCGATGATGAGCGGGACAGACAGGGTCTGGCTGATCGTGCCCGGCAAGCCAAGGCGCACCTCACCCTCCGGCTCAGCCTCACGTCCCTTGATCTCGTGGCGCGCGGCCGAGAGTTGGTCGGTGACGCTGCGAGCGTGTCGAAGTAGAATCTGGCCGGCCTCCGTCGCGACGACACCTTGCGAGCTGCGGAAAAGCAGCGCTGATCCCAACTCTTCCTCCATGTTACGAACATGGAGGCTCAGCGCTGGCTGAGCAACATTCAGCGCTTCAGCGGCTCTGGAAAACGACCCGTGTTCGACGATCGCAATAAAGTAGCGAAGCTGCCGAAGGTCCATTCCTCCCCCAAACGTCCTTACCCCGTCCGCGCCATAGCAATCGTGTATGACCACCGGTCAGCGCGTCGAGTTTACGTTATAGGGCAGTGTGTCAACTTCGATGTCAAGTATGCCTCGGCAGAGGCCTCGCCCAGACTCATCGGCAAGCGATACTCCTTGAAGGAACCCGATCGAACAGTCTGTCGAACTAGCCCTGTACCTTGGACGAGAATTCCCGTCGAAGCTTTTCGCTATGCGCACCGAGTGCGGGAACCGGGCCAAAACTAGGCGCCTTGCCATCGATCAAGACACCCGGAGCCATCATGGTGACTGGTCCGGTCGGCGTCTCGATTTCGATGTAACGGCACTGCGGATGCGTCGCCAGATCGGCGAGCGTGCTGAGGCGACCGAATGCCAGGCGAGCGGCCTTCAATAACTCGATGGCACGGTTCTGATCGAATCCGAGAAGGACCGGCCCGATCTCGGCGTCGAGTGCGTCGCGATTTCGAACGCGTTCATCGTTGTTGATGAAGCGCGAGTCGCTCGCAAGCTGCGGCTTGCGGAGTACGTCCCTGCAAAGGGATATCCAATCCCGCTCGTTCTGGATTGCGATAAGGATCGAGCCGCCGCCACCACAGGCATAACTGCCATAGGGTGCGATGGTGGGATGATGCAGGCCAACGCGACCGATCGGAGCGCCGCCATAGGCGTATTGCAGGTACGGGACGTTCATCCAGTCCGCGGTCGCATGGAATAGCGACACCGAGATATGGCGGCCAAGCCCGGTCCGTTCCCGTGCATAGAGTGCCTGGAAGATAGCCTGCGTCGCCGTCATCCCGGCGTTGATGTCGCAAACCGAAACGCCGACCCGTGCGGCACCAAATTCGTTGCCGGTGATGTTTGCGAGCCCGCTTTCTCCCTGAACCAACAGGTCATAGGCCTTCGAGTCGCGTAACGGGCCCTCGTCACCATAGCCTGTGATCTCGCAGGTGATCAGTCGAGGCCGCTGCTCGCGCAGTTGTTGAAGAGGGAAACCGAGCCGGTCAATCGCACCAGGTGCCAGATTCTCGATAAAGACATCGGCCTGCGCCAGCATCGAGCTGAGGATCGCTTTGTCATCGTCGTTGGTCAGATCGAGACAGATGGATTCCTTGCCGCGGTTCAGCCAAACAAAATAGGCGCTTTCGCCGTGGACAAGATGATCGTAGTCGCGGGAAAAATCTCCCTCCGGTCGCTCGACCTTGATCACGCGCGCGCCCGCGTCCGCAAGCTTGCAGCAGGCGTAAGCTGCAGCAACGGCTTGCTCAATGGAAACAACGAGGATTCCGTCAAGGTCGGCAGCCATCGGGACAATCGCTCTCTTATGGTATGGTATTCCCAGCGTCTCTCACCGCATCACAAGCGGGGTTGGCACATCCCTTTCATATGACATCCAGACGCGTTCTGTCTCAAGATGTTCGTCGATCGCCTGCTGGCCGCTTTCCCGGCCGATGCCCATTCTCCGACTACCAACGCCCTGCGTGCAACCGTGACTGCGGCGTCGACGTCCGAGCATTCCCCGAAAACCGGCTCGCACCAGCGGCCACCGATGAAAGACTGATGGCGCCTGCGGCGCTCAAGCCGGGTCATAGCGTGCTCCTTCGATGTCAATTGAACTCGACGACCTGGCGGATTGCGCTGCCATCGGCGAGGCGATCGAATCCCGCATTGATGTCGTCGAGCCGAATCCGATGTGTCAGCAACCGGTCGACCGGAAGCCTACCGCGATGGTAGAGCCCGAGGAAACGTGGAATGTCGCGCGACGGCACGCCAGAGCCCAGATAGCTGCCACGCAAGGTGCGCTCTTCTGCAACCAGGGAAACGGCCGGCAGGGAAAGTATTGCACTCGGGCTCGGCAGGCCCGCGGTAATCGTGGTCCCGCCCCTGCGGGTGATGGCATAGCCGAGTTCGAGGGCGTTTACCGAGCCTGCGAATTCCAATGCCACATCGACACCACCTTTCGTCTCTTCTCTTACTTTCTCCACGAGATCGGGATCGGCGGCATTGAAGGCGTGGGTGGCGCCGAGCTCGCGCGCCAGTCCGAGCTTCGGCTCCAACATGTCCACGGCAATCACAATCTCGGCGCCTTTGGCAACAGCCCCCATCACTGCGGCGAGGCCGACCCCGCCAAGGCCGAAAATCGCTGTCTTGCTACCGGGACCGACGTCATCGCTGTTGAACACGGCACCCGTCCCGGTCAAGACCGCGCACCCCATCAGCGCCGCAATATGCATCGGAACGTCGCGGGACACCTTGATGACCGAGCGGCGCGAAACCGTGGCGTATTCGGCGAAACACGACACTCCACAATGGTGATGGACGCGCATCTCTGCCCGATGCAGCCGAAATCCGCCCGTCAGCAAGTCGCCTCTTCCGTTGTGCTCGGCGCCAGGCTCGCAGAGAGCGGGACGCCCCTGCGAACACGGCGCACAATGGCCGCAGCTCGGGACGAACACACAAACCACATGATCACCACGGACAAGGTCGTCGACGCCGGGCCCGACTTCCTCGACCACGGCGGAGGCCTCGTGCCCAAGCACCATTGGCAGCGGACGCGGCCGATCGCCGTTGATCACCGAAAGGTCGGAATGGCACAGACCCGCCGCGGCAATCCGCACCAGCACCTCGCCCTGTCGAGGTCCATCAAGCTCGACGTCCTGCACCTTCAGGGGATGCGAGCCGGCATAGGGCGCTTGCAAGCCCATGGTCTCCAGAACGGCAGCCCTGATCTTCATGATGCGATTTCCTTGCAAATCTTCGCTGGCGTTCCTGGCGAACGCCGGGACGCCTAATGCACCGCGGCGTACATGATCTTTTCTTCGGTCGCCTCTTCTGCCGAAAACTCCTCGACGATACGCCCCTGTCGCGACACCAGAATGCGATCGGCCAGGTTGAGTATTTCCGGCAGGTAGGACGAGATCACCACGACAGCGAGCCCGGAATCGGCAAGATCGTTGATGACGTGATGCAACTCGGCGATGGCACCCACGTCGACGCCCCGCGTCGGCTCGTCAAAGATGATCAGCTTGGGCTTTTGCACCAGCGAACGTGCGATCACCACCTTCTGCTGATTGCCGCCGGAGAGCTCGACGACACGCGCCGCATTCCCGATCGCGCGCACGTTCAGACGCTTGGTCCAGCTCGCCGCAAGCTCGGTCATCTCGGCGTAGGAGACCACGACACCCTTGTTGAGGTCGGCCGCGAGAAAGTTCAGATAGATGTTCTCTGCGATCGATTTGGTTTCGAAGAAGCCCTCGATCTTGCGGTCCTCGGTGACATAGACGATACCGTCCCGCACAGCCTTGCGCGGCACGCGATAGCGCACCGAGCGCCCCTCAAGTTTGACTTCGCCGCCGTGGAAGAAGTCCCGCTTGACGACGCCGGAGATGATTTTGGCAGTCTCGGTCCGCCCCGAACCGATCAAGCCGAAGATGCCGGTGATCTGCCCGCCATAGATCGAAAAGGAAGTATTGCGGACCATCCGGCCCATCGACAGATTCTGCACGCTGAGCATCTTGCGCCCATACGGCCTGGAGGCATGCTGGTCGCCGGCCTTGCCATAGAGCTCGCCGGAAAGGGTCCGACCAACCATTGCCGTAATGATCTTGTCGCGGTCGAAGCTCTTCGCATCGTCGGTCACGACGTGCTGGCCGTCGCGCATGATCGTTATCCGATCGGAGATCGTCAGCGCCTCCTCCAATGCGTGCGAAATGAAGATGACGGAGACCCCTTCGCGCTTCAGGCGCTTCACCAGAGAGAAGAAGTGGTGCTTCTCTTCCGGAGTCAACGTGGCAGTTGGCTCGTCGAAGATGATTACTTTCGCCTTGTGGTGCACCGCGCGCGCGATTTCGACCATCTGCTTCTGCGCGGCCCCCAACTGAGACACGTACATCGTCGGATCGACACCAAAATTGAGCGATTGCAGGAACTGCTGGGCAGAGATGTAGATGCCACGCAGCCTGTTCAGAAACTTCTCGTTGCCGAGATAGATGTTCTGCGCCACCGTGAGCGACGGCACCAGGCTGGTCTCCTGGAACACCATGGCGATCCCGGCGCTCAACGCCTCGGCGGGGGTCTTGAACGAGACTTTTCCGCCGTTCACGAGCAGTTCGCCGCTCGTCACCTCATAGACCCCGGCCATGATCTTGGTCAGGGTCGACTTGCCAGCGCCGTTCTCACCAAGGAGCGCGTGGACCTCGCCGGGCCGGAGGTCGAACGAGATGTTGCGGAGCGCCGGAATGCCGTGGAATTCCTTGACAACGTTCCTTAATTCGACGACCGGCTGCATCAACTTCCCCCCTCGCCGCAAGATCGATCGAAACCACTTCATCACCCCCCTTGGAGGTCAGCCACAGCCGGCCGCCGGCCTCGACCGCCGACGTGACGCCGTGGCGCTTTCCGCCTGCCCGACTATGGAGGCTTTGCAGGGGTACGCAGGCGCGGTCGAGCTCGATCACGAGGCCGTAAGACAAGGTTGGAGCCCATGGCTTCAGGATACCCATCTGTTTCAGAGCACCGCCCTGCATGGGCTCATGGAATGACAGGCCGCTGCGCAGCGCCGGCGCGATCCAATACTGCTGCGACACCTCGGCGAGCATGGCCCGACGATAGGCATTCTCGCGTAAGACAAATTCAATCAACGGGCTGCGCGGCGCGAAAACCGCGAGCCAATATCCGCCACGATTCGAATGCGCGATGCGCCCGGGATATCCGGGCAGGTCGTCGGCGAGCAGAGCGATCTCTCTGCCGCTGGCGTCGCGTTTCACGAGCCGGGCATCCCACGCTTCACTCACGATGAAAGTGCCGTCATCCGCGGCAACGACCCCGTTGGGAAAGGCAAGGCCGCCGACCAGACGCGCCGCCTCGCCGCTGGCAATGTCCAGCCGCCAAAGCGAGCCGGCACGACGGTGCTCAAGCAGATCGCGCTGCCAGGCGTCGAGCGGATTGGCCTCGGAGCCAACGCAGGCGATCAGGCTTGTTTCGTCAGCGAATGCCAGCGCCGTGACGCAGCGCTCCGGCCAACCGGGTCGAGAACCGGATTTCGATTCAGCACCATCCGCATCGAGGATCGCGATGCCCTTGCCTTCCCGAGCGACCGCAATTCGGCCACCCGGTGACACCGCCATTGCCGAGACAACGCCCTCTACCGTTGCAAAGGGGACGGCAGTCCGCCCGCCTCCGCCGCGCAGCAGGGTGCTGCCGCTCGACCAAACCGCCTCATCGTCGAGAACGACCAGATTGTCCGGCTCTGCGCATACGATACCCACAGGCGCCGCCTCAAGCCGATGGTTCGGCTTCAACGTTCCGTCCAACGGCGGCACGGTGACAGACGCCCGTCCCCGGCCGAGCAGACGCTCAAACCAGCTTCCGACCGGAGCGTTCATGCGCGCTGCCCCCAATAGCTACGATAGCCGCTCCAATTGGGGTCAGCCCAATCGAGCTTGATCCGCCCGATCCGGTTGTTGGTGATGCCGCCGAGATAAAGGTACCCTCGGTGTTCGCGCATCGACGTGATCATCGGATGGTTCTTGGCACCTTGATCCCACATCGATTCGACGACCTCGCCCTTGTCGTTGAAACGGATCACACATCCAATATTGAGATTGGGGTAGAGCCATTGGTCGGGCGCGATCCGGCGCGCCATTCGGCGCCGAAAGCCCGGCATGCGCAAAGCGAGATCGAGCACCGGCGAGCGCATTCCCATGATCGCAGCCCAATACGTGCCATCAGACGCGCGGTTGATGTTGTCCGGGTAACCCGGCAACGCATCGATCACCCGCTCGACCTGACCGGCCTTCGGCCCGTCGATCCAAAAGCGGCTGATGCGGCAGGCCCAGCTTTCGGCGAAGAGTATCGACTGCCCGTCGTGCGCGAGACAGACCCCATTCGGGAAGATCAGATTGCGCAGCGCCGTGTGCGTCTTGCCGCTCTTGGGATCGTGGCAGACGATTCGTCCATTGCCGCGGCTTTCCAGCGCATCGACCGGCCAATCGTGCATTTCATAGCGGATGGTCGCTTCGCTGAAATAGATCCGGCCGTCCGGCGCGATGTCGAGGTCGTCAGCGAGCCGCAACCTCGAATCGTCGACCACCGAGAATGTCGAGCGGTTGGTTTCGTCGCTGACCCTGATGACGTTGCGCTCGCGGTCCACCTTGTAGAGGCCCATCCCCCGACGCAGACGAGAAGATCGCCGGCACGGTCGAATGACATGCCGAGTGGCGAACCGCCGATATGGGCGTAGACCTCCCAAGTCTTGTAGTCGGGAGGCGTGAAGCGGACGATGTCGCCATGGCGCGTTCCACAGTAGAGATAGTTCTTGTCGTCGAGGATGACATCCTCCGGCGACTCGACCTCTCCGAGTCCGATGATCTCGACCGCAGCGAGCCGGTCATTGTACGCGAAGGCGCCTCCCGTCTCCACCGAGGTCGAAAGAGGCGGCGGGAGTTCGACGTGAGTTGGCGACACGTAGACCTTCGACAGCAATTTGTCGCGGTTCTTGAGCCACCGAACGTCGATGAACACCGCGAGCAGCAGCGTCAGCCCGAGCACCATCGGTCCGGAGCCGCTATTCAGTCCGATACGGAGTACTCCGTTGGTCATGACCTGGACGATGACCGCTCCGATCAGGGCTTTCGCGACCGAGCCGCGGCCGCCCCCGAGGCTGTTGCCGCCGAGCACGGCCGCGGTCAGCGCCGAGATCTCCAATCCCATTCCCGTGTCGGTGCCGGCGCCGCTGAGCCGGGCCGCATAGAGCATGCCGGCGAGGCCACACAGCATGCCCGAGATCGTATAGGCTCCGCAGACCATGCCGCGCACCGACAAGCCGATATTGTGCGCGGAGCGTCGGGAGCCGCCGATCGCCATCATCCGCCAACCCGGACGACTGCGAGTGAGAAGGATGTGGCCGATCAGCGCCACGATCACGAGGATGATGAAGCTGGAAGGAACGCCGGCGACACCTCCCAGCCCGATCAGATCCCACACGTCGGACTGGTAGAAGCTGACCGACATCGCCTGCGCATACTTCAGGAGCAGCATATCGACGACGGCACGGACGATGATCAAGGTCACCAGCGTGGTCAGGAAGGCGCGCAGCCGCAAGAAGCCGATCAGATAGCCGTTGAGCAGCCCGACCGCGCCGCAGATCAACACCACCGTCGGAATCACCAGCCCAACCGGCCACCCCGCCAGATTGAGCAGCGCGAGCGTCATGAAATTTCCGAGCGCAAAGTTCGATCCGACGCTGAGATCGATGCCGCCGACGATGATCACCACCATCATCGCCATGCACACCAGGCCGAACTCACCGAGTTCGCGGGCCGTGATTGCGAGGTTCGCGCCGGAGAAGAAGTTCGGAATGAGCGAGCCGAAGATCGCGACAACACAGATGAGGACCAGGAACGGTATCGTGTTATCAATCCACTTCTTGGACAGAAGCTCGCCGATAACGTGGTCGGGAATGAACCGATATCGCAGCTTCGTATAGGTGCTTGTTGCCGTCAAAGGAGCCTCTTGGCGCGGTCGCTCAAGTCAATGCGAACAAGGCGCGGCCGTCGCCGGGACGGCCGCGCCTGGATGGAATGACGGTCAGCGCAGAAGCTTGGCGTACTGTTCAGGATCCCAGCAGGTCCCCGCCTTGACGTCGGCCTTGGTCATGACACGGGTTGGCGAATAGAGCTGAAACTTGAGGGTGCCAGCCTTTTGCTTGCCTTGAAGAACCGCACTGATCGCCGTGAAAGCATCCCGGCCCATTCCGGGTGCATCGTAATTGATGGCAGCCGAGAACGTGCCGTCCGCAAGCCGATCGCACATGCTTTGCGCGCCGCCGCCGGACGTCACGAAGTATACCTGATCCGACTTGCCAGCCTGCTTGATTGCCGCGCCCGTGCCGACGCCCTGGCCGTCCCAGACGTCGATCACGCCGCAGAGATCAGGGTTCTGCTGCAAAACCGTTTCGGTGATTGCGCGTGCCTTTGACGCATCCCAGTCGGCAGCCTGGCTCGACACAACCTTGATGTCCGGGTTCTCTTCGAAAACCTTCTTGATGCCCTGGACCTGATAGTAGCTGACGCCGCCGGTCAGAACGCCCTGCACGATCGATACCTTGTGCGAGGTCTCTGTCCCCTTGCCGCACTTTGCCACCATCATCTTCGCCGCCTGTTCGCCCATCGAAATGAAGTCGGGCCCGACGAAAGCGTCGGTCTGCACCGCGCCCTGCATGTTCATCTGGACGACGACGATGCCGGCCGCATTGGCCTGCTTGAGAAGGCGCGCCAGCGATTGCAGATCCGGATTCTGCGTCACGATCACATCCGGATGCTCTGCAATCAGCGAGGTCAGACCTTGCGCCATCGCGCCGGTGTTCCAGTTCGGGTCCTGGGACTTGAACTTCATTCCATAGCGCTCGGCCTCGGTCTTGACGACGCCGCCCCAGGCCTGCGCCAGGTCGAAGCCGATCGAAATCGGCAGATAGACGATCGACTTCCCTTTCAGCGCATCAAGTGCGGGCTGCCGGTACGGGTCGTTCATATCATCGGCCCGCGCGGCGATAGAGCTCGCGGCAAGGCTGAGAAGCGCCGTGGCCGCTATGGCCAAGCGATGCATCGTCTTCATGGGTCGTCTCCTCTATTGCGTTTCGTTCACGCTATGCTTCAGATATCGCCCTGCTGCCCTGTCTGTTCGTCCCTCGGGTTCAGGACGCTGTCGACCACAATGGCGAGCAACAGAATGAGGCTCTTGATGACGTTTTGGATCGTGTACTGGATGTCCATGATCGTCATGCCGTTCATCAAGACGCCGATGAGCAGCGATCCGACGATGACGTTGCGGACATTGCCGCGACCGCCCGACAGCCCGACTCCGCCGAGCACCACGACCAGGATGACGTCGTAGATCATGTTCGAGTTGACCACGCGGGTGTTCATCGCCTGCGCCGATGTCGCGGTGACGATTCCCGCAATGAAAGCGACGCCGCCTGCGATGACGTACTGCGCGACGAGGATCGGCCGGACCGGAATTCCGCCGATACGCGCCGTCGCGAGATTGTCTCCGATCGCGTAAATGAAGCGGCCAGGCTTGGTATAGCGAAGGAAGAGGAACGCGATCAGCGCCACAACAGCGGCCACTACGATTGGGGTCGGGATGCCGAACAATGCTCCCTGCCCGAAGTTCACGATCCAGCCAATGTTGGCCGGCAGATAAACGACGTCCGTCCCGGTAATAAGATGAGCTCGGCCAAAACCGTAGATAAAAGTCGCCATGGCCAGCGTTGCGAACAACGAAGGAATCTCTGCGTAGGCGATCAAGATCCCGGTGATCAGACTCATAGCAAGCGCGAACAGCAGACCAAACGTCATCCCTGCTGCGACCGACATTCCGTTAGCGGTGAGCTGAAGGCCCCAGGCTACCGAGATCGCCATCGTCGCGACGAGGGACAGATCGATACCGCGCCCAAGGACCACGACCAGCATGCCGAGGCCAAGGATACCGAGGACCGCGACGCTTCGCACCAAAGACAAAAGATTGTTGGGAGCAAGGAAGTTCGGGAGAGTCAGGGCAAATATGATCAAGAGCAGCACCGTCAAAGCAAAGACGATTTTCTCCTGATTGAAGTGGCGAAAGACCCCACGCATCTCAGCTTCACCTACTAGTCGCTTCGTCCCACGCTTCCGACTGTTGTCACGCATCCGATGGATGCGCGCATGGACATTTCCGCGCGGTCAAGAGCGCGGAGTCCTTTGAAAGCTTTTGTCGTTGGGAACGTTAGACGATTGGCGGACGAGGCCTGAAATATCGAATTGCGCTACCGGTCATATCTATTCGTTATGGCCCCGGAGAGTTGAGCAATCATTTCAGAGCGGGAGCGAGCTATCCGTACCGGGGATGTTCCTTCGGGAGGCGAGAGAACGGGCGCCGGATGTGCTGGCATCCTGCGCGAGTTGGCAACGCTACGCGGAGGATATCAACAATGAACGCCCTTGGATTTGCGCCGACACGAGCATGAAGGTCGCTGGCCCGGACCAGCTTAAGGTATTTGCGAACGATGAAGCTGCGAGCAATTGGCTTAGGGCGTACAGGCGGGATGGCATGGTGTATCTGTATAAGGTGATCGAGGAGTAGCCGTAGGACGAGCATTTCGCGGAGTATTATTCGGAGCGCTCGCCATCAACGGCGAACACCTCCCGGAGCTCGTGGAATTTCTGATCCAGCTTCTCACACCCCGGATCATGCGACGTGTTGACGAGTTGCGCCTCCACCCGAACATGGCGCATCACTATCGCGTCCAGATCGACGAACTGTATGCCGCACTTCAGGAGGACTCGGAGGCCAAGCGGATGGCTGCGGCTGACGCTATCAGGTCGCCAGTGAAAGAAATCATCCTGACGCCCGGGAACGGAGAGCTTCAGATCGACGTTCGTGGCGATCTGGCCGGAATGCTTGCAATATCGCTCAAAGCCAAAGGGCGGGCCGATCGGACGTTGAGATGGTTGCGGGGACGCGATTTGAACCTGCGACGTGTACGGCGGCCGGCGACCTCGAGACTAAACGTGGGTTTATGGTGCGCTCGGAGGGCGTTCGCATTTTGCGCGATTTCAAAGGGTTACAGAGTCGGAATGCGAGTTTTGGTGCATTTCGTCCACAAAAAGTGTCTTTTGGCCGAACCGCCGAAGAAGAGCACGGCCCTATGCTAGGCCAAGTTGGACCCTACCGCTCATAACGGTCTGGTTGCAGGTTCGAGTCCTGCCCGGCCCACCAATGAGATCAGGATCTTACTTGATCCTCGTTGCCCGTCGCGCGACGACCGCACCAGAAACCGCACCAGATACGGGCTCTCTTCGTTCGTGCGCCGCAAATCCGCTCGATGGCGCAAGACCGACTTTGGCGCGGTGAATGTAGTCGTCGCCCACCCATCGGTTGAAGATGCTCCGACAGAGCCGCTGATTAAGAGGCGTGTGTTCTAGTAGAGAAATCAATCGCCGCGGTGGCGCGCATCGCCTGCTGGCCGGTCAAGTGCATCGAGGAGAGTATGAGACACTCAGCCGAGACCCAAATAGGCGTTCTTGACCCTCGGATCGCTCAGCAAGGCGGATGCACCGTCTGAGAACGCGATGCGGCCGGTCTCGATGATGTAGCCACGGTCGGAAATCTCGAGCGCGGCGGAGGCGTTCTGCTCCACCAGCAGGATGGTGACGCCAGCGTCCTTCATCGCCGCGATCGCCCCAAGAATCTGATCGACCAGCCGCGGCGACAGCCCGAGCGACGGCTCATCGAGCAGCAGCAGCTTTGGCTTACCCATCAACGCACGCCCGATCGCCAGCATCTGCTGCTGTCCGCCGGACAGACCGCCCGCGAGCAGATGCCGCTTCTCCTGCAGCACCGGGAACATCGCGTAGACACGCTCGCGATCCTTCTCGACATCCCCGTCGCGGCGCAGGTAGCTGCCAAGGCTAAGATTGTCCTCGACGCTCAGCGGCGCGAACACGTGGCGTCCTTCCGGTGAATGGACGATGCCGCGCCTGACCCGCACATGCGACGGCAAGCGGTCGATGCGCTCGCCCAGGAACACGATGGAGCCGCCGGTGATCGGCTGCACGCCCGACAGCGCACGCATCAGCGTGGTTTTTCCGGAGCCGTTCGAGCCGATCAGCGCGACCACCTCGCCGGCCGCAACATGCAGCGAGACCCCCTTGAGCACCTCGATGCGTCCGTAGGCACTGTGCAGATCCGAGATATCAAGCACGGTGAGCCTCCGGCGTGGCGCGGCGAGTACCGAGATAGGCGTCGTGAACGGCGCTGCTTTCGCGCACCTCTTGCGGCGTGCCTTCGATCAGTACCCTGCCCCGGTCGAGCACGAGAATGCGGTTCGAGATCTTCATCACGAGCTTCATGTCGTGCTCAACCAGCAGGACGGCGATGCCCTTATCGGCGAGGCGGCTGATCACACGGTCGATGTCCTCGGTCTCGACCGCGTTGCAGCCGGCAGCAGGCTCGTCGAGCAGCACGATCCGCGGCTCGGCCGCGAGCGCGCGGGCGATCTCCAGCCGTTTGCAGCCGCCATAGGAGAGATCGCCCGCCAATACGTCGGCCTTGTCGCGCAGACCGACCTCGTCGAGACAGGTGAGTGCCGCCTCGCGCGTGGCGAGGTTCTGGCGCGCAACCGACGGCAGCCGCAGCATGTCGGCCAGCAGATTGCATTTCTCTTTCAGATGACGGCCGACCATAACATTCTGCGCCACCGTCATGTGCTGGAAGATCTGCAGATTCTGGAAGGTGCGCGACATGCCGCGTGCCGCAAGCGCATCCGGCCCGAGTTTCGTGACATCCTGGCCCGAGAGCTCGACGCGGCCGGAGCCGGCGACGTAGACGCCCGAGATCACGTTGAACAGTGTGGTCTTGCCGGCGCCGTTCGGACCGATCACGGAAAAGATCTGGCCCTCGTCGACTGCGAAGCTGACGCCATCGATCGCCTTCACGGCGCCGAATGCGATCCCGATATCACCCACCGAAAGTATCACCGTGCAATCGCCTTCACGAGTATTTTGTGCGCGGTTGGAACGATGCCGTCGCGCATGAACACCATCGAGGCGATGATGATCAGGCCGAGCATCACGTTCTCGTATTCCTGGAAGACCGTCAGCATCTGGGGCAGCACCACCAGTACCGCCGCGCCGACGATGCTGCCGAGGATCGAGCCGAGCCCGCCCAGTACCACCATCGTCACCAGCTCGACCGAATGCTGGAAACCGGCGAGATCTGGCGAGACAAAGCCGTTCATCATGGCGAGCAAGGAGCCGGCGATCGATGCGTAAACGGCGGCGAGCACGAAGGCCCGCAGCTTGAAGGTCGCGACGTTGATGCCGGCGACCCGCGCCGCGATCTCGCTGTCATGCAGCGCGAGAAACGCGCGGCCGGTGGGCGTATCGTCGAGGTTGAGCGCGATCCATGCCCCGAGGATCATGAATGCGCCCGACACCCAGTACCACGCGTAGGCCGTGCTGACGCGCCACCCGAACATCGTGAGCCTGGCGACCGGCATGCCGTCGGGTCCGCCGGTCCAGCGGTTCTCCGTCGTGATGACGAGCGCGACCAGCACGCCGAAGCCAAGCGTGGCGATCGCGAGGTAATGGCCCTTGAGCCGCAGGATCGGACGCCCAACCAGAAAGGCCACTATGCCCGCGAGGCAGGCGCCGATCAGCGACGACGCCCCAGCTGAAATCCCGAGATGCGCGGGCCCGATCGCCACCGAATAGGCGCCGATGCCGAAGAACGCGGCGTGGCCGAGGCTGACCTGCCCGGCCTTGCCCATCAGGAGATTGAGACCGATCGCCGCGAACGCCGACACCCAAACCAGCGACGCCACCCGCAGATAATAGCTTGATGGGAAGGTCATCGGCAGCACGGCGATGATGATCGCGAGGCCGAGGATCACCGCATAGCGGCTGTTGGCAGCAGCGCGCATCGATCAGACCCTGGTCACGGTGCGGCGGCCGAGCAGGCCTTGCGGCATCACGAACAACACCACCAGGATCATGATGAAGGCGAACGCATCCTTGTAGGTGGAGCTGAGGTAACCGGCACCCATCGTTTCCAGCAGACCGAGCAGCAGGCCACCCACGACGGCACCCAGCGGATTGCCCATCCCGCCCAGCATCGCGGCGGCGAATCCCTTCAAGGCCATCATGGTGCCGACGTCATAGCTGGTCAGCGTGATCGGCGTCACCAGAATGCCGGCGAGCGCGCCGATCGCAGCCGAGCCGCCGAACGACAGCGCCATGATGGTCGCCGTATTGATGCCGACAAGGCGTGCCGCCAGCCGGCTCGCCGAGGTCGCGAGCACCGCCTTTCCGATCAGGGTCTTCTCGAGAAAAACATAGAGCACGATGACGGCGACGGCGGTGCCGCCGATGACCCACAGGCTCTGCGGCTGGATAGCCGCGCCCAGCAGGTTGATCGGCGCGTCGCCGGAGAATGCCGGCAGCTTGTGGAACTGCTTGTCAAACACGACCTGGGCAAGACCCTTGAGCAGGATCGACGCGCCGATTGTGATGATGATGAGGGACACGGCCGACGCATCGCGCGCCGGCGCGATGGCGAGCCAGTACAGCAGCAGCCCGACCACGACCGATGCGATCACCGCGATCAGCGCGGCGATCGGCAGAGGAACGCCGGCGGCCGACACGAATACCGTGACCATGCCGCCCAGCATCACGAACTCGCCCTGCGCGAAATTCACGACGTCGGACGCGTTATAGATCAGCGTGAAGCCAAGCGCGACCAGCGCGTAGACCGCGCCGACCGTGAGTCCGGAGAAAAGGAATTGAAGAAATTCGGACATGAACGACGAGCGGCCCCCTCTCCGTGGGACCGCGACCAGTCGCGGCACCCACGGTTGCCCTATGTTGCGCAGTATGTCGCACGGATTCTCAGGTTCCGGGCGGAATCAAGGTCCAGTCCCCGCCCTTGATCTCGAGCATCCGGAACGCACTGAGATCGAGGCCAAGGTGATCGGTCGGCGACATCGTGACGATTCCGCCGGTGCCGACAAAGCCCTTGGTCGCCTCGATGGCGTCGCGGATCTTGTCGGGCTCGGCCGAATTCGCCCGCTTCAGCGCATCAACCAGGATGAAAAGCCCGTCATAGGCGTGGCCGCCGAAGGTCGAGACCGGTTGCTTCGCGGAGGCCTCGTAGGCCTGCTTGTAGTCGACCACGACCTTCTTCTGCGGATCGCTGTCCGGCAGCTTGTCGCCGACCAGCAGCGCCGCAGCAGGCAGGCGGACGCCGTCGGCGGCCGGACCGGCGAGCTCGATGAAGCTCTTCGAGGCAACGCCATGGCTCTGGTACAGCGGCGTCGCCGACATGCCGAGTTGCGCATAGTTGCGCGTGACGATCGCGGGGCCCTGGCCGAAGCCGGGATTGACCACGGCTTGAACGCCCTGCACGCCCTTGATCTTGGTGAGCTGCGCCGTCATGTCGGTGTCGCGCGGGCCGTAGGTTTCCTCGGCGAGGATCTGGATGCCGTAGTTCGGCGCGACCTTCACGCATTGTGCCCGCATCGACGCACCGAAGCCGTCGGTGCCCGAGATCATCGCAATCCTGGTCAGATTGCGCTGCTTGAGGTTTTCAAAGATCTTCTCGCACGCCATCTTGTCGGTGTGCGGCGTCTTGAAAATGTACTTGCGCACGGGATCGACCACCTCGATCGCGCCGGCTAGCGATATGAAGGGCACCTTGGCTTCCTCGAACACCGGGACCATGGCCATCGTGGTTCCAGTCGTCGTGCCGCCGACCATCGCGGCGACCTTGTCGTCCTCGACCAGGCGCGTGGCAAAGGTGCGTGCCTTGTTGGCATCGCCGCCGTCGTCGTAGATGACGAGCTCGATCTTCTTGCCCTGGACGCCGCCAGCTGCGTTGATCTTGTCGACGTAGAGCCTGAGCGTCTTGTCCTCGGGATCGCCGAGGAACGACGCTGGTCCGGTCACCGAGAGCACCGTCCCGATCTTGATCGTACCCTGGGCGGAGGCCGGAGCGGAGACGGCGAAGGTGGCGGCCGAAACGCCAAGCAGCAAGCCGACGGCCTGCCGCCAGTTCAATCGAGCAAGATTACTCATGGTGTGAGACCTCCCCTCCTCGCGCGCCAATCACCGGCGCGTCGTATTCCATCTTGTTGGGTCGAAACTATAATTGACCAACCGGTTGGTCAATAGTGATTCAGTCGCAGATCATGCGACCTTCGGTCATCGGAAACCGCAACGGGAGGTAGTCCGGGTCAGCAACCGTGTGCCGCGATGGCCCCAACGGAGATCGCGCCTGCCCCTCAACAGTCCGGATCGCCGGAATCCCCCTCAGCGCCGGAGACCTATGAGTTGCTGACGATGAATGCGACGCGGACCTAACTCATCGCGTCAGAGCAGCGCAGCCTGCCGGCTTCGGCCGGCGGACTTCGCCTTGCTGCGCGGCCGGGTGGCGGCGGCAGCCGCGTCCGCCGCACCGGCCAGCACCAGCTGTACGACGAAATCGGCATAGTCGGCGCGGCTCATCAGCCCACCCTCACGGAACCACATGTAGTGCCAGTTCAGCATGCCGAAGACGCTCATCGTCAGCGGCTTGAGTACCCGCTTCTGCTTCGCCGCCGGTACAGCCGCGGCCAGCGCATCCGACATGATCGCGACGAGGACCCGTTCGCTCACGAGCAGCGGTTGCTGTTTCTCCTTCGGCAACAGCTTGAGGCTTGCGATCTGGACCTGATGCTCGGCATCGGCATGCCGGTAAAGTTCGAGCAGAGTCGTGACGATCGCGCCAAGGCGCTGCACCGGATCCCCGGCCCAGGCGCTTGCCTGCTGGACCGCGGCAACCAGCTTCTCGAGATGGGACGAGAGAATGTCGAAGAGGATGGCTTCCTTGTCGGGATAGTAGTGATAGAGCAGCGCCTTCGAAACACGGCACGCATCCGCGATCGTGTTCATCGACGTGCCGACATATCCCGATGCCGCAAACAGCTCGGCCGAGCGATGCAGAATTGAGAGGCGCTTGTCGTCGTAGTCCTTGGCGCGGGATCGGGCCATATCCTGTCCATTCCACCGGCCGGCCGTTCGGCCCTCGTCATGGGACGCGATTCAATGACGGCAAATTTCCTATTCCGATTCCGCCCCTGTCCGCGACCGGTCCGAGCGCCATTTATTGGCCATCCGGTCGGATAATGCCAGGGCGGAGTTGGAATGGCCCCCTGCCCCTCTATCAAGCCTTGGGAAGCGGCACGCACTGACACCGTGTCGAGTCGGCGGACAGCGGTTCGGCGACGCGAAGGATCGACCTGCATCGACGCATGCGCATTCCTGGAATCGGTCTGCCGGCTTACCCAGGGCGCGCAAGCTTTGCACCGCCGCCCGGTCCCGGAGGTGAACCTATCGGCTTTATCTCTTCGGGAAGAAGTCACCGCCCTTCACAGGACTGACATAGAAAATTCGCTTTCATTAACTAACCGGACGGTCAATTTTGATGCCGCCAAAAGGCGAAGCCTCCCGCGGGGGGCAAATCCAAAACAGGGGAGGTAATCAATGAGCAGATGCGGACTGCGCTTGAACTCAGGTCATTTCGCGCCAACCGGACTGGCCTTCATCGGGGCACTGCTGACGACGACCTTCCTCGGCGCAAGCCAGGCGCTGGCGACAACTCCCTGTACCGGTCTCGCGTGGCTGCAGATCCCGAACACGACAATCACCAGCGTCACGACCGTCACCGCGACCGCCACGGCGCCCGCCTACTGCAACGTGCTCGCCACTGTCGCTCCGCAGACCGACATCCAGGTGCAATTGCCGGACAAATGGAAAGGCCGCTATCTGCACCTCGGCGGCGGCGGCTTGGACGGCACGATCGCGAAGAACGCGCCGGCGTCGTACAACGTGAACCTGCTTGCCGAAGGATATGCGATCGGCGCCTCGAACGGCGGCCACCGGGCAGCGCAGTTTCCTGGCCCAAGTTTCGCCGGCGACCAGCAGCTCGTTCTCGGCTACGCCTACACCGCGATCGGCGACACCGATACGGTCGCCCGCGCCCTGATCCAGGCGTATTACGGCAAGCCGGCAGGCCATCGATATTTCGACGGTTGTTCGAACGGCGGCAAGAACGCCTCGGTCGCGGCCTCGCGATTCCGCAACGACTACGACGGCGTGATCGCCGGCGACGGCGTCTGGGGCCATGCCGATGAACACGTCGGCGGCGGCGACATGGCAGGCCTGACAGCGGTCTGGGCACGTGTCGTCAACGTCACGAGCACGCTCAATCCCGCCACCCAGCCCACGGCGTTGCCGGCGCCGGCGGCTCGAAACGCAAAATTCCAACGGGAGGTGCTGCATATGGAATCGCGTGGAAGGTCGAAACGAGATCATGGCGCCGTCCAAGGACCGTGCCCTGCTCAAGCTGCACAAGTACGTCGACTGCATGGCTCAACGACCTTCCCCTCTTCAGCTGTCTCGATGGCGATCACCGGCTTAGGGTGAAATTTTCGCTTTGATGACAGGACTAGAAATAGTTTGATGTGGCGTGTCGAGATTGGGTCGATGGAATGGGACGTTTCGATATTGGAACACCGTCTACGAGCGGTGGTGGATCACGGGGACGGTCGACGATCTGGTTCTTCTCTCGGAGATTATTCAGGCCGGAAGTCTCTCGGCTGCGAGCCGGAGGACGGGCATACCAAAATCCACGCTGAGCCGACGGATGGACGATCTCGAGAAAGAACTCGGCGTCCATTTGCTTAACCGCGGCCCCCGAAATTTCTCCGCGACCGAGATTGGCTCATCGATCTTTGAACGCGGGCAAAGAATCAAAGACGAGCTCAGCGCGATTAAGGCGCTGGCAGAAAGGCGCACCAACCATCCGGCAGGCGTCCTGCGGATTACCTGCCCGGCCATTCTGGCTGAGGTGCTTGTCGTCGATTTCGCCGTGACTTTTGCAAAAAGGTATCCAGACGTTCTGCTCACTCTCAACGTGTCCGGGGGATCGTTTGAGACCAGGATCGAACACTACGATCTTGCAATCCAGCCGGCGCGCGAGACCTTGGCCAACTCCGAACTGGTTCGTCAAAGATTGGTTGGCGCACCCTACTATCTCATCGCCGCGCCCGATCTGATGCGCTCGCTCGGAAAGTTGCCGACACTTGGGGGTCTCAACCACTGCCCCGGCATTGGCTTGGCAGCCGACGGCTACGCCTCTCGATGGAAGCTCGTCAGTCGAGCCGGTAAAACCGCCGAGCTCAACGTTGCCCTGGCGATCAATGCCAACAACCTGAATGTTTTCAAGCAAGCTGCACTCAATGGCTTTGGGCTTGCGCGGCTCCCTCAAATCATGTGCGAAGCCGAGTTGCGTGATGGACGACTGATCCTGCCATTGCCGAACTGAACGCCCCCGTCGGTCACGATCTATGTGCTGTATCCTTCGCAGCAATCGCTGACGCTCGCCGGCAAGCTGTTCATTTCCGGCCTCAAGACGCATCTGCGCAAAACCATTGGTGATCAAGACGACAGGGTGCAGACATCATTGCCGGAGTGACACGCGGGCAGAAGGTTTTGGCAAACCCACGATCCACTGTTTCGCGGGCGGATCGAGACATCGCCATCCCGTCGTGTTAACCAAGGTCGTTCCCGGAAGCCCGCGTCCCAAAGCCGCAACGTGGGTCAAACGTCGCGAAGACAACAAGCCTGCCGCCGTCTCGAGTGGAACGCTGCTCGTCGTTATTGCGACTGTGCCCTCCGCACGACCCCGCCCGTATTCATGCCACCGTCGATCGCAAGCTCGGTGCCGGTCACATAGCGCGACGCATCCGCGGCGAGATACAGCACACCTTGCGCGACATCGAATGCGTGGCCGGCCCGGCCGAGCGGCGTGGAAGATTTGGCGCGCTCCCCCGCAACGTTCGGCGCATTCTGACCGGCACCGGACGCCCAAGTCGAGTTCTTGCCCCAAATCGGCGTGTCGATAATGCCGGGATGCACCGAGTTGACACGGATTCCATCGCCGACTTGCGCACATTCCATCGCGATCGACTTGGCAAACAGCCGAACGGCGCCCTTGGTCGCGCTGTACCCGGAAAGGCTGTAGCCGGCGAGGCTTGTCGCTCCGCGCAGGCCGGCCACGGACGACATCATGATGACGGAGCCGCCGCCATGCCTCCGCATCAGCGGCAGGGAGTGCTTTACAGAGAGGAACACACCGTCGAGATTGATCGCGATCTGGCGGCGCCAGTCCTGCAAAGTCATGTCGACGATCGATGGCACGGCGATGCAGATTCCGGCATTCGAGACCAAGGTGTCGAGGCGGCCGAAGCGCTTGCCGACCTCTGCGGCGACCTCGATCCAGCGCTCCTCGCTGGTGACGTCCTGCTGCAGGAAGATCACCTCGCGCCCGGCGTTTCTAAGGCGCGCGGCCAGGTCGGCCCCCCGCAGCTCGTCAATATCGGTTGCGACAACAGTCGCACCCTCTTGCGCCAATAATTCTACGATTGCCGCGCCAATGCCTGAAGCGCCCCCGGTCACCAATGCGACCTTGCCCCGAACTTGTCCTGACCTTTCCACTCCCAACCTTCTCAATCTTGCGTCATAGCGCCGGTGTCGTTCCAGTGCGCCATCGGCAGTCCTGCTGCCGCAGCAGCAGGAAGCATGGCCAGGTACGTCCGACATGAACTTCGGGATGACCTGCAGAAGGCGACAGATGCCGCAGCGGGTCACTGCGTTCGGCGTGCTCCGGCCGTCATACGCTGAGAGTCCGTTCAAGCCAGCCCGTGATCATCGGCAGAACCTCGGATAATTTGGTAATATGCGCAGGAACCAGCACTGGGCTCAGGCGCCTGCGATCGCCGGACTTCCCGCAATGGATCCAACGTCAAGAACCGCGCCCGATTCATTATACGTATGTATAATATCGGATGGCGATCGGGTCAATTGAGAACTCTCAGGCCATGCATCGCGGCAGACAGCAATACGGGCAGCCGAAATTCCAACTTCTGGCCGAGCGAGCTGGTCGCTCGTCAACTAGACCGGCTCAATCGTCAGAATGAGATCCGACCTTCTCCCAAGCCAGCGCTTCAGCCCTCGATGATCGCGACCGCTCTCGTCCATCCCGCCGACGCGCGCTCGATCTTCACCGGGAAGCACGACACCATGAACCCGGTCGACGGCAGCTGCTCTAGATTGTGCAGCTTCTCGATGTGACAGTAGCCGATCTGCCGTCCAGCCTTGTGTCCTTCCCAGATCAGGCGGGCGTCCCTTGTCTCTGCATATTTCTTCGCGGTGTAGACAAACGGCGCGTCCCAGCTCCAGCCGTCGATGCCGGTCAGCCGCACGCCTCGCTCGAGCAGATACATCGTCGCCTCATAGCCCATACCGCAGCCCGAGGTAACGTAATCCTGGCGGCCATACTTGGCGCCGGCGCTGGTGTTGACAACGACGATCTCCAGCGGCGACAACGTGTGCCCGATCCGCTTCAGCTCTGCTTCGACATCCCCAGCGGTCGCGACGAAACCATCAGGCAAATGCCGGAAGTCGAGCTTCACGCCGGGCTGGAAGCACCATTCCAGCGGCACCTCATCGATGGTCCATGATCGCTCGCCGCGATTCATGGTCGGATGGAAATGCCAGGGCGCATCGAGATGCGTGCCGTTGTGGGTCGAGAGCGAGACCTGCTCGACAGCCCAGCCCTGCCCGTCCGGCAGATCGGCAGCCTTTAGTCCATCGAAGAACTCCAGCATGCGCGGCAGTCCCTGCTGGTGGTCGATATACTGAATAGCCGGATGACCACCGGGCGGATCGGCCGGCACATCGTTCTGGAGCGGAACGGAGATGTCGATCAACTGGCGTGCCATGACGGTTTTCCTTCTTAGTGTTGCGAGAGCTAAGCGTTTTGCCGTTCAACCCTGTTTTTCAGAACACCGATCTTTTCGACTTCGAGTTCGACGACATCGCCGTGCTCGAGATACCACCCGATTTCCAGTCCGCAGCCATTCCCGACCGTCCCGGACCCGATGAATTCGCCGGGCATCAGGGTCTCGTCCTTGGTGACGTGAGCGATGATTTCCTCGAACGAGAACAGCATTCCATCGGACATGCTTTGCGATCTCATCGCGCCATTGACTCGTGCTTCCATCTTGAGCTTGTAAGGATCGCCGATTTCGTCCGGCGTAACGATCCACGGCCCCATCACGTTCCCGCCATCGAAACTCTTGCCCTTGGCGGGCCCCAGCCGACCTTCCATTTCGATACGCTGCGCGTCGCGGGCGGAGAAGTCGTTGAAGATCGTATAGCCAAAGATGTGATCCTTGGCCTTCGCTGCCGAAATATTGGCGCCCTTGTTTTTGGTGATGATCCCAAATTCGAGTTCATAGTCCATCACCTGGCTGTAGCGCGGCCACTTCACCGTTGTGTTGGTGCCGCGAACGCTGAACCGGTTCGTGATGTAGTAGATCGGCTGCTTACGATAGATTTCTGGCAATTCACCCAACGGCTCAGCGTTGAGGCGCGCGAGTTCGGCCATATCATTGTTGGCGCGCGCCGCCAGCTTGAGCTGCCCGCGCGGGGCCTGCAGAATATGAAGCGGGAACGACATTCCGTCACGCATCTGCCGGGGCTCCGGAATCGGGGCAAGGATTTCGACGCTGGCGACGCCTTCGGACAGCGTCTCATCCTGACCGCTCTTGTCGAACAGCGTTCTGGCATAGTCCAACGTTGATGGCCCGGCATCAATCAGAGACAACATCGACGCGAAGGCCGGATAGCGCTTTCCTTCTCGATCTGCAGCCTTCGCCAGATCGAACACCTGCAAGTCGTTTCCGTGAACCAGACCGATCTTTTCCTGGGCGCCGGATTTGAACGTCGTAAGTTTCATCTATATCGCCTCTTGCTGTTGATGCACGCTACCTGGTCTCGTGCAGTCGACAGATTCTCAATCCGGTTTTGGCCCGCGACTGGCGACAGCCTTGAAGCCGCCTTCCAGAAAAACACACAAGGTCTCGTACATCGTCGCGAGATCCCTCGATTTGAACTTCCCTTGGGACAAGGTCTCGATCCGCTTCGGTCTCGCGCACGCAGTTATCATCGCTCCAACGGCAAAGGAGAACGCCTGATACAGTGCCTCGCTGGGCACGTTAGGTAGAGTACGCTGCAGTTCGCCCAAATACTCTCGCGCCACTGCGTTGAAATGTCGGTCGGTGAGTTCGGTCCACTCCGCACTGGCGACCGCACTCCCGACAAGCTGGGTGTAGTTGCGCCAACCGGTCTCGTTCCTCGAAGGCCGCGCCATGATGGCTCCAACATAGCCCTCCATGAGGATGCGTACCGGGATTGGAAATCCCTTGCTGTGCACTCGCGCCTGCTCGAGGAATGCGAGCCGCTCCGCATTCAGAACCTCCGAACGTCGGCCCAGTACCCTGTCCATCAGGTCGAGTTTGGAGCCGAAATGGTATCCGACAAGCGCGAACTGAAAGTCCGCATCTGTAGCAATATCGCGGATCGACGTGCCGTGATATCCGTGCCACGCAAAGAGCTTCTCGGCACTGTCCAGGATGCGCTCCCTGGTTTGCTCGCTGTCGGCTCTGGGTTGCGGCATGCGCTTTCGAGGCACGCTTGCACGTGAGGTTTTTGTCGTGCTGGCCATACAATTCCCAGAGTCAGTGGCTGCGCATAAACTTTACGTTGTGCTTCTTCATGCACTCCAACGATATATTGTGCATTCCACGAATCGTCATAGTCAAGATCATCGTTCGCCGCTTCTGCCGAGAATCCAGACTCAGTCGCGCCAGCAGCCGCCGCGGCGTTGTCGATGCCTACGGCACGCCCGATGTGAGGACGGCGCGGGAAACTGCTTTCCATCCCCAACGCTATAGCTCAAGGTAGCGTTGTCGCACTGCCGGGTCAGACAGCAGCTCCCGAGCCCCGCCCTGGTAGACGATCTCGCCCTTGGACATCACGTATGCTCGATGGGCCAACGCCTTCACCGATGCCAGCGACTGCTCCACGAGCAACACGGCCGTTCCGCGATTGTGCACTTCCTGGATCATCGCATTCACGCGCTGGACGTACATCGGCGCCAAACCCTCGTTGGGCTCGTCGATCAGCACGAGATCCGGATTGCCCAGAAGGGTTCTTGCGGTGGTCAGCATCTGTTTCTCGCCACCCGACAGGTTGCCGGCAAGCTGCCCTCGTCGTTGCTCCAGCACAGGAAATATCTCGTAGATGTCGGACAGCGTCCAAGGACGTGTCGAGCGGGACGGGCGCATCGCGACGCGCAGATTCTGCAGGACGGTCAGTTCCCCGAAAACGCGCCGGTCTTCCGGCACGTAGCCAACTCCCGCGCGCGCGACCCTGTATGCGGGCAATCCCAATACGTTCTGCCCCTTGAAGGAGATCACCCCGCCCCTTGCCTGAACAAGACCCACGATCGCTTTCATCGTGGTCGACTTGCCAACCCCATTGCGGCCGATCAGACACACGATCTCACCGGGCTCCACGCGCAGCGAAACGCCCCGCAAAACTTGCGATTGATCGTAGAAGACGTCCAGGTCCTTGACTTCGAGCATTACTCATGTCCCCCAGGTACGCAGCCTGAACCGCAGTGCTGGAACGAACCTCCCCGGGCGTCCCCGTGATGAGCACCTTTCCTTGGTGGAGCACCGTCACGCGATCCGCAAGGTTGAAGACCACGTCCATGTCGTGCTCCACCATGATGAGCGTCTTGTTCTCCGAGACGGTGCGCAGCAACTCAGTCGCAGCACTCGAATCCTCTGCGTTCAATCCCGCACAGGGCTCATCCAGTAGCAGCAGGGAGGGAGAGATCCCAAGACACAAGGCGATCTCCAATCTGCGCTGCTCACCGTAGGCAAGCATTCCAGCAGGGACGTCCTTTCGCGACCAAAGCTTGAGCAATTCCAGAATGTCGCGTGTTCGCGATCTGACCGAATCGATACGATCGAGCCTGCGCCAGATTTGCCAGGTTACGCGCTGCTGGCATGCAACCGCACTTTCGACATTCTCCTCGACCGTGAGCGCCGGAAAGACATTGATGATCTGAAACGCCCTGCCTATGCCACGTCTTGCAATCGCAGCTGGGCTGCGGCCGGTCACGTCCTCCCCGAGAAGTGCACGGTGCCGCCAGTTGGCTTCAAGGTGCCGGAAAGGATATTCATGAATGTGGACTTGCCCGCTCCATTCGGACCGATAATGGCGTGGCGCTCACCCGATCTGATGGCGAGATCAATGCCATTGAGGACCTTGAGCGCACCAAACGACCGGTGAATGTCCCGTACTTCCAACGCAGGATGAGTCATGCCGGAACCTCACCCTGGATCGGCGCTTGCCGATACCGACAGCGTTGAATTCTGCTCAGAACTCCGCTGATTCCCGCTGGCACGAAGAGGACGAGCGCAACAAAGATCACGGCGATGACAAATCGCGGATGCGAGGTAAACCCCGGAAGAACATCTTCGAGACCAGTGTAGACGGCGGCACCGATAGCCGGGCCAAGGAAGCTGCCGCTTCCGCCAATCAGCGTCATCATGATTACGTCCCCCGACAGTCCGAACCCGAGCGCAACCGGCGATACGAAGCCCTGATAGATGGCGTACAATGCGCCCGCCAATCCGGCGGCAATTCCGGAGACATTGAAGGCCGCAAGCTTAACGACACGCGTATCGTAGCCAAGGAATGCAGCCCGCGATTCATTCTCACGGAGGAGAATAGTCGCTCGCCCCAGCGGGGTACGTAGGTACCAAGCAAGCAGACCTGCCCCGAACACCAACACAGCGAGTGCAACCCAGCACAACAGCACCGTTTGCGAAACGGCACCGTTCGAGACGCCCGGTATCGTGATCTGCGGGGTGGACATCATCAAGCCGTCCTCGCCCCTGGTCACGGCGCGCCATTTGCTGGCCACAAAGAAAGCAAGTTGGCAGATCGCCATCGTCATCAATGCGAAGTAGCCGCCGCTAAGGCGCATGAGCAACAGCCCGGAAAGCGTGCTTGCCGCAACCGCGACCCCGATCGCAATTAGAAAAGCAATCCACAAAGACCCGTCAGGATTCCAGTTGAAGTAGATCGCGACAGCATAAGCGCTCAACCCAAAGCATAGGTTGTGTCCAAACGACAACAGACCCAGATAGCTGAACAGGAAGCAAAAGGAGATCGCAAACAGGCTCAAGTAGAGCATCTCCGTGAATATTCGTGTCTGAGACGGTGACAGCCACAACGGCAGGAGTGCACCCACGAGACAACAGACAACGATACCAGCGGTCTTCATGCGCGCTCTCCCAACAAGCCCTGCGGTCGCCACGCAAGCACGGCGATGAACAGCACCAGTGGACCCGCTGCCGCCATGTCGGGAAGGAACATGATGCTCCAGGTCTGCACCTGGCCCATCGCCAACGAAGCGACGAGCGCGCCGGTAACCGAGCCAAAGCCCCCGAGTACCACAACGATGAACATGCTCATCAAACTGGTACTGGCCAGCGAAGGATCGGCCTGAAAAATCGGGCCGGACAGGCACCCGGCCAAGCCGGCGAGCGCCGTTCCGGCCCCGAAGACGATCATGCGCACCCTGGAAGTGTTGATACCCAGCGCTTCTGCCATTCCCGGATCAGCCACGACTGCCCGCACCGTCACACCTGCGAGGGTGCGGAGGAACAGGAAGAGCAAAAGGACTGCGAGCGCAGATGAGGTCGCGAGAACGAACAGGCGATAGATCGGATAGCGCCCAAAGGGAAGACCCAGCGACCCAGACAGGAGGTCCGGCCCAGGCACAGGCAGCGGCTGCGCTCCCCACACCCAAAGCACGGTTTCATTCACCAGAAAGAAGAGGCTGAAGGTCAACAACAAGTCGTGGAAGTGCGACTTGGCATGTCTGAGCAATAGCCTCTCCGTCGAGGCCCCAATGCGAACAGCAACAAAGGTACCACGAGGAGCGCCAACCAGAAGGAAACACCGGTAGCAAGCGCCGCTACAGTGAGGTACGTGCCAAGCATATAGAAGGAGCCGTGCGCCACGTTCGCGATTCGCATGAGACCCATGACCACGGAAAGGCCAGCCGTGATCAAGAACAAGATCATCCCGTAGACGACCCCATGCAGAGCCTGGATGCCGAGAAGTTGGATACTCATCACGCGACGGACCTTGCGCGAAAGATGATTGGCATCTGGCCAATGAACGTGTTCTGCATGAGTGTCTCCCGTCCTGTCGTCTGTTCTGTCACTGCTTTGCCAGGGGTGACGGCCGCGCTTCCGTGCATTGCCTGAATACGTTGAAGGAGGCCGATCATTCTCGCTTCGTCATCGTTTGCTCGATGCAGAGAACACATCTCAGGCGGGCGCGAAATGTCCGGCTACCGCGCATCGCGCGGGATATGCGGGCCGCACCTACCCTGTTTGAGCTGCTACGCCATGAAGGAGCCGCCATTAACATCGAGCGTGGTTCCTGTGACGTACTCGGCAGCGTCCGACGTAATGAAGGCTACGGCTTCCGCGATATCCAACGCCTGCCCGACTCGCCCTAGCGGCACCGACTTGCCGAACGCCTCCAGGTCCCAGCTGCCACTTGTCATGCGGGTTTGCGTCAAGCCGGGCGCCACGCAGTTCACCGTGATGCCCAGGGATGCGAGTTCGAGTGCGAGAACGCGGGTGAATGCGATCACCCCTGCCTTCGACGCCGCATAGTGAGCGCTCGCACTCGTTGTCGCAACTCTCGCAGTCTGCGAACTGATCGTGACGATCCGCCCCCATCCGTTGCGCTTGAGATGAGGGATCGCCGCGCGACAAACAAGAAACGTGCCTGTGAGGTTGACGGCGACGACGCGGTTCCAGTCTTCCAGCACCGTCAGCTTCGCCAGGCGAGGACGACCGGCCGACAGCGCAATTCCCGCGCAATTAACCAGAATGTCCAATCGACCCAGTTCGTCAACCGCCTGGAATGCTTCAGCCACGCTTCGCTCGTCGGAAATATCTGCCGCAACACTGACGAATGACGATCCGAGCGCCTCACACCGTGCCCGCACTTCTGCGTTGTCGGTGCCTGCGATGTCGACGCCAATCACGGAACGACAAACCTTGGCAAGTTCGCACGCCGTCGCCGCCCCAATACCGCTGCCGGCGCCTGTCACGAGGGCCACGCGTTCGTTTGGAATGTTCATATCGGACTGCTCTCTCATCATAATGTGCCCTTTGTCCAGCCATGGAGCCGGCGGGCGACGATCTCCCACCCAACTCTCCCATCCACGCCGGTCACGACTACCATCCGATCAGATAACGCGCAGACGACACTCATGGCGTGACCTTTCCGCCGTTGACGTCGAGCGTCACGCCAGTGACGAAGCGCGCTGCGTCCGACGCGAAAAACGCCACCGCCCCTGCGATATCAGTTGGTCGGCCAAGACGGCGCAGCGGGATCGTTCTCGCGTAAGCGCTCCAGTCAACGCCCTCTGCGACCTTGGTTTCGGCGGGACCGGGAGCAACGCAGTTCACCGTGATACCCAGCGGCGCGAGTTCGAGCGCCAGGACTTTCGTGAATGCGGCCACCCCGGCTTTCGATGCGCTGTAGTGAGAGCCCGACGATACAGAGGCAACCCTGGCTGCCAGGGACCCGATCGTAATGATTCTGCCCCACCCGTTCCGCTCCAAGTGAGGAACGGCCTCGCGGCAGATCAGAAACGTTGCAGTCATATTGGCGTCGAGGACTGAATTCCAATCCGCCAGCGACATCTCCTCGGTTGGATACGACCGACCCGCGGATGGCGTCATCTCCGCGCAATGGACCACGATATCAAGACGGCCCAACGGCTCAACGGTCGCCCGATACGCCAGCGCCACGCTCTCCTCGCTTGTCACATCAACGTGACGGGGCAAGTACTGCGTCCCGTTCTCAACGCACCAGGCATTCAGGTCGGGACTGCCGGCGCCATTGCCATTGAGACCAATCACGACGCGGCATGTCTTTGCCAACTCGCGAACGACCTCCGTGCCGATCGCGCTGGCAGCCCCCGTAACGAGGGCAACGCGTTCTTTCGACATGATCAACGTCCCCTGCAACGCGGATTCGGGCTGTCGCTCGGATCGGGCGCGATCTCGTTGCTGGCGATCTCCGTGCCCTTTCCTGTGTAGGGAATATCCCCATAGAACCGCAGGTGCTCGGGAATCGCGTCGGGTTTCACGACCTCCGCCCACCACGCTGGCGAGACCATCTGGTGGTCGCAAGCACGCATGGTCGACCGACCCCAGGGCGTGTCGAAGGTCACCCCTTCGAAGGCTCCGGCCACCGCATCAACATCGAGTGAACCGGCACGTTTGACCACGTCCATGAACCAAAGCCACCAATAGGCGGTGCGTGCGGCGCTGCCCTCGGGGTACCTCAATTGGGGATCGGTGATCTTGTCGTATTTGGTGGTCCATTCCTTGATCAATGAGTTCATCAAGGGCGTGTCACAGGTCAGCATCGCATTCGCCACCGCGTAGTGTCCTATCGCTGCCTCCCGAACGGCGTTGCACAGTCCGGGATCGTTGACGGCCCAACCCAGCACCTTTGGGCGCCAACCCAGCGAATACCCCTGCTGCATCAAGTTGCGCAGATCTGCGCCGTAGGCCATGGTCACGACCAGGCCGGGGCCATTGGCATCGAGCTTGGTGATGTACGGACTGAAGTCGCTGATTGCGAAAATGGGGAAGTATTCTTCGCTGACGATCCGCTGATCCGGCCGGGCCACCTGGGCGAAGCGCTTCTTGAAGCCATCTGCAAGGGCATGCCCGTTCGCATTGTCGGGGTTGAAGAGATACATGTTCTTCAAGTTCGACTTCGCGGCAAAGCTTGCCATCGCCGCGCCGTAGTTTGCGGTGCTCAGGGCACCAACATAGGTCGTGCGTTGAAACTGTTCGCCCGTGATCTCACTTGGAACGGACGACGGCGAAGCGAAGAACTTCTTTTCTTTGGCAGCGGCTTGCGCGGCCACAAGCGCGACCGCTCCGGTCCAGGCTGTGATGGCATCCGCCTTCTCATCGAGCAGCGCTTCACGCACCCGGCGCACACCAAGGTCGTTCTTGTACTCGAAGTCCATCGGCACGACCTTCACTTCGCGTCCCAGCAGGCCTCCGGCATGATTCACCTTGTCCGCGGCGAACCGCATGGCCATGACCTCCATCTGTCCGTACTGAGCCGCCGGACCAGTCAATGGAGTGACGGTCGCGAATTTGATCGGGCCTGTGGCGGCCCAACCTGGTCTCAGGATCAATGCCGGAGCAACAAGCGCTGCACCTTTCAGAAAGGCGCGCCGCGCCAATTGGCTTTGCATCGCTCGTCTCCTTTTCTATCTTGATCGATTGCTTTGAAATCAACTGCGCTGCAGCGGAAGGGACGCGATGACGAGCGGTCGCGCTTCCTCGTGGCCGATTGGCCGAATGGTGCGCTTCGTGATCTTCCACTTTCCGCCAACGTGGCGAAGCTCCCAACGGCTCACGAGGATCCGACGGAATCGATACGACTGCCCTTCCAGGCCGATCAGCTGGCAATAGTTCGTGGCGTGCGCGGTGTCGCCATCGAGCCGAATCGCAGGCAGCGTGACGAAGTGGCAGACACCGGCTTTGCGAAGCGCTTCGAGCTCCGGACTGTCTGCCGACAGGCGCATGACATCCTTGCCGTAGACGCCGCCGTAGTCGCCGCTGTGACGCTCGGGATCGACAAGCCTGTCCACGACGGCCTCATCCGTCCAGTTCTCGAGCCAGAACTCAGTCTCGCCTCCGTCGATGGCGAGAGGGTGCGTCATCAGGAGCTGGGTGATCTCTTGCCGGTCTTCGAGCACCTGGATGCGCTCCACCAGCGCCTTCACGTCGACTGCACTCATTTCATGCTTCTCTCTGTTTCATGGTTCAAGATGTGTCTGCAGTGTTTTCGCGGACGATGCGATGCTCGGGCCGGAGCGACAATTGCCGAACCGTATTCTCAGTCTCGCCTTTGGGAGGGCTCCGATGGGCATATCGGAGCCCTCCCTGGAGGCTGAACGTCGCGAGTTGTATCGATCGGGCCCTACCAGTTGCGTCGGGCGCGGAGGAGCAGAAGGAGCGTGTTCTGGTCCTTGAGCTCGTAGACCGCGGCCGGCTTGCCGATCGCGGCGCTGCCGGGGAACGCGATCGTGCCAGCGTACTTCTGATCCAGGTGGGTGTAGGTCAAGTCAGCCGTGAAGGTCAGATTCTTGACCGGGGTCCACTGCGTCTGAGTGCCAAGCTGCGCGATATTGTAGTCGGGGTTGCAGGAGGTCAGCCCAGCGGCGCCATAGGAAGCACCGAACGAACCACCCACGCCGGTACCGGTCGGGCCGCAGATCAGAGCCTTGGCCGTATCGTTGTAGCGAATTCCGGCATACGCACCGTAGATGCTGGTGTTCCAATACGGGTTCCAATTGTGAATGAATGCGCCATTCATACCCCAGGTCGTGATCAGCTGTTGTGAGCCGCCGGTGACGAATACCGAGTCGGGCGCAATGCCGAAGCCAATGCTCTGGTAGGCGCCTGGCAGATTGGTGCCACCGAAGATGGTGTTCGCTCCAGCAGAACCAGCAAGGTCCTGGATGTTGTAACGGGTTGCACCGTTCGTATAGACACCCTGGATGTTGATGGTGTCACCGGGCCCAGTCGGGATGTTCTTGATCGACAAGGCCAACTGACCGGCCCAGCCCCATTTGTCATCCGGATGACCGGTGAGCTCGGTGCCGCCGTAATAGGCTGCGTGGTTGTCATGCGCGGCCAATGAGGCCTGGAATAGACCCCAATCCTGATTGACGCGCAGCATCCCAACGAAATCCGGAGCAATCGTGCCGGCGTAGTCCCTCGCGCCGTAGGCGCCGAGTGCACCGGTACCGATCACGCCGAGGTTTTGCACGCCAGCCTGATAGTACGCCGTCTGATCCTGGGCAGACAGGGACAACGACGTACCATTGCCGAACTGCGCTGTGTAGGTGAACTGATTCACACCAGTTGCAGCGCCGCCGCCACCGACGAGACCATCGAAGTTGTTGCCCGGATAGTTGATCCAGGGAGCGCTGAACTGCGAGACCGCCCGACCGGCAGTGAATCCGGCGAATTGGATGAACGCGGCGTAGATGCCGAACACGCCGTAAGCAACGCCGCCGCTGGTTGCGTTGGCCGGAGCAGCGGCCGTACCGATCGGCGAGTAGATGGTTGAGCCTGCGGTGGCGCCCGCTCCATAGGTATCCGACGTCCAGCTGAAGTTCAGGTCTGCATAGGTACGAACCGCGCCATACTCAGTCGCGGTGCGCGTATCGATGTTCAAATTTTCACGGGACTGCCACATGTAGCCGTTGGTGAAGCGATTGTTCGCGCCGCCGGCGCCTGACGTGTTGCCGGTATTGTCGACGTTCGTGTTCGCCAGGACATCCATGCGCAGATAGCCGCCAAGCTTGATGCACGTGTCGGTGCCCGGGATGTAATAGAACCCGGGGCCATACAGGGAGCAAACCTTCACGTACTCGACCGCCTTGGCCTTCACAGGAAGATCGGCTGCATGAACTCCGCCAACCGCAACAAGAACCGCCGCCGAACCAAGAATAAGACTCTTTATAACTGTCGTCATTTAATCCCCCCAAGTTGCTCTAGGTTGCCTTACTTCAAAACGGCTCTGCCCCTTTTCTCGGGTACAGATCCGCAACGCTCTTTCCCCCGAGTTGCGCCCGACCGCCGGGCGCATGACCGCGATCACCGCGCCCGTCACGGAGCGCAGCAGGACGTGTTACGTGATGGAGACGTTTCGCCGTCAGCGCCTTCGTAGCGCCGCCCTTTGGCTATGACATCGTGATAGATCTACCGAGCAGCGCATAAGGCGCGTCCAGCATCGGGTGATAAAGAACCCTCGACAGCAATGTCGATTTCCTCGGGATGCACTGCAACGCCTTTGCACGTCGCCGCTCAGCGAGCGTGGCGCTTGTTGCGTCGAATGAAACAGATTGATTGAAGAACATCGCGCTCATTTGACCTCCCCTACGCGCCGACTTTCCGCGACCGTTCTTGCCTGTTGATTCCTTTTTCACTTGCCTGTCAACATAAATTTGATTATACGTATGTACAATGTTTGTTACCTGAAGACTGCTACACGCTAGGGAGAACGGAATGTTTGAATACTTCGAGGGCAACTATCCTTGGAATCTCGCGACCTTGATGACGTTGAACAACGGTGGCCTGATCACCGAGGTTGACGACGTTCTTCGACCGCTTAAGGCGATCGCGGCCAATGCAGACAACGCTGCGAACGAAAAGTTCTGCCTCGCTTGGCGCACTGCCGCACAGAAGGTGGAGAAGACTGCGCAACTCGACGAGCAGAATGGAAACTTCCGCGCTGCGGCCGGCAAATACGCGCGCGCTGCGAACTACTATTTTGCTGCCGAGCGCCAGACCTCGATCCACGATCCCGATCGTGAACGTCTGTACCGCGCCTTTCTCGCCGCTTTCGGCAAGTTCGTGACCCTGGGGCGCGAGAATTGCGAGCGCGTCGAGATTCCCTATGAGAACGGAACGACGCTGCCAGCGCTCTATGTGCGTGGGAAGGGCGATGCGGCGAAAAAGCCCTGCATGGTGCACTTCGACGGGTTGGATGTGAACAAAGAGTTCATCTACATCGGCGGCATGGCCGAAGAACTCGCCGAGCGCGGCATTTCGACGCTGATCGTGGATCACCCCGGCGTTGGTGAAGCCCTGCGCTTCAGGGGCATGAAGAGCATCGTGGAGACCGAGCGGCCGGCGTCGGCCTGCGTCGATTGGCTCATCAAGCGTGACGACATTGATCCCGCGCGCATCGGGATGATGGCCCTCAGCCTCGGCGGCTATTACGCGCCGCGCGCTGCGGCGTTCGAGCCTCGGTTCGCATGCTGCGTCGCATGGGGCGCGATGTATGACGTCGGAATTGGCGTCAGAAAAAGGTTGGCCGGCGGTGGCGGGCAGAAGTCGGTGCATCACTTCTTCGAGCACATCCAATGGGTGATGGGCCTGGACAGCATGGAGGAGGTGCAAGTAAGAGCCGACAAGATGACGCTGAACGGCATCCTGGACCGAATCCGCTGCCCATTCCTCATCGTACACGGCGAAAACGACCGCCAGGTTCCGGTCGAATTCGCCCGCCGTACCTACGAAGAGGCCGTGAACAGCGCCGACAGGCAGCTGAGGATCCACACGGTGGAAGAAGGCGGCAGTGAGCACTGCAGTGTCGACAACCGCGAGCTGACGGTCAGCTACATGGCGCACTGGATCGGCCGCACGCTCAAGGCGCCGAAGGAATTGGCGTGAGCAGGAAGCCCTTTCTCGCTTGCGGCATCGCCCTGCTCTCGTGAGAGCGCCAATCCAGCTCGTGATGTGCATCGGTGGAGAGATCCGCCGATGCACATCACAGCCCATGCCTTTTGATGCTGAATGGAATTTCAATGGATCCAACCAACAGCCTCTCGGGAAGGTCCCCAGGAGGCGTCAGCGCGCGCCCGCGCCATCGGATGCCAACTGTCTTCGGACCCAGCCCCGGCCCGCGCCAAGGCCCCGACGGGCGTCCGTTCGATTGGTCCCGGGCGCCTCGCAGCACGGCATCGGTCAGTTTCCTGACAGACGCATCTCATCTGTCGCAACTGCTGCCTCCCGGCTTCAGCCTGCACGGCGATCCAGTCGTGACGCTCGAGGCGACGACGCTCTCCGACTTGCCTTGGCTGGCTGGACGCGGCTATCGAATGTTGGGCGTCAAGTTCGCCAGCCGGTTTGAGGGACGCCGCGACGTTGCAACAGGTCCCTTTCTCTCGGTGTTGTGGGAGAACCGCCCTGAGCCCATCATCACGGGGCGCGAGGAACTTGGATTTGCCAAGCTCTATGCGGAGCTGCCCGAGCCGCGCACGTTTGCGGGCGTGCAGCGCCACCAGGCAACATGGGAAGGTCATACGTTTCTCGAGATGGAGCTCAGCGACCTGGTCGATGCATGGCCGCCTCAGGTCGCTGCCGCGGCTGCGGCCGACAATCCTCCGACGGGTACGCTGCACTGGCGTTACTTGCCTGCATTGGATCCTGACGACGACGTATCGCAAGCAGTGATAACGCCGGCCGGCGGCTTTGATGTGACCTACGAGACCTTTCAACGCGGCCACGGCAAGGTTCGTTTCATCCGCTCCACATGGGAGCAGGTTCCAACCATGTTTCATATCATCAACGCGCTGGCTGAACTCCCCGTCCTGGAAGGCCGTGGCGCCAGCTTCAGCCGCAGCTATGGCGCCAAGGACCTCAGCGACCAGCGCGTCTTGCGCTGACCTTATCCTCCGCTCCTCTCACTCAATACAGATCCAATCATGCAAAAGCTCTCTCCCGTGCGCCGGGTCATCACAGGCACCAACGAAGCCGGCCACTCCTACATCGCCGAGGATGGTCCATCGCCCGCGATCCTCACGCTGGAGTCGCGGCCGGGTTACCAGAATGCGAATCTCTGGCGTACACATCCCGGAATCGCCGGTGAGGTCAGCCCCGACGACATCACCCAACACGACGGCGTTCTCCCTCCGGCGGGGGGCACTGTCTTGCGTGTGATCGACTTCCCGCCGACGCCGTCCGACCCGGAAGAGCTGCGCCGCCAGCATGCCGTCGTCTTCGAGACCATGTTTCGCGACGCGCGTCATCAACCCGACAATCCGCGTCACGCTGGAATGCACATCACATCGACCGTGGACTACGCGCTGGTGCTTCGAGGAGAGATCACCGCCATCATGGAAGTAGGCGAAACCGTCCTGCGCGCGGGCGATGTGCTGGTGCAACGAGGTACCAATCATGCGTGGGCAAATCGCACGGACGACATCGCGCGAGTAGCATTCGTGCTGATCGACGCACAAGCGCAACCCTGAGCGTCAGGATCCTCGGGGTAACTGCCGCCCTAGCTGCTTCGGCCTCAAATCACCTTTACTCCGCTTCGATGTACTTCAGTGACGAAGGACGAACCATGCCCAATCTGCCCGCGCAAATGACCGTCATCGCCATCAGCAGGCCCGGCGGCCCAGAGGTGCTGGTTCCGGAGACCCGCCCGTTGCCGGTGCCGAAGCCAGGCGAGATCCTGGTCAAAGTTGAAGTCGCCGGCGTCAATCGTCCCGACGTCTCGATGCGCTCCGGTTCCTATCCGCCGCCGCCCGGCGCAAGCGACCTGCCCGGCCTCGAGATCGCAGGCGAAGTGGTCGCGCTCGGCGAAGGCGCTGCGCGACACAGGATCGGCGACAAGGTGATGTCGCTGGTCGCCGGCGGCGGCTACGCGCAATATTGTATCGCACAGGACGGCCAGGCGATGACCGTGCCACCTTCGCTGTCGATGCAGGAAGCCGGCGCCATTCCGGAAACGCTGATGACGGTCTGGCACAATGTGTTCGAACGCGGCGCGCTGAAGGCCGGCGAGACGCTGCTGATCCATGGCGGCTCGTCGGGCATCGGCACGATGGCGATCCAGCTTGCCAAGGCATTCGGCGCCAAGGTGATCGTCACTGTCGGCGCGCAGGACAAGGCAGACGCCTGTCTCAAGCTCGGTGCCGATCATGCGGTCAATTACAAGACCGAGGATTTTGTCGAGGCTGTGAAGAGGTACACGGACAGCGCCGGCGCCAATGTCATCCTCGACATGGTCGGTGGCGATTATGTCGACCGCAACTATGAGGCTGCGGCGATCGAGGGCCGCATCGTTCAGATCGCGTTCATGTCAGGAGCTCTGAAGGCTACCGCCAATTTCGCCAAGCTGATGTCGAAACGGCTGCACCACACCGGCTCGACGTTGCGTCCCCGCAGCATTGTGGAAAAGGCGGCGATGGTCGCAGCCATCGAGGCCAAGGTGATGCCGTTGTTGCGCGATGGTCGTGTCAAGCCACCGATGGACGGTACCTTCCCGCTGGAACGGGCTGCCGACGCGCACCGGCGGATGGAGACCAGCGCGCATATCGGCAAAATCGTACTAGTCGTCTAGCGCGGCAAGCGCCAGTGGGCCAACGGCATCCCGGCAACTGGCGAGCGGAAGCTGGCAAGCGTGCTTCCCATCAGACTGCCGAGGTAAACGGTCTGCAGATCGGGGCCACCGAAAGTGACGCTGGCCATCCACGGCGCAAGCGTGCCGTGGGCTTTTGCCATCACATCCATCGTCAATGTGCCGGCTGCGGAATGAGCTTCGAGAGCAGCATTGGCCTCGGGATTGCCGTCGTCCAGCAACTCCAGCACGTCGCCCTCGGGCGTGATTGCCACCAGCCGGTCGGACATGATCATCGTGATCCATAGGTTACCGAAGGCATCGAAGGCCATTCCGTCCGGCGAACCGGCGCCCAAGGAAGACGACCCGAACACTTCGCGCTCGGACAACGAGCCATCGGCCGCCACCCGCAGACGAGAGATCCGCTTCGCGGCGCTCTCCACGACATAAAGCCACTCTTCCTTCGCGTCCAAACGCACCTCGTTGGTGAACGCGAATCCGTCGGCGACGATGCGCGCGCCGCGTTCGTCGAGAAGGATGATGTATCCGTCGCGGATGCCCGGCCTCAACGCATCTGTCCATGGGTTGATGCGCGTAGACACCGTGATCCACAGCCGATTTTGGGAGTCGCGCAAGACGAAGTTCGTCTTTCCTATAGGCTGGCCGTCGACTGTGTCGAGTAGCACCCTGCTTTGGCCATCGTCACGCCGCATCAGCTCCAGTCGATCGGTACCAAAGTTCGCAATTAGCAGATTTCCGTCGGCATCGAACGCCAGTCCGTTCGGTAGGGTCCCGGACGTGAAGCGGCTCTGCAAATCGCCAGTGCTGTCGAAATGCGAGTCTGCCTGCTGTACGACCAGTCGTTGCGATCCATCGGGCCGGATGTGCATGACCCCTCCGCGGGCATCGGCCACCCACAGATCGCCGCCGGGTTCGGCCAGAACGCATTCGGGGCGCTTCAGGTCAACGCCGACGGGCGTTACGAGCCGCCGGTCCACCGTCCAGCCCTGCAGAGGGTTAGTGATCATATTGCCTCCAAGGCTTTTCGAACTGAAGCACCGGCGCCAGTGCCGTACTTTGATTATACGTACGTATAATATTAGAATTTCCGCGTGTCTACTGACTCCCGGGCTTGTTGGACTAGTAGTTGCGCGCGAATGGACGACGACGATCGAACCGGATATCCCCGTTCCAAAGATTGAAACAAATGGGTAAGCTGACGTCGCCTTTCAGGACTAAAACGCCGCCGTAGGTGGCGGCGTCATGCCCTATCATCTCAAACCAGCAGCCATGGCCACCACGACTAGAACCTCACGACCAAGCGCGCCTCGAAAGCGCGTACCACAGCCCCGAGCCGACAGTGAGCAAACCAGGGAACGCATTTTGGACAGTGCGGAGAAGCTCTTTGCCTGGCATGGATTTCACGGCACCTCGATCCGCGATATCGCCGCGGACGCGGACTATCAGTTCGCACTTGTCGGATACCATTTCGGCTCCAAGCACGACCTTATGGACAAGGTTCTGGGCCGACGCTCGGAGGTTCTGAATGCCGAGCGGCTGGCGTTCCTCGAGCGGGCCCGCGCGCACAGCAAGGGGTCCCCGATTCCGGTGCGTACTCTGGTAGAGGGGTTCGTCGGAGCCATCATGGCTCGGGCTTCGAGAAACGAACCGGGATGGCGCAACTACACCCAGCTCGTCGGAAGTGCGGGCGGCAGTCCGGAGTGGGCGGAGCTCACGGAACGGCACTTCAACGCGGTGGCGCGAGAGTACCTGAGCGAGCTACAGCGCAGCCTGCCGCAGGTGCCCAGCGAGGTCCTGCACCAGGCTTTCTTCTTTGCGGTTGGCGCGATGATAACCGCGTGCGCGAGGCCGAAGCGAATCGAGACCCTGTCGCGGGGAAAGTTCAAATCCAAGGATCTCCTGACGATGTACGGGAACCTGTGCACTTTCTTGGAAGGCGGCTTCAATGCTATCGCCGGCCAACGCCCAAACGCGGATTGAGATCTTCGCTTGCGAACGTGCAACAGCGATGGAGCCCACTGCAACCCGGCAAGGCACAGGTACGACTTCGACCGTTCAAGACACCGCCGCTCGCCATACGCCAGGAGTTGCGCCGACGAGCCTTCCAAAGCAACGCGTCAGGTGGCTCTGGTCCGCAAAGCCGCAGGCGAGCGCGACATCCGCGAGCGGGGTTCGATCCGCCGCGAGAAGCCGCTTTGCACGAGCAATGCGACGGTGCTGCAGCCATTGGAAGGGCGCCATGCCCGTTGATCGCTTGAAGCCGTGAGCGAACTGGCTCGTGCGTATTCCGCAGAGCGCGGCAATCTCAGCCAGGCCGACCCCATCGACGATACTCCACTCGATGATGTCTTTCGCCAGCCGCTCCTGCCAGGTGCTCAAGCCCCCGACCACCGGGCGTCGCGTAGAGAGATCGCCGTAACGCGCACAAATGTATATGCCGAGCGTCCACATGAAATGATCGGCAAGCAGCGGGTCGAGCGTCTCGGGTGCGTCAAAATAGGGATGGATACGCAACGCCAAATTCAGGAGAACCTGATCATCTACAATATGGAAGAGGCCACGGCCAACATCCGTGACGTGCGCTACCTCCAGATCGTCGGCGATCTCGCGCATGAAGCTGCGCCTCAGCAAAACCTCCATGGTATGGCGGGGCGTCGAGAAGTCGATCTGCTCGACGCCGGACAGGTAGAGAATGTGCGCCTCGCCTTTGCGATGAGGGCCCGTGAAGCTCTTGCCGTCGACGAAGATGTTGCTTCTCTCGTCGTTGAAGCGAACGCCGATACTATAAGCATCTTCCCAGACCGGAAACGTCGCTGCGGTACCGGCCTGCTTGAAACCATAGCTGATATCGGCCGAGCTGAGCTGTGAACGTACGAGCGCCCGGACCGCAAGCTTGCGATCCGTATTGCGCGGTAGACCGATGGGGACCGTTGCAACGTCGACGATATTGAGATTGGCGTTGATGGTCATGCGGAAGACCCCTCCTCCGCATACGCTTACCGGACCGTCGCAGCAACGGCAACGACGGTCCTATCGTCAACTTGACGCCTGCAATACAGCTTGCCGGTTGTCGTCGGCGCTCGAGGACAGGCGATGCCTGTCTCAGTAGCGCCAACGCCAACTTTCTCGCTACTTTGCCTCGGAGGCGGCAGTCTCGATCAGTTTCGCGACCGCGGCGGGTTGCGAAACATAGATGGCATGGCTGCCTGCGTGATCGACAGTCTTTGCGCCAGCGCGCTTGGCCATCATCCGCTGGACATCGACCGGAATCATCTTGTCGTCGGTCGCCACGAGATACCAACTGGGCTTGCTCTTCCAGGCCGGCACGGTAATCGTGCCATTCAAAGCATCAAGCCCCCATGGAACCTGCGAATCGGCCATGAAGGCAGCCAGATCGGGCTTCACGTCCGCAGCGAACGAAGCCACGAACTTCGCCTTGTCGAGGAATAGGAAGCCATCCTGCGGAGGAACGATCGGTGGCACCGGTGCACCTGGAGCGGGATTGGACGTAAGCTTTGCGACGGACTCGCCCTGCTCGGGTGCAAAGGCCGTGATATACACTAGTCCGGCCACCTTTGGGTCGGTGCCGGACTCCGTGACAACTGCCCCTCCATAGGAATGACCAACCAGAATAACCGGCTTTGTTTGCGCGTGTATCGCGGCCTTGGTGGCCGTGACATCTGCACTGAGCGATGTCGTCGGGTTCTGGACGATGGTGACGTCGTAACCATCCTTCTTCAGGATCTTGTAAACGCCCTCCCAGCCCGAACCATCGACGAATCCGCCATGAACGAGGACGATCGCCCTATTCGTCCCCTTGGACTCAGCCGCTCCCGCCCCCGAAATCACCGCAACTGCCATTGTCGTTCCCGCAAGTAGTTTGAGCATCATCTTCGCATTTCCCTCATCAGGTTAGCCCTATCTGGCCGAACAAGAGTGCGGCGCACCGAAGCAACGATCGTCAGAGCGACTGCAGCGCTATTGAACGATCTTGCAGTGCTCACAAAAAAATCCTCGGCAGTGCGCAGCGGCTACATCCAGCGTGCGGAGCTTGAGGCCCTGGAAGTACCCTATGTCTTTCAGTTGACGGAAATGCCGATCTTTTCGGCTCGATGAAAGCTCTGTTCACGTCCAACCTCACTAGATGAGATAGGAGGCTACGGCTCGTGAAAAAGTTGGGGCACACGCTTACTCGTGTGCCCCGGTTGCACTCAAGCAGCGGCCGGAGCAAGGCTGCTGGCAACGCTCGCAACACGCTCACCTTGATAGCGAGCGACCGCAAGCTCATCCTCGCCCGGCTTCTCCGTGTCCCCCTTTGAGAAGAAGGTCGCGCCATAGGGCGAGCCGGCCTTGAACAGTGAGGGATCCGAGTATCCGAGCGGAACGATGATGAGGCCGAGATGTGCCAGCACGTTGTACAGGGACAGCAGCGTCGATTCGTTGCCGCCATGCTTCGACGATGTGGCGCCGAACACCGCGCCGGCCTTTCCATTGAGCTTGCCTTGGAACCAGACGCCTCCGAGGCTGTCGATGTAGGCCTTCAGCTCCGATGAGACGTTGCCGAACCGCGTGGGGGTGCCAAAGACAATCGCATCGGCCCAAACGGCATCATCCGCGGTGGGTGCTTCGTACTTGGCATTCATCGCGGCGGCACTCTCCGCCCAGCCTGGCGCGTATGCCATGACTTCCGGACCGACCAGCTCGCGCGCCCGGCGCAGGCGCACTTCGGCGCCCTTTGACCGTGCTCCCTCTGCGATCGCCAGCGCGAGGGTTTCTGTCGAGCTATTGCGCGAGTAGAAGACGATAAGAATCTTTGGGTTCGACATGGTTGATACCTTCTCGGAGTCAAGGAAATACCGGCGCGCGAAACTCCGGCCGCGCGAGGCAAGCCGAAACGGTTGATGGGATGGATGTGCGGGATTAGCCGGCGATCTTGCCGAACTTGCCGGCGGCGTAGTCGGCCAGCGTTCGTCGGACGTCTGCACTGGAGCTCATGACCAGCGGACCGTGCTTGACGAAGTTCTCCCGCAACGGTGGGCTCGCCATCAAGACAAAATGAGCATCACCACCGCTCAGGTTCAGATCGCTATCGCCAACAGCTGCGGCAGCGACAATTGAGGACCCGGCGGAAATCACCCGGCGTTCAGCGTCTACCTCTATCTGCAACTCGCCCGACGCCACGTAAATCCAAGCTGCCTGGCCGCCAGGAAGGCGGTGCTGAAAGTTTGCGCCTCGGGAGAGAACACCATCGAGCAGCGTGAAGTCCTGTGTCCCAACGTGCGCTCCCTGTCCTTCACCAGCTTCACCGAGAGCGACGCGAACTTGGTAGCCGGGTCCCGTCAACCTGGGCATGTCCGCGGCACGGACGTGCAGGGAATGGGCCGGTTCTGTCTTCAGGCGCGCCGGCAGGTTCACGAATATCTGCAAGGCATGGGTGTGTGCACCCCTTGGATCGGGACGTTCGTCGTGAACTGCGCCTCGTGCAGCGGCCAGCCAGTACAGGTCCCCTGGCGCCAGCGCGATGTTGTTGCCGAGCGTGTCGCGGTTCAGGAAATCGCCCACCGCATCCTCGAAGATGAAAGTGACCGCGGAAATTCCCGCATGCAGGTGCGGCTCGAAGGTGGGATCGGTCATGACGAAGTGATCCACCATGATCAGCGGATCCATTTGCCCGTCGAACATGTCCTCACTGAAGTGGATCGCGTTGAAGCCCGTCCCGATCTTGTGCGCGTGGCCCTTGACCGGCTGCCCCAACCTGCCGGCGCGAGGCCGAGATTCCGGCTGTGCAATGTTCAGACTTAGTGACATGTGGCTCTCCTTCGACGGCGTGTCGCTGGAGATGATCTACTGAAAGTCTGATCGATCCAGAAGTTGCTCTTTTCATAACTTACCGTTCAATTGATTGGACGATCCGTGATCAGAGGAGGACAACCTTCGGAAACTCGACCGCGAGATGGTCTACGAAAACCCGAACCGACGGCAATAGCCCGTGGCGATATGGAATAAGGGCGGTGATGGTGGAGCTGTCAGCCAACCATTCCGGAAGGACCCGGGTGAGCTTGCCTGATCGAACTTCGTCCCGGCACACATATCCCGGAAGCGCGACAATCCCCAATCCGGCACGCGCAGCCTGCTTCAGCGAGACCATGTCGTCGCTCAGCAACCGTGGTGCCAGCGGCAGGACGACGGCTTCCTTGTTTCCCTTGCCGGGATTGCGAAGCCGCCAGGATGGCGAGACGCCTCCTCTCATCATGAAGAGAGAGGGATGCTGGGCGAGATCCTGCGGCCTCGATGGCATGCCATGTTCCTGGATGTACTTGGTACCGGCAAACAAGAACCACGGCGCCGGCGTGAGCGTCCGCTGAACCAATGCCGAGTCCGGCAGCGGCGCCGAGTGGGCTCGGATGGCCACATCGAAGTTCTCGCCAACAAGATCGACGGCTCGATCCGTCGCATGTTGGACGAGATTCACCTTGGGATACTTCGCCATGAACCCGATGATCATGTCGCGCATCCCGAACTGGGCTACTGCGACACCGACCGTGAAGCGGACCGTGCCGGACGGCTCGGACAAGCGGAGCCGCATGACGTTTTCAGCCTGCTCGGCTTGCTGAAGCATCGCCACCGCATGGCGATAAAACTCCTCGCCCGCATCCGTCATGCCGAAGCGGCGCGAGGTCCGATTGAGAAGACGCACACCGAGTCCTTCCTCCAACTGGTGGATACGGTAGCTCAATGTCGATTTCGGTGTCCCCAGAGTTCGTGCAGCAGATGTGAACCCTCCTCGATCGACGATCTGCACGAAGTAGTAGAAGTCATTCAAATCGAGCATGGGCGCCTCCGATCATCCAACCATTTGGACGATAAGTTTGAAAATGGCAGCTATCTTGCCGATCGTCGAGGGTCTATTTCGGCACTGTCAGCAGACACCACCGCTCCGACAGGGCCGCTGAGGGCAACTGCGAGCATCCACACGGGAGTTCACACATGGAACGGCGTCAATTTCTACACAGTGCAGGCCTCGGGGTGGCTGCCGCGGCCGTGACCGCCGCTCCGGTTGCCGTCGCTCAATCCAATGCAAACAAGGAGACTACAATGACCGATCAAACCAAAGCTTATTCACCCCTCACGTCCGATAATGCGGCGCTTGTGCTGGTCGACCACCAGGTCGGGCTCCTGACGGGCGTCCGCGATTACTCCATCGGCGAGCTGAAGCACAACGTCGTGGCGCTGGCCAAGGCCGCGCAGGTGCTCAAGCTTCCGCTAGTGGTCACCACCACCGCGCGTGACAGCCTCTGGGGACCGACCATTCCCGAGCTCGTCGACGCACTGCCCGGCGTGACCATCATCGACCGCTCGTCGGTCAACGCCTGGGACGATCCTAAGGTCGCCGCAGCAATCGAGGCAACCCGGCGTCGGAAGCTGATCTTCGCGGGCGTCTCGCTGGAGGTCTGCGCCGCGTTTCCAGCCATCACCGCGATCGGCAAGGGATACGAATCCTACGTGGCCGTCGATGCATGCGGCACGTTCAGCAACACCAAGCACCAGACCGGGCTGCTCCGCATGCAGCAAGCCGGTGTGGTCGTCTCGGACTACGCCACGCTGATGGTCGAGATCCTCAAGGACAACGCCCGCCCAGAGGCCGGCGCCGTCTACGGCGCACTGAACATGCCCTGGGCCACACTGGTCGGACAGGTCGTCAGCGCTCAGCGAAAATAACAGCCGCGAGGCCGGCCGAGGCCGGCCTCACCCACCCTGCACGTGGGCCGCTCGGGTTCAGTCGCCGATCCAGACCCTGAGCGCGCCCCACACATTGCGCGACAGATCGAAATCTCGACGAGAAGTCCTTTGCGCGAACGACCGGAACGATCAAACGACACGAGTCGAGCCTCTTACGACGAGCTCAGGACGAAGTACGTCGTGTCGTACCGTCGCCGACCCGTTCCTGATCGTGTCGATCAGCATTAGAGCGGCGCGACGTCCCATCTCCCTGTGTTCGATGCGCACGGTGGTCAGCGGCGGCGAGACAACGTCCATCAGCGGCATGTCGTTGTGCCCGACGAGCGAGATGTCCTCCGGGCACCGCAGGCGCCGCGCCTTCAGCACATCAAGCACACCGAGGGCCAACAAGTCGTTCGCGGCAACGATTGCGGTCAGATCGCGCGCCCCAGCAAGCAGATCCGCTGCGGCTTGCGCCCCGGCCTCGCGGGCATAGCCCGCCGCCTCGCGCACGGCGCCCGTCAAGCCGTGCCCGGCCATCGCAAGGTGGAAGCCGTCGTACCGCAGCGCGCCAGTTGAAGTGGACAGCGGGCCTGCGACATGTGCGATGCGCCTGTGTCCGAGGCTGACGAGATGTTCGACGGCAAGACGCATCCCCGCTCCGTCATCGGAGACAACCGACGAGACGCGATCGCGCGCTTCGGATCGGTTGACCAGGATCACTGGGAGACCGCGTCGCATGCAGAATCCCACAAGCTCATCCTGCTGCGATACCGTCGCCAGGATCAGGCCGTCGACGCGCTGGCTAAGCAGTCTCTCGACAAAGGAGATCTGTTGCGATGATGCGTTACCGGCATCCGCGACGATCGGCGCATAACCTTCCGCAGCAAGGGCCTCGGCTATGCCGCCGAGAATCGGCGCAAACACCGGATTGGCGATGTCCGGCAGAAGCACGCCGATCAGATCGGATCGGCCGAGCCGCAAATTCGCAGCCAGGCGATTGGGCTGATAGCCGAGCGCCTCGGCCTCAGCCGAAATCCTTTTGGCGACATCTTCAGCCACCAGATGCCGTTTCTTCGGATCGAGAGCCCGCGACACCGTCGACGGATGGACGCCGGTGGCGTCTGCGATCTGCTTGATTGTCGGGACAGCCCGATTCACTCAGTTATTCCTAGCGGTTAGCGAATTCACGATTTCATGATACAGCGACCATTGACTATATGCAATCGTTTGCATTACTGATTACAATCGATTGCAGGAAGGATACTTGAGATGTCGAATGGCATTATCGAGAGGCTTGAGGACGTTACCCCGACCGTGGTGCGCGCGATGTCGGCAGCCGACAATCCGCGACTCCGGGCGGTGATGGAGGCCTTCGTCAGACACATCCATGCCTTTGCCTGCGAGGTGAAGCTCACCGAGGCCGAGTATGATCTTGGCATCGATTTCCTGAACCGGATCGGACAGGCAACAAACGACAGCCACAACGAGGGCATTTTGTTCGCGGACGCGATCGGCTTCTCGACGCTGGTCTGTCTGTTGAACAACGGAAACGGCGGGGCTACTGAAACCGCAGCCGCGCTGCTCGGACCATTCTGGCGGGCCAACTCGCCAAGGACAGAGAACGGCGCATCCATCGTCCGCTCTCCAACTCCCGGCCCCGAGCTGTTCGTTGCGTGCGAGATCGTCGATACCGCAGGCAAACCTCTCGCCGATGTCGAGGTCGACGTATGGCAGTCCTCGCCGGTCGGGCTCTACGAAAACCAGGACGAGACGCAGGCCGACATGAACTTGCGCGGCAAGTTCACGACGGATGCCAACGGGCAGTTCTCGTTCCGATCAGTCAAGCCGGCCGGCTATCCCGTACCGACCGATGGCCCGGTCGGCGATATGCTGCGTGCCCAACACAGGCACCCCTACCGGCCGGCGCACATCCACTTCCTGGGCTTCAAGCCCGGCCACAAGACGCTCGTCACGCAAATCTTCGTCGATGACGACGAGCATCTCCACACCGACGTCGTGTTCGGAGTGACCCGGGCGCTGGTCGGCGACTATCGCCGGCACGATCACGGCGAACCGCTGGCCGCCGGCGTTCGCGCGCCCTGGTACACGCTGAACCACCGCCTTGTCATGGAAAACGGCGAAGCGATTCTTCCCAAACCACCAATCAAGTGAGTCGAACGATGAACCCATCCATGAAGGGCAAGGTTGTGCTCGTTATCGGCGGCGCCGGCAGCATTGGCGCCGTCTCCGCGAGGCGCTTCGCAGAGCTTGGCGCTCGTGTAGCGCTCAGCCACCGCGACGTGCCGGAGGAAACGGCTGCGGCAGCCGCTGTGCTGCGCACCCTAGCGGGGGAAGGCCACGCTGCGCTGGCTGCCGACGTGGCACGGACGGATACGCTGACGACGTTGCGCGTCGAGATCGAGCAACGCTTTGGCCGTCTGGACGTGCTGGTCAATGCTGCCGGCTTCACCAAGCCCGTCCCACACGCCGACCTCGAGGCATTGGACGACGAGCTGATCGACCGCATGTTTGCCGTCAACTGGCGCGGACAATTCGCAGCGATCCGCAGCTTCGCACCGCTGCTGAAAGCCTGTGGAGACGGCCTGATCGTTTCGATCTCGTCCATTGCAGGCACCAACGGTATCGGCTCCTCGATCGCCTACTGCGCGGCCAAGGCGGGCATCGACGTCATGACCAAATCGCTGGCGCGCGTGCTGGCGCCCGAGGTGCGGGTGCTCGCGGTCGCGCCCGGCGTGGTCGACACCGGCTTCGTTCCGGGCCGTGGCACCGATTTCAACGCCAAGACGGCGGCAACGACGCCGCTGAAGCGGATCGCGACCGCGGACGACATCGCCTCCGCGATCGTCGCTTGCGCTACCCAACTCAGCTTCGCCACCGGAACGACCTTCGTGGTCGACGGCGGCCGATCACTCTGAAGGAACGTCCGATGCGATCCCCACGCGACAAGGTGATCATCACCTGCGCCGTCACCGGCAATCTGACGACGCCCGAGCAGACGCCTCATCTTCCCATCACTCCGGCGCAGATCGCTGACGCCTGCCTAGGCGCGGCGGACGCAGGCGCCGCGATCGTGCACATTCACGTCCGCGACCCGCTGACCGGTCGTCCCTCGATGCTGCTCGATCACTATGTCGACGTCGTGGAACGCATCCGCGCTCGCAATCCCGAACTCATTCTCAACATCACAACGGGACCGGGCGGACGCTTCGTTCCGTCTAAAGACGACCCGAAAGTTGCCGCCGAGGGCACGACCCTGATGGTGCCTGAGAAGCGGGTCGAGCATATCGCCGCGCTGCGACCCGACATCTGCACGCTCGATCTCAACACCATGAATTCGGGCCGCGAGGTTGTGATCAACACCCCGGCCAACGTTCGTCGCATGGCGAAGGTGATTGTGGATGCTGGCGTCAGACCGGAGATCGAATTGTTCGATTCCGGAGACATCGCCCTGATGCGCGATCTCAACGCCGACGGCACGCTGCAAGGGCCGATACTCTGCTCCTTCGTGATGGGCGTCCGCTACGGCTTCCAGCCTGGTCCAGAAACCGTGCTGTACGCACGCGACCTGCTGCCATCGGATGCGGAGTTCACCGCAATTGGCATTGGCAAGGCCGCGTTTACGACGGTTGCGCAGTCCTATCTTGCCGGCGGTCACGTGCGCGTTGGCCTCGAGGATTCAGCCTATCTCGCGCGCGGACAGCTCGCGACCTCGAACGCCGAAATGGTCGCCAAGGCACGGCGCATCGTCGAGGATCTTGGGGGTGCGATCGCGACGATCGCGGACGCCCGGCAGATCGTTGGCCTGCCCGCGCCTGCGACGAAGGTCGCGGTTTAGGAGCACGCCATGAATGCCAGACCGGAACCAGATGTCGCCGTCGAGGCGGCCTGCGTGCGGCTCAATGCCAAGGCCGCCGATGTGGCAGCGATCGCGCCTGCGATCGAGCAACACTCGCTCGCGCGGCAACCGCACGAGGTCGTGGTTGCAATCGAGGCTGCCGGCGTCAATCCGTCGGACGTCAAGGCCGCGACGGGCTTGATGCCCTATGCGGTATTCCCGCGGACCCCTGGCCGTGACTTTTCGGGTCGAGTGGTCGATGGACCTCGTGAGCTGCGCGGCAAGGCTGTGTTCGGCACATCGGGCGATCTCGGAATCCGCCGCGATGGTACCCATGCCAGCCATGTCGTCGTCGAAGCCGAGGCCGTGGTCGAAAAGCCCGATAGTATTTCGATGGACGAGGCTGCAGGGATCGGCGTGCCCTTCGTGACGGCCATCGAGGGCTTTCGAAGGACGGGCACGCCAAAGCCGGGCGAGCACGTTCTCATCATGGGCGTGAACGGCAAGGTCGGCCAGGCTGCGGCCCAACTCGCGACCTGGTACGGCGCCAAGGTGATCGGCGTTGTGCGAAAGGACGAACCGTACGAAGGCCATGCCAACGCTCCGATCGAGATCATCAATTCCGCCACGACGGACCTCGCGCACGGAGTGCGGGAACTGACCGACGGCCATGGCGCAGATATCGTGTTCAACACCGTCGGCGATCCCTACTTCGACGATGCCCATCGCTCGCTCGCCAAGGCCGGCCGGCAGATCCTGATCGCCGCGGTCCATAAGATCGTCCAGTTCAACATCCTGGAATTCTATCGTGGGCGGCACACCTATGTCGGGGTAGACACCCTCGCCTTCTCATCGGTTGAAAGCGCTGAAATCCTGCGCAGCGTGCTGCCGGGCTTTGCCGGCGGCTTCCTTCGACCGTTCCAGATCACCGCATCATCCATCTATCCGCTACGTGACGCCAAGGCGGCCTACACCGCAGTGATTGGCTCTTCGCGCGACCGCATCGTGCTGCGCCCGGGAGACTGATCATGCATGTCGTACGCTTCACCGAAGCGCCGCCTTACAACGCACCGGGTCACTTTGAGATGGCAATGGTGCGCCTGCAAGGCAGGGAAGCCGGCCCCTCTTCCGAGTTCTGGATCGGCGTTTCGACGATCGCCCCAGGCGGCGGGACGACGCTATCCTCGTCACCGCAGGAGAAGATGTATGTGGTCCTTGACGGTACCGTCCACGTATCGAATGGCAAGACCGAGGTTGTCCTCGACCGATGGGATTCCTGCCGCATCGCCGCCGGCGAGGACCGCCGCCTGACCAATCAGACAACGTCGCCAGTGTCCGTTCTTCTAGTAATGCCGCTTCCGGCTGATGAACGCCAGCCCTTGTGATCACGCATCCGCGCGATCGACTGATCTTCCCGGGGCTCTACGCGTAACCGCTATCACGTCAACCTGATACCGCCGCGCGAACGCCGCTTCGGCCTCGTGGACACCCTCCCGCCGATCCGGGTCGACGCGCAGCAATAACCGCAACTGATATCGTCGTTTGCACGAGCGCCTCGAGTGCAGTCGCCTTTGCCATACAGAAAAATGTGGCCGCCACTTTGGTGGCGGCCCAGCTGGGAGAGACGAGGACGGCAATTCGCCGGTCTTAGAACTTCACAGTGACGCCCGTGTACACCGAAGACTCAGTGCATGCCCCGCTGTTGGCCGCGACGCACTGGGGTGCAACATTGTGATCGAGACCGAACTTGTTCTGCCAGTAACGATAAGCGACCCAGACGTCGACGAGGTGAGTATATTGCGGGCCCATGAAGGCTTTGCTGGCATCGAGCGTCAACCGGACCGGCTCGCTATTCAGTTCAAGCTTTCTTGCAAGCGTGCCCGGCATGTTGGTGCCAGTTCCTTTCGGGCCAGTCCAGGCCGCCCGGCCACTCACCGAAAGTGGCAGGTACTCGGGCAGAAATCCGAGATCCATGTAATAGTTGGTTTCGATCGTCCAGGTGCTGTCGAAGTTCTGATTGCTGTCGTATGGCGCTGGGATGAACGCGCTATGATTGAGCTCCTTGTAGTACATCGGCGCAACGTTGAAGAAACCCTTGTAGGGCAGATCGAACGCGAACTGCAGCCCAACGACACCGACCCGCTTGGCGGGCGATAGTGCATTGTTTTCAACTTCGCCGTCCGCACCGACCTCCAGCGATACGTTGTGCAACGGCCCCACGCTGAACGCGTTGGTATTAAAGATCTGATTGAAGCCGAACGTGCTTCGGATCGTCCCGTAGAACTCAGTTGCGCCGGAGCATCCCGTCCGCCCGGCCGCGCACGGCTGAGCCGGATCGTTGTGATCGGACTTGAGCAACGACAGGTTGATCAGATTGGTGCCATAGGCCCACGAATCAAAGTGCGTGAAAGAGTAGACCTGCTTGGCCGTTTTGCCGGGCACACCGGGATCCGTGCCGTCCGGCAGGTACGAATATGTGATTCGGTTGTCGTTGACGGAGAACGCCGGAAAGATGGAATCTGGCTTTGCAGCCTTTAACAGCGGATCAACGTCCGCGCCGTAGGCGACGCCAGTGCCGATCGAGATCGTAAGCGCAATTGCAAGCAAGCGACCGCGAAATGACATTTCAACCCCCTATGATGAGACAAAACTCTACTGTGCCTTCGCGGGTGATCCTCGAAGGTGTGTTAGAAAGTTCGCTTGTCCTGAATTCCTGCCGCGGCGCTACGCTGCGGCCGTTGCTTCCTCAGCCGGCCTTCGCTCCGGCTCCTCCCCGAGTGAAGCGACGACGATGATCATAACGAAAAGCGCCACCACCATCATCGTCAGGACGCCTCCGACACCGAATTCCGTGAAGATCGGCGCAACGAACAGTGGAACGATGATGCTGGCGGATCGGCCTGCGGCGTTGCAGATACCGACCCCCCGCAGGCGAAATTCGGTCGGAAACAATTCCGGCACGTAGACCGCGAAGAGCGCAGCGACCAACACATAGATCGGGATCGTCAAGAGGAGGCCGAGCACCGCCGTCATCGACGAGTTGGTCGACAGCGAGAAGAAGATGCTGAAGACAATCGTTATTGCTGCCGCACCGATAATGGTCGACTTGCGGCCAAACGCGTCGGCAGACATTGCGCCAAGAGCCGATCCGATTGGCCCTCCTACGGCCATGAGAAGCGCATATCCGGTACTGCGGGCGATCGTTTCGCCCTGACCGACGAAGAATGTCGGCAGCCATGTGATGAAGCCGTAGATCAGGGTATTGACCACCATCAGCGAGACGCACCCCACGATGAGACGGCCAACATAGGGAGCGCGAAAAAGATCGCCCACGTGAGGTGCCGGAGGCGAGTACGCAGGAGCCTCCACAGGTGGAAGCTTGATCGCAGCTTCGCGCTCGAAGTTCGACACCAGCGCGTCGGCCTCCGCATCACGGCCGACGGACGCCAGCCAACGCGGCGATTCTGGTAGGTTTCGACGGAGAATCCAGGCAACGAGGGCTCCCACCGCGCCCAGCACGAACATCACCCTCCAACCGAATTGCGGCACCAGCAACCACGCGAGTAGTGCGGAGGCTGGCAGCCCCGCAGTGACGAGCGTGCAGATCAAACCGGACCAGCGGCCACGCACGCGGGCCGGGAAGAACTCCGCCATGATGGAGTAGCCGACGACGTTCTCGGCACCGAGACCGAGTCCCATCAGGAAGCGCAATGCAATCAGCGTCGTCATGTTCGGCGCGAATGCCGAGGTGTCAATCGGCCTGCAAATTTGACCCCTCATCGGCGTCCAATTTTGACCCCTTCGTGCGGCGGGCTTTGCTGGTAGCGCTCGTCTCGTCGGAGCTGGCCGGGATAGCGGAGGCGAGACGAGCGCGGGTGGCGTGATCGTCGTCTCGGCTCTTGAACCGCCAACTATCGTTGCCGGTCTCGACAATGTCGCAGTGATGCGTCAATCGGTCGAGCAGCGCCGTGGTCATTTTGGCGTCGCCGAACACGCTCGGCCATTCGCCGAAGGCGAGATTGGTCGTCACGATGACGGAGGCGCGCTCATAGAGCCGGCTGACGAGGTGGAAGAGGAGCTGGCCACCGGACAGGGCGAAGGGCAAATAGCCGAGTTCATCCAGCACGATGAAGTCCATCCGGGTCAGATGCTCGGCGAGCCGTCCTTGCCGTCCGTTGCGGGTCTCGGTCTCGAGGCGATTGACGAGGTCGACTACGTTGAAGAAGCGGCCGCGGGCACCGGATCGGATGCAGCTTCTGGCGATAGCAATGGCCAGGTGGGTCTTCCCTGTGCCGGTGCCGCCAACCAGCACGACGTTGCGTTGTTGGGCGATGAAGCCGCCGCCAGCGAGATCATTGACGAGAGTCTGATTGATCGGCGTGCCGTCGAACTGGAAGTCGGCGATGTCCTTGGCAAGCGGCAGCTTGGCGATGGTGAGCTGGTACTTGATCGAGCGGGCCTGCTTCTCGTTGATCTCGGCGTTGAGCAGGTCGCCGACAATGCGCTGAGGTTCGTGCTGGCGCTTGACGGCAGTTGCCATGATCTCGTCGAAGGCAGCCTTCATGCCGTAGAGCTTGAGTTCGCCCATGAGGTCGAAGATTTGGGTTCGTTCCATCAGATGGTCCTCCGGAGGTTGTCGTAGCGGGCACAATCGGCAATCGGCGCATGACGGAGCGTCAGTGCGGCCGGCGTCATGATGTTGGCCGGTGAAGCGGGTTCACGTTGACGGGCCAGGATATTGAGCACGACATCGGCGGAATGGACGCCATGACCGAGCGCTTCGGCACAGGCCGCTTCCACCGCGGGCAGACCGTCAGTCAGCACCGCGTTGAGGATGTCGACCATCTGCCGATTGCCATCTTCGGTACTGGCAAGCTTGCGCCGGATCCGCTCGATCGCGGCCGGCAGCACCCAGTCTTTGAAGGGAGCACCGTTGCGCAAGGCGCCGGGTTTGCGGGCGAGCACCGGCACATAATGCCACGGGTCGTAGACGGTATCGCCGCGGCCAAAGGATCGCGGGTGCTCGGCAACGATGCGTCCATCCTGACGGATCACGATGCGATCGGCATAGGCTTGAACTTCGACCGGCCGTCCGACTGCGCTGGCTGCGACCGAGTACTTGTTGTTGTCGAAGCGCACCAGGCAGGTCTTCGAGACCGATGCCGTCACCGCATGGAAGCCGTCGAAGCGGCCGGCATAGGGAACGAGTTTGGGGCGTTCGGCTTCGAACGCCTCCCAGATCGTCTGATCGACCAGCTCCGGATGGCGATGAGCCTTGGCATAGGCGATGCATTTGTCGAGCAGCCAGGCGTTTAACTCGTCGAGGTTTTTGAACCGCAGCCGCGGCGTGAAGAAGCGCTCCCGAACCAGCCCGACCTGGTTCTCGACCTGCCCCTTCTCCCAGCCCGACGCCGGCGTGCAGGCGACTGGATCGACCAGATAGTGGCTGCACATCTGCAGGAAGCGGCGATTGTAGAGACGCCCTTTACCGACGAAGATCGTCTCTACGGCGGTCTTCATGTTGTCGTAGATGCCGCGGGTGCAGGTGCCTTTGAACAGGGCGAACGCCCGGTCGTGGGCGTCGAACACCATCTCCTGCGTCTCCCGCGGATAGGCCCGCACGAACAGCATGCGGCTGTGACAGAGCCGGACATGGGCGGCCTTCACCATCACCGTGGTCCCGCTCAGCAAGACCACCTCGTGGCTCCAGTCGAACTGGTAGGCTTCGCCTGGGGCAAAGCTCAGCGGGACATAAGCCGCCGCGGTCGATTGCCCGCGTTCTTTGCTCCACCGCCTGGCGTAACGCCGCACGGCATCGTAACCGCCGTCGTAGCCGCGGCCGCGCAGCTCTTCGAAGATCCGGATCAACGTCAGCTGTTCACGAGCCGATTTGGCCGCGTTCGCCGCCAGCAATCCGTCAAGCTCTACTGCCCATCGTCCCAGCTTTGGCCGCGGCTGCACCGACCGCTCGTACTCGAACGAGGTCTCTCCCGACCTCAGCACCTTCCGGACCGTGTTCCGCGACACCTTCAGGTCACGGGCGATCTCCTTGATCGTCTTGCCTTTGATGAAGTGCTCGCGCCGTATGCGCGCAATCGTCTCCACAACCAGCATCCCCAACCACCTGCTTTAGCCCAAAGCAGGTGGCGCAATAGCCCAGTGGTGGGGGTCAATTTTGGACGCCGAACCCCCGGCTTAGGGGGGCAATATTGCAGGCCGAATGACAGATCTGGCTTCATCACTACAATTGGCATCGCCCGCACGGCGGCCTAAAGGCCAAAACCGCCCATCAGCCGCCTCGGTCTCCCCTCGATCAGCGATAGTGACATCAGTGGCCCTCGGGTCGCCGGTTCAAACCGGGTGCGAGCCCAGGATTGATCTGATCGAGAGACTTGGCTTCCGGTGCCACTTCAATGGGAATTGTTGCCGTTGGGCCTAGTTGCGGGGTCGTGACTGGCAAGCAGTCTAGACGCGGCTTGGGTCCAACGAAGAGATCAGTGAGCCGGTCTTCAACGTTTTGCAGTAAACGACCGAGCCGGTACGAGTCATCAGCCGCCGCTTGTTGCCCAATCGTTACCGTCGCGGTCATTCCCGAGACCAGAGGCACACCTTGCGGAACCTGGTCAATAGCGATGCGAACCGGCACGCGCTGAGCAAGCCGCACCCAGGTGTAGACCGGGTCGACATTGGGTAATCCCTGTGCACCAGATGCCGCGTTCGACGCACTGATGCCTCGGGTCACGGTACTTACATGGCCGATGATCGGCTGGGCATAACCCATCAGCTTTGCCTCGGCGTGATCGCCGACACAAACCTGAGCCATCTTCGTCTCTTCGAAGTAGCCATCGATCCAGAAGCTGTCGGTATCGATGACCGAGATATTGCTCGTCCCTGCATGTGCGAAATCCCCGACCCGCATCAGCAGATTGGTGACGTAGCCGTTAACAGGGCTAAAAATCTTGGTTCTTCGCAGATTGATCTCGGCCTGTGCGAGCTGTTGCTGCGCGGCATCGAGCGCGGCCTTGGCTTGAACGGCATTTCCGGCGTAAATCTGCTGTTCTTCCGGGGTGGTCGCCAGATCGCTGAGGCGCTGACGCCGCTCAGATTGGAGCTGCTTGATCTGGAGGTCAGCGGCACGCTGCTGCACCGTTGCGGCGCCCGCGAGCTTGGCGACTTCAAAGTCGAATGGATCAACAGTGTAGAGCACGTCGCCCTTGCGGACGAATTGATTGTCGACAACGCGTATATCGACGATTTGTCCCGATATCTGTGGCGCGATGTTGGCGACCTGAACACGCACCGTGCCATCACGGGTCCAAGGAGCCATCACGTATCGCTGCCACGTCAAGAGAGCGACAAGGATCGCAGCAAGCGCTATGCAGACAGTCACGAGATGTTTCGCGACCGCCGCGAGGAAGCTCGCCACCCGCAGATGAGTCTTCTCAGTTGCAGGCGCAGACGTGTCTCGCGCGACACCAGAATCGAGCACGGCATCGCTGCGCATCATAGCCGTCGGCGGAGTTGGCGACCGATCTCCGCTATTGCTGCCACCACCATCCGGCCTCGCGGCTTGCGAGTCGCTGGTTGCTGCTAGACTCACGGAGACCAGTGGTTCCACGACGCTCTCCCTAATACGACAGTGCGAGCAGCCCGAAGATCACGACATAGAGGCTGAGCTCTGCAACGGGTGGATTGCTGAACAGGTTGGCAAACCCGATTCGATGTAGGATCGGGCGTAGCAGTAGTATCGCGACGATGGTTATGAGCGCATAGGTGACGATGGGCGCGACCAATACACCGCCAATAACCAGCTCCCGATAGGCCTGCGTCACGACGTGGCCTCCGCGCCAAATCCCGCGATGGGCCCCGTTCCGGCGAACATGAGGCTCGCAAGCGCGAGCGTCGCACTGGCGCCAGCTACAGATATACTGCGGACAGATGCCGCCTGCCGCAACGCGGCGGCACTCGCGACCATCGAACTGGGATGCTTCGCAGCTATCGCGGCGTACGCCGTAGCAACCTCAGACTCCAGAGGCCCTGGTGTCAACAGGTCAAGCTCCACCTCGCAGAACCGAAGAGCGGCTGCCTTGTCAAAACTAGCCATCGCCTCGTACACCGATACCAGATGTGCGGCCCCGTTGTCGCCGGCGTTCAGGATCTGAGCCACCCGGCTGGCATCGCGAAACAGCGCCTCCTCCGGGAGCAATTCAGGTTTTCCCCTGGATGGCAGATTTCTCAAGTCCCGACGCACGGACGCGAGGAGCCAGGACCTGCATCGGTCTCGCGATACGGACGGAATGACGATCTCCACTCCGACCAGCAGGCTTGTAGCAAGCACGAGGAAGAGAACCGCAAACAAGAAGCTCTCCGGATTATAGGTTTGCGGATTGTTTGGCGAGAAAAGGAGCAGAATCCAGACTAGGTTGATGCGGCCTAGTGCCGACAGGACCCGGTTTGACACGGTCATGAGCAGCGCCGATCCAATCGTGAAGGGCATCAGGCCGATGGCAAGCATGGGAAATGCCGTGGCGCCGTCGAGAACGGCAAACTCGAGAATTCCGGCGAAGAGTGCGGCGATAGGAGCTGCGATAGCCGCCACGACCGTGAAGGCACGTGGATCGGGAGCCGTTGAACCAAGCGTGATGATGATCGCAACGAACGACAGCGAGATGTCGACGGATGTCCAACCGCTCATAGCGAAGATCGCCGCCGCGAGTAGGAAGCGGCCTCCCGCTCGAATGCTCGCTTCGGCCACGACACGGTGCGATCGGTACAATCGCGCGCGCCATGCACGCGCCGGCCGGTGGCCCGCTTTCAACTCTTCAATGTGCCTCTGCGTTTCCTCGTTCGTTCGACGCAGATGATCCATCGTCCAGGAGAGAGCGATTACGTTAAGATCGGACGAATCGTCGACTACGTGTCCGTTTTCCAGCGCAGAGATGGCACGGTCACGCACGCTTTCCGGACAGGCCGCAGCCAATCTATGCACGGCGCGGACCGCAAACAATTGGGCTACGATCCCGATCATCGCATTTCGAGCAGCCATGCTCCTGACTGGGCCACTGCTTAATTCGGCCGCGAGCCCATTGATCTCCGGCCGCAACGCGACGACCTTGTGCAAGAATCCGGCTTCGGCAATAGCCGGCGGGACCTCTCCATGCAAGGCACTACGCACCCGGCTGACGAGCTGGAGGCGAACAGAGTCGAGTTTGGCCACCAACTCGGGATGTTGGCTAGGCGCAGCCAGCAGGTCGTTTACGAAAGTGACGGCGAGAACTCCAATGGTAATGGCTGCGCCGCGCGCCAAGCTGGATTCGAATATGTGCTGCGGATTGTCGATCTGCTGAATGGCAACGATGGCAACCGTATAGCCGCTGAGCGCAGCCGCGTATGCACGGTTGCCATCCAGCAGCCCGGCCGCATAGACGCAAATTCCCAACCACGCAGCGAACGCGATCAGGAGCAGGATCTCGGTCTGCGCGAATATACCGACGATGACAATCGATGCCGTTATCCCCAGGACGGTCGCAACGAGTCGAAAGAATGCCTTTTCAAGCACCTGACCGCGGGTCGGCAAGGCCAGCACCGTGACAGTCAGCGCTGCCGTCGACGGCGCTTCGAGCTCAAGCCAGAATGCAACATAAAGCGCGAGGATGATCGCCAGCCAAATTCTGATCGCGAGCGTCCATGAACTCGCCCGCATCCCCGCAAAGGTCAAAGGACGATCGGCAACCGCAGTGTTCATGACGCCCACGCGCTATTCATAACTTGCGTCTGCAACTCTTCCGCGAAACAGCCGATAGACCACCAGCGTGTAGATCAGCGTCAGCGGCATCACGAACAGGCCGGCACCCCAGAACATGAAGTTCAGGCTCGTGCTCGGCGACGCCGCCTGGTCGACAGTGAGCGCAAACGGAATCATGTAGGGCCAGAACGAACAGGCCAGCGTGCCGAAGGCCGCCCCGAAAATCAACGTCGAGAATCTGAACGGACCTAGATCATCATGCCGTTGTGCGCTCCTGAGCAGACCTATCGAGGCGAGCGCTCCGATCCCTGGGAATATCAGGAGGTAGGGGCGCTCCAGCCAGCGTCCCATCAGACCGAGATGCATGGTGAGCGCGACGACGAACGCGGTGGCCAGGAACGCGACGACGGCGACGGTCAACACCGGCAGCAGCCGGTAGGCGCGATTCCTCACCTGTCCTTCGCACTTGCGCACCAGCCAGCTCGCGCCGAGCAGACTGTAACCAAGCACGAGCCCAAGGCCGCAGAGCACGGCGAACGGGCTGAACCAACCCAGCGTTCCCCCGACATAGTGCCCCCCCTTCATGGGCAGGCCCTCGACCAGCGCGCCGACCGTCATTCCCTGGACGAAGGTCGCAACCAGGGATCCCCCGCGAAAGCAAGGTCCCAAATCCAGCGAAACCCGACCAACGCCTTGGCTCGAAATTCAAATGCGACGCCGCGCAGGATCAACGCGCACAGCATCACAACGAGCGGCAGATAGAACGCCGACAGCAGCGCGGCATAGGCCGCCGGAAAAGCGCCGAACAGGACAGTGCCGGTGATCACCAGCCAGGTCTCGTTGCCGTCCCAGACCGGTGAGATGGCAGCCAGCATCCGGCGCCGACCGGGCTCGTCCGCGAACGCGAACAGAATGCCGACGCCGAGATCGAATCCATCGAGCACTACGTAGAGCAATATGGTCACTGCGAGCAGCCCAGCCCAGAACAGGATCATGTCGAGCTCTCCCGCGCGACGCCCGGGCCAAATTCGGCGGCAGTTGCCGCCAGCGGGCGCTTCGGATTGGCGGCCGCGACATGATCGGACGCGATCGGCCCCGCACGCAGCAGGCGGTACACATAGATCGTCCCAAAACTGAAGATGACGACATACACGACGACGAAGATCGCTAGCGACACCATCACGGCCGCCACCGTCAAGGTGGGCGTGACGGCATCAGCGGTACGCAGCGCACCGTAGACGCTCCAGGGTTGACGGCCGACTTCCGCCGTGAACCATCCGGTCAACGTCGCAATAAAGGGAAGCGGAAAGCTTACGAAAGTTGCCCAAAGCAGCAGCCGCTCTCCTGTCCTGCGTTGAATCACGAGATGAAGCGACCCCAACCACGCGAGCGCCATCATCGCCAGCCCGCAGCCGACCATCAGGCGGAAGGCAAAGAACGGGATCGCGACGGGCGGCCGGTCCTCCTTCGCAAAGCTGCCCAGCCCGATCTCCTTGGAGTCGAGCCGCATCGAGGCGATCAGGCTGCCCAGGTAGGGGACTTTCAGCTCGACAAGGTTTGATTCCGTTGCCTCGTCGGGAATCGCGATCAGAACCTCGCCCGCTGGCTGCTCGTCGTGCCAGCGGCCTTCAATCGCCGCAAATTTCGCCGGCTGACGTTCATGGACGTAGTCGCCGTTGAGGTGTCCCAGGAATAGCTGGATCGGAATCAGAATGGCGGCAAAGAACAGCCCCATTCGCAGCATCAGCATGCCTTCGACCCCGAATTTGCCGTTCAATCGGTACCAAGCGCCAGTGGCTGCGACACAGAAGGCGCCCGTCAGATATGCGGCGACCAGCATGTGCGGAAAGCGGACCCAGACGACCGGGCTGAAGATGATTGCTTTCCAGTCGGTCGGGACGAAGATGCCGTGCTCGACGACGTAGCCGGTCGGAGCCTGCATCCAGCTATTGTTCACCATGATCCAGAACGCGCTGAAGGTGGTGCCAAGCGCCACCATCATGGTGGAGAACAGATAGACCAGGGGCGGCACGCGGTTTCGGCCGAAGATCAGCACGCCGAAGAATGACGCTTCCAGCGCAAAGGCGGTGAAGCTCTCATAGGTCAACAACGGCCCCTGGATCGGCCCCGTCACTTCCGAGAGTCGGCTCCAGTTCATCCCAAATTCGAACGCCAGCACGATGCCCGACACGACGCCGAGGCCGAACGTCACACCGAATATCTTGAGCCAGAACGCGAATAGACGACGGTAGACCGGCTTGCCGGTGACCTGATGACAGATCTCGAGCACCGTGAGCCATGCCGCAAGGCCGATCGTGAAGGACGGGAAAATGATGTGAAATGAGACCGTGAAGGCGAACTGTACCCGGGACAGGAGAAGTGCGGTCCATTGCATCGCCTCACTCCTTCTTCCGAAGCCTTCAGCGCGTCAGATTGACCTTCGCAAGATCGATAAGTTGGCTGGCCCGGCCGTCGAGCACCGCCTTCATCATGAACATGCCGAAGTGATAGGCCTGATCGACCGTCGTCTTAGGCGGCATCGCCAGTTCCTGCCGGGCGCTCACGACATCGACCAGCGCCGGTCCATTGTGGGTCAGAGCAGCCGCGATCGCAGCCGGCAACTCTTGCGGCTGTTCAACGCGGATGCCGCGGACACCGACGGCTTCCGCCATCAATGCAAAGTTCGGGTTCTTGAGGTCGCAATAGGTGTCCAGAAAGCCGCTGGCCTTCATTTCCATTTCGACGAAACCGAGCGTTCCGTTGTTGAGGAGGATGATCTTGATCGGCAGTCCGGCCTGCGACAACGTGAAGAAATCACCCATCATCATGCTGAAGCCGCCATCTCCCGACATCGAGATGACCTGACGCTTCGGATAGGTCGCCTGGGCGCCGATCGCCTGCAACATCCCGTTAGCCATCGACCCGTGATTGAACGAGCCGATGATGCGGCGCTTGCCGTTGACCTTCAGGTAGCGCGCCGTCCAGATGATCGGCGTACCCACGTCGCAGGTGAAGATGGCGTCGTCGTCGGCCAGTTCGCTGACGATCCGCGTGACATATTGCGGATGAATGGTCTTGCTGTCCGGGCCGCTCTCGGCCAATGCGTCGAGGTCCCTGCGCGCCTTGGCGTAGTCGGCCAGGGCATCATCGAGATGACTGCTGTCGGATTTTTCGCTGATCGACGGCAGCACCGCATCCAGCGTGTCCATGACCGTGCCGAGCAGGCCGAGCTGCAGCGCGCAGCGATTGCCGAGAGCTTCCGGCCTGACGTCGATCTGGGCGATCCTGGCATGCTCCGGGTAGAACGCGCGATAGGGAAAATCCGTTCCGAGCAGCAGCAGCGCATCGCAATTCTTCATTGCCGCGTAGCCGGAAGCGAAGCCGACCAGGCCAGTCATGCCGACATCATAAGGGTTGTCGTATTCGATGAACTCCTTGCCGCGGAACGCATGTACGATCGGCGCCTTCAGCCTGCGGGCGAGCTCGACAATTTCGGCATGCGCGCCGGCGCATCCGGCACCGCAGAACAATGTCACCCGGGACGCCTGGTTCAGGAAGTTTGCGAGTTGCCCGATATCGGACGCACTCGGCCTCAGGACCGGCGCCGTCGGCACGATCCATTCAGGCACGTCCGCATCAATGTTCATCAGCGCAACGTCGCCGGGCAGCACGACCACCGCGACACCCCGTTTTGCAACCGCGACGCGGATCGCGCGCTTGAGGATCTGCGGAAGCTGTTTCGGATTGGAAACAAGCTCGACGTAGTGGCTGCAATCCTTGAACAGACTCTCGGGATGCGTTGCCTGGAAATAGTCGATCCCGATCTCGCTGCTCGGGATGTGGGCGGCGATCGCCAGGACGGGCGCGCCGTTGCGCTGACAATCGAACAGGCCGTTGATGAGATGCAAGTTGCCGGGACCGCAGCTGCCAGCGCAGACCGCCAAGCTTCCGGTGAGATGCGCCTCCGCGCCCGCCGCGAACGCCGCGGCCTCTTCATGACGCATGTGGATCCAGTCGACGGATTTCCGGCGACGGAGCGCGTCGGTAAAGCCGTTCAGAGAATCCCCCACGACGCCATAGATGCGCTTGACGCCGGCTTTGGTGAGGGCTTCCGCCATATAGTCCGCCGCTGTTCTGCTCATGTCGGAAAGCCCTTGATTGTCATTCCGCAACCTTCGATTCACCGAAACAGACGCGTGCCGTTCAGGAGGCGCCTTGATCCGCAACGTCCGGCATGATCTTGCCCATCTCCATTGCCTGACTGGCCGGCACCTCTTGAATGCCGAGAACAATCTGATCCTCGGCCGCGCCGGTCGCGTCCTGCACGATGTCCCAGATGCGTCTCAGCATTGCGCGCTTGTATTCAGAGGATCGACCGCTGCGGATAAGAAGCGTCAGTCCGACGCACGGGGCTACGCGGCCGGCCGTAAACCCACTCCCTGCTGCGTAATCCTGAAAGACGATGTGGACCCAGTCCTTCGGAACCCCTGCATATTCGGCGTGAAAGTTAGTCAACTCGGCGGCGAGCGTTGCCTTGGCTTCTCCGGCGAGCGTGCCGTCCTGCATGGTGATGGTGTAGAGCGGCATTATGTTGCCCTCGTTAGGTTCCACGACTTTCCGTGGCGGCGTTGAACGACGCCGCAGCTAGGCGGCGTTGTCCTTCAGGATGCGGAGATCCGTGACCGAATAGGCCATCCCGAGGCGATAGCCGCGGCCGACACGCAGCGGCGCGATTCGGTGCATGTCCTCGCCTTGCACTTCCGGGATGCGCAGCTCGGCTGATCCGCCCCACACGTCGACGATCGCGAGGTCATCGGTGAGCGACAGCGTCAGTTCATCGACCGCCGCCGTCTTCTGATGGGCCGCCGCAAGCTGGGGAAAATAGCGGCGCATCACCGTGGGCCGATTGAAGACCTTCGAGGGATCGGCGACTTTTTCCTCGAGCTGGATTCGCGCGGTCGCCAGCCGCTCCCCATGCGCGGCAACGCTGGCGCCGAAGTGACTTCCCTTGGCGAGCGGCGCCGCTGCTGCGCTGGGCGCAGCGAAGCTTCGGGTCTGGAAGACGCTGCCAAGTTTCTTCGGGAAACCCTGCGCCCAGCCGCGCGCGATCGCCGCATCATTGTCGACGAAGATGAAGGGACAGTAGTTGATCGGGGTACCGTCGAACACGGCCTCAACCAGAACGAAAGCTTCGCGATACTGATAACGGGCAGGATCCGTAAGCTCATCGTTCGAGCCCGTGAACTGCCAATCGAGGAACCAGAAGAATGCGCGGCCATTAGACTTCTCATCAAGTTTGAGACCAGGCGGAAGCAACGCCGCGATCGCAGCAGGTTCTGCCCAATATTCGATTGCGATACAATCGCTGGAGTAGTGCCATGGCGGCAGATTCACTAGCGCGGACTCGCCGGTGGGCGTAAGCGGAACCGAGAAACCCTTAAGCATATGCGTGTCTCCTCGACGTTGACGTCACTCACGCGACGCCGTCAGCGGATGTTCTCGACGACCATTTCCCAGACGTCATGGCCCTTGCCTTCCAGAACGGCGCGAGCGGTGTAGACGGCCATGCCAATCACGGCCTCCGGCGCGATCAATGGCGACGGCGGCATCACCAGTTGCATCGGATTGACCTTCACATGGAGAAGTGCGGGGCCGGGCTGCGCAAGCCAGCTCGTGATCGCTTCATCGAGATCGCCTGCCTTGCTGACGCTGTGCCCCCAAAGTCCGATCGCCTTCGCGACCTCGCCGAAGTCAGGATTCTTCAGGTCGGTGTAGATCGGCACAAAGCCGGCCGCCTTCTGCTCGATGTCGACAAAGCCAAGCTTGCCGTTATCATAGACCACGATCTTGATCGGCAACTTCTCCTGCACGACGGTCAGGAGATCGCCGAGCAGCATGGCGAATCCCCCATCGCCCGCCAGGCAGACCACCTGCCGTCCGGGCTGGCATTTCTGCAAACCGATCGCCGACGGCATGCCGCTCGCCATCGTGCCGTGTAGCAGGCTGGCAAAGGTCCGGCGTTTGCCGCCGGTATCGATGTGGCGCAGCATCCAGACCGCCGCAGTGCCATCGTCGGCTGCAAACAAGGCGTCCTTGGCGGCCTGTCGATTGATGACCTTGGTCAGATAGGTGCCGGAGATCGTCGCGTCGGGACCTGGTATGGTTTCCGACGCCGCGGATTGCCGGTCCTTTTCGTGGCGCTTGACATGAGAGGCGAGAAAACTGGCGTCCTGATGCTGCTCGAGGCGCGGCAGCAGCGCCTCCAGGCTCGCTTTGATGTCGCCGACGACACCGAACGCCACGGGATGGCGCCGGCCGATATGCGTCGGATCATGATCGATCTGAACGATGGTGGCCTTGTCCGGATAGAACTGGCTCCAGGCGAAGTCTGCGCCGAGTAACAGAAGAACATCGCAGTCGAGGATCGCGCGATAGCCGGCTGCGGCGCCGATAATGCCGGTCATCCCGACGTTGTAGGGGTTGTCGTATTCGACGAAGTCCTTGCCGCGGGAGGTATGCGCCATCGGCGCCTTCAGACGTGCGGCGGTGGCGACGACCTCGTCATGCGCGCCGGCGCAGCCCGCACCGGCGTAGATAGTGATGGCGCTGCTCTTGTTGAGAATGGCGGCGATCTGGTCGAGATCGGCGTCGCTAGGACGAACGATCGGCTGCCGATGATGAACCACATAGGGCCGCTCCTCATGCGCCGGAGCATTGGAGATATCTGCAGGCACGACCAGTACGGCAACGCCCCGCTTGGTCAGCGCAGCCTGGCAGGCCGCCACCGTCTTGCGCCGGGCCTGCTCCGGCGTCACGATCATCTCGCAGAAGACGCTGCAGCCCTTGTAGACGTCTCCGAAATCGATCTCCTGGATCGAATTGAACCCGATATCCTCCCGCACCACCTGAGTCGCGATCAGGATGACCGGCGACCGGTTGCGATTAGCCTCGTAGAGCCCATTGATGAAATGCAAGCTGCCGGGACCGCAGCTGCCCGCACAGGCCGTGAGTTCGCCGGTGAACAAGGCCTCCGCACTCGCCGCAAAGGCGCCGGCCTCCTCATGCCGCATGTGCACCCACTCGATCTCGCTGGCGTCGATGGCATGGGCGATGCGGTTGACGGTATCTCCGATGATCCCGTAACAGCGCCTGACTCCGGCTGCCTGCAACGTCTCGACTAGTACTTCGGCCACTCTTCTGCTCATAGCTTCACCTCGATCGTCGAGAAACAGCTGCTCGCTGACAGGTCCGCCCCTTGCGCGGCTCAGGTCCGCCGCGTGGCAGATTAGTGTCGGGCAACCGCGGCGTATGCACCACGCTTGCCCTCGTTTAGACCGTTCTTGCTCTTGCGCGCCCGCTCACTGCCGCGAATCGCGGGCACGGCGGTACATCGCGGGAGTCATGCCTGTGGCTCGCCGGAACGCGCGGGTGAAGCTCGATTGCGAGGAAAACCGGCACGCGAAGGCCGCCTCGGCAATCGACGCCCGCCCCGCTCCGATGATGTCCTTTGCGTGCTCGAGACGCCTTTGGCTGACGTAGCGATGCGGAGGCATGCCTGTCGCGGCAGAGAAGGCGCGTATGAAGTAGAACACACTGAGACACGCGACACCGGCGAGGTCGTCGACCGCGATGTCGTCCGTGAGGTTCTCCTCGATATAGTCGAGAACGCGCCGCAAGCGCCGCTCATCGAGCTGATGCCGCGACGAGCCCGACAGGCGCGCCCAGCCGATATCCAGATGGGCCTGTACCAATCTTGCGGCGAGCATCAGCGACGAGGTCTCCGCAAGCATGCGACCAGTGGATGTCGGCCTCATGATCTCCAGCAGCAAGGAAAGTCCGACCTGGTTGATGACCTCGTCCCGTATGCCGCCTTCGTAGCGAACGAACCGGTCAGCCGTTGCAGGCAGATTGTACTCAACGCTCAGCCGCCCAAAAATGGCCTCCGGCAAGTAAAGATCAAGAACCCGAACCTTGGGTGAAGCGATACGATATTCGTCATATTGGCCGCCGTTCGGCTTGAGCCAGATGCTGCCCGGATCAAGCTGGGCAGATCGCCAGTTCCCCCCCATCTTGAAGCTCGCCTCGCCTTTTCCGGAGCCACCTAGGACAATCGCGATCTTGGCCTTCGGGGCAATCGGATCGGAGCCTTCGCTAGGGCGATAGGAGCGAAGCTCGCCGAGCAGGCCCGACCAGCCCAATCCGTCCGAGGATTGTAGAATCTCGTAGGGCGAGACCGGTTTCGCTTTCGTTTGCACAGACTTGCATCCGCTACTGGACCTTGCAGCAGTCCGGCCCAAACCGAAAGCCGCAGAGCCTTCTTACAAGACGACGGTAAGGGAGCGCAGCGGGCCGGGTATATAGCGTTTATCCATTAGTCTGGCGGGTCACGCACCCGTCACGGCCGGCCGGTCGAGGCGCGCAACTCGGAAGCGATGGCAGCGAGCAACTCCTGCCTGTCAAACGGCTTCTCAAAAAGCGGCCGCCCGCCCCGCGCTGCTTCATACTCTGTGGCCGCGAACTCGTGACGGCCGGTGATCAGTATGACCGGCAGCGTGGGATGCAAATTCCGGATCGCCTGCTGAAGTCGAAATCCATCAACATCCTGCATGCCGATATCCGATATGACGCAGTCGACATCGGCGAATGTCGTGTCCAGAAATTGCTCCGCGGTGGCGAATAGCCGAACGCCGTAGCCCGCCGACTCCAGCAAATCTTCGAGAGATTCAAGGAGCCGATGGTCATCATCAATGACAGCTACTACCGCCTTTGCGGGCGAGGACACGCCAGTTGCCTTTCTCCAGCCGTGGCATAACCGTTTTTGCATCCGACGACTATCAAGGTTTCGTATAATCCAGACCGGACGGTGCGATGCTTAGTCGCTCAGTCATGCGCACCAAATCCGCGATCGAGCGAGCTTTCATCTTCTGCATAACCCTGCTGCGATGGATTTGCAGCGTGACCTCGCTGATGCCCAACTCGGCGGCTGCCTGCTTGTTAAGCAGTCCGCCGACCACGAGCGGAAGCACCTCTCGTTCGCGTGGCGTCAGCGAGGCGTAACGCTCTTGAAGCTTTGCCAGCTCGTTTCGATTGTGGCGCGCCTCCCGATCGCGGGTCAATGCAACATTTATGGCTTGCAAAAGCAGACCTTCGTCCACCGGCTTCGTCAAAAAATCAATTGCGCCCGCTTTCATCGCGCGGACCGATGATGGGATGTCTCCGTGACCGCTGATAAACACGATTGGAGGATGCTGGGTTGGTGCCATCGCAGTTTGCAGTTCGAGACCGTCGATGTCCGGCAACGACAGATCAAGAACGAGACAGCTCGGCACATCCGAATTGCCAAACCGAAGATATTCGGCCGCTGATCCGAACGCCACGGAAGAAAGATGACGCGAAGCGAGCATGTCGGAAATCGACTCGCGCACTCTGAAGTCATCGTCCACGATGATGACCAGGTCGGATTTCTGGATCATGCTGGAGTTTCCGACCATAATGGCAGCGTAAGCCAGAATGTGGCGCCTTTCGGTTGGTTATCGCGGACGCGGAGCACGCCACCGTGAGCGTGAACGATGGAGCGGCTGATGGCCAAGCCGACACCCAAGCCATCTTGCTTGGTACTGTAAAACGGCTCAAACGCCTTGTCGGGGTGCGTCAATCCCGGACCAAAGTCGCAGACTTCAAGGACGATGCACCCATCCGTACAATGCGAGCGCACGATAAGCCGCTTCGGAACGCTGTTCGCATGTTCCATTGCTTCCGCACCGTTGCGAATGAGGTTGATGAGCACCTGCTGAATTTGAATCCGGTCGACCTGTACCAAAGGCAAGGCTGGCGCCAGCTCCAGCTCCAACGAAACACCCCTGCGGAAGAGTTCGTGCTGAGCCAAACGCTCAACCTCCTCGATCATCGCATTGATATTCATTGGGGTCTTCGTCGGAGCAGTTTGCTTGAAAAGGGCGCGAATGCGTCGGATTATATCTGCTGCCGCATTGCCGTCCCTGATAATGCGCTCTATCGCCGCCTGCGCCCGCGGAAGGTTCGGATTATCGCCGGACAGCCAGGTGCGGCACGTCTGCGCGCTGGCGACGATTCCGGCCAATGGCTGGTTGATTTCGTGGGCAATCGAGGCCGACAGTTCGGCGACTGTCGCGGCCTGAGATGCTCGCGCCAGTAGGACCTGCGTCGCTCTTAGCTCGCTCTCCGATTTCTTGGCTTCTTCGATGTCGACTGCCAGACCGTACCATTGGATAATGCGCTGCTGTTTATCGCGCAGCGGCTCTCCGCGTGCGTGATGCCAGCGATATTGGCCGTCGGCCCGCCGCAGGCGGTGTACGACCTCATAGGATTGGCCGGTCTGAATGGCGTGGAAAAACGCCCTTGCCGTTTCCGGATAATCCTCCGGGTGAATGAACGCCTCCCAGCCGAGATTCAGAAAATTCTCAAGGCGCAATCCGCTATAGTCGAGGACCCTTTGATTGAGATGTGTGGGCTCACCGTCCGGCGACGCCGACCATAATAGGGATGGCACCGTATCGATGATTTCACGGAGCTTTAGCTCGCTATCCCGAGACGCCTCCTCCGCCTGTCGCTGGTCATCCACATCAATGAGAACGCCGTACCAATTCTGCACACGCCCCTCGGCGTCGTGCAGAGGCTCGCCGCGCACGTTGAACCATCGATACGCGCCGTCCGCGCCTCGAAATCGGCAATTGGCAGCGTGCGAAGTCGTGGCTTCGAGGTTGTTCAACCAAGTCTGCACTTTGAATGCGACGTCATCGGGATGAACCTTGTCCATCCACCCCCAGCCGATGATCTCCTTCAGGGGTGATCCAAGATAATTGAGCAAGCGTTTGCTGACGTAGTCGATATGACCGTCCGGTCTCGCTCGCCACACAAGAGCCGGGATCGTCTCGATGGTTTCGCGGAGCGTTAGCTCACTTTTCCGCAATGCGTCCTCGGCGCGCTTCCATTCTGTTGCGTCTGTTGCGGTGCCGATGAACTCGACTAGCTCGCCGTCCTCGCTGAGAACCGGATGACCCGAGGCGTTAACGTGCCTAACTGTTCCGTCTGGGAGACTAACCCTGTACTCGGCGAAAGCATCAACTCTTTCGCGAAGCGACTCCTCAAACCTCTTCTTTACCCAACCACGATCCTCGGGATGGATCTGCTGTCGAAAATTGTCTCGAGAGGGTGAACTCTCGTGCGGATCCAGTCCGAAAATTCGGAACATTTCCTCAGAGCAGTACAGGACCTTGTCCGTGCGCGGGTCCCAAGCCCAACTGCCCGTATGCGTCAGCTTCTGCGCTTCGGCCAAATAAGCCTCACTTCGCATCAAGGCTTGCTCTGCCCGTTTGAGCTCTTCAATCTCCAGATTCACCCCGACCCATTGCAGCAGGGTTCCATCGCTGGCCCGGAGCGGTTCGGCGCGACTGAGGAACCAGCGGTAGCCTCCTTGAGCGTTGCGAACTCGAAAACTCACCTCGCCGGCCCTGCCAGTGCGCAGGCAGGTCGACCAGACCTTGCGCGTTTCGTCGTGGTCGTCGGGATGCAGGAACGGGATATGGGCGTCCCACGCTGCACCGGTGTCGATGCCGTAACGCAAGGGGTGATCTTGCGACAGACCAAGGTAGTTTGCGGTCCGCTCGTTCACAAAGGTGAGCCCGCCGGACGAGGACGCGTACCAGGTGTACGCCGGGATCACGTTCAGAGTGGCCTGCAGCCGTTCAGGATTCGCGAATGCGCCCTCAGCTCTGCTGACGTCGTCTGCCATAGGTCTCTCAGTGTTCAATCCACTTCGCCCCCCATCTGGGCCCCCTCCATCGGACTAGTCCAGTCTCGTCGTCACATGGGGGTATCATTCCGGGAGGCCGGCACGCCTCATTGCCTCTTGGTACAGCAAAAGGTCCTCTTGTCGATAGGGCCCAAGCACCTCTTTCAGATTGGATAGGCGAAGTGTTGGATTGACCTCGCACAACAGCGCAACCGCTTCACGAGCCTCGTCCGTTCTTCCCGCAAGCGCGTTACTGGCGGCAACAATACGCAGAACCGCTTGGTTGTTGGCATCGTCCTGAAACGCCAGGGCAGCCCATGACATCGCTTCGTCGTAGCGACCCAGGTAGAAATGACAATGCGCCGCTCCGGCCTTCGCAATTGCAATCAGCGGGTCTAGTGGGCTCAGTCGAATTGCATGCGCGAACCGCTCGATCGCGATTTCGCGCTCACCGAGCCAATTTTTTATCCACCCGCCATAGTGCCATGAATCGGCCAAGTTGGAATTCATCGCAAGCGCGCGATCAATCAAGCTTGACCCCGATTGCAAGTCGCCTGCCCCGTAAGCGAGTGCCCAGGCGCTCAAAGACAAAGCCATCGCGTCGTCCTTGCCCAGGCCGACTGCACGTTGGCTGAACCGCTTGACCTCGACGACCTCGCTTGAAAGGTCGGAACTCCACCCAAAGGCCTTCGCGCTCACGTAGCATAGGGCGGCCCGCCCGTACGCGGCAGCAAAATCGGGATCGACGTCGATCGCAATCTTAAACAAGCGAAGCGCCTCTGCATTCGCCTGTCCGCTGAACTTGTAGAATTTGGAGAGTCCACGCAGATAGAGAGAATAGGCATCGAGACTTTCGGTTGGCTTTAGTCTAGCACGCTCAATCTCGGCCCTTTCTATTGCAGGAGCGATGGCTCCAACGACCCGCTCCGTCACCTGATCCTGTAATTGAAAAATATCCGCAACATCGCCGTCGAACCGGTCCGCCCAAATATGCGAGCCTGTCGCAGCATCGATGAGCTGCCCGGTGATCCGCAGCCGACCGGTCGCCTTACGAACGCTCCCTTCAAGGACATAACGCACGCCCAGCTCGCGCCCCACCTGCTTCACGTCAACCGCGCGTCCCTTGTAGGTAAAGCTGGAGTTACGGGCGATGACGAATAGCGCTTTGAAACGGGAAAGAGCCGTCGTGATATCCTCGACGATGCCGTCGGCAACGTACTCCTGTTCCGGATCGGCACTCATATTTTGGAACGGTAGCACCACAACGGAGGGTTTGTCGGGCAATGGCAGCGGCCTGCCAATCCTCTCGGGCAATGTGATGCCTTTCGTTGACGGGGAGACCAAACGCCCCGCATAGACGCGGACTGGCCGGTCAATATTCTTCAACCACCGTTCGCCGAGATCGTCGAACGCTAACATCGTCTTGCCCCGCACATGTCGGTACGCATCATCCGAAAGGTACACTTCGCCCGGTGCACATTCGCTTTCGATGCGCGCAGCGATATTAACTCCGTCGCCGTAGATGTCGTCACCATCAACAATGATGTCGCCGACGTTTATTCCGATCCGAAACTGGATAGGCGGTCCCGCCTTGTCTCGATTCTGGGTCATTTTCTCCTGGACCGTAACGGCGCAAGTCACTGCGTCCACGGCACTTGCAAACTCGACGAGCATGCCGTCGCCGGTCGTCTTAACAATACGGCCATTGTGCGCCGCAATAGCAGGATCGATCATCTCGCGGCGAAGCTTTTTCAAGGCGGCCAGCGTGCCGATTTCGTCAGCTCCCATAAGACGCGAGTAACCCGCGACATCGGACGCCAGCACAGCTGCCAGTCGCCTCTCGACGCGTTCGCTCGTCATGGAGCACCTAATCGGTAGAGGTTCGTCAGATTGTTCGTGCTCGACCGAGATTCATTCGTCATTCTTGGCTTTCGATCAGAGCGGCAGCGCAAACAAGAATACGGCCTCCTACGGCCGCTTGTCACGTGTGTGTTGTGAAGCACCGGAACACCGACAGCAAGTAACGCTAGAATCCCAAGTGGGCAGTTTGGGTACAGATGGCTGCGGTCGATGAAGGTACTGTCCGCCCGAGGATCACGGACGTCCGTTTAAGACCTTCACAAACCCTTGGTTCCCTGCGACGCTTCGATCCAATGTTACCGACCAAGCTGCAAATCGCACGGCATCCCGCACCCGTTCCAAGACACATCAGCGGATACCGATGCAATCTATCGGAGATCCGGCGGCATGATCAAACTGATCCTTGGCAAGCCAATCACCTAGTTGAATCAGTCCGTTTGAGGTGACGAAATCCAACGTGGAAGCATCAAGACGGACCAAGTGATCGTTAGGACGACGGGTAAGCAGCATGAACGGCGCGGAAAGTCTCTTGCGGACGCTGGTCGCATCGGGGGTCGAGGTCTGCTTCGGCAATCCCGGAACGTCGGAGATGCACTTCGTGGCAGCGCTCGACCGGGTCGAGGGCATGCGGACCGTGCTTGGCCTGTTCGAAGGTGCTGTAACCGGCATGGCCGACGGCTATGGCCGCATGGCCGAGAAACCGGCAGCAACGCTGCTGCATCTCGGGCCGGGACTGGCGAACGGGCTCGCCAATCTGCACAACGCGCGTCGTGCAGGCACGCCGGTGGTCAACATTGTCGGCGACCACGCGACCTATCATGCACAATACGACGCCCCCCTCACCTCCGACGTCCACGGTTTCGCGCGGCCGGTCTCCGCCTGGATCCATTCATCGGCAAGTGCCCGGACCGTCGCCGCAGACGGTGCTCGCGCCGTGCAGGCGGCGTTACAATGCCCAGGTCAGATCGCAACCTTGATCCTGCCGGCCGACACCGCTTGGCTGGAAGCCGATCGCCCGGCGCCGGCCTTGCCGAGGCCGAGGCCAGCCGGAGTTTCGACTGAGGCGATCGATCAGGCCGCGATTGCGCTCCGGTCGGGCAAGAAGACCATGATCCTGATCCGCGGCGCCGCGCTAAAGGAGCGTGGGCTAAACGCGGCGGGCCGGGTCGCGGCAGCAACGGGCGCACGCATCGCCTGCGATACGTTTGCACCACGGTGCCAGCGCGGCGCCGGCCGCGTGCGGGTCGAACGCATTCCGTATTTCGCCGAGCAAATCGTCGAGTTCATGAGCGAGGCCGAGCAGCTCATCCTGGTTGGCGCCAAGCCTCCCGTCAGCTTCTTCGCCTATCCGAACAAGCCATCCTGGTGCACCCCCCAGGACTGCAGAATTCTCCATCTCGCCCACGAGCATGAGGATGGCACGGGCGCCCTGGAGGGGCTTGCCGAGGCTGTGAAGGCCTCAGGGCAGCCGCAGCATGTTGGCGTACTGAGCAGGCCGGACATTCCGGGCGGACCGCTCGATGCGCGGACGGCCGGACAAATCATCGCGCATTATCTTCCGGCCGGAGCCGTCATTTCCGACGAAGGCGCCACGGCCGGAAGCGGCGTGCATCGCTTTGCCGACGGTATCGAGCCACACGACCATCTGACACTGGCCGGCGGAGCGATCGGACAGGGTATTCCCCTTGCCACCGGCGCTGCGGTGGCCTCCCCGGACCGGAAGGTCGTCTGTCTCCATGGCGACGGTGGGGCGATGTATACGCTGCAGGCGCTGTGGACCCAGGCACGGGAGGCGCTCGACGTCACCACGGTGATCTTCGCCAACCGCTCCTACGCGATCCTCAATATCGAGCTTGCGCGCGTCGGAGCCGGCAATGCCGGTCCGAAGGCATTTTCAATGCTCGATCTGCATAATCCCGAGCTTGACTGGGTCAAGCTCGGCTCCGGAATGGGCGTGGAGGCAAGCCGCGCAACGTCGGTCGAGGAGTTCGCGAGCCAGTTCGGCAGCGCGATGAAAGGTCGCGGTCCCCGTCTGATCGAGGTCGTTCTGTGATCACGGTCGGAGGGTGCTTCACGCCAATTTTTCCAGACCGCGTCACACGGACAGGCCGGACAGGGCGCCAATCAACTCAGCGTTTGGCGTCCTCCCCCAGTAGACGCTTTGAATGAAGCTGACGCTGAGCCCGGTACGATCGGCGGCGGCGAGCCACACAGTATCGCCCTGCCCGGGAGGATCAAGCGACGGCGCAGCATGACTTTCAGACACTTTTTGATGAAGCGCAGCCAGCGATTCCTCCGACAGAAACGTTGTCGCTGATCGCTCCATATAGTCGGGATCAGTCACATAACGGTTGCGGATGCGGAAGGCAGCCTTCGTGCATTCGACCAGCCTGTGCAAATGATCAACGCCGTCGGGCTCGCCTGCAATCCGGCGGGCATAGAGCGCCAGGATCAGAAGCGACGCCAGGCCCTGTGTCGGCGGCGGCATGTTGAATACCGTGCCCGGCGACCTCGACCGACAGCGGCGTCACGAGCGATGCCTGATGCCGCTCCAAGTCGGCGAGCCGAAGCGGACTGCCCAATCGCTCGAGATCATCAGCCATCGAACGCGCCAGATCGCCCCGGTAGAAGTCTGACAGACCCGCCTTCGCCAACCGCCGCAACGTTTCGGCAACACGCGGTTGTCGCAGGCGCCGATCGGAGGCGGCGCGCCTTGCGGCAAATAGACCTCGGCAAAGCCCGGCACATCCTGAAGCTCAGGCCGCTTCTTGCCGATGTTCTCGTGCAGCGTCCGCGTGACGGCAAAGCCTTCCTCGGTATGGAGCGTTGCAGGCTCGAGCAGTCGGGCCAGTGGCAACCGTCCGCTGTGGTGATCACGGCTGAGTTCGTAAGCCTTCTGCCAGCCATCGACGGTGCCCGCGACCGTGAGCGCGGCCAAGGGTCCGCGGCTCGGGATACTGCTGTACCCCTGCACGCGATACCAGGCGCGATCGCCCCCTATCGCAAAGCGTCCGCAGGCTTGAATTCCGACCGGATCCGAGCCAGCCCGGCCGACGAGCCAGAAGCTGTCGCCCCCGAGACCGTTCATATGAGGATAGACCACGGCGATCGTGGCAGCCGACGCGATCATGGCCTCTATGGCATTGCCGCCTTCCGCGAGGACGGCAAGCCCCGCCTGCGCCGCAAGGTGGTGCGGCGCGGTTACCATGCCGCTATAGCTACGCTTCGTCTGCAACACCGCAAAACTCCCTACGAGTATTAGGGTTCTTGCTCATTTTTCCAATCGTGTGGAGACACCCGGTTTGATGCAAGGCATTTTTCGAGGCTCAGAGGCATGTGTCATCCCGAATACGGGTCCCAGTCCGGATTTCCTCGTACCAATCATTCATTGCGCAGGGTCCGCACGAACACGTCCCCCGCCCACGGGACAAACCGCCTCTTAGCGCCGGTACGGCTCGCCGAGCGTTGCTGGTGCCATCTGACGGCCGACGAGACCGCCAACAGCAAGCAAGGCCAAGAGATACGGCAGCATGATCAGCAGCGCGTTGGGAACAGCGATCCCGAGCGCCGGAAGCTGGAACTGAAGCGCTGTTGCCGCACCGAATAACAAACAGGCCAACGTGGTTCCGCCGATCCGCCATTTGCCGAAGATGACGGAAGCAATCGCCAGATAGCCGGCACCGCGGGTCATGCCCTCGGTAAAGGTGTGAATGTCGCCGATCGAGAGGAACGCACCGGCGAGCGAGGCCATGAAGCCCGCAAAATGGACACAAGCATAGCGCACGCGCGTCACCGATAGGCCGGACTTGTCGACTGCCCGCGGCTCGGCGCCGGCAGCATGGATCGCAAGGCCGATGGAGGTATAGCGCAGCACAAGTCCCGTTACGACGATCAGGCCGATCCCAGCATAGAGCAGCCAGACCTGCTCGAACACCGCACTGCCGATCACCGGAATATCGCCGAGCAGTGGCGGCGTGACCTTGGCAAGGCCTGGAATCTCGGCCCGCGACCGCGCGCCGAAAATCTCGCGATAGGCCAGCGTCGTCGCGCCCAATACCAGGATGTTGATGCCGATGCCGGAGACGATCTGGTTGGCACGCAGCGAATTGCTCAGCACGGCCTGGAGTAGCGCAATCGGCTGCACCGCGACGATCGCAATGAGCAGACCGATCAGCGGATTTCCGGTGGCCCAGGCGCCGACGGCCGCGGCGAAGGCCGACGTCAGCATCAAGCCCTCGATGCTCATATTGAGTACACCGGCGCGCTCGCTCACCATCTCGCCGATGCCGGCCAGCAATAGCGGCGCGGCAAGCCGGATCGATGATCCCAGAAAGACTGCGAACAGCTCCCAACTCATCGCTGCTCCCATTTCTCGATGAACAGCGCCGCACCCGCCAGCGTGATCACGATCAGGCCCTGGATGACGACGACGAGCGCGGTCGGCACCGCCGCGACCATCTCCATGTTGATGCCGCCGGAACGCATGAAGCCGAACAACAATGAGGCCGCGATCACGCCCGGCACCGAACCGCGTGACAACAGCCCGGCAACGAGGCCATCGAAGCCATAGCCGGAGGAAAAACCGTCCTTCAGCGTATACTGCTCGCCGAGCAGCATCATCGCGCCGGCAAGTCCGCCAAGCGCGCCGGCGGCCGAAAGCGCAAAGATCACGGTCCGTGCATAGGAGATCCCGGCGCGGTTTGCCGCCACCGGATTGAGACCAACAGCCCGCAGCCACACGCCGAGAATGGTCCTGGACAGAATGACCCAGACGACAACAGCGAGAATGAACGTCAGCGGCAATCCGATATGCACCGGAAAGGAGTAATCGCCGGTCAGCAACGGCAGCTTGGTCTCGTCAGGAATTTCCAACGACTCCGGCAATGTCGCGGAACTCGTCATCGGCTTGCGCAACAGTGCCGACGACTGCACGCACCAATAGAGTAGCCAGACGCCAATAAACGACAGCAGCAGCGTGGAAATCACCTCGTTGGTACCGGACTTGACCTTGAGCACCGCGGCGATCCCGCCCCAGAGCGCGCCGGCGATCACGGCCGCAAGCATCGGCAGGATGAAGGCCAGTCCGAGCGGCAGGCCGCTGACATGGCCGTAGAGCGCAACCGCTGTCGCTGCGATGCCGCCAACCGCGATCTGGCCCTCGCCGCCGACATTGGTCAGGTTCGCGCGGTGTGCCAGCACGAAGCCGAAGCCGACCAGGGCGAACACCGAGCTTCGGTTGAGCGAAGCCGCGAGCGCATAGGGCGAACCGACGGTGCCGTCGATGAAGGCCGCGATCGCGTTCGGCACCGACACGCCGATCATGGCGATCAGCGCAAGGCCGACCAATGCGGCAAACGCCACGGCCAGCACCGGCACAAGCAAAGTCGGCCGGAGCGAGAGCCGGGTCGTTGTCCCGATCGAGGGCTGCTGGTTGACGGCGGTCATTGCGGTTGCCCTGCCATCATGGCACCGATGGCCTCCTTCCGTGCCGGATCGGCCGGGCAGGATCCCATGATCCGCCCGCGATAGAGCACGACGATACGATCAGCGACGGTCAATAGTTCGTCGAGCTCCGATGACACAAGCAGAACCGCGATGCCGCGGCCGCAGGCCTCGCGGATGTGGCTGTAGACGGCGGCGACCGCGCCGACATCGAGCCCGCGCGTCGGTTGCGCTGCGACCAAACAAGACAGATTCGGCAGCGTGATCTCGCGCGCCAGCACCGCCTTTTGTTGGTTGCCGCCGGACAGGCTTGAAAACAGCGAAGCGGGCCCGCGGGCACGGACGTCGAAGCGCTGCATCAGCGCGGCCGCCTCGCGCTCGAGCGCACCGCGCCTGAGGAAGCCGAAGCGGGTGAACTCGTCGATCCGGTTGAGATAGATGTTTTCCGCCACGCTCATGCCGAGCACGAGCCCACCGCATGACGGTCTTCAGGTACGATACCGACACCGGCTGCTGTGATCTCCTTCGGTGAGCGGCCGGTAAGCTCGGTCGCGCCGAGATGGACCCGCCCTTCGGTCGCCTCCATCATGCCCGCAAGCACGGCCGTGAGTTCGCTCTGGCCGTTGCCCTCGACGCCGGCCACGCCGACGATCTCGCCGCGGTCGACCATGAGGGTGAAATTGTCGAGCCGCGTGACGCCCTGGCGGTCTTTCACCGTCAGGCCGTCGATCTGAAGGGCCTCGACCTTGGCTTTCGAAGCCGGCTCGTGGCCCACATGGGTGACAGGCTCCAGTCCGAGGATCGATGCCGCTGACGTGTCGAGTGCTTCGACGTTGCCCTGGATCATCGCGCGCACCAGCGCGTCGATATCCGCGGTCGGATCGTTCGAGGTTGCCACCGTCCGACCGCCGCGCAGCACGGTGACGCGATCGGCGACCTTCTTGATCTCGGCAAGCTTGTGCGTCACCAGCACCACCGCGCGACCGCCAGCCGCGACCCGACGGCAGACGTCGAGCAGCGCCGCGATTTCATCCGGCAGCAGCACCGCTGTCGGCTCGTCCAGCACGAAAAGATGGGGATCGCGGATCAGACATTTGACAATCTCGACCCGCTGCCGCTCGCCGACCGAGAGATCGTCGATCTTCGCCAATGGATCGAGCGGCAGGCCGTATTCGGCAGCCAGCTTCTCGAGATCCCGGGCGCATTGCCTGCGATCGAGGATGCCGCGCTGGCGCCCGAGCAGAACATTGTCGACAACGCTCATGTCGCCGACCAGGCTGAAATGCTGGTGCACCATCGCGATGCCCTGCGCCAAGGCGTCCGCAGGGCCTGACGGCCGATACGGGCCGCCGCGATATTGCATCGCGCCGCTATCGGGCTGGTGCACGCCGAAGATCAGATTGCACAGCGTCGACTTGCCAGCACCGTTCTCGCCGAGGATGCAATGTACCTCGCCGGGACGGAGATCGAGCGAGACATCCGACAACGCGGTGAAGCTGCCGAACCGCTTCGTGAGCTGCGAGAGCGCAAGAAGCGGTTCGGCCACAGCCTCAGCCGGTGCCGGCAACGTACTTGCCATCGGCAATCAACCCTTCAGCACCTTGACCTTGCCGTCGAGCAGATCCTTCATGATCTGGTTGAGCTTGGCCTTCTGCTCGGCTGTCGCACCGCAGATCACCATGCTGGAGGCCTCGGGGCCCATCTTCAGGCCGAACTCCTTGTAGCCAGCCTGCCAGGTGCCCTTCACTGCCTCGTCGATGGCAAATTGCACCTGGTAGCCGGTGCCGGTGATGGAATAGGCGACGTAGAGCGGGTCGGTGCCGCAGCGATCAGTGTAGCTGCCGATGATGTGAGTGCCTTTCTCCTTCGCCGCCTGCTCCATGCCGCGCAGGCCGAGATTGAGGATGTGGTAGTGGATGTCGGCGCCTTGCGCGATCGCGGCGAGTGTCGCTTCCTTGGCCTTGGCGACGTCGTCGAAATCGCCCGTGTAGTTCTCGGTGTATTTGATGTTCGGGTTGATCGACTTCGCGCCGTTACCGAACTCCTTGCCGGCATTGACGATCGAGGGAATTTCGAGCCCACCGACATAGCTGATGGCGCCCGTCTTGGACAGCATCGCAGCCGCAGCGCCCGCGACGTAGGCGATCTCCGCCTGCTTCACGTCATAGCCCGCGACGTTCGGCGCGCTCTCTCCGTCATTGCCCCCGACAATCGAGAAGTGAACTTTCGGGAAACGCTTGGCGATCTTGTAGACCGAGGCCTGGGTCTGGCCGCCGACGCCGATCACGAGCTCGTTCTTGCTGGCGAGATTGGTCAGCGCCTGATCCATGTCGGCATAGTTGATGTTCTCGATCATCTGCACCTGGATCTTGTCGCCGTATTTCTTCTCGGCGGCCATCAAGCCGTCATAGGACGACTCCATCCAGCCCTTGTCCGACTTCGAACCCGGGATCAGAATCCCGACCTTCAGCGGATCGGCGTAAGCCAGCGTCGACGACAGCGCCAATGCGCCGGCCATCAGCGCGCCCTGCAAAATCAAACGGCGTGACCTCATCAAAAACCCCTCATACTGAGTTGAAATTCGTCCAGCGGATTCTCAGCAGCAAGGGCCGTGCCAGCATGTCATCTTATTGATTTTTCAATTGATTTCGATTTCAAAGACAAGCCAAAACAAACAAATGCTTACTTTTTATCCACACCTCGCGGGCAGTTGTCGGATTCATGGGCAAGACGTAGCCAGTGGCCTCGCACGCGCGTTGAATTTCCTTGCGAATTAACGTTGGCAGCGAACTTGCAATCGCGAGTGGTGACGCCGACGCACGCGTCGCAGCAAAGGTTGCAACACGCATCGCAATCAAATCCGCGCCGTGACCGGCGACGACAGGAGGACATCATGAAAGCGAGTGAACAGCGCGTCGCGTCGGATGCCGGGGGTCAGCTCGGGCTCGGGCGGCAATTCGCCTGGTATGCGACCGAGACCGAGGTCAACATGGCGATGCCGCAACCGACGCCGGTGCCGGTCACCATCGCTAGCGCGCCGCAGAACGTCACGGTCGATCTGTTGCGCACCGCGATCATCGTCATCGACATGCAGAATGATTTCTGCACCAAGGACGGCTGGGTCGATCATATCGGCGGCGACTATCGTCCCGACCGCAAGCCGATCGAGCCTCTGCAGAAACTATTGCCGGCGCTGCGCAAGGCTGGCGTGCCCGTGATCTGGGTAAACTGGGGCAACCGGCCGGATCTCGCCAACATGCCGCCGAACCAGATCCATCTCTACAAGCCGAAGGGCACCGGCACCGGCCTCGGCGATCCCCTGCCCGGCAGCGGCGCGCGCGTACTGGAAAAGGACTCCTGGGCCGCCGCGATCGTCCACGAACTGCCGCAGGAGAAGGACGACATCAAGGTCGACAAGTATCGCATCAGCGGTTTCTGGGACACGCCGCTCGACAGCATCCTGCGCAATCTCGGCGTCAAGTCGATCCTGTTCACCGGCGTCAACACCGATCAATGCGTGCTGCACTCGCTGACCGACGCCAATTTCCTCGGTTATGGCTGCCTGCTCGTGGAAGATTGCTGCGCGACGTCGTCACCGGATTTCTGCACCGAAGCCACGGTCTGGAACGTCAAGAAGTGCTTCGGCTTCGTCACGGATTCAAACGCGATCATCGCAGCCCTCGGCAAGCGCGCCGGGTGACGTCAAGCGATACGATGCGAGAGAACGACCAGAGCGGGACCGGCGCATTCGTGCCCGGGCCGCGTGCGATGCTGCCGCCGACCGCCGAAGGCAGGCTGAGCGGTTTGAGCTTCGCCGTGAAGGACCTGATCGATGTCGCCGGCCATGTCACCGGAGGCGGCAACCCCGATTGGCTGAGGACGCATAAGCCCGCAACGCAATCGGCCCCGGTGGTCGAGCGTTTGCTGGCTGCGGGTGCGGCGCTATCGGGCAAGACCATCACCGACGAGCTCGCCTTCAGCCTCGAGGGCGTGAATGCACACTACGGCACGCCATTGAATACGGCCTGCCCGGATCGGATTCCCGGCGGTTCCTCCTCAGGCTCGGCGTCGGCGTTGGCCGCAGGCATGGTCGATTTCGCGCTCGGCACCGACACCGGCGGATCGGTGCGCGTGCCCGCAAGCTTTTGCGGCCTGTACGGCTTCCGTCCGACCCATGATGCGATCCCGCTCACCGGCGTGATCCCGTTCGCGCCGTCCTATGACACGGTTGGCTGGTTCGCGCGCGACATGGCGACGCTTTCCGCTGTCGGCGACGTGCTGTTGCCGCGGGTCGCGCCCTCCCCGATCCGCAAGCTCGTTCTGGTCCGGGATACGTTCGCGCTGGCCGGTCCCGATGTCGCGGCATCGCTGAGCCGCGTCTGCGCGGACCTTGGCGTCGAAAGCGAGATCTCGCTATTCAACGGCGAGGAGAGCGAATGGCTCGAATGCTATCGCGTGCTGCAAGGTGCCGAGATCTGGCACGAACTCGGTCCCTGGATCGCCGCGACCAAGCCGGCATTCGGTCCGGCGATGGCGCCACGGTTTGCCGATGCGGCGACCATTACCGAAGCCGACGTCGCGCGCTTCAACCCGCGCCGCGCGGCCTTCGCGGCGCGCGTTTGTACAGAGCTCGCCAACGGCATCGGCCTCATCATCCCGACTGCACCTTGCATTGCGCTGCGCAAAGACGCCTCCGGCGAAGAAATCGGCGCATTCTATCTGCGTGCTCTGACACTGACGGCGATTGCGGGCCACGGCGGCTTGCCGCAGCTGACGCTGCCAGCCGCACAGGTCGACGACTGTCCCGTTGGTCTATCAATCGTGGCCGGCGCGAATTGCGACCGCGCGCTGCTCGACCTCGCTACTCCGTGGGCCTCCCTCTTGAGCAACAAGAACCCGACATGACCGCCCGCCTGCCAGCGCTCACTGATGTCGACGACAAGCCGCGACGGCGTCCGCGCCGCTCGGCCGAGCAAAATCGTGCCGAGATCCTGCGCGCGGCGACCGCAGAGTTCGCGACGCACGGCTATGCCGGCGGCCGCATCACCCGTATCGTCAAGAAGGCCAATACCAACCCGCGGATGATCTACGAGCAGTTCGGCAGCAAGTCCGAGCTCTATGTGGCGACGCTGGAGAGCGCGCTCGGCGCATTGCGCACCGAGGAACTCACGCTCGACGTCGAGCATCTCGATCCGCTGGAGGGCCTTTTAAAACTGTTCGATTTCATGAACGGGCACTTCGAACGCAACCTCGACCTAGTAAGTCTGCTGCGTGCCGAAAATCTCATGAAGGCGCGCTACATGAAGAAGTCGCCTCGCATCCACGAGATGTCCTCGCCGGTGCTCTCTATGACGAAACGTCTGCTCATCCGGGGCGTCGCTGAGGGCCGACTTGCTACAGACATCGATCCCTTGCGGCTTTACGTCATGATCGCGGCACTGAGCCAGTTCCACCTAGCCAACGTCCACACGCTTTCGAACGAATTTGATTTCGACTTGAAGGATCCTGCTTGGCGCGCGAAACGTAGCGCTGACGCGCGCAGAATGCTCAAAGCCTATTTGGAACAGAAAAGTGCTACAGCTTAGCTTGGGAGCAATAAAAATTCTCCGCTAAATCGCTTCCATTCGATGCCTAACGTCGAGGTCTCCGTCACCTCGGCTGAAGCAACCTTCGTCTTTCAATTTCATAGTGAGATGGGCACTATGACGTGGGGTCAGGCGTCGCAACGGCCTAACGTTCCGTCGCACGATTGATGACCCATCGCGCTTCCGATCGACTTCGGCAGGCGAGTATTTAACCGCTGTTCATCGTAGTACTTCGTCGTAAGAAATCGTGGTTTTGAATACCGCTGGCCGCTATAGCGTAGGGAATGGTTGCCGGAATAGGATTTGAACCTATGACCTTCAGGTTATGAGCCTGACGAGCTGTCCTGTAGTGGTCATGCGTCCCGGGCAAATGCAAATTATTGCTAGATTAGGGACCTCTTCGCCGAGATGAGGGTACGATCAGCAGCTTGTCCGGGGTCACGTTCAGTGCTGTTGCGATTTTCGCCAGGACCACGATTGTCACGTTTCTTTGGCGGCGTTCGACCTGACTAATGTAGGTCCGATCCACCCCCGCCTCATGGGCTAACTCCTCCTGCGAGAGCTCAGCCGCCTTCCGAAGCGCCCTAACGTTGTCGGCCACCACCCCAATTATTCCAAAATCGTTCTTCCCGGGCGTCATGGGCCCAAAGAACGTCGCAGCAGACTATCGATCCACGGACTCTGAGTCCCATTTTCAGCCACAAATGTTGACTATCGTCTACATCGATAGCGTTATCGAAATGCACGTTCCAAGGGATAGAAACTTGGCCACCCGCGACACTGCGTTCCGCCATGACAGTTCAGCCCCCGAGTGTCCAACCACTGATAAGGTGGAAGCGTTTTGGGAACTCGGCGAGGCGGGCCCCTTGGGCCCTTCGACTTACCGCGCGGGCTACCGCATTCGCGCAACAGGAAGCATTCTTTGCAATGTAGAACTTCCGGCGGCGATCGCTGAGACGGCGATCGTGGCCAATCTGGCGCTTGCGACAACGATTACGCCGGACGGATATATTCGATCTACCCTCAGCGGTGTCGCGGACCTGACGTCCAAAGCCGAGCCAATAGACCAACTCATTGCCCAGTCATTCTCAGTCGAAAATTTGAGGCTGGAGGGGATTAGCGCGGCGGATTTGGGATCGTTATTAGAACGGCTTGAGCGTTCCGTAGCTCTTCTGCACGAGGTCATTAAGCATGGATCGGATTAGGTCATCCGCCGAATCCCTTAGAATGGTGGAAGCGGAGCCACAGCCCGCGGGGATGAAGCCGGAGCGGGTCGCGCTGCATGCTGTGGCCGCTACGGCCACCGCGACAGCGCGGTCGCCGTATTCGCCACCTTCCTACTCCTCGCTGGGGAGCGGCGGAGCGGCGGCGGGTCCGGCAGTAACGCAAGGCCGAGACGGTCGTGGCGTGCACGCTGTGAACGCCGGAACGATCTTGACGCGGACTTTGTTTTTTGTGCGCTAACGTTGCAACGCTTCCGGGCTGCTTATGGCGAGCTTAGTGCCACCCTTCATCTCCCAACCGTCATGCCGTCGATGCTGCGCTAGACGACGTCTAATCTGCCATCGGCATTTAAGTTGTCGATCCCCTGGGGGTGCCAGCGGCGTTGCGTCAAACGAATGTCGTTGTAGCCGTCGCTGTTGAAGTCACCGGTGCCCACCGTTGATCCCTTCCCGCGAGGAGGAGGGAGACGACTGCTTGCGCTGGCGACAATCGTATGCCGCTGGCGCTCCCATGTCCTCGCCCTCGCTCGCCATCACACCGCCCACGCACCTACTCATTGGGCGGGTCACGCCGCCCGGCAGCAAGTCGATCACCAATCGGGCATTGCTGCTGGCGGCCCTCGCCCGCGGCACAAGCCGTCTCACCGGCACCCTCAAGTCCAAAGACACATCCCTGATGGCGGCGGCGCTCCAGCAAATGGTGTTGGTCGACGAGCCGGACGAAACCAGTTTCGTCGTCACCAGCGCGCGGGCCCTGAAGGCGCAGGACGAGCCGCTGTTCTTGGGCAACGCCGGAACGGCCACCCGCTTTCTCACGGCGGCGGTGGCACTCTGCGACGGGACGGTAACGGTCGACGGCGACGAGGTGATGCGCAAGCGCCCCATCGGGCCGCTGGTGACCGCGATGCACTCCCTCGGCATTGCCGCCAGCGCTCCCACCGGCTGCCCGCCGGTGATGGTCGAAGGTCGCGGGCATTTCGGCTCCGGCCGCGCCGGTGCGCTTCACCGGGATCGCCAATCTGCGAGCAAAGGAGTGCGACCGCGTCAGCGCGCTCGCGACCGAGCTATCGCGCATCCGGCCCGGCCTCGGCTATGAAGAGGGCGACGACCTGACCGTCGCCTCCGATCCCAAGCTCGCCGGCCAGACTCTGCCGACGCACATCGAGACCTACGAAGACCACCGCATCGCCATGAGCTTTGCGCTCGCGGCGCTCAGGATCGGCGGGATCGTCATTCTGGACCCCGAGTGCGTGGGCAAGACCTATCCCGGCTATTGGGCTGCGCTGCGCTCGCTCGGCGTGGAAACGCGGGCTGCCTAAGCCGCGACGATCGTCTCATCCTTGAGATTTGGTTTCGGAGAGCACTCGGTTGCGGCCGGCGTGCTTGGCCGCCTGGGCGCGGTAACATGCTCGCGTGACGCGCACCTCCGAAGCCCACGCCATGGACCACCGCGGAACGTCGACGCAAGGCCGCGCGTGGCTCGTTTGAGGCTTTTACAAGACCGCCTAACAGAATGGCCGAGGTGCGTTGCGGTTCACGAAACCGCAGCATGGCTTCGTACTCGATACAAAGACCGTAAGAAACTCTTCGACAGATCTCGTTGCTCAGTCCGCTGCACTCAAGGCAACTAGAAGCAGTTGAGATCTGATACCGACGTGCATCGTCAGCAAGTCAAAGGGCTTACCGCATCGTAGCGACACCTTGCGCGCGACTAGCGACAAGTCTTGGATGTGCAGACAATCACTTAGCGACCCTTAGGCGCTAGTGCTTTTATCTTGCGCTCTCCTATTCTTCACGTTCAGTTCGCTCAAGCTTCCTCTCTCTGCCGTGACAATGCTCCCGGAGCGGCATAGCGGCGAGCCCTTCGCTGGAAAAACGAAGGGCAATTCGAGCTATGAAAGCGATCGCGGAAACGCAATTTCTCTTCGTGAGAACGTCGCAACTTCATCCCCAGACATCGAAAATCCGAGCTCGATCCGACTCGAACTACGAGCGATCAGCTCAAAAAATACTGCGTCAAAATCCCTCGGATCGATCGCATTTTTGCAGGTGGCGAGGCCCTTCCTTTGAGCACAATAATGCTCCACTGCTCCGTTCAAAGCGGCGCAAGAACGCAAAAAAGCCCCGCCTACGAAGAGGCGGGGCCGATGATCCGTCGAGCTTAATCGCCGTTGCGGCGCGACCAGATCAGGCTGAAACCCTCCTCACCTTCGACCTTGACCAGCGAGGCGTAGATCGGAGCCGGGAAGCTCGGATCGTCGAGCTTGACCGAGAGATATTCGCGGTCGCTGTCGCGGACGGTCTTCTTCCAGGCGGCGCCGAACTCGGTTGAGCCTGCGAAGATGCGGTAGTCGGGAGCCTTGTCGTTGTCCTTTTCGGATGCCGTGAACTTGGCCTTGATGTTCAGCGTCAGGGTCTTGATCGAGCCGGTATAGCCGTTTTAGGTCAGCCGTCAACTGTCCTTCTGAAACGAAGCATCGGTGTTTGCTTCGTTATTTGCTGGAGGACACTTCCGAGATGTCCTTTAGCGCGATCGCGGCGCCCCGTGATGGAGCGCCGCGTCGATGGTTGAGCGCTTCAGCGCGACCAGATGAGAGCGAAGCCGTCTTCGTTCTCCACGAGGCTTGCGTAGATCGGAGCGGGGAAGCTCGGATCGTCGAGCTTGAGGGAGTGATACTCCCGGCCCGTCTCCTTGGCGACCTTCTTCCAGGCAGCCCCGATCTCGATGTTGCCGACGAGCGCGCGGAGGTCGGGCGACTTCTCGCTGTCCTTCTCGGCGACGACCAGGCGAGCCTTGACGCTGAGGTTGAGGGTCTTGATGACTCCGGCGAACGAACCGTCTTCGTTGCGGGTGAACGTACCGATCTGAGCCATAGGTCTTCTCCTTTGCTGTATCAGGTCGCGACCATCGCGGCCTTGATGGCGATCGGAAAACACCGGGCGACCGGCCCGCACCCGAAGGGCTGAAACGCAGTGGAAGGCGGCGCAGGGACGAGCTTCTTGCCTCGCGAGGAAGCCGCGCGGAGGCGTTAGCCGAGCACGGCGGGGAAGAAGGTCGTCATCGCGCTGTTGCGGGAACGAGGGCGGGCTGCGCAGCAGCCGAACGCGGTGTGAGATACGCCAGCAAGAAAGGCCGCAATGGACGCACTTCTGGACAGCCCTGCGAAGGAGAGACTCTGGCTTACGGCATAGAAACACCAACGACCACGGTCTGACGGACTATCGAGACACTTCCTGCGCATTGGCCACCCTCGTCATCCGAGAAGCTGCGAGGACGACATGATCCAGCTTCGTCCGGCAACGAGCTATCGGTGCATCGTGCGGCAAGAAGGCTGGGCGGGAAACGACATCATCATCGACCCTCTCCGTGCTCACCGACCGACGATCGTAGCAACTGGGGGCGACGACGGTGATCAAGCTCCTTCGTTAACTGCGCGATGCGGTGCTCGGCCCTGTCGGCACGGCGTTCCGCTTCGGTCGCGCGCCGCAGGAGTCCGGCATTCTCGGTCGCGAGCTGGCGAAGCTGACCCTGCATAATATCGACGGCGATGCGTTGTTCGGCGGCCTTCTCGGCGACGGCGGCGATCCGATCAGGAGCCCGCCGCTGCTGACGGACGCGGATCAGCTCGTCGAGGATATCGCGGTGATTGGCGTAGATGGCATTACGTCCAACGCGCGCCTCCCTCGCGAGAGCTGCGACGGTCAATTGCCGTTCGATCATCGGAGACCCCACGGAGCTGCGGGCCAGGCGGTCGAGGGCAGCGCGCAGCTTCTCGGCTGTCGCTTGCACGCGCCGATCAAGTGGGTTTGCGGCCGTCATCTTCGGCATGGGCTCCTCCTGTAGCGGAAAGATCGGAAAGGACACGCTCGCACTCGGCAATGCGCGTTCTGGCGAGAGCGATGCTCGATGCATCGAGTCGATCGTCGGCGACCAAAGCGATGTTGCGATCAAGGCGCGCTTGCCAGACCGGGCGGTGCCGCTCAGTGACTGCGAAGTTAGCGCAGCTCATGCAGGTGCTCTCGGTGCGCCACAGCGGGTTCGGACCGCGTTCGTCCCCCATGCAAGCGGCGGACTCGACGCGATAGACACAATACCCCCAGTCGCAGACGCCGAGCCGCATGCCGCTCTCCTCGATGAGGAAATCGACATAGCCGGCGAGTTCGCCGTCGCGGGTCCGGCCGCGGAAGCGCGACCGCGACGACAGCATGCGCCCCGCCTTGCCGCCAAGACGCGACGCGGTGAGCAACTCCTCGAGCGCAGATCGCGTCTCGTCGAGTGTTTGCGCATCGACGAGTTCGCCGAGATCAAAATCTGTTCCGACATAGGCGCTGTCGGTCATAATGCGGGTCACATGCCCGAAATGATGCTGCAAGGCATGAAGGCCGGTGCGGTCGCGCTTGCCGACGAAGCGGGCAAAGGTCTTACGGCCTTGGTGCGTGGTCAGACGCCAAGGCGTTCCATCGTCGTTGAGCGGCATGTCGATGAAAGCCGCAAATCTCTCGTTCAGACGGATAACGAGAGAACTGCCCGTTGGGACCTCCGGCACGCGGCGATCGATGATGCCGTTCCCGGCGATGGAGAGCCACAGGTCCAACCGGCCGCTCTGAGCGCGCAAGGGTTCTGAGAGACGGCGCAAGACGTCGACGGCACGCAGAACGGGCGGCGGCGCTGGCCAGAGGTGCGGCACGCCGGCATCGTTGCCGGCGGTCTTGAATATCCGGCCGCGGAGATAAGCAAAGGCTTCCGTCTTATCTGCGGACGGATGCTCCTCGACGCAGTGAGCATTGAGCGTCAGAATCTCCGAGGCTCTTGCGCCGACCAGATAGGCAATGGTGACGAAGCAAGCTTCCTGGATGCGATTGATCAGCCCGCGCAGGTGCCTCGTTCGCGTCAACGGCGGATGCCAGGGCACGTTCTCGCCCTCGATCGTGGAAAACCGAAATGAAGACACGAGTGCCCGGACGGCCTGCCGGTGAACGAAGAAGGAGCGACTTTGATCATCCATGCGAAACGGCACGGCCTGGTCGCGTAGTGCGATCACGTCATCGGCCGGCTGTCCGATGAGTCGGATCGCGGCCGAGACGAGCGGCACGGCGATGGCATCGGGCGTGAATGGCAGGCGCTGCACGGTATGGCGGCTGAATCCGGAATGAGCGCCTACGCGGTCTTCGTCGAACGGGTGCTCTGGTGGTGGGCATGCGAGCTTGCGCCGTTGCTGGTAGAGGGCGAGCAAAAGGTTGGCGTAGTCGTGACGGGTCCCAGGTCTGATCAGCGCGCCATTGTGTCTTCGTCGCCCGGCAATGTCGTGCATGAACCGGGCGGCGGCATCGCGATCGAGGTCGCCGAAGCTGCGCATTGCTTGGCCAGCCATCCATCGGATCAGGATGCGGAGCTTGACGGCCGCGGCAACAAGGGTTCTCGCGCGGGCGTGCCGCCTGCCTGGCGGCGGATCGAGGCGAAGCGACCACAAAAAGATGCGCGCATCTTCCAGCCAGCGGCCCCAACATGGGTCTGTGAAGCGGCTGCCGTCTGGCAGTTCGAAATCCCAATCGATCTGGAGCTGCGATCTCCGCAGGTCGGATCGCAGGCCATCGAGATGCCATTGCGGGTCCGACCATAGCGACTCTGCCGAAACCTTCTGCGGCGGATCAACGTCATGCGTGGGATCAGCTTGGAGCAGCATGATTACTCCAGCTCCGGCAGGGCGGGCATGTCGTTGGCAAGCGCACGCGCGGCCTCATGCATCGCAGCCGGGAAATCCGGAAGGATGTCCTGGGTGAGAATCCGCCACGACGGCGCGTAGAGGAGATTCCACCGTTGGGGGTCGAGCCGGTTGCGGGCTTGTTCGAACCGATCGATGGCGGCGAGGATACGCGCCAGATGTTCAGGGTCGATCGGGATCACGAGACCGGGACACGCAAGGCATCCGCCAAAATGCGGGCACAGGCGCTCGGCGCCATCTCGACCAGGAATGACCGGCGCGAGACAATCATGGGCGAAGGAAGCGGTGCCACGACGTTGGCCAAGCCGCAACGGCGCGCCTATAGGCTTGTCCCCGCGCACCCATGCGATCATCAGGTCTTGCAAGCGAGCGATCGTCTGGCGCTGTAAGCGTGTCGTCTCCTCGCTCTTGAGATACGTCTCGGTCGTCGCGGCGTTGGCGTGATTGAGGATCGATTGGGCCACGAGAATATCGCCGCCGGAGGCGCGATAGTGTTCGGTTGCGACAGTGCCGCGAAACAAAGCGGGCGCAAAGCCGGCGATCCGGGAACGCGTGCTGTCGGGATGTGCCGCGTTCCACTCATCGATGCGATGGTTGGCGCGCTTCGTGAATCGGAGGATAGCGCGCCTGAGGACGGAATGCTCGACCACCTCCGTGCGGCTACGAAGCGAATGGCGGGTGGACTCGGTATAGATGCTGCGCGTCAGAAATAGCCGATCCTGCTGCATGGGCGAAGCATCTGCAACAAGCGGTTCAGTCAGGGCCAGCATCATCGCGATCAGGTTCGGCGCGGCGTATCGTCGACGCCGATCGAACGAGCGGCGCTGCGCCTTCTGGAGACGCGCATTGGTCTTGGCCTTGTTCCAGTCGATGATCACGCGATGCTCGTCGAGCGGATGCGGGATGAGACAGTCGCGACGGATATGACGCAGCGGATCGGGATTGGCGGCGGTCTGGATGGCGATCGCCAGAAAGAACGGAACGAGCGTATCGGTAGTGATGTGAAAATACTGCGTGATGGTGCGATAGCCGCCCCAAGACTTGACGAGCGTGGCGGACTTGATCCCGTGTTCTTCGAGAACAGCCCTGTCGGGCATGCGACCGTCCTCGATGCGGCTGATCCGCCAAATCCATCGATCGAGCCCCTGACCGCGCAGTATCTTGGGCGGAAGCTCGGTGCGCCGGATGACATCCTGCCCATGTTGAAACCGGGCCCAGACCTCGTCGATCTCCTCGTAGCAGGCGCTGAGGATCGCCTTGATCTGATCGGACGGCAGCCGCCGGCGCGGTTGCTGATGCATTCGCCTGCCGGGAAAGGGATTCCAGGGAATCTCAAGATCGCGTGCGAGCGTTCCAGGTCGATTGCGCTGGCACCATGCGAGGAGCGGCCGAAATGTATTGAAGGCCGTGGCATGCGCACCGCGCGGCGCGCGGGAGGTCGACTGCGCCTTGAGCCAGAGCACGTAGCGGCCGAGCGCGGCGGTATCGACATCAGCCGCCGTCTTAATCGTCTCATCGTCGACAACGTAGCGGGCAAAGCGGAGGATCGCTGCCCAGGTCGTTCGGCGGGTCGTGGGCCTTTGGCCGACGCCATGCTCTCGGAAAGCCTGGACCATGAGCCCGCGCAGGTCGGCAGGCAGGCCGGAAAGCTGCTCGGGGTCGAACCGTTGGATTGGCCGACCTCCGGCATCGGTGAATATGACCTTATCGGTGATGAGGTCAGTTGCCGCATTGTCCGGCGCCGCAACCGTGATGCGCCGATTGATCGACTTCCTTTTACGCGCGGCCATGAGGCACCAACTCGCCGTAAAGATAGGCCAGGCTCTCGGCGAGCGTGTCGGCATGAAGTTCGACGCAGCGCAGATAGATTGCCGTTGACTGAATCGAGGCGTGTCCGAGCAGGACCTGCACAATCTTCAGCGGATTGAGATCTGGTGTTGTCGCCGCCTGCTTCTGCAGGCGCACGAGCATGGTCATCGCAAATGTATGGCGCAACCAATGGCCCGATCCTGTCAGCCCTGCCGCCTGAAAGGCCGTGCTGAACGCAGCGGAGAACCTCGCTCTCGACACGGGATCGCCGTTGCTGTTGAGGAACAGCGCTGATGACGGCCGATAACCGGGGCGGGTTCTGCGTCGGAGCTTCACCAGCGCCGCACGCTGTTCTCCTGCATACCAGTGGGTTCGGTCGATCAGCCGCAGCGGCGGATAGACGGTGCGCGGCCGGTCGCCCTTGGTCACGGTCAGCGGCATTCCGACGAGTGGGTCCACGTCGATGTCCACGTGAGCAACATCCGGCACCTGATGGAGCTGCAAGCCGCATAGTTCCTTGCGGCGCATGCCCGTGGCCAAAGCCCATTCGGCGATCAGGTCATAGGGCGACGAAAGATGCTGAAAAAGCGATTGGAGTTGATCGACGCGCAGCGGTCGCGGCAGACGTTCAACCTCCGAAACCGTCAGAGTGTTCGCCATCACGGTCGCAGGCCGATGATGCAAATGCGCCAGCATGCCCTGACGACGCACTGAGCGGAGCGACACCTCAACGTAGTCGAAGGGCAATGCTTCGATCAGACCGCGTCGATGCGCCCATGTATAAAAGCGGCAGACCGTCCGGATACGATCGTTCACGGTGGACCGGGCATAAGGTCGCCCGGTATGAGGGCTCGGCGTTGCCAGCATCCGATTCCGGTAGCCGGCGATCGTTCCCTCATCGGCGAGGCGCCAGTCCAGCTCGCTCTGCTCCAGGCTGTCGAACCAGTCATGCAGGTGCTCGCTATACGTCCTCAGCGTCTCCATCGCATGCGAGCGGCCGGGAATGGTGGCGAGTTCGATCAGGTAGCCGAAGGCAGGTTCGACAATCGACATCTGCGCGTCGAGCAAGATGGGGAAGCCTGCCGGAATCCCTTCAACACCGGGCACTGCCCGTACAATCGAAACCATCCTGCTCTCCGGTGACGAAGCACCCGGAGGTGCAAGAGGACATCGACATCGCCCAAGTGCTTACCGTGTCGATGAAACTGACAGATGACAGCACGCGAATAAAAGATACACGGAGCGCCTTCGGCGCGAGTCTTCCTTGAGATGCGAGGGGTTCCCCTCGCGCTCTCCCGTTCGCCACGTGGCAGAGGTGCAGGACTTCGCCTGCACCCCTTCAAATAGCTTGTCGTGTCGCCGCCGCGTCAAGCGTTGTCCTCGCTACGCTGCGGGAACGCTTGACTCGGACGTCTGCGTGCCAGGCTCTCAGGCAATGCCGCTAAAGGACACTTCTCAGCACATGACCTAAGCCGTTGTCCGAAGCGGTGAAGGTGCCGATGGTAGCCATGGTAATCTTCCTCTGTTGCTCGGGCCGCGACCATCGCAGCCTCGATGGCTGTCCGTGGCCCGGGGAGCGATCGGCCCGCAGCCCTTGGGCCCGGAGCGCCAGCGGAGGACGGCGAAAGCCTGCTTTTTTGACTTCGCGCGAGGAATGCCGCGCTTGGCGGCAGGGGAAAAAAGCAGGCGCGAGCCGTTGCGGGAAGGCGATCGAGGCCCTTGCCGTCCCTCGGGCCTGATCAGCCCATTCGAGGGTGCGTTGGACGCGAGCCAATGAGCGAACTGACGGGATTGCCATGGCTGCCAGCGCCCTCGCAGCATCGCAGAACGGCGGGATTGATCGAAAGAAAGTCAGCGCCTGCGCATCAATCGCGAGCACGGTGCGCAAGGCAAAGCGCGGCGAACTGGCTGCATGTTCGGGCAAGGGAAACGACGGCGCCGCTAGAATTATCCGCCCGCCTGCGCTCTCGATACGCGAGGTCCGGACATGATCAGGACCGTGAGCCTGACGGCCTCGTCTCTGCAAAAGGGAGGCGGGACGCCGTCAGCTGGGGTGCGGCGGACGACGTAGTTCGGATAGATCATGGCCCGCCCTTGAGGGAGGGCCGGCGCGAGTCTTCGCCGCTTCACTTCCTCTAAACCGGCCGCGCGCCGTCAGGTGCGCGGCCGCAAAATTAGAGTATGCCGGGGCCATCGTTGCGGCCCCGGCTCAGCATTTATTCGGCAGCTTGCGAACGCAGATCATGGTCTTGCGCCATGTCTGGCGCATCGGCCTGATCTTCCGTCCTGGCCGTTCGCAGCAGCGCCGGGAGCCAGCCGGTTGACGCCAGCAACTGCTCGGCGGATGCCGCCATCTCGGCCTTTTTCAAGCCCGACAGGCGTTCGGCGGCCTCCGCGCTGACGCCCTCGCGGACGGCCTCAAGGATGACCGCCTTGGTGACACGGCCGAGATAACTGCCGACCGTCGGCCGCCAATATCCGGTCATGTCGAGGGCTACGGCCCCGGCCAAATGCCCGGCTGCCGCCAGCGCGCGCGGCCTCCGGTCGAACGGCAGTTTGACCGCATTGACGGTCAAGGCCGCGCAATGCGCGAACAGGGACATGCGGCTGTCGTGGTCGAGTTCGACCACAAAATCCCACAGCCGGCCGACGTCCTTGGGCATCTGTCTCGCCCAATTGGCATGGCGATCCGACCACGCTTTGCCGGCCGCACTGTCCTCGATTCCGACCGCATGCACGGCCAAATCGATCTTCACCGGCTGGATGCCGACCACATGCGCGTTGGCCCCGAGATAGAAGATTTGGGCGGCGAGCGCGTGCGTCACCGCAACGATTGCGACGTCCGGCTGCTCACTCAGATTGAGCCGCAGCCCCAAGGTGCGATGCGCAGTGAGGTCGCGAACCAACATGTCGGAGAGCGGCTGCTCCTCGTCACCGGCGCTGTCCTCGTCTTCACCATCGCGAGGGTCCTGATCATCTTCGCCACATTCTCCGTCCGGTGCCTGCGCATCGCCCTCCTGCCCGGTTTCGCCGTGGGGCTGCTCGTCTTCGGGGCGGATAAATCCGCGTTCGACCCGGACACTACCGTCATGATTGAGGACCACGAATGCGCCGCCGCGCGCGATGTCGTCGGGATCGTAGGCCTGCCGTTTGGCGTCCAGCCGGTCGATTTCGGTCTCCAGTTCGCCGAACCGCGCATCCACCTCGTCAGGCAGCTCCTCGGCCGCTTGATGCTGCTCGGTCAGCCGGTCGAACTCGCTCTGGACCGCCTCAAGGGCGGCCTGATCCTCCGCCGAAAGCTCGACCGGATGCGGGTAAGTCCGCCGCATGCCATGGGCGTGCGGGAAGTCGACATGGGGCTCCGCCCACTTCCATCCCTCGGCCGCCCTTAAAGTATCAGCCTCGCGGCCGAGCCTTGCCGTCACCAGGAGATCGAGCAACGAGACGTCCTCCAGATAGCCGCCGCGATCCTCGGTGAAGAGGTCCCGCAGGATCGTGCCGCCCGCTTCCGTATAGGCCTCGAGCCCGACAAGACGCGCCCGGCGATCTGTTGCGGCAACATGAGTTTCGGTGAGCAGACGACGGATCGTGCTGGGATCGCAGTCGCAGGCGAAACGCTCATGGACCGCCTCCTGCCGAGCCTGATCGTCGGTGATGGCAAAGGCCATCACCTGCTCCAGCGTCAGATCGCCATCGCGATACAGCTGGATCAAGCGTGGGGACACCGCGCCCAGCCGGAGGCGCTGCCGCACCACTTGCGCCGTCACGCCAAAGCGCGCGGCGATCTCCTCCGCGCCAAAGCCGCGCTCGTCCGCGAGCTTCCTGAACGCCTCGAACTGGTCGGCTGGATGCATGTTTTCCCGGGTGACATTCTCGTCCAGGCTGATCTCGTGCGGATCGTTGGCGGTATCGACGACGCAGCGGATTGGCTCGGACTTTTTGATTTCCTTGCGCTTCACCCGCAGCAGCTGGGCCAGCCGCCTGCCCTCGCCAATCGTCACACAGAAGAACCCAGTGGCCGCCCCCTCGCCATCCACCTCCGGTTCAATCACCAGGTTCTGCAGGATGCCCTTGGCGGCGATGCTCGCCGCCAAGGCCTCGATCGCCGCGTCGCTGTGCGGCGTCTTGCGGGCATTCTTGGGCGACTTCTTGAGCTTGCTGAGCGGAACGCGAACCTCGGTTCCGCTCGGTATTCCAAATGATTTGTCCGACATGATCATTCTTCCTCTTGCTTCCATGGGTGCAAGGCGCACCACGCGCCTGCGCCCCTGCCCGTCGGCGAGACCGGGGGTAGCAAGTGCCAGGGCGACCCGGGCGGAGGGGGATCACCCGCCCGATGAGGGCCGCTTCGCGAGAAGCGGGTCTGCACAAGCGTGTGCCAAGCCTTTGGTAGTCCGCAGCGTGAGAACAGCGCGGAAGACCGGGGAGACCACCCGGGGCGGCGCCGGCGCAAGCCGCCGCTTTACCCTGGCGCGCGCGAGGGGCAGCGCCCCTTCCCCACTGTCTTTCGAGCAGAGAGACGCGAAGCGTCCACCATCGCACCAGAGGTGCGGTGATCGGGATGATTGCGGTGGTGATCCTCTCAAGCGTGCGAATGCTTGCGCAACAAAGAGGAAGTGCAATCAAGCCAGGCGTGAGCAAATCAAGGAGCAGCCGACGAGAGGGCAGTGATAGCGACGCGGGCATGCAATGACCGCGGGCACCGAGGCGACTGCGGTCGCAAGACCGGTCAACAAGGCACCCGAGCGCGGGACAGTGATAACGGCGCCGGCATGCAATGACGGCGGGGCACGCGGACGAGTGCCTCCGGCGAGCGACACATTATACTCTTCTCTATACGTGAAAGATCGAAGCCGATTGGCCGAGACGCCGCGGCTCGGTTCACCAGAGCCCGGTGCGGCAGCTGCGGCACGCGCCGATACGAGGAGGCCGCAAGCGGTGACGTAACACGAATATGATCAGCTTGACCTAACAGCGACTAATCATACCAAGGCAACGCAAGCGCGTCTGACCTGAGCTGAAGATGCAGCAACTTTGCTGTGCTTGCAATTGAGCAACTCCGGTGCGCCGTGTTTGATTGCGATCAACAGCGCAGCCGTAGATCACGCATCGATGAACTCATCTGTGCGCATCCAACCGTCATCACGCCCGTCGCGGCTCACGATCTTCTTCAGATGAGATCAACGTTCTTGGTTTCAGCGATGCAACGCTCTGCCATCATTCCAGCTGGTTCCTGGCCACGTCGTATGCCAGCTGCAATCGCAGCAGGATATTGCGGCGAGACGACAGTCGAAGCGTTTCTCAAACGAGTCGGCATCGAGTATCCTCAACCACGGATCAAGCAGGGAAGACGCCAGCTGTGGTTGAGAGACGATCTGGACCGGGCGATAGCTCCGGACCTCGTGCCCGGCGACCTCGCCGCGGATTTGTGAGCGTGAAACTGCCTCGTCACGTCATCCCGAAGGTGCTGGCGAGCGGTCGGACCGCATTCTATTACAATGTCCCAACCCGCTATCGGAAAATGGGATGCGTGGTGCCGAATGAGCCTTTGGGCACCGATTATGCCAAGGCTTGCGGCGAAGGTGGCCGGGCCGAAACGTTGAACGGCCTGTTCGATGAATGGATGGATGCCCGCAAGGGGCTCCCGGTCGCGAGCGAAGCTGCGCCGCGGATTGGTACGATCGACTGGCTCTTCAGGGAGTATCGACAGAGCCGAGCATACCTGGAGAAGGTCAAGCCGCGCTCGCGCCGAAACTACGAATGGAACATGCGTGAGATCTGCGACACGCTGACCAAGCGCGGCGATCGTGTCGGCGGCCGGCCAATCAAGTCAGTGACGCCACTCGGCGCCGACAAGCTGTATGACACGTTCGTCAACGGTGGGAAGGGCAACCGGCTCAGGACCGCCGAAAAGCTGGTCGTGCTCTGCCGAAAGGCATGGCGCGTTGTTCACCGCCTGCACCCCGTCGAGTTTCCACAGGACATTCCTAATCCATGGCTGGGTGTCACCATGGCGACCCGGGTCAAATTGGTGAAGCACGCAGTGACGCGCGAGCAGGTCTATGCGTTCGCCCACGGATGCGTCGAGCGCGGCGAGCCCGAATGTGCCGCAGCGGCGGTCATCTGTTTCGAGTGGCTTCAGCGTCCGGAAAACGTCATCGCCGGCCATATCAAATGGGCCGGATACCGGACCGGACCTAAGCCGACCATCCGGATCGAACACCACAAGACCGGTGCCGTGATCGATCATCCCCTGGAAGAGCGCCAGGCGACCGGCGAGGTCATCAAATTCTATGAGGAGGCTGAGGCGGTCCTGGCAAAGCTGACGCGCCGTGGTGTCCCGATGATCCTGCGGGAGATTATACCTCGGCACCGTCGTGCCGCGGAGGGCCAAAAGCCTGTCTTCAGGCCCTACTCGTTCTCGGGCATGCAAAAGATCGTTCAGCGAATGAGAAAGGATATCGGCCTGCCCAAGGAGTTCACCCTGGATGCCTGCCGGCACGGCGGGATGACCGAACTGGAGGAGGCGGAACTAACCGAGGGACAGGGCCGCGCCCTATCCGCGCACCGCACCAGGGAAAGCTATGCCGGCTATGCCAAGCGGACCGAAGCCCGCATGCTGTCGGCGACTCGGAAGCGGCATGCGCACTTGCTTGCGAACCAAGCAGCAACAGACGTTCAGAATGCGACCGGCGGCGACGTTCAGAACACAGACCAAGAACCATCAAAAATCGCGTGATAAATCAACGCGTTAGAATGGCTGGGGCGGGAGGGATCGAACCTCCGAATGGCGGAATCAAAATCCGCTGCCTTACCGCTTGGCTACGCCCCAATGCGCCGGTCGAAGGCCACGCCGGTCTATAGGGTGCAACAAGCCATTTCAACAGGGCGGCGATCGAAAACGCGCGAAAGCCACGGGATGATGCCGGCACCCTTACTATATGACGACGTTGCGATGGCCGAAACTGACCGTGGGATGTCCGCTCGGACAGTTGAGAGCCCGGTGGTTTCATGGGAAGACAATTTACAAACGCCTCGTCGGGAGTAACGCCATGACCTACCGCGCACCCATCAACGATATCCTGCTGTCCCTCAATCATGGCGCGGGGCTTACTGCCGCAGTGGAGGCAGGCCATTACGGCGATTTCGATGGCGATATTACCGCGGCCGTCCTGGAAGAGGCCGGCAAGTTCGCCTCCGACGTGCTGGCGCCGCTGAACAAGGTCGGCGACGAGCACGGCATCAAGCTGGACAATGGCAAGGTAACCACCGCGCCGGGCTGGCCCGATGCCTATCAGCGCTGGGCCGCCGCCGGATGGAACGCGGTGTCGGGGCCGGAAGCGTTCGGCGGCCAGGGCTTGCCGCTTGCGGTCAACGCCGCCTGCACCGAGATCTGGAGCGCATCGAACGTCGCCTTCGGCCTCTGCCCCCTGTTGACGCTGTCGGCGATCGAGGCGCTCGACGCCCATGGCAGCGAAGAGCTGAAGGCGATCTATCTCGAGAAGATGGTGACCGGCGAATGGACCGGCACGATGCAGCTGACCGAGCCGAATGCCGGCTCCGACGTCGGCGCGCTGCGCACCCGCGCCGAACGGGTCCCCGACGGCACCTATCGCATCAAGGGCACCAAGATCTTCATCACCTACGGCGAGCACGATATGACCGACAACATCGTGCACTTCGTGCTCGCACGACTGCCCGATGCGCCGTCGGGCACCAAGGGAATCTCGCTGTTCCTGGTGCCGAAATTCCTGGTCAATGCCGACGGTTCGCTCGGCGAGCGCAACGACATCCATGCGAGCGGCGTCGAGCACAAGCTCGGCATGCACGCCTCCCCGACCTGCACCATGACGATGGGCGACAAGGGCGGCGCGATCGGCTTCCTGATCGGCCGGGAAAACGAAGGCATGCGCTGCATGTTCACGATGATGAACCAGGCCCGCCTCGGCGTCGGCCTCGAGGGCGTCGGCATTGCCGACCGTGCCTACCAGCAGGCGCTGGCCTACGCGCAGGAGCGACGGCAGGGCAAGGCGATCGGCCACAAGGGCGACGGCATGGATCCGATCATCGTGCATCCCGACGTCAAGCGCATGCTGATGCAGATGCGCAGCATGACGGCCGCGGCGCGGACGATCTGCTACGCCACCGCGGTCGCGCTCGATGTCTCGGTGCGGGCCAAGGACGCCGCGGTGCGTGCCGATGCCGCCGCGCGCGGCGCGCTGCTGACCCCGATCGCAAAGGCATTCTCCACCGATGTCGGCAACGAGGTCGCTTATCTCGGCGTGCAGATCCACGGCGGCATGGGCTTCATCGAGGAGACCGGCGCGGCGCAGCATTACCGCGACGCCCGCATCACCTCGATCTACGAGGGCACCAACGGCATCCAGTCGATCGACCTCGTCACCCGCAAGCTCGGCGCCAATGGCGGCGCCTCGGTGTGGGCGCTGCTCGGCGAGCTCGATGCGACCATCAAGCAGGTCGAGACCTCCAACGATCCGGCGTTCGGCACCACGGGCGCCAAGCTGCGCGACGCGCATGCGGCGCTCGAGCGCACCAGCAAATGGCTGCTCGAGCGGCTTGCCTCCGCGCCGAACGATGCCCTCGCTGGTGCCACGCCCTATCTACGGCTGTTCGCCGCGACGCTCGGCGGCAGCATGCTCGCCGGCGAAGCACTGGCTGCGAAGGCCAACGGCGAGGCGGAGCCGCAACGCTACGTCGCTCTCGCCCGCTTCTTCGCCGAGAACATCTCGGTGCAGGCGCCGTCGCTGGAGAAGACGGTGACCGAGAGCGCCGAGGCCGTGACCGGCGCGGATGCGGTGCTGGCCGGGTAAGGCACCTTCGGCCGTCGTTGCTGTATCGGTAGCTCGTCCGTTTGGCGCACAGCTTGCGCCTCACTCACCGCTGCCGTCCCGGCGACGGCCGGACCAGTGCGCTCGACCGGCACGGTGAACGGGACTCGCCGTTTGCCGGTTTGCTTCGAGGAAACCAATAAGTTGCAAGATCAAATCTGGCAATCTGTTGGTGTTACGGGTCTCCAGCAACGATTAGCAACAAATCCGGCGACAAAACCGGCTTTGTAAGCCTCATGTAAGCGATCGTAAGTTTCGTGTAAGCCGGTTGCAGTTTTTCTCGAAGCACCCGTTATTCCACCAACCGTGCGTAAGCATTGCTTAACGGCTTGATCTCCAAAAACGTCCGGAAGCGCCAAATACCGCCCAACGTCGCACGACGTGTGCGGCAAATCGCTTTGTTGAACCGGTGATCAAGATGAAGTTCATGATGCGCGGCTGGGTCAAACGCTTCGTCAGAGATCGCAGGGCCAATGTGGCCGTCATCTTTGCGCTCGCCACCATACCGTCGATCTACCTGTTGGGCATGGCGACCGACTACACGCAGGCACTGCGCAAGAAGAACCAGCTGGATGCCGCGGCGGACGCGGCGGCAATTGCGGCGGTCAGACCGGCGATGCTGCTGCAAACGGATGCCGCGGCGCAGTCGGCCGCCACCGCTGTGTTCGCGTCGACAGCGAACAATGTTCCTGGCTTGACCGGGGCCCCGTCACCGACCATCACCATCGTCGACTCCGGGCTTCAGCGCACCGTGACGGTTTCGTACAGCGCGCGATCGATCAACAATTTCGGCAACGTGCTCGGCAGCACGGCCTGGCCGATCAACGGCACCTCGACGGCGCGGGCGGCAAGCGCGCCCAACATGAACTTCTACCTGGTGCTCGACGATTCGCCCTCGATGGCGATCGGAGCGACCCAGACCGACATCAACAATCTGATATCCTACACCTCCAGCCAGCCATCCGCCTCGAAGAGCTGCGGCTTCGCCTGCCATGAAACGCATCCCAACCTCGACAGCGGCGCCAACTCCTCGAGCGTCGACAACCTGACCGTTGCGCGCAACAAGGGCGTCACCTTGCGGATCGACCTGGTGATCAATGCCGTCAATCAGCTGCTCGTTTCATGGTCGAACTGCCCACAGGCGGGCGTTTCGGGCGGTGTCATGCAATGCATGTCGGCCCTGAACAACACCAGTTACAAGGCGGGCCTCTACACCTTCGATTACAACTTCAATACGCTGCAATCGCCGACCAGCCCGTCAACCGCGGGCAGCGCCATCTCGAACATCCAGCTCATGACGGTCGACCATCAGAACTGCGTCATCTCCGGCAGCTGCACCACCGACTACGGCACCGACATCGAGAACGCGCTCACCAGCGTCAACAACATCATGCCCAACCCGGGCCTTGGCAGCAATCAGACGGGCGACACGCCGCAGGAGGTCGTATTCCTCGTGACCGACGGCGTCGACGACAAGATCATCTCGTTGAGCTCGTCTTGTAACGCCAACGCGACATTGCAGTCGGTGGGTTCGAACTTCCGATGCCAGCAACCGGTCGACCCGACGGTCTGCACGACGATCAAGAACCGCGGCATTCGAATTGCGATTCTCTACACCGAGTATCTCCAGCTCCCGACCGACAGCTGGTACACGAGCCATATCGCCCAGTTCAACAACCCATCCTCCTCGACCGGCCAGATCGCGCAGAACCTGCAATCATGCGCTTCGCCCGGCCTGTTCTCCGACGTTCAAACCGGCGGCGACATCTCTGCGGCGTTGACGGCCTTGTTCATCAAGGTCGCCTCGAGCACCGCCAGCCTCACGCAGTAAGAGCGCGCCGTGGTCCAAGCGAACATCCGCTCAGCAGAACGCCATCGAAACCGGCCTGCCGGTTTCGCGAGGGATTGCCGCGGCGCCACCGCGGTCGAGTTCGCGCTGATTGCTCCGCCCTTCATCGCCCTGTTGATCGCGATCGTGCAGACGTTTCTGGTGTTCTTTGCGCAAGAAATGCTCGAAGCGGTGGTGCAGCAATCGAGCCGCCAGATCCTGACCGGGCAGACGCAATCGCAGCAGGCGACGCAGGCCGCCTTTCACCAGACCGTCTGCAATCAGGTCTCGGCCCTGTTCACTTGCAGCAAGATCATGGTCGACGTGCAGGTCGCCACCAGCTGGTCCACGGCCAATACGTCCGCTCCGTCTCTGACCTACGACAGCCAGGGCAACGTCAATAACGTCTGGCAATTCAACCCGGGCAACGCCGGAGATATCGTCGTGGTCCGGGTGGTCTATTTGTGGCCGGTCGTCCTCGGTCCTCTCGGCTTCAATCTTTCGAACCAGCCGAACAATACTCGATTGATTCTCGCTACAGCCGCTTTCCAGAACGAGCCGTCCTCGTAGGAGGTGATTCCGTGACCAGCCTGTCATTTCGAGTGCGGACGTTCTGGAAGGACAGCGAAGCCCTGGCCGCGATCGAGTTCGCCATGGTGCTGCCGTTCATGTTGCTGCTGTATGTCGGCGGAATCGAGCTGGCCAACGGCATGGCCATCAACGTCAAGGTCACCGCGGCCGCGCATTCCGTCGCCGACATGGTCTCGCAGAATACCCAGGTGAGCACGACCCAGTTGCAGACCATCCTCGGCGCGTCGACCGCGATCCTTGCGCCCTACCCGACGACCAGCGGCGGCACCTCGCTCACCACCGTGACCGTTTCCGAAGTGTCCACCGACAGCAACGGCAATGCCACCGTGCAGTGGAGCCAATCGTACAACGGAGCGAACTTCGGAACGGGCCGGCCGGTCGGTCAACGGATTACGCTACCCACCTCGCTCTCCGGATCACAGAACTACAACGTCTCCTTCATCCTGGGCGAAGTCGCCTACGGCTATACGCCCAATCTCGGCTTCACGATCAGCGGCACCCTGACGCTCAGCGACAGTTATTACCTGTTTCCTCGGTGTTCGACGAACAGCCCTGCCAACGCGAACTTTCCGTATTTCGACGTCAAGCTGACGACCTCGACAAACTGCACCTGCATCCAGCATCTGCAACAGAAGATCTGTTAGCCGGCTCATCCGCGACGAGCGCGCGTCGACAGCAGCGGTCGTGCAGCGGCCCCGGGGCGTCGCAAACTTCGCGCCGCACACCCCCCTCTCAAGCGCCGGGATGACCGGACAGGCTGCCGACGACCGATGCGCGGCGCGACAGTTCGATCCAGTTGCCGTCGGGATCGAGGACCATGGAGATCCGCGCGACCTCGCCGAGCGTAACCGGCGCGAGACCCTCGCGCACGCCTCTGGCGCGCAACGCATCATGCACGGCGTCGATATCGGCGACCTGCAACGTGATGTAGCGCCAGCCGCGCGCCTGCCGGACCGGATCGATTGTCGCCGCATGATCCTCGGTGAGCAGGAGCAGGCTGCCCCCCAGGCGAAAGGCCGGTCCGCCCGACCATGACTGTCCGGCGAAGCCGAGGATATCGCCGTAGAACCTGCAATGCGCGGCGAGGTCGCGGACGGCCACGGCAACGGCGATCCCCGTGACGCCGTCATGTCCCGGCGGCACCAGGCAAACGCCGTTGCCATCGGGATCGACCATGCGCCTTGGCGCCCCGACGCCATCGCGCGCAATCAAAAGCTCGCGGTAGCCGCTCGGCGCCGCATCCGGCAGCGGCTCGACATGATGGTTGAGCTTGATCACCGAACCATGCGCGTCGTGCCGGTACTGCTTCTGGCCGCGGCGGATCGGCTGCACGTGATCGAAGCGAATGCCGGCGTCCTGCTGCCAGAACCGCAGCATCGGTTCGAGATTGTTGGTGGAGAGGCCGATGTCGATGACGTTCTTTGCCAGTTGCATCCGCCTGCCGCCCCAATACCGAGTGTCCGCGATGGACCGAGCCAGCTATGCAGGGATCACGTCATTGCGCAAGCACCACGGTCACTTCCTGAGCAGCGGGATCTGCAGATTGGTCGGCCGGTTCTGCTCGGTGTCGAAGCCGCGACCGTCGACATTGCGGGCGCCCCAGAACAGGAGATCGCCCCTGAGATAGACCAGGTCGTATTCCATGAAGTTGGCGCCCTCCTTCAGCGCGAAGGGGGCGAACGACTTGCCGAAGATGCTCTGCGGCGCGTCCACCGTCCACGGCGCGTAACCTGCGGAGGCGACCTTGTTGAGGACGTCGGCGAAACCCTGCGCCAGAGGCGTGACCTCATAGGCCTCGTCGGCGACGAAATCGACCTTCTGCGCGCCAGGTGCGATCGGATGCGCGCCTTGCCACTGCATGTGCCCGACGATCCTGATCCGCGCCAACGGCACCTTGCCGTAGGGATCAGCCGAGTTGACGACCACCAGTTCGAAGCGATCGGAGGGTTGATAGATAAAGCTGCGCTTGAGATAGAACGGCTTGATCGAGCCATCCGGGTTCTTGCTCGGCCGAATCTCGGGCGCGATGCTCTCCCAGTTGCCAGCAAGGGCCTGCTTGATGGTGGCGACGTCGGTATCCATGGCGCTCATCCCTGGTTGATCGCCGGAAGATTGCGCGGCAGCGCCACCCGCCCCGGTCAGCGCCAGCAGCGACGACAGCAACACGGCAAGACCGCTCCGCATGCGACAGCTCCGGCTCGGCGATGCGGGCCCTCTGCCTGCAAGGCAGACCCACACCAGCATTGCGCTTCGCTATAGACAGTACTGGCCGGCTTGAAAAAGACTTTGTAAGCTGGCCCCATGCCTGCGAGATATGGCAGGCGCATCGACAGCTGCGGTCAGCATAGTGTGATTGGGAGACGGTGATGGAGCTCCGGCATCTCCGCTACTTCGTTGCCGTGGCCGATGCGGGCAGCCTGACCGTTGCTGCCGAGCAGAAGCTCCACACCTCGCAGCCGTCGCTCAGCCGGCAGATCCGCGATCTCGAGGAGGAAGTCGGTGTTCAACTGCTGAACCGCGGCGCGCAAGGCATCGCGCTGACCGCGGCCGGCAAGGCGTTTCTCGACCATGCCCGCATGGCGCTGTTGCAGGCGGAGGCCGCCAAGGAGGCGGCGCTACGCGCGGCGCAGCCGCCGAAGCCTGTGTTCTCGCTCGGCTTCCTGTCGGGCGCCGAAATCGATCTGCTGCCCGAGGTGAACCGCATTCTGCGCGACGGATTTCCCGGCATCGACATCCGCCTGTCGAGCGACTACTCGCCCTCGCTTGCCAAGGCGCTGATGCGGCGCAAGCTCGATGCCGCCTTCATGCGGATGGACGAGACCATGGAGGACATCGCCTGCAAGCGCGTCCGCACCGACCCGTTGGTGTTCGTGCTGCCGCGCGACCATCGCCTCGCGGCGCAGGCCACAGTGGCGCCGGAGGACGTCGTCAACGAGACCTTCTATCTGCCGTCCAGATCCGCGCCGGCGGTGCGCCGCGCCGTGCTGGCGTATTTCGACCGCGCCGGCGTCGATCTCCGGCCGGAGCACGAAGTGCACAATGTCGTGCACGCGATCTCGATGATCACCTCGACGCATGCGGTGATGCTGCTGCCGGCCTACACCGCGCGCTATCTGCCCGACAGCATCACCACCCGCCCGGTGCGGGGCGAGGCGCCAATGCTCGATCTCGTGATCGCCTACCACAAGGCCAACAAGTCGCCGATCCTGAAGCTGCTGCTGTCGCGGGTCGGCCGGCTGGGAGTGCCTGCCTGACTCCATCAATCCAGTGAGGACCGATATGCCGGCGAGCCTCGTTCAGACCTTTCGTGCCTTTGCCTACAACAACGCCTGGGCCAATCATCGCCTGCTTGCCGCATGCGGCGAGCTCAGCCAGGCCGAATTCGCCGCCGCGCGCACCGGGTTCTTTCCGAGCCTGCAAGCGACGCTCAATCACATCCATGTCGTCGATCTGTTCTACGTCGACGCGCTCGAAGGCGGCTGGCTCGGGCCGAGGGCCTGGGCGAACGAAGTGCCCTGCCCGTCGGTCGCCGAGCTGAAAGTCGCGCAACGCGCGATCGACCAGCGGCTGATCATTCACTGCGACGCGCTGACGGCGGAGCGGCTCGATGAGGACGTCAAGGTCAATCGCGACACGTCAGTGCAGACCGAGCGGCGCGACCGCCTGCTGATGCATCTGTTCCAGCATCAGATCCATCATCGTGGGCAGGCCCATGCGATGCTATCGGAAACCACCGTCAAGCCGCCGCAGCTCGACGAATTCTTCGCCGCCGGCGAAGCCCCGTTGCGGGCGGCGGAATTCAACGAACTTGGCTGGCGCGGAGCCACCGTGTGGGGAGGCTGAGAACGCGGACTCCCGCTAACGCCACGCTTCAGACCGGCTCCGGCATCTGCGCAAGCAGCTTGTCGAGCGTGATGGGATAGTCGCGCACCCGAATGCCGGTCGCATTGTAGACCGCGTTGGCGACGGCGGCCGCAACGCCGCAGATGCCGAGCTCACCGACACCCTTGGCCTTCATCGGCGACGACATCGGATCAGTCTCGTCGAGGAAGATCAATTCCTGATGCGGAATGTCGGCATGAACCGGCATTTCGTAGCCGGCGAGGTCGTGGTTGACGAACAGGCCGTGGCGCTTGTCGACCACGAGCTCTTCCATCAGGGCAGCACCGACGCCCATCGTCATCGCGCCGATCACCTGGCTGCGCGCGGTCTTCGGATTGAGGATGCGGCCCGCCGCGCAGACAGCAAGCATCCGCCGCACGCGGATCTCAGCGGTTGCGGCATCGACGCCGACCTCGACGAAATGTGCGCCGAACGTCGACTGCTGGTAGGTCTTGTCGAGATCGCCATATTCGATGCCGTCCTCGGCCGACAGTCCGTCCTCGCCCGCGGCCTCCGCCAGCGGCACGCTGCGATTGCCTGCCGTGACCTTGCCGTCGGAGAAACTGGCCTCGGCCGAGTTGAAGCCAAGCTTCTGCGTCACCGCATCGCGCAGCTTGACGCAGGCAGCATAGACGCCCGAGGTCGCATTGTTGGCACCCCATTGGCCGCCCGATCCGGCAGAGACCGGAAACTCGGAATCGCCAAGGCGGACCCTGACCTGCTCGATCGAAACTCCCATCATCTCGGCAGCGGTCTGCGCGATGATGGTGTAGGAACCGGTGCCGATGTCGGTCATATCGGTCTCGACGGTGATGACGCCGCTCTTGTCGAGACGGACGCGAGCGGCCGACTTGGTCAGCAGATTGTTGCGGAACGCGGCCGCGACCCCCATGCCGACCAGCCAGCGCCCGTCGCGCACGCGTCCCGGCTGGGCGTTGCGCGCGCCCCAGCCGAAACGCTCAGCGCCGGTGCGCAGGCATTCGGTCAGCGCGCGCTGCGAGAAGCGCCGCTCGGGTTTTTCCGGATCGACCTGGGTGTCGTTGAGGATGCGGAGCTCGATCGGGTCGATGCCGAGGCTTTCGGCCAGTTCGTCGACCGCGACCTCCAACGCCATCATGCCGGGCGCTTCGCCGGGCGCGCGCATCGCATTGCCTTCCGGCAGATCGAGCATCGCCATCCGCGTCGCGGTCATGCGGTTGGCACCGGCATAGAGCAGCCGTGTCTGGTTGACTGCGGTCTCGGGCTTGCCGCCCGGCAAATTGCCGGACCAACCCTCATGGCCGATCGCGGTGATCTTGCCGTCCTTGGTCGCGCCGATCCGGATGCGCTGGATCGTGGCCGGACGATGCGTGGTGTTGTTGAAAATCAATGGCCGCTGCAGCGCGACCTTGACCGGTCGGCCGGCAGCGCGGGCGCCGAGCGCCGCGAGCAGCGCATCGGCGCGCAGGAACAATTTGCCGCCGAAGCCGCCACCGATAAAGGGCGAATCCAGCCGGACCTTATCCCTGGGCATACCGAGGGTCTTCGCCAGGTCGGCCGCGTTCCATGCGATCATCTGGTTGGACGTCCAGAGCGTGAGCCTGTCGCCATTCCACGCGGCGATCGAGGCGTGCGGCTCCATCATGGCGTGGGCTTCGTCTGGCGTGGTGTAGGTCGCGTCGAGCTTGACCGGGGCCGAGGCGAAGGCCGCGGCGAAATCGCCGACCGCGGTGTCGGGCGGCCCGCCGAAGCCGGCGACCGGTTTGCCGGTCTCGGCGACCGCGGCGAGATCGAAGGCGCCGTCGCTGCGCGCATAGTCGACGCGCACCAGTTGCGCCGCGGCACGCGCCTGTTCGAAGGTCTCGGCGATCACCACCGCGATGGCCTGATGGTAATGCTGAATCTCCGGGCCGCCGAGCAGAAGAGCGACGTTGAGATCGCCCTTGGTCAGCTTGCCGGCGTTCTCGGCGGTGACGATCGCAAGCACGCCGGACGCGGACCTTGCCGCCGCAACGTCCATCGCGGTGATCCCTCCCTTGGCGATCGCGGCGCCGACGACATAGCCATAGGCTGCGTTCGGCGCGACGTCGTGGCGCTCATAGGCATAGGGCGCCGTGCCGGTGGTCTTGAGCGGACCATCGATGCGGCTGATGGGCTTGCCGATGATCCTGAGCTGGTCGATCGGATTCTCGGTGGCGGGTGTGTCGAATCTCATGATCAGCCTTTCGCTTCCGCCAGCACCGCATCGAGCGTGCGCTCGACCAGCGCGAGCTTGAATGCATTCTGCTGCGTCGGCCTGGCGCCGGCGAGCAGCCTTGCGGTGACGGCCCTGGCGCCGCGCGGCATCTCCGCCTCAGCCGCCTCGACGCGCCAGGGTTTCGGCGCGACGCCGCCGAGCGCGACGCGCCCGCTGCCGTCGCGCTGCACGATGGCGCCGACCGACACCAGTGCAAAGGCGTAGGAGGCGCGGTCACGCACCTTGCGATAGATGTGCGCGCCGCCGACCGGCTGCGGCAGCACCACCGCCGTGATCAATTCGCCCGGCACCAGATTGGTCTCGATCTCGGGTGTGTCGCCCGGCAACCGGTGGAATTTGCCGATCGGAATGCTGCGCGTCGTGCCGTCCGGCCGCATCGTCTCGACCTTGGCATCGAGCGCGCGCATCGCGATCGCCATGTCGCTTGGATGGGTGGCGATGCACGCATCGCTGGTTCCGACTACCGCGTGCGACCGGCTGAGGCCGCCGAGTGCGGCACAGCCGCTGCCGGGCCTGCGCTTGTTGCAGGGCAGATTGGTGTCGTAGAAATAAGGACAGCGCGTGCGCTGGAGCAGATTGCCGGCGGTGGTCGCCTTGTTGCGCAACTGGCCGGATGCACCGGCCAGCAGCGCCCGCGACAGCAAGCCGTAGTCGCGCCGCACCCGCGCATCGGCGGCGAGATCGGTGTTACGCACCAGCGCGCCGATCCGCAGGCCGCCGTCCGGCGTCGGCTCGACCTTGTCCAGCGCAAGCCCGTTGACGTCGATCAGGTGCGCAGGCGTCTCGATCTCGAGCTTCATCAGGTCGAGCAGATTGGTGCCGCCGGCGATGAACCTGGCGCCGCTGGTGCGCGCGGCCGCAGCCGCCGCCTCGCGCGCGGTGCGCGCGCGCTCGTAGGTAAAGGCTCTCATGCATCCCTCCCGGCAACCTCGGTGATCGCCTCGGCGATGTTGGAATAGGCGCCGCAGCGGCAGATGTTGCCGCTCATGCGCTCGCGCAGCTCGGCGTTGGTGAGTTGCGGCTGCGTCGTGAGATCGGCGCTGACATGGCTTGGAATGCCGGCCCTGACCTCGGCGAGGACAGCGACAGCCGAGCAGATCTGGCCCGGCGTGCAATAGCCGCATTGATAGCCGTCATGCTTGACGAAGGCCGCCTGCATCGGGTGCATCCGGTCCGGCGTACCGAGCCCTTCGACGGTGGTGACACTGTCGCCTTCATGCATCACCGCGAGCGACAGGCAGGAATTGATGCGGCGGCCATTCACCATCACCGTGCAGGCGCCGCACTGGCCGTGATCGCAGCCCTTCTTGCTGCCGGTCAGCTTCAGATGCTCGCGCAGCGCGTCGAGCAGCGTGGTCCGGGTGTCGATCTCGAGGGCATGCGCATTGCCGTTGACGTTGACGGATACTTTCATCATCGCGGGGGCTCCGCTCGGGGCTGACGGACCTTGCGCGCGCACCGGACGCGGAATCTCGGTCGCAAAGGCTGGCGTCGCCAACGTGCCTGCGCCGGCGATCAAGAGTTCGCGCCGGGAAAGTTCCAGACCAATGGGACCACCAGGTCCTGGACTGCGCCTTGGCATACCGTTCTCCATCGTCGTGATGCATTCCAACTTGCAGACCGGCCGGGTGTTTCAATTCGCGTCATCACCCGGGGCCGGCACACTCGGCGACAGCTAGGCGTGCGGTGATGAACGCGTTAGGTCCCGAAACCTGCATGCACCTATCGATGGGGCTCATGAATGCATGGGGCTTGGGGACCGCCCATGCGCGACATAATTGCGCAATCCGGTCCAATTGCCGGCTGTACGGATCGCTTTGGGCTTGCGCAGGATCATGTAGGATGCCGTCACGAACCCCACCGCCCGCCGACCCCATGGAACTGGCTGATGACTGCGCATGTCATAGTGACCGACGAAGCCGCCACCCGCGTGATCCGGCTGCGCCGGCCCGAGAAAAAGAACGCGATTACCCAAGAGATGTTTCGCGCGATCAGCGACGCGATCGACAAGGCACAGAACAATCCGAAGATCCGCTGCCTAATCATCACCGGCGGCTCCGGCGTATTCACCGCCGGCAACGACATCGAGGACATGCTCGCGCAAGGCACCTCGACCGGCGAGACGCCGCCCGCCTCCGACCTGGTCCGGTTCCTGTATTCATTGGCCCATAATGTGAAACCGGTCATCGCCGCGGTCGACGGCGTCGCGATGGGCATCGGCACCACCATGCTGTTCCACTGCGACTATGTGCTGGCCAGCAAGACCGCGCTGTTCTCGACGCCATTCTCCAATTTCGGCCTGGTGCCGGAAGGTGCCTCCAGCCTGCTGATGCCGCGGACGATGGGCCACCAACGTGCCTTCGCGATGCTGGTGATGGGCCGCACCATGTCGGCCGATGACGCCCGTGTCGCCGGCTTCGTCAACACCGTGGTGGCGCCGGGCCATGCCGAGGTCGAGGCGCACAAGGTGGCGCGCGAGATCTGCGCGCTGCCGGCCGAGGCGGTGGCGATTTCGCGACGCCTGATCCGGCTGCCGCCGGAGGACGTCACCCGCCGCATCGAGCAGGAGAACCATCTGTTCAGCGAACGGATGCGCTCCAAGGAAGCGATCGGCGCCTTCAAGGCGTTCATGGCGCGCACGAAGGATTGAACGAAGCGTCGGGATTGAAACGAAGCGTCGCAAAATTGTAGTGGCGTCGCGCCATGATCGTGTGTTCCATGGACAGGTCATGAGACAGCCCCGCCTGACATTTCTCGCCGCGCTGTGCGCGCTCGAACTGGCCGCAGCAAGCCCCAGCCTGGCGCAGGGCGCCGCGCCGGTCGACCTGCGCATCCTCGCGATCAACGACTTCCACGGCTATCTGCGGCCGCCGCCGGGCGGCATCCACATCACCAACCCCGCTGATGCGACCAAGAAGATCATGGTGCCCGCCGGCGGCTCGGAGCGGATGGCCACCGTCGTCAAGCAGCTGCGCGAAAGACACAAGAACAACATCTTCGTCGCGGCCGGCGACCTGATCGGCGCGAGCCCGTTTCTGTCGGCCATGTTCCATGACGAGCCGACCATCGAATCGCTCTCGATGATGGGCCTTGCGATCTCCTCGGTCGGCAATCACGAATTCGACGAGGGCAAGGACGAGCTGCTGCGGATGCAGAACGGCGGCTGCCACCCGGTCGACAAATGCCAGGGACCGCACCCGTTCACGGGCGCCAAATTCCACTATCTGGCGGCGAGCACCTTCGACAAGGGCACCGGCAAGACGGTGTTTCCACCCTACGAGATCAGGGAATTCGACGGCATTCCGGTGGCCTTCATCGGGCTCGCGCTGAAGAACACCCCGAACCTGGTCTCGCCGGCCGGCGTCGCCAGCCTCGACTTCCGCGACGAGGCCGAGACCGTCAATGCGCTGGTCCCCGAATTGAAGGCGAAAGGCGTCGAGGCGATCGTCGTCTTGATCCACGAAGGCGGCTTTCCCATCGGCAATTACAATGAATGTCCCGGCATCTCGGGACCGATTGTCGACATCGTCAAGAAGTTCGACAAGGCGGTCGACGTCGTGATCTCCGGCCACACCCATCAGGCCTATATTTGCGAGATCGACGGACGGCTGGTCACGTCAGGCGACAAATACGGCACGCTGGTCACCGCGATCGATCTTCAGCTCGATCCGAAGACCCACGACGTGATCAGTGCCAAGGCCGACAACACCATCGTGCGGATCGCTGGCACGGCCAAGGACCACGAGCAAAGCGCGCTGCTGGAGTCCTATGACCGGCTCGCCGCGCCGATCGCCAACCGTCCGGCAGGCTCGGTCACGGAAACCCTGTCGCGTACGCCCGCCGAGACCGGCGAGAGCGTGCTCGGCGACATCGTCGCCGATGCGCAGTTGCTCGCGACGAGCGCCGAGCCGAACGGCGGCGCGGTGATCGCCTTCACCAATCCCGGCGGCGTGCGCACCGACATCACCAGGCGCGAGGACGGCGCGGTGACCTACGCCGACATCTTCGCAAGCCAGCCGTTCCGCAACCAGCTCGTGACGATGACGCTGACCGGCAAGCAGCTCAAGGACGCGCTGGAACAGCAATGGGCCGACCCGAAGCGCCCGCGCGCGCTCCAGGTCTCCAGGGGGTTCGCCTACGCGTGGGATGCGAACAAGCCCGACGGCGCGCGCATCGTCGCCGAACGGATGTCGCTCGACGGCAAGCCGATCGACCCCGCCGCCAGCTATCGCGTCACCGTGAACAATTATCTCGCCGAGGGCGGCGACGGCTTCACGGTGTTCAAGGCGGGAACGGCGCAGCAGTTCGGCATCTACGATGTCGATGCGCTGTATGCCTACTTCAAGGCCAACAGTCCGGTCGGCCCGGCCGCAGGAAAGCGGGTCGAGCGGATCAATTGAGCAAGACGACGCCGCGGTACGTATCCCTTCCCCGTCATTGCGAGCCAACGGGTCGGCGCAAAACGCCGCCCGATAACCGGCTCCGCGAAGCAATCCATTCGACCAAGCGAGCGGAAGCATGGATTGCCTCGTCGCTTCGCTCCTCGCAACGACGCGGACGGAGCCCGGCATTGGAAGGGCAGGATCGGGAGATAAAGTCGGGCCTTTCCGGACGGCCGCTAAGGGCCTAGATTAGAGTCGTCCTCGCACGCGCTTCCTTTGCGCCGGGAATTTGTATGACACTGCTTCTGACGCACGCCGCCTGCCTCAACCATTTGACCCCTCCCGGACATCCCGAACGTCCCGATCGGCTGCGCGCGGTCGCCGAGGTGTTGGGAGAGGATCGCTTCAAGGCACTGGTGCGCGACCTCGCGCCGGAAGGCGACCTCGACACCGTGCTGCTCTGCCATGGCGAACACTATGTCGGCGAGTTGCGGCACATCGCGCCGACCTCCGGGATGATCTACATCGACGGCGACACCTCGATGTCGCCCGGAACCTGGGAAGCCGTGATGCGCGGCGTCGGCGGCGCTGTGGCCGCCACCGATGCGGTGATGGAAGGCAAGCACCAGAACGCCTTCGTCGCGGTTCGGCCACCGGGCCATCACGCCGAGAAGTCGACGCCGATGGGCTTCTGCTTCTTCGACAATGCCGCGATCGCGGCGCGCCACGCGCAGCGCAAATATGGCATCAAGCGCGCCGCGGTGATCGATTTCGATGTCCATCACGGCAACGGCACGCAGGACATCTTCTGGGCCGATCCGACCGTGATGTACTGCTCGACACATCAGATGCCGCTGTTTCCCGGCACCGGAGCCGCCGGCGAGCGCGGCGAGCACGATACTGTCGTCAACGCGCCGCTAGCGCCCGGCGACGGCGGTGCCAAATTCCGCGCCGCGTTCGAGAACCTGATCCTGCCGCAGCTCGAGAAGTTTTCCCCAGAGCTCGTCGTCATCTCGGCAGGCTTCGACGCGCATCACCGCGATCCCCTGGCCTCGATCAACCTGACGGGCGAGGATTTCGGCTGGGTCACGCGCAAGCTGATGGATCTCGCCGACAAGAGCGCCGGCGGCCGCGTTGTCTCCGTCCTGGAGGGCGGCTACGATCTCGAGGGCCTGAAAGAGTCGGTGGCATCTCACGTCACCGCATTGATGGGCGCGTAAAACCCCGCCACAATAAGCTCGCAAAAATTCGATTGATTCTGCGCACAGATACGTGCGCAGTCGGGAACATGAGATGGCCGAAAATACCCAAGCCGACGTCAAGAAGCTGTCGTTCGAGCGCGCGATCGAGGAACTCGAATCCATCGTCAAGCGGCTCGAGGACGGCAAGGTCCCGCTTGAGGAATCGGTCACGATCTATGAGCGCGGCGAAGCGCTGAAGCGGCGCTGCGAGGAATTGCTGCGCCAGGCCGAGGCCCGCGTCGACAAGATCACCACCGACGCCTCGGGTCAGGCGACCGGCACCGAGCCGCTCGACGTGCAGTAGCGCCGCGCGGCGACAACCGGCACGATCATGCGACAGAATGTCCGCAACGGCGGTCGATTATTGCTGCGCATTTCCAGCAATCCGTGGGACTACGGGCCGACCGTGGCGGCCGGCCGCAGTCCCGGATCAGGCCGATCCAGACCAGCCGGCTGCCGTTAAATTGGGCGACATGGAACCCATCATCAGCCCCAAGCATTGAAAAGACTAGCTTTTTTAATACAAAGCATAGGAACCCAGCGCCCCTAGCGGGTTGGCTTTGGCTACGGCTTTGGTGTAATGCTTCCAGTTCTATGGGCATTTGAGGGTGGCGGGCGGCCCGGATTCTTCGGGCGGCAAGCATCTCAAATGGTTCGACAAAACTGAACCGGGACGGGTGAAGAGCGACCAAGGTGATGCATATCACGTGGTCCAATCCGGAGTGAATCTAGCTTTACAACCAGGCACCGGCCTGCCGGGGCGGCACCCAGTGTCTGGCATTCGCTGCGCGGTGAGCGCGCCAACCCATCTCGCGTCGGGCGATTCGTTCCGACAGGCAAAAATTGGAAATTCGCTGTGACCACATTTAGTAAAACGCCGCTTCTTGACACTATTCGCACGCCGGATGACCTGCGCAAGCTGAAGGTCGAGCAGGTGCGGCAAGTTGCCGACGAGCTCCGCCAGGAAACCATCGACGCCGTGTCGGTGACCGGCGGCCATTTCGGCGCCGGCCTCGGCGTGGTCGAACTGACCACCGCCATCCACTACATCTTCGACACCCCGCGCGACCGCCTGATCTGGGACGTCGGCCACCAGGCCTACCCGCACAAGATCCTGACCGGACGCCGCGACCGCATCCGCACGCTGCGCACCGGCGGCGGCCTCTCCGGCTTCACCAAGCGCACCGAGAGCGACTACGATCCGTTCGGCGCCGCGCACTCCTCGACCTCGATTTCGGCCGGCCTCGGCATGGCTGTGGCGCGCGATCTCTCGGGCGGCAAGAACAACGTTATCGCCGTGATCGGTGACGGTGCGATGTCAGCGGGCATGGCCTATGAGGCCATGAACAACGCCGGCGCGATGAACTCGCGCCTGATCGTGATCCTCAACGACAACGACATGTCGATCGCACCGCCGGTCGGTGCGATGAGCGCCTATCTGTCGCGCCTGTACTCCGGCAAGACCTACCGCTCGCTGCGCGAGGCCGCCAAGCAGATCAACAAGCGCCTGCCCAAGATCCTCGCCAACCGCGCCAACCGCGTCGAGGAATATTCCCGCGGCTTCATGATGGACGGCGGCACGCTGTTCGAGGAGCTCGGCTTCTATTATGTCGGCCCGATCGACGGTCACAATCTCGACCATCTCTTGCCGGTGCTGAAGAACGTCCGCGACATGGAGACCGGGCCGATCCTGGTCCACGTCGTGACCCAGAAGGGCAAGGGCTATGGCCCGGCCGAAGCCTCGGCCGACAAGTATCACGCCGTCGTCAAGTTCGACGTCGCGACCGGCACCCAGGCCAAGGCCAAGCCGAACGCGCCGGCCTACCAGAACGTGTTCGGCCAGAGCCTGGTCAAGGAAGCCCAGAAGGACGACAAGATCGTCGCCATCACCGCGGCGATGCCGTCGGGCACCGGCGTCGACATTTTCAACAAGGCGTTCCCGGATCGCACCTTCGACGTCGGCATCGCCGAGCAGCATGCCGTGACCTTCGCCGCCGGCCTCGCCACCGAAGGCTACAAGCCGTTCTGCGCGATCTACTCGACCTTCTTGCAGCGCGGCTATGACCAGGTGGTCCATGACGTCGCGATCCAGAGCCTGCCGGTCCGCTTCGCGATCGACCGCGCCGGCCTGGTCGGCGCCGACGGCGCGACCCATGCCGGCTCGTTCGACAACGCCTATCTCGGCTGCCTGCCCAACATGGTGATCATGGCGGCCTCCGACGAGGCGGAGATGGTCCACATGGTGGCGACCCAGGTCGCGATCAACGATCGCCCGAGCGCGCTGCGCTATCCGCGCGGCGAAGGTCGCGGCGTCGAGATGCCGGAAGTCGGCATTCCCCTGGAAGTCGGCAAGGGCCGCATCATCCGCGAGGGCAAGAAGGTCGCGCTGCTGTCGTTCGGTACCCGCCTCGCCGAGTGCGAGAAGGCGGCCGACGAGCTCGCCGCGCACGGCCTCTCCGCCACGATCGCGGATGCGCGCTTCATGAAGCCGCTCGACGAGGACATGATCCTGAAGCTGGCGCGCGACCACGAGATCCTGATCACGATCGAGGAAGGCTCGGTCGGCGGATTCGGCTCGCATGTGGTGCAGTTCCTGACCGACCACGGCATGCTCGATAGCGGCATGCTCAAGTTCCGCTCGATGGTGCTGCCCGACGTGTTCCTCGACCACGACACGCCGGCGGCGATGTATGCCCGCGCGGGTCTCGACGCCAAGAGCATCGTTGCCAAGGTGTTCGAAACCCTCGGCAAGGACTACAAGACCGAGACCGTCAAGCTCGCGTAATCGCCTTCCACCTCTCCCCACCGGGGAGAGGTCGGATCGCGCGAGCGATCCGGGTGAGGGGGTGAGGTCCCACGAAAGAGCATAACCCCTCACCCGCGCCTCTCCCAAAGGGAGAGGTTTCAAGTCGATCTTGTCCTGGGCAAGTCCATGAGAGTCTATCTGGCAGGTCCTGACGTATTCCTGCCGGATGCCGTGGAGATCGGACGCCGCAAGGCGGAGGTGTGTGCCTATCACGGGCTGACCGGGCTGTATCCGCTCGACAACAGCATCAATCCCACGACTGCCGGCGCTTCGCTTACCATTTTCAAAAGCAACGAGGCGATGATGGAGTCGGCCGACGCCATCATCGCCAATTTGACGCCGTTTCGCGGCCCCAGTGCCGACGCAGGCACCGTCTACGAACTCGGCTACATGGCGGGACGCGGCAAGCTGTGCCTCGCCTATTCGAACGATCCCACCTCCTACGCCAATCGGGTGGCGCGGCTACAGCAGGTGGCGCCGGCGCCCGACGGACGCCTGATCGACGCGGAGGGGCTGACGGTGGAAGAGTTTGGATTGCCTGACAATCTGATGATGATGCACGCGCTCGACCTGCACGGCAGTCCACTGGTGACGCCGCGCGAGCCCGCGGCCGACCTCTGGCACGACCTCACGTCCTTCGAGGCCTGCGTGCGGCTCGCCGCGGCGCAGCGCCGGCAGGGCACCAAGTGAGCAAGGCGGGCGACAACGAGCCGTCGGCCGGCAAGCGCATCGATGTGCTGCTGGTCGAACGCGGCCTGTTCGAAAGCCGGGCACGGGCGCGCGCGGCCATCGACGCCGGCCTCGTGACGGCCGACGGCAAGCCAATCGCAAAGGCATCCGAGATCGTGGCGCCCGGCGCTGCACTGACCGCCGAGCCGGCGCATCCCTATGTCTCGCGCGGCGGCGTCAAGCTTGCCGGCGCGCTCGAGCACTATCCGATCGACGTCGAGGGTCATGTCTGCCTCGATGTCGGCGCCTCGACCGGCGGCTTCACCGAGGTGCTGCTGGCCAACGGCGCGAGCCTCGTATTCGCGATCGACGTCGGTCACGGCCAGTTGCATTCCTCGCTGCAAGGCCATCCGAAGATCGTCTCCATGGAGGAGACCGACATCAGGAATTTCGAGGGCAAGCGCCTGCCGGCGCGGCCCGACGTCGTCGTGATCGATGTCAGCTTCATCTCGCTGAAGCTGGTGCTGCCGGTGGCGCTGTCGCTGGCCGCGGCCCCGATGCATCTACTGGCGCTGATCAAGCCGCAGTTCGAGGCGGCGCGCAAACACTCCAAGCGCGGCGTCATCCGCAACGCGATGGTGCACCAGGAGATCTGCGACGATATCGCGGCCTTTGCCGCCTCGCTCGGCTGCACCGACATCCAGGTGTTTCCGTCCTCGATATCGGGCGGCGACGGCAATATCGAATTCTTCCTCGGCGCACGCCGTGGCTGAAGTCCTCGCCATCGACCATGTCGGCCACCGCGGCGACGGCGTCGCGCTCGACGGCACGCAGTCGGTCTTCGTGCCCTACACGCTGGCTGGCGAAACCGTCGAGGTCGAGGACGTCCCCGGCAACCATCCCGACCGACGGCGGTTGCTGCGCGTCGCGCAGGAAAGCCCCGAGCGGATCGCGCCGTTCTGTCCGCATTTCGGCGTCTGCGGCGGCTGCGCGATCCAGCATTGGAACGAGGCGCCCTACCGGGCCTGGAAACGCAACATCGTGGCCGAGACGCTGGCGCAGGCGAAGATCGCGGCCGAGGTCGCGCCTCTGCTCGACGCCCATGGCGCGGGCCGCCGCCGCATCACGCTGCACGGGCGCATGGCCGCCCAAGATGTCCTCAAGGTCGGCTTCGCCGCGGCAGGATCGCACGACATCATCCCGGTCGACCGCTGTCCGATCCTCGATCCCGCGCTCGACGGCGCGATCGAGGCGGCATGGGCCACCGCCGAGCCGCTGATTGCGATCGGCAAACCGCTCGACATCCAGGTGACCGCGACCCTGAACGGCCTCGATATCGATGTGCGCGGTTCCGGCGCGCTGCCGACCGGCCTGATCAGCGCCTTGTCGCGCGTCGCGGAGAAGCACCGGCTGGCGCGGCTGACGCGGCACGGCGAGCTGGTGCTGCAACGCGGCTCTCCTGACGTGGCGATCGGAAAGGCCAAAGTCGTGCTGCCGCCAGGCTCGTTCCTGCAAGCGACCGTCAAGGGCGAAGAGACGCTGGCGGCGCTGGTCCGCGCGCAATGCGGCCGCGCCAAGCATATCGCCGATCTGTTCTGCGGCGTCGGCCCGTTCGCGCTGCGCCTTGCGGAGAAGACGCGCGTGACGGCCTTCGACAGCGACGCCGGCGCGATCACGGCGTTGCAGAAGGCGGCGCAAACGACGCCGGGATTGAAGCCGCTGAAGGCCGAGGCGCGCGACCTGTTCCGTCGCCCGCTGATGCCGCAGGAATTGCGCGACTATGACGCCGTCGTGTTCGATCCGCCGCGGCAGGGCGCGCAGGCCCAGGTCACGCAGCTGGCGGCGAGCAAGGTGCCTGTGATCGTTGCGGTATCCTGCAATGCCGCGACGTTTGCGCGTGACGCGAAAATCCTGATCGACGGCGGCTACAAGATCGCCGATGTCACCCCGGTCGACCAGTTCCGCCATACCCCGCATGTCGAGTTGGTGGCGCGGTTCGCGCGCTGAGGCGCCGCCGCTTCTATCGCGGCGCGCGGTATCCTCGCTATAATCCGCCGAGCATGTCCCACGACCCGCTGCTCGCGCGCATCATTCCCGTCCTCGCCGCCGTTCCAGGCGTCGCTGCCGTCGTGCTCGGCGGCTCGCGGGCGCGCGGCACGGCGCATCAAACCTCCGACTATGATCTCGGCCTTTATTTTTCGGAGGCCGCCGCTCTGGACACCGATCGGCTGTGCGAGGCTGTGAAGGATCTGGTCGACGATCCTGCTGCCGTGTGTGTGACGCCGGTCGGCGAATGGGGACCATGGATCGTCGGCGGCGCCTGGCTTGCGATCGGCGGCCACAAGGTCGACCTGCTCTACCGCAGCGTCGAACAGGTCACGGCTGTCCTCGACGCCTGCCGGAACGGCGAGATCGGCATGCACTACCAGCCGGGCCATCCGCACGGCTTCTGCTCGGCGATCTGGATGGGCGAGGTCGCGCTGTGCCGCGTTCTGCACGATCCCCAAGGCGTCGTCGCGGCGATGCAGGCTAAGACGGTGCCCTACCCGCCGGCGCTGCGCGACGCGCTGCTGCGGCGCTTTCAATGGGAAATCCGGTTCGCGATCGACAATGCCGAGCTTGCCGTGCCGCGCGGCGACGGCACGCATGTCGCCGGTTGCGCCTATCGCGCCTTGGCCTGCATCGCGCAGGTGCTGTTTGCGCTGAACGGTCAGTATCTGATCAACGAGAAGGGCGCGCTGGTGCAGGCGGCGGATTTTCCGTTGACGGTTCGCGGCCTCGCCGGACGCGTTGCCGAGCTCTGGCGCCAGATCGGTGCTGCGGAGTACGCGGCTGCGTTGCGGACGCTGCGGACGCTGGAGAATGAGCTGCGGGAGATTTCAACGAAACCGTAGGATGGGTAGAGCGCAGCGAAACCCATCGACTTCTCTCCGCGCGGCGAGATGATGGGTTTCGCTGCGCTCTACCCATCCTACGAAATACTACCGTCCCCAGCGGTCCTGCCAGATCTTCTCGCCGATCATGCAACTGACCCGCGGCTCCCTCTCGGCGGTGCGCACGATCGGGCGATCAGGGGTCCGGCCGGCGACTTCGAGCAGCAGCTTGGTGCGGATCGCCTCCTTGAACTTCTCGCGATCCTTGATCGTGACCACGAAGGAACCGGGGCCGCCGATCACGCAATCTTCGTAATAGTAATCGAGATTCTCGATATCCATCGTCGAATAGGACGGCTCCTTCACCATGATCGGCAGTCCGTTGATGACGATGCCTTTCTCGAGCGCCGCGTCGCGCGCCGGCGTGATCGGCGTGCCGTTGTTGTTGGGTCCGTCGCCGGAAATATCGATTACGCGGCGCAGGCCACGATGCGGGTTTTCGTCGAACATCGGGATCGCAAAATAGATCGCACCCGAGATCGAGGTCCGCGAGGCGCGACGCACCGGGGTCTTCATGATCTCGGCGGAAACCGCATCGGCGGATTCAGGGCCGTCGATCACCCGCCAGGGAATGATGACCTTCTGGTCGTTGGAGGCGGCCCATTCGAAATAGGTGATCGAGATCTTGCCGTTCGGGCCCGCCTTCAGCGCCTGCAGGAATTCCTTGGAGACGATCGCCTGCGCATAGCCCTCGCGCTGGATCGCGAGTTCGTCCATGTCCATCGAATAGGACACGTCGACCGCGATGATCAGCTCGATATCGACGCTCGGCGTGGATTCCTTTTCGGCCACCCGGCCGGTCTGTGTTCCCGGGCCAGGCGCGGCAACACCGGCCACATCGCCGCTGGCCAACATGCCCGCGACAAGCACCGCTCCGATCGAGACATACCAGCGCATTGCGGCCCTCCCGTCGTGTCGCGTCATGGTGACACGCAAATCTGGCGGCGAAAAGCGCAGATATCATCTCGCCTTCACATTCAGGTTAGATGTCACGCATAACGCAACACGCGCCGTGCCTTTGCCGCAATGACGCCGTGCAAATCGAACGGTTCCAAGATGTGCCTGAAGACGGTATTCTTACGGAGCAATCGCGAGGGAGTGCGATGCCCGATAGCGTCGTCAAGCCGAAAACCAGGACGAAGACCAAGGTCGAGCGGCCACGCCTGCACAAGGTGATCCTGGTCAACGACGATTATACGCCGCGCGAATTCGTCGTCACCGTGCTGAAGGGTGAATTCCGCATGACCGACGACCAGGCCTACAAGGTGATGCTGACCGCGCACCAGCGCGGCGTCTGCGTGGTCGCCGTGTTCACCAGGGACGTCGCCGAGACCAAGGCGACCCGCGCCACCGACGCCGGCCGCGCCAAGGGCTATCCGCTGCTCTTCACCACCGAGCCCGAGGAATAGCGCCAGCGCCAGATTGCCGCAGGCGTTGCCACGCATTTTAGCGATCCCTGCCACTGCCGCTTTAGGGATCGCATGGCACGAACGCGGCATGTCCGTCGCATTGCGCCAACAGCTTTCACTGCGGAAGACCCGTCCCGAGACCTCGTTCGGTCCATTCCGCCCCCTGCCCGCTTTGCCCTGGCTCGTCATGGCGACGGCGATACGGATCGTCGGCTTCGGCAAGCCCGGCCTGGTCGTGCCCGCCCTGGTGCTGGCCGACATCTGCGTGCTGCTCGCCTTCTTCGCGACGGCGCGGGACTCGATCCAGGCTGCCGGAGGTCAATCGTCGCTCGGCGAATTGACGCTGGCCGAACAGACCAGGCTGTCATGGTCGATCCTGTGGCGGATCGCGCTCGTGATCATCATCGTCACACTCGCCACCGCCGCGATCGGCTTCACGTCGTTTGCGCCGCACCTGCTGTGGGGCCTCGACGGCATGGCGTTCGATCAAGGCGCCGATCTCGGCCGGTTCTGGAGCGCAGCGATCGCAGCGCTGGTGCTGATGATCATCGTCAACGCGGAAGGCAATGGCGGCCGCATTGCGTTGTTCGCCGCCGTCAAGGAACTCGGCCGACACGCGTTGTGGCTCGGCGCCGCGGTGCTCGTGCTTGGCGTGATCCAAGTTGGGCTCGGCTACGGGCAGCAGTTCGTGCGCACCGCGATCTGGCAATTCTGGCAAACCTCGACGGTGGGCCAGCCGGTCAAGAGCCTGGTCTACGTCGTCTTCATCTTCAGCTTCGCAATGCTGCGGCTGTGGATCACGCTGTCGATCCTGACCTTCGGCCTGAAGCAGTCCTATGCCCGCGGCGGCTGACCCGACGCTTGCGGCGGTCATTGCCGGGCCAACTGCGTCCGCTGGCTGACCACGATGTCGGCAACGACCGCCCCCATCACCAGCGCGCCGCCGATGAGGGCGCGGAGCGACGGCACCTCGGCGAAGGCCAGCCACACCCAGAACGGCATCAGCGGGGTCTCGAGGGTGGCGATCAGCGATGCCTGCCCTGATGGCAGCAATCTGGAGCCGACCGTGAACAAGGTGAGACCGAGGCCGACCTGGCACGCCCCGAACATCGCGAGCACGCCGAGATCGGCGCCCCCGACCGCGCCGATGCCGTGCCCGAGCGGAAAGCTGACCGCGCTGCCGAGAAAGTTCGAGAGCGCTGCGGCTGCGATCATCGGCGTACCCTTGTGCCGCCGGATCACCACCGTCATCAGCGAGATCGCCAGCACCATCACGCAGGCAAGGCCGATGCCCCTGTAATCCGTGATGCCCCCGGCGCCGCTGACGGTGACGGCCACACCGGCGAGCGCGATCAGGCTTGCCAGCAGCGTGCCGGGCCGCGCCCGCTCGCGCAGCCAGAGCCAGGCGATCGCGGCCGCTGCAAACGGCTGCATCGCGATCAGGATTGCGACGTTGGCGACGCTGGTCAGTTGCAGCGCCGGAATGAACGTCACCATGCCCAGGGTCGAGAGGCCCGCCACCAGCCATCCGCTCAACGGCATCGCGATGAGATCGCGCACACCGCGCCGGCCCTGCATGGCGACCAGGAACAGCGCGATCGCGCCGCCGCCGAACAGCCCGCGCCAGAACAGGATGGTCCAGGAATCGAAGTGCAGCAGCCGGGTGAAGAACGGAGCGGTGCTCCAGGCCGCCGCGGCCGCGACGACCAGTACGATCCCGCGGCGATGCTGCGCGTCCGTGTCAGTCACGTCGCACCGCAGCTAACCGGCAGCGGCGACAGGCGCCTCGTCGAACAGGCCGTAGACCCGCTCGGCCTTGGCGAACCCCGCGATCGGAAACTCGCCGAGATCGCTCCAGCCGCCATCATGGATACCGGCGAAGCGCTCGGAGGCGACGACGGTACGGCCGAGCCGGCCGGCGATCTTCTCCAGCCGCGCGGCGAGATTGACCGCGGGACCGATGCAGGTGAAGTCGAGCCGGTTGCCGCCGCCGATATTGCCGTAAAGCACGCGGCCGAGATGCAGCGCGACGCCGAAGCGGAAACGCTCGACGGCATCGCCATTGGCGAATTGCAGCGCCTCGACGCCGGCGCGCGAGACGCGCGCGGCCTCCAGCACCCGCGAGCAGACCTGCACCTCGTCACCGAGATATTCGTCGACCGGGAACACCGCAAGCAGCCCGTCGCCCATGAATTTGAGCACCTCGCCGCCATGCTCGCGGATCGCGGTGACCTGGCAATCGAAGTAGAGATTGAGGATCTCGACCACGGTTTCGGCCGGCAGGCGGTCCGACAAAGCGGTGAAGCCGCGCAGGTCGGACAGCCAGATCGCGGCATCCATCGTGTCGGCGTGGCCGCGCCTGATCTGGCCGCCCATGATGCGTTCGCCGGCCCGGTTTCCGACATAGGTGTCGAGCAGCAGCGAGGCGGTGCGGCGCAGCGTGACGATCTCGATGTAGCGCGCCAGCGGCACGGCGATCGAGCGGATCGCGTCGAGCTGCTCGTCGGTGAAGCCACCCGGTTGTCTGGTGGTCCAACTCGAGGCGTTGGGCGGACCGTCGGTGTTGATCAGCGGGACCGCGATGTAGTCGGTGACGCCTTCGGCCTGCAAATCCGCGACGATCGGAAAGCGCATGCTGGTTGGATCATCGAGCCGCGCGCGGACTTCGACGCCCTGCTTGAGGACGATCGCCAGCGGGCTAACGGCAAATTCCGGGGTGTCGAGAATGTTGTGATCGACGGCGCCGGTCTCGACCTCGGCGCCCGGCTTCCAGATGAAATGGCGGCCGTAGATCTCGGGATGCAGGGTGCGCACGAAAACGCCGATGCGCCATAATGGCAGGCCTGCCCGCACCAGGCGTTCGCAGCATTCGGCCATCATCTGCGGCGGGGTCGGCGCGGATCGTGCGCCGCCGATCATCCATGTGATGATGTCCCGTAGCTCCGACGCATTCATGGCATTCCCCAGGCGAGCACCCGATTAGCGACCACCACTATAATATAGGGTCCAGAAGAGGATCCGGAAATGTGCGCGTGGCTTTCACGCCCGCCATTTCCCAAACAGGATGGCATCCAGGGCGAACGGACCGGATGAAGCTGCGGCTCTTGCGGCCGCATCGAGGCTGGCGACCAAGCCATTGTTCGGAAACCGCAGCGCGCCGATGACCAGCATCCGGTCCACGCCACTCACGATCTTGCCGTAATATTGCGCCGCGTCGGGACAGGAAGCGGAATTTGCAGCGGTCACGACACCGCCGAACCCGGCTCCCTTCGCCAGGCAGGCATAGTATTGCGTAGCCGCCTCAATGGATTGCCTGTGCGCTCCACGATATCCGTAGGGATCAAACCCGGCATTGCGCAGGATTTCGGCCGCATCGTAAAGGCGCTCCAGAGTGAACATCGGATATCCGATGCCTTGTCCGGGATCTGCATTGCGGTAGCGGTCGTCGATCTCGCCCGAAGCCACCGCCCGGGTCTGGAAGAACGGCCTGCTCGCAAAGCCATCGGTGGCCTTGTTGGCATAGCAGCCGTTAGGCATATCTGCCGCGCCATAAACGGCCCGCTGGAAGAACGCGATCCAGGGCAGCGACACACGGATCGCATCGTCGCCGCCGTTCAGGACCGCCACGAAGGCCCTCTGGTTGTTCTGAACGCGCGCGAGCGCCAACAACGCTGCCAACTGGTTTGCCGCATGGTTGCTGTAGTGATCGCAGGGCCACGCGTGGAGCTGCAAATTGTAGTTGAGCGCGTTGCGGAGCAGGCCGAACATCGCGGCATCGAACGCTTCGACCCGCGTCACATCTGCATCGCCAAGCGTGCCGACATACATCAACAGGTCTTCAGCCTGCACGGAATAGACGATGCCGCGAGAGACCACCAACCCCACGCCGGCAAAGGCAGCCTGGTCGAACTTGCCCTCCGCCCCACAAAATTGCGACGGATTCTCGCGAAACCGGCCGTGATCGTCGCGAAATCCGGAGGTGCTCCAGGCGACAAGTATCTTCGCGGCCACCGCCGCAGCGTAAGCCGGGTCGGGCGCATTGATCGGCCGCTTCGCCCCCGCCTTCATCAGGGCTGCATAGAGCGCGAGGCGCGACGCCACCACGGCAGCGCCGCGCGGCGGGACAAGGTTTGCGGCAAGCCCCATGTCGGCACGCACTTCCGGGACGTGGTCTTCGCCATGAATTGTCTGGGGCTCGTAGGAAAATGCGTAATTGTAGGTGTCGGTGCTACAGCCGGAATAAGCGGCATCCCATTTGTTGCCGCCAGCAAGATCACGGGCCACCTGCCCGGCGAGTTGATCGAAGCGCCGCGCCGAATAGCTGCCAAGCTGATTGATCCGCCCCGCCAGATCGATCAGATCTTTCTCGGTCAGAAAGACATCGGGATGTCGCACGGAGCTGGCGTAGGCACCGTCAAGGATTGGCGTGGCCTGCGCGGATTTGGGACTCTGCGCCAGACCGGATGACGATGCCGACAGCCAGATCATGGACAGCGCAACGAACAACCGGTTCATTGGAACCTCCAAGGGCGACGGAAGCCGCCAGCCGACCAGCCATGACTGAGATTAGTCGGCTTCGCGTGACGCGATGACGTCAGCCTACAGGCCCGATCAGCGCCCGGTCTGCCCGCGGTCGCGCAGAAAATGATCCGCCAGCACGCAGGCCATCATCGCCTCACCCACCGGCACCGCGCGGATACCGACGCAGGGGTCGTGGCGGCCCTTGGTCAGGATATCGGTATCGGCGCCTTTGCGGTCGACGGTGCGGCGCGTGGTCAGGATCGAGGAGGTCGGCTTGACCGCAAAGCGCACCACCACCGGCTGTCCAGTCGAGATGCCGCCCAGCACGCCGCCGGCATGGTTGGACAGGAAACGCGTTCCGTTGTTGCCGGTCCGCATCTCGTCGGCATTCTCTTCACCCGTGAGCTCGGCGGCGCCGAAACCGGCGCCGATCTCGACGCCCTTCACCGCGTTGATGCTCATCATCGCCGACGCCAGATCGCTGTCGAGCTTGGCATAGATCGGCGCGCCGAGACCGGCCGGCACGCCCTCGGCAACGACCTCGATGACCGCGCCGATCGAGGAGCCGCTCTTCCGGATGCCGTCGAGATAGCTTTCGAAGAACGCCGCCTTGTCCTTGTCGGGACAGAAGAACGGGTTGTTGGCGATCTCGTCCCAGTCCCATTTCTCGCGGTCGATCTTGTGCGGGCCCATCTGCACCAGCGCGCCGCGCACCTTCACCTCGGGCAGCACCTTGCGCGCGATCGCACCGGCCGCGACGCGGGTCGCGGTCTCGCGCGCGGACGAACGCCCGCCGCCACGATAGTCGCGCAGGCCGTATTTCGCCTCATAGGTGAAGTCGGCATGGCCCGGGCGGAACTTGTCCTTGATCTCGGAATAATCCTTCGAGCGCTGGTCGGTGTTCTCGATCAGCAGCGCGATCGGCGTGCCGGTCGTCACCTGCACCCCGCTCTCCGGATGCGCCATCACGCCGGACAGGATCTTCACCGCATCGGGCTCCTGGCGCTGGGTGGTGAAGCGCGACTGGCCGGGGCGGCGGCGGTCAAGGTCGTGCTGGATCTCCTCCACCGTCAGAGGGATCATCGGCGGGCAGCCGTCGACGACGCAGCCGATCGCGACCCCATGGCTCTCGCCGAAGGTCGTGACGCGGAACATATGGCCGAAAGTATTGAAGGACATGGCGTGTCGTAACGCGCAGGGTCGGCAGCGTCAAACGGGTTTCCTGCTCCCCAAGGACGTCCCCAACGACGCGGATGGCCCGGACGCCCTTAACTATATTTCCGCAGGCTGCCTTCGCTGAACACGTAGACCGCGCCCTGCTCGATATAGAGCTCCGCGGCCGAGGCCGGCGTCTCGAAGCCGAGCGCCACCATCAGCGCCCGCGCAGTGCCGCCATGGGCGACGGCGACCGTGTCCGAGGTCACCGAACCGTACCATTCGGTCATCCGCGCCTGCACGTCGACATAGCTCTCGCCGCCCTCCGGCGCGACCTGCCACTTCTCGGCCAGGCGGCGCGCATACACGACCGGGTCCGCCGCCTGCGCCTGCGCCAAGGTCGACCCCTCCCATGTCCCGTAGCCGATCTCGCGCAGCCGCGCGTCGAGCGCGTAGTCACCCGGCGCAAGGCCGAGCTCGGCGCGCGCCAGCTCCATGGTGGCACGCGCCCGGACCAACGGGCTGGCGACGAACGGCAGCGTCGCCTTGTCACGGCCATCGCGGACCAACAGACCGGCGAGGATCCGCCCGGCATGCGCCGCCTGGGCGCGGCCGCGCTCGTTGAGGGCGATGTCCTGCGCGCCCTGAAGCCGGCCTTCGGCATTCCACGCCGTCTCGCCGTGGCGGATGTAGTAGATCGTTGGCACCGGCATTCCCGTAACCATATTCCCCGCCCAGCGAGACGTCAGGCGCTTGAAGCAAGGCGTCGAGTTTTTCGGCTCGGAGGTACACCAGCCGTTTGCCCAGCCACAAGCCCAAATAAGTCCGCGCCGGGGCGCCATGCGCGCGGATCGACGCAGCCGGAATAGCGGCGCCGCGAGGGTGTTATGCTGAGCAAGGCGGTCGGCGCCGCCGAGACCATCGAAGACTGGGATACATGACCGCGTTTCGTCAAAGTGTCGAAGCCATGATTCCGGCGCTCCGTCGCTATGCGCGCGCGCTGGCGCGTGACACCGATATCGCCGACGACCTGGTGCAGGACACGCTGGTGCGGGCGCTGCGCTCGGAGCGGCTGTTTCTCGGCGGCGACGTCAGGAGCTGGCTCTATACGATCCTGACCAATCTGAACAAGAACCGCAGGCGCTCGCTGGCGCGGCGGCCGCCCCTGATGCCGCTGCTCGACAACAATGCCGACGCCAGCGGCACCGAGGCCGAGGGACGCGACATCGAGCGCGCGCTGTCGACGCTGGTTGAGGAGCAACGCTCGGTGCTGCTGCTCGTGATGCTCGAGGGCATGAGCTATCGCGAGGTCGCCGACATCCAGGGCGTACCGATCGGCACCGTGATGTCCCGCCTCGCTCGCGCGCGCGCCCATGTGCGGGCATCGATCGAGGGCCAGCGCCCGGCGCTGCGGCGGGTGAAGTGATGGACTGCGCGATGACCGGCGTGACGCGCCAAGGATTTTCGAACAGGATTTGGCAGAGACGACTGATATGACCGACCCGAACATTCCCGTCACCGAAGACGAGCTGCACGCCTATGTCGACAACGAGCTGCCGGCCGAGCGCCGCGGCGATGTCGAGGCCTGGCTTGCCACACATCCCGACGACGCAGCGCGGGTGCAGTCCTGGCGGACGATGGCCGAGACGTTGCATGCGCGCTACGACGGCGTGCTGGACGAGGCGGTGCCGAAGCGGCTCGAGCTCGAGCGCCTGGTGCGGCAGCCGCGCCGCTGGGTCTATGGCGCGGTGGCAGCGACGCTGATGGCTTTCGTCGCGGGCGGCGGCGTCGGCTGGATCGCGCGCGGCGCCTCGGCGACCCCCTCGACCTTCCAGAGCTTCACGCTGGATGCGCTCGACGCGCATCGGCTCTACGTGGTCGAAGTCCGCCACCCGGTCGAGGTCCCCGGCAGCGAGCGCGACCACTTGCAGCAATGGCTGACCAAGCGCTGCGGCTGGGCCGTCCGCGCGCCGGAGCTGACGGGGCTGAAGCTGGTCGGCGGCCGCCTGCTGCCGGGACCGAGCGGGCCGGCGTCGTTCCTGATGTATGAGAGCACATCCGGTGAGCGCTTCACCGTCTATACCGCGAAGGCGAAAACCGAGACGACCCAGATGCGCTACGCGGTCCAGGGCAGCGACGGCGCGCTGTTCTGGGCCGATCGCGGCGTCGCCTATGTCGTCAGTGGCAGCACCGACCGCGACCGCCTGACCCAGGTCGCGCAAGCCATCTACGATCAGATGGAGAAGAGCGGCGGCTGAGCGCCCGTAATTCTACGGGACATGCCGCTCGCGAAAATCGCGCCGTGTCGAGTAAGTGAATCCGGCCTCACTCAACGTCCCAATTCCGACATTGAAAACTTCGATTCGCGTCATCGGCACGTCTCATTATCGCACCGCATGCTCACGCGAAGATGATGCGCGCCCGATCCGCCGATCGGCGCACGCGGCCTCGATTGGGGTTTTGTGTACCGCGCTGGTCCCCCTCTCGAGGCCGCACTCCTTTTTCCGCTGCCCGGATCGCCTGCTCGCCGCAGAATCAGGACATCGGTGGATTGTTCTCTAAGCCGCTTGCGATGCCCCGTGTCTATTCCGGAAGCACCCGGGGATAGATACGAGACGTCTCGCAAGTGGTTTCGGCGGTCAGCCGAGATCGCTGCGCGGATTATAGGGGTGTTGATCCCGCCACGTTTGCATCAATGCCTCGAGCCCGGCATCGTTCCCGTCGGGAAGCATGATGCGGGTCGTGACATAGAGGTCGCCGGTGGCGCCGGCCTTCGACAGACCCTTGCCCTTGAGACGGAAGATGCGGCCGCTCGAGGTGTTCTTCGGGATCGACAGTTCGACCGCGCTGCCGAGCGTCGGCACGCGGACCTTGCCGCCCAGCACCGCCTCATAAAGCGTCACAGGCAGATCGATCCTGAGGTCATTGCCGTCGACCTTGAAGAACGGATGCGGCGCGATCGAGATCGTGATCAGGAGGTCGCCGGGCGGCTGGCCCTGCGCGGTGTCGCCCTGACCCTTGAGCCGGATCTGCTGGCCCGCGCTGACGCCGGGCGGAATCTTGACATTGAGCTCGCGGCCGTTCGGCAGGCGGACGCGCTTGTCGCCGCCCCTGACCGATTCCTCCAGCGACACCGTCATGGCGACGGAAAGATCGAGGTCGACGCCGACCCCGCCGCCGTCAAATTCAAACGGACTGGCTCGCCCCCCGCGCGCGGCACCGCCCCGCGTAGCATTGCCGAACATGCTGTTGAGGATGTCCTCGAAACTGCCGCCGCCCATGCCGCCACCGGGACCGCCGCGGAAGCTGTATTCGAACCCGCCGGGACCGGCGCGGCCGCCAGCGGCGCCGCCGCCCGGGAAGCCCTGGAAGCGCGGCTTGCCCTCGGCATCGATCTCGCCACGGTCGAACTGCTTGCGCTTGTCCTCGTCGCCGACGATCTCGTTGGCCGTGTTGATCTCCGCAAAGCGGGCAGCCGCCTTCGGATCGTTGCTGTTGTTGTCCGGGTGATGCTTCTTGGCGAGCTTGCGATAGGCGCTCTTGATCGTCGCAGCGCTGGCACTCCGCTGCACCCCCAAGACCTCATAGGGGTCGCGCATCCGTCACGTCTCCTTCACGGGAAAAAGTCAGTCCTGACTGGGAGCCCATCCGGGCCCACCTTGCCTCTCATCTGGGGGCTCAGTGGCATTTTTGCAACTAGGCTGACGCCGGCTTCTGCCGGAACTCTCAGGACTTTCTCCAAGGTGTCAAACTACGGATTTCCCACCGGCCTTGTCCAGCCTTGCAGGCAGCCCCTTGCAGCCAGCTCTCGCTGGCTCCATTGACGTAGCTGGCGAGGAAATCCCGGCACGTCTTGCCGTCCTCGCCTGAATAGGCCTGGGCCAGCGGCGTGACCGAGCCGCGTGCACCCGTTTCGGGATTTTCCCAGGGCTGACTGGAATCCTTGTCGCCCTTGGTCAGCACGTCGGAGGCGGCATTGCGGGCGAAGGCCAGATCGCTGTCGGTCGGCATCGCCATGCTGACCCGGGTCGGGCTGATCGAGCCGGTCACGTCCTTGTCGTCCATCTTGGCGAAAGCGTCGCTGCGCGACAGGCTGCAGCCGCTTGCACCAACGCCGATCAGGATCAGCGTGACCGCCGCGCCCGCGCGGCGGATCGCCGATAGGCCAACGCGCTCCCATGCCCTATATAGGGCTGATAACGCGCGCTCGGACGCGGGCGGATGCAATCGGGACTCCTGAACATGACCGACACGACCTCCATCAAACACCCGGCACCGTTAACATCGGGTGATTTCACCGCGGCGGAGGAACCGTTCGCCCTGTTCGGCGAATGGTTTGCCGAGGCGGTCAAGTCCGAGCCCAACGATCCGAACGCGATGGCGCTGTCGACCGTCGACGCCGACGGGCTGCCCGACGTGCGCATGGTGCTGATGAAGGGCTTCGATGCCGACGGCTTCGTGTTCTACAGCCACATTGCAAGCGCCAAGGGCCGCGAATTGGCCGCAAATCCTAAGGCCGCTTTACTCTTTCACTGGAAATCGCTGCGCCGGCAGGTCCGCATCCGCGGGCCGGTGACGCCAGTGACCGATGCCGAGGCCGATGCCTATTTCGCCACGCGGCCGAAGCAGGCGCAGATCGGCGCCTGGGCCAGCAAGCAATCGCAGCCGCTGGAGAGCCGCTTCGCATTCGAGCAGGCGATCGCCAAGGCCGGCGCGAAATACGTGATTGGCGAGGTGCCGCGTCCGCCGGGCTGGAGCGGCTGGCGGATCACGCCGCAGCGCATCGAGTTCTGGCACGACCGCCCGTTCCGCCTGCACGATCGCATCGAATTCCGCCGCGATGGCGCCGGCAGTGCCTGGTCGAAGGTGCGGCTGTATCCCTGAAAATCCGCGACTGTCATGGAAGGGCGAAAGCGCGAAGCGCGTCTTCGTGTAAGATGATCCCGGCCATCGACGTCCTGCCCCTAACGACCGAGACGTCGATCCCCGGCGCAACGCCGCGCACGGCGAAAACGAAAGAAACCGTCGATGCCCCGCCCATCCAATGCACCGCGCCGCACGCTGCTCCTGACCGGCGCGAGCCGCGGCATCGGCCATGCCACCGCGATCCGGTTCTCGTCCGCCGGCTGGCGGGTGATCACCCTGTCACGGCATGCCTTTCCGGAGGTCTGCCCCTGGGGCGCCGGGCCGGAAGACCACATCGAAGTCGACCTCGGCAGTCATGACGACACTGTGCGGGCGATCTCCGAGATCCGGCGGCGGCTGGATAACGACGAGTTGCACGCGCTGGTCAACAACGCGGCGATCTCGCCGAAGGCCGCGGGTGGCGGCCGGCTCGGCACCATGGACACCGACATCGACACCTGGACCCATGTCTTCCACGTCAACTTCTTCGCCCCCATCATGATCGCGCGCGGATTGATCGAGGAGTTGAAGCACGCCAAGGGCGCGGTGGTGAACGTCACCTCGATCGCCGGCTCGCGCGTGCATCCGTTTGCCGGCGCGGCCTATGCGACATCGAAGGCGGCGCTCGCGGCGCTGACACGCGAAATGGCATCGGATTTCGGCCGCGTCGGCGTCCGCGTCAACGCGATTGCGCCGGGCGAGATCGACACCTCGATCCTGTCGCCCGGCACCGAGAAGATCGTCGATCAGCAGATCCCGATGCATCGCCTCGGCACGCCGGACGAGGTCTCCAAGATCATCTACGTGCTGTGCACGGAAACCAGCTCGTACGTCAACGGCGCCGAGATCCACATCAATGGTGGTCAGCACGTCTGAGCTTTGGTCTGGATGATTTTTCGGAGAGGTTCGAGGCGATCCCGGCCGCCGCCGCGGCCGTACTCCAGGATTGCTTCGATGGCAGGCGTAACAGCGCAAACGAGGCTTCTGCCTTGCGAGGCGTCAACCTCTAGTCTGCGTAAAACCGACGTGACTTCTTCTCGGTCCGCCGCAGCGCGATGTCGTTCAACGCGCTGGAGCACTCGTCTTCGTCCTCGCCATCAAGCAGCGCAGCGTCACAATAGCGGCAAAGTCTCGGCGAGATCGCCTGCACTTTGCCTGCGGCGCGGTCCTGTTGATAGCGCGCAAAGTCGATGACGTTACGCCGTGGCGTTATGATCTTCTCAACCATTGCTGTCCTCCGGCTTCGAGGCGGGCGTTATCGCAGACAAGTTTCGCCCAAACGTTCAGCGCAACACTCAAATTTTAGCAGAGGAAATAAGGCAGAAAACGCGTCCCAAAACGCGACGGATGGAACAGCGCTAGAGCCACTTCTTCCACCGGAAAATCCAGTACGGAACGATTGCCGCGGCGAGCATCATGACCAGCGCGAGCGGATAGCCGTGCGCCCATTCGAGTTCCGGCATCACCTTGAAGTTCATGCCGTAGATCGAGGCAATCAAGGTCGGCGGCATCAGCACCACCGCCATCACCGAGAACAATTTGATGATGTTGTTCTGTTCCAGATTGACCACGCCGAGCATGGCGTCGAGCACGAAGGTGATTTTATTGGAGAGATAGGACGCGTGGTCGGTCAGTGAGGCGACGTCACGCTGCATGGTCTTGAGCTGTTCGCGCATGTCCTTGGACCATTTCACGCCTTCGACCACGGCGGACAGGAAGGTGACGAGGCGGCCGATCGAGACCAGGCTCTCGCGGACCTTCGAGGTCAGGTCGCCCTTGCGGCCGATCGCGATCAGGATCTGGGAGTATTGCTTGGCGTGCCCGTGGCGCGCGCTCTCCGGCTCGAAGATGTCGTGGGAGACCTGGTCGATATCCGCCCCGCAGCGCTCCAGGATATCTGCGCAACGATCGATCACTGCATCCAGCAGTTCCATCAGCACCTGCTCGCCGGTGATGCCGGGGACACAACTGCGGGCGAGCTTGTTCTCGACCAGCGCGAACGGCTTCGGCAGGTCGTAGCGCACCGTCACGAGCCGGTGGCCCGTCAGGATGAAGGTGACCGCCGTGGTCCGCGGCATGTCGGTATCGGACTGGCACATCAGTGTCGCGGTCATGTAGCGGGCGCTGTTCTCGATATAGAGGCGGCTGGAGATCTCGATCTCCTGCATGTCTTCCCGGGTCGGAACCGCGATCCCCGCCAGCTTCTCGACGGCCCGGTCCTCTTCCACGGTCGGATTCACGAGGTCGACCCAGACCGCATTGTCGGGTAGCCCCGCCAGATCGGCAGCGGCGGCCTTCCTGAGGGCGGAATCGGTAGGGACGAACACCGACAGCATTAACAAGCTCCACGAGACGGGCGGCAGGGTTTGCGGACTTAGCGCGATTCTCGCTGGCGCTTCATGACCGGGACATTAACCGGACATCCATCCTGTGGTGGCCGGGTTGGGGATGACGCGGCAGTCGGCTTGGCGACCGTTGCCTGTTTGCACAAATACCGGTCCCGCGCCAGACGACTTGCGGCAAAAAAGCCACAGCCGACGTCCCGCGATGCGGGAAAGCCATCTAAACTCTGGGAAGAATGGCAGGTTTCGGCAATAATGCCCTTAATGGAATCGTGGCGTTTGGGGCGTAATCTTGACGCTTTGAGACGCAGATTTTCGATTGGACCGTAATCATGTCGTCGTTCAAAGTTACCCTTGGAATCCTGGCCGCGGGCCTGATGTTGTCGGGCTGCATGCAGGCCACGACCTATGAGGCAACCAACACTGCGGCCTTTAAGCCACGCGACAAGGAACTGCTGGCCAAGACCACCTACGTGAAGACGCCGGTCGCCGAACCGTTCCGCCGCGCCATCGTCGAATATCACCGCAAGGAAGCTCCCGGCTCCATCGTGGTCGATTCCGACAATCATTACCTCTACTACGTGCTGAACGACGGCAAGGCGATCCGCTACGGCATCACCGTCGGCGAGGAAGCCATGGCCTGGTCGGGCATTGCCAAGGTCGGCAGCATGACCGAATGGCCGGCCTGGCACCCGACGCCCGGTGAAATCTCGCGCCTGGGCGTTCCGACCTTCGTGGCCCCCGGCCCGGACAATCCGATGGGTTCGCGCGCGATGTATCTCTACTCGGGCGGCAAGGACACCCTGTTCCGTATCCACGGCACCAACCAGCCGGAATACATCGGCTCTTCGATCTCCTCCGGCTGCATCCGCATGACCAACGAGGACGTCATCGACCTCTACAACCGCGTCAAGCTCGGCACCATCGTCGTGGTGCTGGAGCCTAAGCATGGCGACTCTCCCTACAAGCCGCAGATGGCGCTCCAGGGCGGCTCGAACGTCACCTACTGATCCGAACTACATCGCAATCGCGATCAAAGGCGCCGGCTTTGCCGGCGCTTTTTTGTTGGCTGCGGCTTGGTCTCGGCCGCGCCTTCGGGCGGCAGCGCATCATCTGATTTCGCTGCATCCGGCTCGTCGGCCTTGCCGTGGTCGACCTTCGCTGCGTCGGGCTTGGACGCATCCGATTTCGCGGCGACCTCGCGCGGCGGCGCCTCCTCGGGGCGCCCGGCCGGCAACAGCGGCGCGACCCGCGGCAGCGGGTCGTACACGTTCCACTGGCAGATCCGGTAGTTGTTGCGACGCTCGATCAGGTCGAGATGGATGTGGTCCTCATGGTACCAGTCCGAGCCCGGACCAAGCACCGTCGAGAAGCGGGCACAGACCGAATGCAGCACGGCCTCGCGCAGATCACGCGGCACGCTGCGATCGGTCAGCGAAATCGACTTGCCGTTGGCGAGCCCGAAGGCGCGCACGTCGAGCGCATTGGCGCGGCCGTGCTCGGAGAGTTGCGCGCCGGCGACGCGATTGCGGCCACGGCACTCGAACGAGTCGAAATTGTCGAGATTGCTGATCCCGCCGCCAAGCCTCTCGGCCAGCGGCGCAATATCGGTGCGAACCCAGTCGGCCACCGCACTCGCCATCTTGCAGCGAAGGATCGCCGCCGGCTTGACCGCGACCTTGCGCTTGTCCGGCAGCACGATGGCTTCGAGCCGCACCAGGTCCTCGCCGCCGCAGCCGCCGGCGCCATGGATATCCGGAATGCTGGGCGCGATCGCGATCTCCTCGGTGAGGGCCTGCCGGCAGGCCGATGCCTGCGGCTTGGCAGGCTCGGATGGCTTGGCGGCTTCAGCCGGCCCACCAGTCTCGTGCGGTTTGGCAGCCTCGGCAGGCGCGGCTTGAGGATGTGTCGCGGCCGCGGCCGGCGGCTCCGGCTCGGCCGCCACAGGCGCGTCAGTTGCCGCGGGTGCCTCCGCCGGGCGTGGCCTTGGCAGGGGCACACTGACGCGGCGGGCCGCCTTGTGCGCCCTTTGCGGCCGGGTGCCGAACAGATCGTCCCAGGGAAAGCCCGGAGAACCGCGGGCGGCCTCCGCAGAACCCGCTTGCATGCCAAGGCAAAACAGCGCCGCGGCAGCGGTAACCATTGCCGCGCTCCCGCGACGAAACGCGCCAGCAGGCCATTTTCGGCTTGCTTTCTCCGCGCTACAGTTCATGTCAATTCCATGATTTTACTGCCGGCCGTCCAAGATGCCGGTGGATCATGCGCGAGGATTGAGGAGGGAATTGCGTATGCTTGGCTTGATGCAAGATTGGCCCCTGCTGTGCCACAAGATTATTGAGCACGCCGCCAAATATCACGGCACGCAGGAAGTGGTGACCCGGTCCGTCGAAGGCCCGATCCATCGCACCACCTACGCCGAAATCCACGCCCGTGCGCTGAAGGTCTCGCAGAGCCTGGAACGCGACGGCATCAAGCTCGGTGATCGGGTCGCCACCATCGCCTGGAACACCTGGCGCCACCTCGAGGTCTGGTACGGCATCATGGGGATCGGCGCGATCTGCCATACGGTCAATCCGCGACTGTTCCCGGAACAGATCGCCTGGATCGTCAATCACGCCCAGGATCGCATCGTCATCACCGACCTCACCTTCGTTCCGGTGCTGGAGAAGATCGCGAGCCAGTTGCCGAGCGTCGAGCGCTTCGTGGTGCTGACCGACAAGGCGCATATGCCGCAGACCACGTTGAAGAACGCGGTCGCCTATGAGGACTGGATCGCAGCCTCCGACGGCAAGTTCGAATGGAAGACCTTCGACGAGAACACCGCGGCTGCGATGTGCTACACGTCCGGCACGACGGGCGATCCCAAGGGTGTGCTGTATTCGCATCGGTCCAACGTGTTGCACGCGTTGATGGCCAACTCGAAGGACGCCCTCGGCACCTCCGCCTCGGACACAATGCTTCCGGTGGTGCCCTTGTTCCATGCCAACAGCTGGGGCATCGCTTTCTCCGCCCCCTCGATGGGCACCAAGCTCGTGATGCCCGGCCCCAAGCTCGACGGCGCTTCGGTCTACGAGCTGCTGTCGACCGAGAAGGTCACCCACACCGCGGGTGTGCCGACGGTGTGGCTGATGCTGCTGCAATACATGGCCGCCAACAACGTCAAGCTGCCGGATTTGCAGATGGTGGTGTGCGGCGGTTCGGCGATGCCGCGCTCGATGATCAAGGCATTCCTCGACATGGGCACCCAGGTGCGCCACGCTTGGGGCATGACCGAGATGAGCCCGCTCGGTACGCTTGCCACGCTGAAGCCGCCGTTCTCGGAACGCACCGGCGAGGAGCGGCTCGACATCCTGCAGACCCAGGGCTATCCGCCGTTCGGCGTCGAGATGAAGATCACCGACGATGCCGGCAAGGAGCTGCCGTGGGACGGCAAGACCTTCGGCCGCCTCAAGGTCTCGGGGCCGGCGATCGCCAAGGCCTACTTCCGGGTCGATGCCAACATTCTCGATGATGCCGGCTTCTTCGACACCGGCGACGTCTCGACGATGGACGAGCACGGCTACATGCGGATCACCGACCGCTCCAAGGACGTCATCAAGTCCGGCGGCGAATGGATCTCCTCGATCGATCTCGAGAACCTCGCGGTCGGCCATCCCGCGGTCGCGGAAGCGGCCGTGATCGGCGTCCATCATCCCAAATGGGATGAGCGGCCGCTGCTGATCGTGCAGCTCAAGCAGGGCGAGAGCGCCACCCGCGAGGACATCCTGAAGTACATGGACGGCAAGATCGCCAAATGGTGGATGCCCGACGATGTTGCCTTCGTCGACGGCATTCCGCATACCGCGACCGGCAAGATCCTGAAGACGGCGCTGCGCGACCAGTTCAAGGACTACACCTTCCCCACTGCCGCGGCGTAGGACGGTTTTATCCTCCCCTGCGGGCATCCGCGGGGGAGGCACGCTGCCAAAACATCGAAAACAACCCCATGCAAAGCAGCCAGTGGCCGGCGTTCGCCCGGGGTTACTTGACACGTCGGGCAACTCAGGAATATTCTTCCAATATTCCGAAATTTCGCAAACGCACGCTCGCCCAGAGGGCATATGGCATGCGTGCTTTTGTCATCGACGTTTTCACGTCGTCGTGGCCGATAGCCTAATGCGATCGCCCTGCCCTCCAGGGGAGGGCGAATGGCAGCGCCCCAAATCCCTTGAATTCGCCGCAGGTCCGTGGTCTCACACCATCAGTGGCGGCGGCCGAGGTCGCCCGGGACATCTCAACCGGCAGATTTTTCGACGATGGCACGCAGGTTTTCCGCTCCCTACCAGCAGGAGCCCGTGTCCGGCCTCGCCACCTGGTCGCGCAATCTCGCCATCTTCTCCGTCGTCGCGGTGGTGGTCTCGATCCTGATCGTCCGGTTCGGGTTCCTGGAAGTCAAGCCGGCGCTGGCGACGTTCTTCGGCGCGCTGGGCCTCGCCGGCCTCTCGATCCTGCTCGGCCTCGCCGCCTTCGCGGCGATCTGGCAGAACGGCACCCGCGGCATGGGCCGGATCCTGCTCGCGCTGCTGATCGATGCTGCGATCCTCGCCTACCCGGCCTACCTGACCTACCAGTACAACAAGCTGCCGCGGCTCTACGACGTCACGACCGACCCGATCGACCCGCCGAAATTCGAGGCGCTGGCGCGGTTGCGCACCGGCGAAGGCACCAATCCCGCCGCCTACGCCGGCCTCGCTTCGGCCGAGCGGCAGCGCATCGCCTATCCGGATATCGAGACCGTCGAGCTCGAGGTCCCCGCTGACCGAGCTTATGAGATGACGCTGCGGCTGGTGAACCGGCGCAAATGGCTGGTCATCGACGCGCGCGCGCCGCAGCCGCCGCGCAACATCGGCCGCATCGAGGCGGTGGCACGCACGCCGATCATGGGCTTTCGTGAAGACGTGTCGATCCGGGTCACGCCTGACGACGAGGATTCGCGCGTCGATATCCGCTCGGCCTCGCGCTATTTCGACACCGATCTCGGCAGCAACACCGCGCGGGTCAGGAAGCTGATCGAGGACCTCAACACCGCCGCCGACAACGACAATGCCAAGCCGGCGAAGAAGGCAGCCCCCGCCGCGCCCAAGGCACCGCCGGCGAAGACGGTGAAGAAGTGATCTCCCCTTTCGTCATTCCCCGGTGCGCAATTGCGCACCTGAGGGCTCGCGCAGCGAGAGCCCGGAATCCATTGAGCCGCACAGCTCGTGGCCCGATGGATTCCGGGCTCGTGCTTCGCACGCCCCGGAATGACGGCCGATCACGCCATCCGGTACATGCCGCCGATCACCGGATCGCCATCAGTCGCGACGACGCCTCGCGCAACCAGATCCTCCAGGTGCGCCAGCACGGAGTAACCGGCGGCATTGGCGAGCCGCGGATCGAGCCCGATATAGATCGCCCGCACCATGGTCGGGATATCGGCCTCGCCCTTGCCGAGCCGATGCAGGATTGAGGCCTCGCGTGCCCGGCGATGCCGCGCCAGGAAGCGCACGAAGCGTGGGCCTTCCGGAATCTCCGGGCCGTGGCCCGAGAAATAGAGCTGCTCCGGGCGCTGCTCCAGCCGCTCCAGCGAGGCCATGTAGTCGATCATCGAGCCGTCGGGCGGCGCCACGATCGAGGTCGACCAGCCCATCACATGGTCGCCGACGAAATTGATGCTGCGCTCGGTCCACGCGAACGCCAGATGATTGGCGGTGTGGCCAGGGGTGGCGACCGCCTCCAGCGCAAAGCCCGCGCCCTCGATGACGTCGCCGTGCTTGACCTCGATGTCGGGCCGGAAATCGCGGTCGGCGCCGGATTCCGGATTGTGCTTCTCGCTCTCGAAGCGCGGGCGCGAGGCGCGATGCGGGCCTTCGGCATAGACCGGCGCGCCGGTCGCGGCCTTGATCCGCGGCGTGTTCGGCGAATGGTCGCGATGGGTATGGGTGACCAGGATGTGGGTCACGGTCTCGCCCTTGACCGCATCGAGCAGCGCTTTCGCGTGCGCCTCGTCATCGGGACCGGGATCGATGATCGCGACCTTGCCCTCGCCCACGATGTAGCTGACCGTGCCGCTGAAGGTGAACGGGCTTGGATTGTTGCAGAGGACGCGGCGCACGCCGGGCCGGACCTGCTCGACCACGCCAGGCTTCAGCGGGAAATCGCGGTTGAACGGGATGTCGTCGTTGTCGGCCATGGGACCGCCCCTATTGGCTCTCGTAGGATGGGTAGAGCGAAGCGAAACCCATCACGCAACCGCGCGCTGGGCGGCAAGATGGGTTTCGCTGCGCTCTACCCATCCTACGCTGTCGGTGCGGCGTGACCTTACGAAAACGCCTGGATGCCGGTGATCGCGCGGCCGAGGATCAGCGCGTGGACGTCGTGCGTGCCCTCATAGGTGTTCACCGTCTCGAGGTTCGCGGCATGACGCATCACGTGATACTCGATCTGGATGCCGTTGCCGCCGTGCATGTCGCGCGCCATGCGGGCGATGTCGAGCGACTTGCCGCAATTGTTGCGCTTGACGATCGAGATCATTTCGGGCGCCATCTTGCCCTCGTCCATCAGGCGGCCGACGCGCAAGCTCGCCTGGAGCCCGAGCGCGATCTCGGTCTCCATGTCGGCGAGCTTCTTCTGCACCAGCTGGGTGGCGGCGAGCGGCCGGTTGAACTGCTTGCGATCGAGCGTGTACTGGCGCGCGCGATGCATGCAGTCCTCGGCGGCGCCGAGCGCCCCCAGGAGATGCCGTAGCGGGCGCGGTTGAGGCAGCCGAACGGACCTTTGAGGCCGGAGACGTTGGGCAGCAGCGCGCTTTCCGGCACCACCACATTGTCGAGCACGATCTCGCCGGTGATCGAGGCGCGCAGCGACAGCTTGCCGCCGACCTTCGGCGCCGACAGGCCCTTCATGCCCTTCTCGAGGATGAAGCCGCGGATCTGGTTGTCGTGCGCAGCCGACTTCGCCCACACCACGAACACGTCGGCGATCGGCGCATTCGAGATCCACATCTTGGCGCCGTTCAGCCTGTAGCCGTCGGCCACCTTCTCGGCGCGGGTCTTCATGCCGCCGGGATCGGAACCGGCATCGGGCTCGGTCAGGCCGAAGCAGCCGACCCATTCTCCGGTCGCAAGCTTGGGAAGATATTTCTTGCGCTGGTTCTCGTCGCCATAGGCGTAGATCGGGTACATCACCAGCGACGACTGCACCGAGTTCATCGAACGATAGCCGCTATCGACGCGCTCGATCTCGCGCGCGACCAGGCCATAGGCCACGTAGCTGGCATTGGCGCAGCCATATTCCTCGGGCAGCGTGACGCCGATCAAGCCGAGTTCGCCCATCTCGTTGAAGATCTCGCGATCGGTCTTCTCTTCCAGATAGGCCTTGGTGACCCGCGGCAGCAGCTTGTCCTGCGCATAGGCCCGCGCGGTGTCGCGGATCAGGCGCTCGTCTTCGGTGAGCTGGTCGTCGAGCAGGAACGGATCATCCCACTGGAAGCTGGCGGCAGCCGGCTTGTCCTTGGCCTGGGGGCGCACGCTCATGAAACATCCTTTCGTATCGTCACTCGGAATTTGGCGGATAAATTAAAGCGCTATGCTGCGAAGCGCAATTGAATTGGGCGGGTACCATGGCCCAGGGTGATGCACGCATCACCCTGGAATGACCCGGATCAGACGTCGAACTTTTCGTTCGACACGATCTCGATGCCGAAACCGGACAAGCCCTTGTAGTCGTGCACCGACGAGGTCAGATGCCGGATCGAGGTGATGCCGAGATCGCGCAGGATCTGCGCGCCGACGCCGACTTCGCGCCATTGCTTGTTGCGATCGGCCTCCGCGGTCTTCTGCTCGCCGACCGGCTGGACCGGAACACCGGCGGCACCATCGCGCAAATAAACCAGCACGCCGCGGCCGGCATCCTTGAAGTGCCGCAACACGGCTTCCATCCGCGCCGGTCCGGTGAACAGGTCCTTCACGATATTGGGCTTGTGCAGCCGGGTCAGCACGTCCCGGCCATCGCCGATGCCGTTATAGACGAAGGCGGCGTGCATGATCTCGTCGAACGGCGAGCGATAGGCATAGCCTTGCAGCGGACCGATCGGGCTTTCGGTGGTAAAGGTCGCGACCCGCTCGATCAATTTCTCGCGCGCCTGGCGATAGGCGATCATGTCCGCGATCGTGACATGCTTGAGCTTGTGGGCGACGGCGAATTTCGCGACCTGCTCGCCCTTCATCACGGTTCCATCATCGTTCATCAGCTCGCTGATGACGCCGACCGGCGGCAGGCCCGAGAGCCGGCAGAGATCGACCGCGGCCTCGGTGTGGCCGGAGCGCAAGAGCACGCCGCCATCGCGCGCGATCAGCGGGAAGATGTGGCCAGGCCGCGCAAAATCATTGGCGCCGGCATTGGGATTGGCGAGCGCGCGGCAGCAGGAGGCGCGTTCCTCGGCGGAAATGCCGGTGCCGCCATCGGGCTTGTAGTCGATCGAAACGGTGAACGCCGTGGTGTGGTTGGATTCGTTGTGCGCCACCATCGGGTCGAGCCGCAGCCTGCGGGCATCCTCGGAGGTGATCGGCGCGCAGACGATGCCGGAGGTGTGGCGGATGATGAACGCCATCTTCTCCGCCGTGCAGAACGACGCCGCGACGATCAAATCGCCCTCGCCTTCCCGATCGTCATCGTCGGTGACGACGACGAGTTCACCCTTCGCAAAGGCTTGCAGCACTTCCTGAATCGTATCGGCCATTGTCCTGACATCTCGTTATGTGCAGGCAGTGGATTAGCCGGGTTCCGATGTCAGCGCCAGTATCATTATGCAACCCGCCATGCGTCCGGCAGGCATGCCAGGACGCTTCACCTCTCCCGAAGGGAGAGGTCGGATTGCATCGCCAGATGCAATCCGGGTGAGGGGCTGCTCTCCCTCGTGGGACCTAGGACCCCTCACCCGCGCCTTCAGCGCGACCTCTCCCCGTTGGGGAGAGGCAAGGGAAAGCTCGCCTACGGCAGCACTTCGCGCCGGTCGCTGAGCTGGGCGTCCATCTCGGCGCGCTTGTCGTCGAGCAGGCCGGCATCGGCGGCCTCGATCACGGCATAGAGCTCGCCGGCGTCGCTGAGCCGGGTCACCGTCACGTAATTGGCGCCGGCGGCGTAGAGGTCGTCGACACCGGACAACAGGTCCGCGGTGGCGACGATCTGCGCGGTCGGATTGAGGGCCCGGACGTGGCGCACCAGCTTCTCGTTGTCGGCACCGACCAACAGGAAATCCGGCACGCTCAGGATGATGATCTCGGCCTTGCCGATGCCGGCATGCACCAGCGTGTCGACATTGCTGATGTCGCCATAGATCACATGCATGCCGCGGTCGGACAGCGTGCGGAACACCAGCGGATTAAAGTCGACGACGCTGATCTGCTCGAGCAGCGACTGGTTCTGCCGCTCGATCTGGCTGACCAGGGCGCTCGCGGCGCGGAAAAAGCCGAGGATCACGATGCGCCTGATCTCACCATGCCCGCCCTCCTGCGCCGCCTCGCCGCGGCCCTCGCCCTCCTGGTCGAGGTCGCGCAGCCCGATCCGCTTCAAGGGACCAATCAGGCCGCGCACGATCTGGTCGCTGCGGCCCATCGCGAAGGTCGAGAGCACCGCCAGCACCACGAAGGCGAACGAGACCGCATTCGCTGTTTCGGTGGCGATGTGGTTGGCGGCGACGCCGGTCTGGATCACCACCAGCGAGAACTCGGAAATCTGCGCCAGGTTGATCGCCGGCAGCAGGCTGGCGCGCAGCCCCTGCTTCATCAGATAGAGCGGCGTGAATGTCGTGACCAGGCGGCTCACCACCGTGAAGGCTGCGATCACCAGCGCAAGCCAGATCACGGAGAGGCCCGGAATCGGGATCGTCATGCCGAGCGCGACGAAGAACAGCGTGATGAAGAAATCCCGCAGCGTCGTCACCTTGGCCGTGACGTCGAGCGCGTAGGGGAAGGTCGAGATCGAGACGCCGGCGACCAGCGAGCCCATCTCGCGCGACAGATGCAGCCGCTCGGCGATCTCGCCGATCAGGAAGCACCAGGCGAGCGCACCGAGCAGCACGAGCTCGGGCCGCCGTGCGATCTGGTGGAACAAGCGCGGCAGCACATAGCGGCTCAGCACCAATGCGGTGGCGACCAGCACGGCGACACGGGCGATCGACATCAGCACGACGCCGATCTGGAGATTGTCGAGGCTCGGCTGCACCGCCAGGAACAGGATCGCGAAGATGTCCTGCAACACCAGCACGCCGAGCGTGATCCGGCCCGGCAGCGTGTCGAGCTCGCGCTTCTCGTAGAGCACCTTGACGATGATCACGGTGGAGGACAGCGCGCAGGCGACGCAGAGATAGACCGCGTCGAACTTTCCGCCGCCGATCGCGAGCCCGATTCCCGCAAAGAACGCGATGCCGATCAGGCAGCCGCCGAGCAGCTCGCCGGCACCGGCAAACAGGATGACCTTGCCGGCACGGACGATCTTCTTGAGGTCGATTTCCAGCCCGATCATGAACAGCATGAAGATCAGGCCGAGCTCGGAGATGACGCTGATCGACTCCTGGGACTTGACCCAGCCCATGCCGAATGGACCAATGAAAAAGCCGGCGATAAGGTAGGCCAGTATCAGCGGTTGCCGGGAGAAATGGGCCAGCAGCCCGAGCCCCCAGGCAAACAGGATACAGAGCGTGATATCGCGAATTAGTTCATGCATGCGTCTAAAGACTTCCTGTTGCCGCAACCTAGAGGGCCGGGCGTGAGGATCAACCGAGCAATGTGTCACATCCGCGCAGGCGGCATTTTTCTGGCAGTGTTGGCCTGCCTGCTCACCGTGCGCATGTCCGAGGCGCTAGCACAATCCTCGGCAAGTATTGAGCAAAATTTTGCAAACTCGCTGACCGCGGTACCATCGGACGGCCTCACGGCCTCGGGTGCATTCTACGTGCCGGTCTATTCCAGCGTGTCGATGAGCCAGGGCAAGCTCAGGGCCGATTTCTCGGTGACGCTCAGCGTCCACAACACCTCGGAAACCAAGCCGCTGGTGCTGAAGCGGATCGCCTATTTCGACACATCAGGCAAGATGGTGGAGAGCTACCTCAAATCGCCGATCGCGCTAAAACCGTTTGCAACCGTCGAAGTCGCGATCGCCACCGCCGATACCCGCGGCGGCACCGGCGCGAATTTCGTGGTCGATTGGGCGGCCACAGGCGAGATCGCGGAACCGGCGGTCGAGGCCCTGATGGTCGGCAGCGTCGGCGCCGGGCACTATGCCTTTATCAGCCAGGGCCGGCCGATCCGCCTCGTCGGCAAGAACTGAGCGAGAACTGAATTGAACTGAATTGAACTGACTTCACGGAAGGTCCTTCCCGCGGGCCTTCTCAACGAGAACAAATACGGAGCGAAACATCCATGTCCACCTCAGCCCAGTTCGACTTTGCACCGCTGCTGCCCGCCGGCCTGCCTGCGCCGGCCGCGCGCTGGACCGGGCTCGCCAAATACTCCTTCGTTGGCGGCAACAATGATCCCGAGCAGGTGCCGGTCGATGGCCTGTTGGAGGCGATCAATGCCGTGCTGAAGCGCGAGGGCAAGAACCTTGCGACCTATAATCTCGCGCACGGGCCGCAGGGCTATCTGCCGTTGCGCCAGTTCCTGACCGAGAAGCTGAAGCGCGACGCCGGGATCGCCTGCACGCCGGAAGAGATCATGATCGTCTCCGGCTCGCTGCAAGCGCTCGATCTGGTCAATCATACGCTGCTCGCCAAGGGCGACACCGTGCTGATCGAGCAGGAAACCTATCAGGGCTCGCTGAACCGGCTGACCCGGCTCGGCGTCAATGCGGTCGGCATACCGCTCGATGGCGAGGGCATCAGGATCGATGCGCTGGCAGCGGCGCTCGCCGATCACAAGCGGCGCGGCATCACGCCGAAATACATCTACACCATCCCGACGGTGCAGAACCCGACCGGCTCGATCCTCCCGGAGGGCCGCCGCGCCGAGATGCTGAAATTGTCCAGGGAATACGGCGTGCCGATCTTCGAGGACGATTGCTATGCCGATCTGATCTGGAACGGCGAACGGCCCCCCGCGATCTACGCCATGAGCAAGCATGGCGGCGTGATCCATATCGGCTCGTTCTCGAAATCGATCGCGCCCGCGCTGCGCGTCGGCTTCATCGTTGCGCCCTGGGAGATCATGTCACGGATGCTGCCGCTGAAGACCGACGCCGGCTCCGGCGCGCTGGAGCAGATGGTGCTGGCGGAATACTGCGCGCCGCATTTCGCGACCCACGTGCCGCGGCTGACCAGGGGCCTGCGCGCCAAGCTCGACACGCTGATGGAGGCGCTGAACGAGCAGTTCGGTACGTCAGCCGAGTTCGAGGCGCCGAAGGGCGGCATTTTCCTCTGGGTCAAGCTGCCGGACAATGTCGACACGTTGAAGCTCTATCAGGCCGCGCTCGCCGCCGGCGTCTCGATCAATCCGGGACCGGAATGGTCGACCAGCAAGGCGCATTCCGGCAGCCGGCTGCGCCTCTGCTTCGCGAGCCCCTCGCACCAGCAGATCCGCGAAGGCGTTGCCGTGCTGGCGGAGGTGTGCCGCAAGGAGTTCGGCGTGCCCGCGCGCAGCAGCAATGTGGAGAAGCGGGGCTAGCCGATCGCTCTCGGAAAGGTGGATTGCCTCGCTACGCTCGCAATGACGGATGCCTCCACGTCATTGCGAGGAGCGCAGCGACGAAGCAATCCATATTTCCACTCGCCTCTCAGCGCACCGAAAACGGCGCCTGATAGGGTCGGCCGAACGGCACGCCGTTGACCACGGTCTGCACCGGCTTCAGTTGCAGATTGCCGTCGCGCTTGTTGTTACGGGTGTCGACGAAGGAGACCGGGCCTTCGACGAGGTCCATGATCGCGACGTCGCCGGGCGCGCCGCGCTGCAACGTGCCGATCTTCGGGGTGCGGTTGATGATCCGCGCCGGCACCGACGTCGTCATCGCGACGACCTGATCCAGCGACGAGCCCATCGCCAGGAACTTGCTCATCACGTTCGGCAGGAACGGGATGCCGGGCGCATTGCCCGAGAAGACGTGGATATCGGAGGAGATCGTGTCGGGCGTGCAGCCGGCGGGGATCGCGATCTCCGCCACCGTGAAATCGAAGCTGCCGCCGCCATGGCCGACATCGAACAGCACGCCGCGCTGCTTGGCCGCGAGCGCGGCCGGCAGCAGCTTGCCGTCCTGCACGATGTTGGTGAAGGCACCGGACATGTTCGGTGCGCCGGAATAGGCGTGGGTCAGGATATCGCCCGGCCGCAGCAGATTGAGGATGTCGGACATCAGCTCCCTGGTCTCGACGCCGCCGATATGCACCATCATCCGCGCCGGCCAGCCGCACATCTCGCAGGCCTGGATGCCGCGCTTCAGCGGCTCGATGCCGTGCTTGAAGATGACGTTCTCAGACATCCGCACCTTGACGCCGATCAGGAAGTCCGGGTTCTCGGCCAGCGCCATCGCGCAGGCTTCGACCTGGGCGTTGTCGATGTTGTAGAGCTCGGCCACCGGGAATGCCGACAGGCCGTTATTGGCGATGTGGACGAAAGCATAGATCCGCGTCCGCGACTGCGCCACGATGAAGCGGCGCAGCGCCGCGAGATTGTTGACCCCTGCATCGCCTGCCGAGACCACCGTCGTGGTGCCCTGGAATTGCACCAGCTCGTCGGCGGGAATGCCGATCGCCGAACCATACGGGTAGACGTGGCAGTGCAGATCGACGAGGCCCGGCATCACGAGCTTGCCCGACGCGTCGATGGTCTTGCTGGCACGCGCGGCCGGAATGTCGTCCTCGATCGCCTCGATCAGGCCCCAGCGGATGCCGATGTCGCGCTTGCCGCGCAGTGACTGGCTGGGATCGATCACGTCGCCGCCCTTGATCACGAGATCGAACTTGTCGTTCGGTCCCATCGCGGCAGCCGCCGGCCCGGCGAGTGAAATGGCTGCGGCCGATCCGGTCGCCTTCAAAAAATCACGGCGTGAAAATTCGCTCACGACAACGTTCCCCCGAATATTGTTCTTATGGCGCGATGATGCGTCGGACGCCGGCGTTAGGCAAGGCCGCCACAGGGCGAGCATCGCGCGCACTCATCGGTTGCGGCCGCCTCACGGCAAACGCTGCGATCGCTGAACAGACGTTCAGAAAAATCGCCTGGTTCCCGGAGGAACGTTTCGACCCTTGCACGGTTCTTCCCCCGCTTCATTGAGGAGGATGCGATGAAAAAGATTGGTTTTGTTGTTGCTGCGATCGCTGCACTGGCCGTGGCCATTCCATCGATGGCAAGCGCCGAGACCATCGTGATCAAGCGCGGCGGCCATCATCACTGGAATCATGGCTGGGGTACGCGCGCCGAGATGCGCCATGACCGCGGTTGGCATCGCGGCTGGCACCACGACCATGACCGCACCGTGATCATCAGGCGGCACCGCTACTAACGACACCGCGACCAAAGACCGACACACCAAAGACCTGCACACCAAAGATCTGCACAACGGAAAATGGCTCCTCGCGGAGCCATTTTCTTGTTCGATATCCTTATCGGGTGGTCGACGGGATCAATCCCAGTCCGGTGCAAACCCCGGATTGACGCAGCGCATGTCCTTGCGCAGCGCGGCGATCGCCTTGCGGTCGTCGTCGTCGAGCCTGACCTTCAGCGCGTCGAGATTGGCTTTTTGGCTTTCGGCGCGCGAGGCTTTCGGGATCGCCACGACGCCGTCCTGATCGAGCAGCCATTTCAAGGCCACCTGCGCCGCGGTCGCGCCATGCTTGCTACCGATCTTCGCCAGCGTCTCGTCGGTGGCGAAGCGGCCCTGGGCCAGCGGACAATAGGCCACCAGCGGGATCGATCTCGCGGCGAGATATTTGCGCACCGCCGTCTGGTCCAGCATCGCGTGATATTCGATCTGGTTGCAGGCGATCGGCGCCCGGATGTCTTCGACCACGGTCTTGAGCAGCGCGGTGGTGAAATTGGCGACGCCGATCGCGCGGGTGCGGCCGGCTTGCTTCAGCTGCATCAGCGTCTCGAACACGGCGGGAAGCTTCATGCTCTTCGACGGCCAGTGCACCAGGTAGAGATCGACGTGATCGAGCCGCAGCTTGTTCAGGCTGGCGTCGAACGCTCTGCGGATCGCATCGGGCGCCAGATTCTCGTGCCAGACCTTGGTAGTGACATGCAGGTCCTTCCGCGCGACGTTGGCAGCCGCGATCGCCGCTCCGATCGCCTCCTCATTGCCATACATCTCGGCGGTGTCGATATGCCGGTAACCGAGATCGAGCGCGCTCTCGACCGCAGCGCGGCAGGAATCGCCCTGCATGCGGAAGGTGCCGAGCCCGAGCTGCGGCAGGCTGATGCCCTGTGTTTGCAGATTGTCCATGGATAGCTCCTGACGCGTGGCACGCCGATGTCATCGACGACGTCACGCCAGCAAATCGGCTGAAAGGAAAGAATTGGCAGGACTGCCACGCGCAGTCTGCCCGCAAACCGGCCCCCAGGGCAAGGCGGCGGCCATCAAGATGTCGCGAAGCAGCCGGACATGCTGCGCCATGATCTGGCCGGGCCGCGCACCCGGCCGCGGCCCGATGTCGACCGACCAGAGGTCGTGGTTGCCGACGTCCTTCAGCATCACCTTCATCACGCCTGTCTTGCCATCGATGTCGGCGCGGCCGAACTCTGAGGAGCGCGGAACGTGCGTCTCGACGGATCGACGGCCCCGTCTGTGGCCGATCCATCCTTCAAGAGGCCAGAGACGTCTGCGGCTCCCTCACCGCTGCCAGTTGCAGATGCCGCCGGTGCGGCACGGCCAAGTCTGGATTCGTATATCGCGGGCTTCCGCGTCGAGCGGATTGGAGTGCCGCCGGGCAAGCTTGGCGCGGGCCGGAACGTGCGCAACCGCGCGCTTCCGCTCACGCGGCGCGGTCACCCTGGTGGTGCGCACCGCCTTCTGCGGCTCCTCGACCTTCGGTTCCGCGGCCGCGTGCTGGTCCGGGGCGCCGTCGGTCTTCGCCTCGACCGGGACCGGCTCGAACTGCGCCGGCGGGCCAAGCCGCTTCGGCGACAGCACCGCTTGCGAAAGATCGAGGCTGAAGAACTCGTTTGGGCGGTAGTCGTCAGCCAGCGCCACGCCACCCAAAGCCAGGCACGCGGTGCAAACGGTTGCAACGAAAACGCTTTTCAGGACCGTCAAAAGGGCCTCCTGAAATCACTCGAACAGAACAGCCATCATGTAGGAACCCGGCCACGCGAATCCAGCCGCCGTCCGCGAGCAGGGTTACCGGTCAACCAAGGCGGCCGCGGAAAGTTCCGCGGCCGAGCCCCGTTCCGATGCAATCGGAACCGCTCTGCCCTATTCAGCCGCCTGCGCCAACGGCTGGCCGATCGCGCGCTCCAGCCGCGCGCATTCGGTGCGATAGCGGGCGACGTTGCCTTCCTTGATGTGGCCATAGCCGCGCACGAGGTCCGCAGCCTTCGCCAGCGCCACCATGCGCGGCAAATCGAACGGCTTGTTGCCGTCGAGATGACGCAGGATCATCGCCGAATACTCCACCGGCAATGCGCGCTCCATCTTGCGCTCCGCGGTGTAGCCGAAGATGTCGAACCCGGTGCCGCGCAGGCCCTTCAGCCGCGCCAGCAGCCCGAATGCCTTGAAGATCCACGGCCCGAATTCGCGCTTCTGCAAGCGCCCGGTGACCGGATCGCGCTGCGCCAATAGCGGCGGCGCCAGCAGCACCTTCAGGGCGGAATTGCCCTCGAACTGCTCGCGCAACGCCTTGCTGAATTCGCCGTCGGAATAGAGCCGCGCGACCTCGTATTCGTCCTTGTAGGCCATCAGCTTGAACAGGCCTTTTGCAAAAGCCTCGGTCAGATCCTGCGAGCCCGGCGCCGCCGTGGTCTCGGCGGTGCGGACGCGCGCGACGTCGTCGAGATAGCGCTTGGCGTAGGCCGCGTCCTGATAGTCGGTGAGGAATTTGGCGCGGAACGCGATCGCCTCGTCGAGCGTCTTCTTCGCTGGCGCTGTGCCTGCATTCTTGAAGCGCGCGGCGCTGATCACGCGTTGCAGGTCGTGCGCGGCGAGCCGGCCCCACGAGAACGCGGTCTTGTTCATCTCGATGGCGGCGCCGTTGAGCTCGATCGCCTTCAGGATCGCCTCCAGCGACAGCGGGATCGCGCCGCGCTGGAACGCGAAGCCGAGCATGAAGGCGTTGGTGGCGATGCTGTCGCCCATCAGCGCGGTCGCAAGCCCCGTGGCATCGAGGATGTCGAGATCGTCAGGCCGCACCGCGCCGTTCAGCGCATCGCGCATCGAGCTGGCCTCGAAATCGATATCCGGATCGATCACGAAGCTCGCGGTCGGCAGCAGGTCGGCGTTGACGACGGCGCGGGTGACGCCGCGCTCGGCACGGCTCAGCGCCGGCACGCTGGTGGCGACGACGAGGTCGCAGCCGAGGATCAGATTGGCATTGCCGGGCGCGATGCGGACCGTGGTCAGCATGTCGGAGGCGGGCGCCAGCCGGACATGGCTCATGACCGCGCCGTTCTTCTGCGACAGGCCGGTGAAGTCGAGCGTCGAGCAGGCCAGCCCCTCGACATGCGCGGCCATGCCGAGCAGCGCGCCGATGGTGATGACGCCGGTGCCGCCGATGCCGGTGATCAGGATGTTGTAGGGCGCACTCAACGCGCTCGCGGCTGGCGTCGGCAAGTCGGCGAACAGCGCCTTGGGATCGGCGGCGGTGCGGTCGGCCTTGCGCAGCTTGGGATCCTGCACCATCACGAAGCTCGGGCAAAAGCCCTCGATGCAGGAGAAATCCTTGTTGCAGTTCGACTGATCGATGCGGCGCTTGCGGCCGAGCTCGGTCTCCAGCGGCTGCACCGAGACGCAGTTCGACGCCACCGAGCAGTCGCCGCAGCCTTCGCAGACCCGCTCGTTGATGAAGACGCGCTTGGCCGGATCGGGAAACAGCCCGCGCTTGCGGCGGCGGCGCTTCTCGGCGGCGCAGGTCTGGTCGTAGATCAGGACGGTGAGGCCCTCGATCTCGCGCAAGGTGCGCTGCACGGCGTCGAGCTCGCGACGATGGTGGATGGTGGCACCGGAGGGGAAATAATTGGCGGGATATTTGTCCGGATCGTCGGACACGATCGCAAGCTTCTTGGTGCCCTCCGCCCAGACCTGATGCGCGATCTGCGCCACGTTGAAGCCGCCTTCGGCGGGCTGGCCGCCGGTCATCGCCACGGCATCGTTGTAGAGGATCTTGTAGGTGATGTTGACGCCGGCGGCGGCCGCCGCGCGCAGCGCCAGCAAACCGGAATGGGTGTAAGTGCCGTCGCCGAGATTCTGGAACACGTGCTGTTCGCTGGTGAACGGCGCCTGCCCGATCCAGCTGACGCCCTCCGCGCCCATGTGCGAGATGGTCTGGGTGTTGCGGTTCGGCACCGACAGCGCCATGCCGTGACAGCCGATGCCGGCCATGGCGCGGCTGCCCTCGGGAATCTTGGTCGACGAATTGTGCGGACAGCCCGAGCAGAAATACGGCGTGCGCGCCAGCTTCGCGGCGCCGACGCCCTCGGCCGGGCGATCGAACGCCTCGAGTTTGGCGAGCCGCTGCTCCAGCAGCGGACTGCGATGGCCGAGCTTGCGCAGCCGCGCCACCACGGCGGCAGCGACCATGGTCGGCGTCAGCTCGCCCTCGCTCGGCAACAGCGGCGCGCCGCTCTCGTCGCGCTTGCCAACCACCGAGGGACGCCTGGAGGCGTCCATGTTGTAGAGGATGCGGATCAGTTGATCCTCGATGAAGCCGCGCTTCTCCTCGACCACCAGCACATCCTGCAAGCCTTCGGCGAACGCGCGTGCGCCGCGCGCTTCGAGCGGCCAGGTCAGCGCCACCTTGTAGATGCGCAGGCCCAGCGCCTGTGCATCGGCATCGGTGATGCCGAGATCGGCGAGCGCCTGGCGCAGATCGAGATAGGCCTTGCCGGTCGCCATGATGCCGAGCCGCGCCGGCTTGGAATCCAGCACGATGCGGTCGAACCGGTTGGCGCGGGCGAACGCCGCGACCGCTTCCATCTTCGGACCATGCAGCCGCCGTTCGGCCTCGAGCGGCGGATCCGGCCAGCGGATCGAGAGGCCGCCCGGCGGCATCTCGAAGTCGTCCGGCATGATGATCCTGATGCGATCGGGATCGCTGACGATCGAGGCCGAGCTCTCGACCGTCTCGGAGATCGCCTTGAAGCCGACCCAGCAGCCGGAATAGCGCGACAGCGCAAAGCCGAGGATGCCGAGGTCAAGATAATCCTGCAACGTCGCCGGATTGACCACCGGCATCAGCGCCGAGGCGAACACCTGCTCGCTCTGGTGCGCAAGCGTCGAGGACTGGCAGCCATGGTCGTCGCCGGCGAGCGCAATCACGCCGCCATTCGGCGAGGTGCCGGCGGAATTGGCGTGCTTGAGCGCATCGAGCGAACGGTCGACGCCGGGCCCCTTGCCGTACCAGATGCCGAACACGCCATCGACCTTGGCGCCGGGAAACATGCCGACCTGCTGGCTGCCCCACACCGCGGTCGCCGCCAGATCCTCATTGAGGCCGGGAACGAAGGCGATGTCGTGCTCTTTGAGGAACGATTTCGCCCGCCACAGCGCGTGATCATACATGCCGAGCGGCGAGCCGCGGTAACCGGAGATGAAACCCGCGGTATTGAGCCCGTTGGCGCGGTCGCGTTCGCGCTGCAACATCGGCAGTCGGACCAGCGCCTGGGTACCGGAAAGAAAGATTCGCTTCGTGTCCAACCGGTATTTGTCGTCCAGTCCAACGTCCATCAGCGTCATCAGTTTCCCCGTCGGTCAATCACGCCGGTCCGAACCGGTCTCATTGTCTGTCCATGATCATGCATCAGCATGCACTGCTTTTGTTATGCATGAACAGCCCTGTTCCATGGCCGGAGCACATATCTCGATGTTGCGCCTGCGAGACCTTGATTGTTCTGCGAGGCTTGCCGAACCCCGGCATCTTTGAAACGGTGCGCCCAGAGGGAGACCAAGGATGATCAGAGTCGAATCCGCGTTCACGACGGAAATCGTGGAGAAAGACAACCTGCTGGCGGGTCCCTGGCGCAGCCCGAAGCAGATGCTGCAAGCCCAGACCTACGACTCTCACGCGTCGATCCACGACGACGCAACCGCGCAGAAGCTCGGCTTCCGCGGCGGTACCATCGAGGGGCCGACCCATTTCAGCCAGTTCGCGCCGCTTTGCGAGCGGATCTGGGGCCGTGCCTGGTTCATGACCGGATGCCTGTCCGCACACTACCGCAACCCGGTGTTCGAAGGCGAGGAGGTGCAGGCCCAGATCGAGAAGCCGAAGCCGGGCCAGACCGTTTGCGCGATCGGCATGATCAAGCGCGACGGCACCGAGATCCTGCGCGGCACCGCCTCGATCGACGGCGACGGCACCGAGACAGCGCTGAGCCATCGGATCGGCGAATTGAAGCCGCTGACCGATCCCGTGATCCTGGCCGACATCAAGGTCGGCATGAAGACGCCGCGCCAGGCGATCAAGATGGATTTCGACCAGAACATGGGCGATCTCTATCCGTTCTCGCTGGCCGACAAGCTCAAGGTGATCACCGAGCCGTCGGACTATTATTCGCTGGAGCATAATCCCTGGGGCCGCGCCATCATCCCGATGGAGGTGCTGAGCGTGCTGTTCCAGTACCGCGCGCGCGAGGACCGGCTGCCGGTCCGCGGCCCCGCCGTCGGGCTGTTCGCCGACCAGGAGATCCGGCTGCTGCGCGGGCCGCTGTTGCCGGGCGAGACCTATTGGGTCGAACGCGAGGTGGTGGCGCTCTCCGGCAGCAAGCGCACCGAAAGCATGTGGGTGCGCTCGACCGTGTTCGATGTCGACAACACCGTGGTCGCGACCATGCTGCTGAACGGCGCCAGCATGAAGGACTCCTACGCCAACTACGAAAGCGAACACAAAGCGCTCTACGGCTGACCGGCCCCATTTCCGCAAGCTGCCGAACCAAGGACAACAACAATGGCCCGCCTGCCCTATCTCGAAGCCGATCAGGTCGCCCCCGAATATCGCGACATGCTCAAGCGCAACACCAATCTGCACAAGCTTCTGGTGAACTCGCCGGATATGGCGCGGGCCTTCAACGGCATCGGCGGCTACATCCGCTTCAAGAGCAAGCTCGATCCGCGATTGCGCGAGCTTGCGATCCTTCAGGTCGGCTGGCTGGAGAAGTCCGAGTACGAATTCACCCATCATGTGAAGATCGGCAAGGAGTTCGGCGTCACTGACGAGGACATCAAAGGCCTGATCGCGGAGACCGAGGGTAAGCCGTCCAGGCTCGAGCCGCTGGCGAAGGCGATCCTCAGGGGCGCCCGCGAGATGGTGCGCGAGCTCGCGATGTCGGATGCGACGTTCGCCGAGATCAAGCGAGAACTGTCCGACGAGCACATGACCGATCTGGTGCTGACCATCGCGTTCTACTGCGCCGTGGTGCGTGTGCTCGCCACCATGCAGATCGACAACGAACCCACCTACAAAGAGGTACTGCAACAGTACCCGATCCCGGGAGTGAAGTGAGATGCGCCTGAAAGATCGCGTCGCCATCGTCGTCGGCGCCGGCCAGAGCCCCGGCGAGGGCATCGGCAACGGCCGTGCCACCGCGCTGACATTCGCCCGCGAAGGCGCCAGGGTGCTGTGCGTCGATCACAATCTGGCATCGGCGCAGGAGACCGTCGACCTGATCGCGGCCAAGGGCGGCACGTCGGTCGCCTTCAAGGCCGACGTCACCAAAAATGCCGACATCAAGGCGATGGTCGCGGATGCGCATGGCCGCTGGGGCAGCGTCGACATCCTGCACAACAACGTCGGCGTCAGCCTCTCCGGCGGCGACGCCGAGCTGCTCGACATATCAGAGGAGGCGTTCGACCGCTGTGTGGCGATCAATCTGAAGAGCTGCATCCTCGCCGCCAAGCATGTGATCCCGATCATGCGCAAGCAACAGGGCGGCTCCATCATCAACATCTCGTCGATAGCCGCGATCACGACCTACCCTTACGTCGCCTACAAGGCGACCAAGTCGGCGATGATCGCCTTCACCGAGCAGCTCGCCTACCAGAATGCGCAATACGGCATTCGCGCCAATGTGATCCTGCCGGGATTGATGAACACGCCGATGGCGGTCGATACGCGGGCGCGGGAGTTCAAGAAGAGCCGCGCCGAGGTCGAGGCCGAACGCGACAGCAAGGTGCCGCTGCGCCACAAGATGGGCACCGGCTGGGATGTCGCCAACGCCGCGCTGTTCCTCGCCTCCGACGAAGCCAACTTCGTGACCGGTGTCACGTTGCCGGTCGATGGCGGCGCAAGCGTGCGGCGCGGTTAACCCGCCGCTTCGATCGAGATGATTAACCGATGTGACCGCGTGCGATTAATCTCTGTGACGAAATCACGTGGCATTGCATCGCAATGATTCGAAAAAATTGAATTATTCCAATGACACGGCGATGTGACGAGGCGTCCACATAAATCGAAATCCTGACTCGTTGTGGTCGTACGAAATTCATCTGCGCTCTGTATCTGGCACGCAGAAATTCCTGGAGTGCCTAGACCAATGAGCGAAGAACTCGAACTCAGACCAGATCAGTGGGATGCGTTGAAAGCGTTGCGGGCGCCCGCAGCAAACCCCTCGCGGCTGAACCGCTTTGCCGTCGAAAGCCTGATCACGCTCGGCTATGTCGCGGTGCGAGGCGACTCGTTTGAACTCACACCCGCGGGCCGCAAGGTGCTGGTCCGCGGTTCGTCACAATTGCTGCTCGATATCGCAGCCTGATTCCTTCAAACTGACACGAGACTGACAGAAGGGAAAAACACACGCGGCATCATGCCGCGTGTGTTTTTCCAGGGATGGTCGCCTCGCCGTGCTGCGTCAACGGCTTCATACCGGTGAGGCTGCGCAGCAGAACGTAGAACACGGGCGTCAGGAACAGACCGAAGATCGTGACGCCGATCATGCCGGAGAATACCGCGACGCCCATCGCGCGCCGCATCTCCGAGCCCGCGCCAGTCGAGAGCACCAGCGGCAGCACGCCCATGATGAACGCCATCGACGTCATCAGGATCGGCCGCAACCGCAGCCGGCTCGCCTCGATCGCGGCCCTGATCGGTGAGCGCCCGGCGAATTCGAGCTCGCGTGCGAATTCGACGATCAGGATGGCGTTCTTGGCCGACAATCCGACCAGCACGATCAGGCCGATCTGGGTGAAGACGTTGTTGTCGCCCTTCGACAGCCAGACCCCGAACATCGCGGCCAACAGGCCCATCGGCACGATCATGATGATCGAGAGCGGCAGCGCCAGGCTCTCATAGAGCGCGGCGAGCACCAGGAACACCAAGAGGATCGCGAGCGGGAATACCCAGAGCCCGGAATTGCCGGCGATGAACTCCTGATAGGTCAGGTCGGTCCATTCGAAGGCGAAGCCCGGCGGCAGCACCTCCGCCGCGATCCGGGTTGCCGCCTCCTGCGCCTGGCCGGAGGAAAAGCCCGGCGCCGCGGCGGCGTTGATGTCGGATGACAGGAAGCCGTTGTAGCGGATCGCGCGCTCCGGACCCGCGCTCTGGCGGACCTTCAGCAAGGCCGACAGCGGCACCATGTCGCCGGACGACGAACGCACCTTCAACTGCCTGATGTCGTCGGCACGCGCGCGGAACGGCGCGTCGGCCTGCACATAGACCGAATAGGTGCGGCCGAATTTGTTGAAGTCGTTGACATAGTAGGAGCCGAGGTAGATTTGCAGCGTGTTGAACACCTCCGTCACGGGCACGCCGAGCTGCAATGCCTTGGTACGGTCGATGTCGGCGAACAGCTGCGGCACGTTGACCTGGAAGCTCGAGAACGCGCCAGCGATCTCCGGCGTCTTCTGTATCGCAGCCATGAACGCCTTGGTCGCGTCGTTCAACGCCTCATAGCCGAGGCCGGCGCGATCCTCGATCTGCAACTTGAAGCCACCGATGGTGCCGAGGCCGTTGACCGGCGGCGGCGGGAACATCGCGATGAAGGCATCCTGGATCCCTGCATACTTCTTGTTCAACGCCGCCGCGATCGCCGGCCCGGAGAGCGACGGGTCCTTGCGTTCATCGAACGGCTTCAAGGTCGAGAACACGATGCCGGCGTTGGAGGAGTTGGTGAAGCCGGAGATCGACAGGCCGGGGAACGCCACCGAGCTTTCGACGCCGGGCTGGGTCAGCGCGATGTCGCTCATCTTGCGGATCACCTCCTCGGTGCGGTCGAGCGTCGCGCCGTCGGGCAGCCGGGCGAAGCCGACCAGATATTGCTTGTCCTGACCCGGCACGAAGCCGCTCGGCACCTGCTTGAACAGCACGCCGGTGACCCCGACGAGCAGCACGTAGAGCCCGATCACGACGGCCTTGCCGTAGATCACCTTGGTGACGGTGCGGCCGTAGTTCTCGGATGACTTGGTGAAGACCTTGTTGAAGCCCCGGAAGAACCAGCCCAGCGACCTTTCCATGATCCGGGTCAGCCAGTCCTTCGGCTCGTGATGCCCCTTCAGCAGCAGCGCCGACAGCGCCGGCGACAACGTCAGCGAGTTGATCGCCGAGATCACGGTGGAGATCGCAATCGTCAGCGCGAACTGCTTGTAGAACTGCCCGGTGAGGCCGGAGATGAAGGCCAGCGGCACGAACACCGCGATCAGGACCAGCGCGATCGCGATGATCGGGCCCGACACCTCGCGCATCGCCTGATTGGTGGCATCGCGCGGCGACAGGCCGGATTCGATGTTGCGTTCGACATTCTCGACCACGACGATGGCGTCGTCGACCACGATGCCGATCGCCAGCACCAGGCCGAACAGGCTGAGCGCGTTGATCGAGAAGCCGAACACATGCATCACCGCGAACGTGCCGACGATCGACACCGGAACCGCGATCAAGGGGATGATCGAGGCGCGCCAGGTTTGCAGGAACAGGATCACCACCAGCACCACCAGCACGATGGCCTCGAGCAGCGTGTGGACCACGGCCTCGATCGAGGAGCGCACGAATTGCGTGGGATCGTAGACGATCTGGTACGACACGCCTTCCGGCATGTTCTTCTTGATCTCGGCCATCGTCGCGCGGACATGGTCGGAGATCTCCAGCGCGTTCGATCCCGGCGCCTGGAAGATCGGGATCGCGACCGCCTGCTTGTTGTCGAGCAGCGAGCGCAGGCCATATTCGGAGGCGCCGAGCTCGATCCGGGCGACGTCGCGCAGCCGCACCACCTCGCCGGCCGAGCCGGTCTTGACCACGATGTCGCCGAACTGCTCCTCGGTCGACAGCCGGCCCTCGGCATTGACCGAGAGCTGGAGGTCGAGGCCCTTGACGCTCGGCGAGGAACCGACCACGCCGGCGGCCGCCTCGACGTTCTGCGCCTGGATCGCGCGCACAACGTCGCTCGCGGTCAGCGCATGCTCGGCGGCCTTCTGCGGGTCGACCCAGACCCGCATCGAATAGTCGCCGGCGCCATAGAGCTGGACGTCGCCGACGCCGTCGATCCGCGCCAGCCGGTCCTTGACGTTGAGCACCGCGTAATTGCGCAGATACGTCATGTCGTAGCGGTTGTTCGGCGACAGCAGATGCACGACCATGGTGAGGTCGGGCGAGCTCTTCTTGGTGATGATGCCGAGCTGGCGCACCACGGCCGGCAGGCGCGGCTCGGCCTGCTGCACGCGGTTCTGTACCAGCTGGGTCGCCTTGTCGGGGTCGGTGCCGAGCCGGAACGTCACCGTCAGCGTCATCGCGCCGTCGGTGGTCGCCTGGCTCGACATATAGAGCATGCCCTCGACGCCGTTGATCTGCTCCTCGATCGGCGTCGCGACGGTCTCCGCGATCACCTTCGGATTGGCGCCGGGATAGGTCGCGCGCACCACCACCGAGGGCGGCACCACGTCGGGATATTCCGAGATCGGCATCGCCAGCAGCGAGATCAGGCCGGCCAGGAAGATCAGGATTGATAGCACACCGGCAAAGATCGGCCGGTCGATGAAGAATTTTGAGAGATTCATGGCTCCGCCCCCGCGCGCAGCGCCTAGCGCCGCACGACGTGCTGGTTGGTTTCAGTGGATGCCTGCTGCATGCCGCGGGCGCCCATCTCGGCGACTTCCATCTTCAGAAGTGCGCCGGGACGCACGCGCTGTAGGCCGTTGACGACGATGCGGTCGCCGGATTTCAGGCCGGCGGTGACGATCCGCAGGCCATCGACCGAGCCGCCGAGCGTGACGGAACGATAGACCGCGCGGCTGTCGTCGCCGACCAGCATCACGAACTTCTTGTCCTGGTCGGTGCCGACGGCACGCTCGTCGATCAGCACCAGCGTCTGCTGCTTGGGCTGGCCCATGCGGACACGGGCGAACTGTCCCGGAATCAACCGGCCGTCGTCGTTCCTGAACACGGCGCGGACACGGATGGTGCCGCTCTGTCCGTTGACCTGGTTGTCGATCAGCTGGATGTGGCCCTTGGCGCTGAGGCCGCCCGAGGTGACCATGTCGACCGGGATCTGGTCCAGATTGCCGCGCTTGCCGGAAGCATCCGCGATCGAGTTCAACGCCCGCAGCACGACCTCCTCATCGGCGTCGAAGCTCGCATAGATCGGATTGACCGAGACCAGCGAGGTCAGCACCGGCGAAGACGTCCCTGCCGCGACCAGGTTGCCGACCGTGACCTCGATCCGGCCGACCCGTCCGTCGACCGGGGCGCGGACCTCGGTGTAGTCGAGGTTGAGCTTGGCGGTTTGCAGGGCGGCTTCGGCGGCCTTGACGTTGGCGATCGCCTCGCGATTGGCATTGTCGCGCTGGTCGAAATCGCGCTTGGTGACGATGTTGTTGCCGACCAGTTGCGCGCCGCGCTCGACTTCGCTGGTGGTGAACACGACGCGGGCCTTGGCCGCTTCGAGCTGGGCCTGGGCGCGGTCGACCTCGGCCGCATAGGGCGCGGGGTCGATCTTGAACAGGATGTCGCCGGACTTCACCAGCGCACCCTCGGTGAAGTTGGTCGACAGGATCGCTCCCGCCACCCGCGGCCTGAGCTGGACCCGGTCGACGGCCTCGAGCCGGCCCGAGAAGTCATCGAACAAGGTGGTCGGGCGTGGCTGGATCACGGCGACGGTCACCGGGACCGCCGGTTCAGGGGCGGCAGTAGCAGCCGTCGCCTGCGCAGCATGAAAATAATGGCCCGTCGCGATCGAACCGGCGACGGCGACGACGCCGAGGATCACGATACCGCCGGCGACGCGTCGGAAGCGGCCGGAACGGGGATTTTGGGTTGACGAAGGCATTCACGCGCTCCACATATCTGTAGTGTTCGCTACAGATGTGGAGCTGGACGCCCGTCCGCAAGATACTTATGTATCGAGCACTATGAATTTATTATCTCATTCGTGGGGAAATGGGAAGACGCGGAAAAACATCACGTGCAACAAGAGGATAAGCCAGGGATAATCCGTCACAGAAACGGTACCCGGCTTACGGAGTAACGAAAAATGGGAATGGGACGCCCCCGCGCCTTCGACGCGGATGCCGCTTTGGACCGGGCCATGGACGTGTTCTGGCGCCACGGTTACGAAGGTGCGACGATCGCGCAACTCACCGAGGCGATGAGCATCAATCCGCCCAGCCTCTACGCCGCCTTTGGCAGCAAGGAGGGCCTGCTGAAGGCTGCGCTCGACCGCTACACCGAAAAACGTGACGCCTGGATGGACAGGGTGGTCGATGCCCCGACCGCGCACGAAGTGGCCGAGCGATTTCTGATGGAGCATGCGGACGCCCAGACCGACCCCGCCAACCCGCCCGGCTGTCTGCTGGTCCAGGGCGGTCTGGCCTGCGGCACGGGCTCTGAAAATGTTCCGTTCGAGCTGGCGGCACGTCGCACCCGGACCGAAGATCAGCTGCGCGAACGCTTTGTCCGCGCCAAGGCCCAAAATGACCTGGGCGAGAACGTCGATCCAGCCACGCTTGCGCGCTATCTGTCCGCGGTGACATCGGGGATGTGCGTGATGGCCTCCTCGGGTGCGGACCGCGAGGCGCTGCGCGAGATCGCGGCGGTGTCGCTGAAGGCGTTCGAGGAGCAGACGAAGGTCTGATCGCAACTTCAACGCAGCCGTTGCAAGTCACTCGCCCCGCGAAGAGCGGAGCGAGTGAGACGAGATGTCACCACATCGTCTGCCGCGCGCGCTCCGGCCATTCGCGATCATATTTCTCGCCGCCGACCGTGTGCTCGCTCATCTCGGCAAGGATCTGGCCGGGCGTCGGCAATGCCGTCGGATCGATCCGTTTGTCCGGGTTCCAGAGGTCGGAGCGCACGATCGCGCGGGCACACTGGAAGTAGATCTCGTCCACCGTCATCACGATCACCGTGCGCGGCGCCTTGCCTTCCATCTTGAAGGAGGCGAGCAGTTCCGGCTCGGCCGTGACATAGGCGCGGCCGTTGACGCGCAGCGTGCTGCCCGAGCCCGGAATCAGGAACAGCAATCCGACGCGGGGATCGCGAACGATGTTGCGCAGCGAATCGCAACGGTTGTTGCCGCGGCGATCCGGCATCATCAGCGTCTTCGCATCATGGATGCGCACGAAGCCCGGCAGGTCGCCGCGCGGCGAGCAGTCGAGCCCCTCCGGGCCCGAGGTCGCAAGCGACACGAACGGCGATTTCTCGATGAGCACACGGTAGAGCGGCGTCACGTGATCGGCGACCTTCACGGTCGACGCGTCGTTCGGAAAGCCGTAGATCGCCTCAAGCTGCTCGATCGTCTCGATCACCGACACAGTGCCGTTCTCCTTTGCTGCTAACAATCCCAGCGCTCACCCCTGATGACGCGGACCAGCTGTCGCGCGTGATAGTCGGCGCTGCCTGAATTGACGATGGTGAAATCGGGCGTGGACGCGCTCTCGTCGACGGTGCGGGCCAGCCGTCGCTCGAGCTTGCCGTCGCTGCTGCGCGCCCGCGCGGCCAGTCGCGCCGCGAGCACCTCCGGCGGCGCCGTGATCGAGACCACGATCGGATTGGCATAGTTGCGCCGTGCCGACGCGATCACGGTGCGTGAGACATTGGCGATCACGGTGTGCCCGGCGCGGATCGCGTCGTTGATTGCGTTGGACAGCGCATAACGGTGCCCGTGCGCGTCCCAGTGCATGGCGTAGCCGCCGGCCAAGGCCGCGCGCTGGAACTCCTCGGGACTGACCTGCTCATTGTCTTCCGCCGCCGAGGCCTCGCGCGTGATCAGCCGGCGCGCGAAGATGATGCTGCGGTCATCGGCGCAAGCCGCCTTGGCGAGGCCCAGAAGCGTGTCCTTGCCGGCACCACTCGGACCGACCACCAGGATCAACCGGCCCGGGCCGATCGTGGTCGAACTCTGCGCGGCGACGGCAGAGAGTTCGGTCATGCGACCCTTGCTCCCTCGCGCCAGACGCTGCGCACCACCGGCAGCTCGCGCGCCACATGCACGCGGATCAGATCGGCGCGCCGGCCGACTGCGATCTCGCCGCGATCCGACAGACCGACCGCCTCGGCCGGCGTCTTGGTCACGGTGCGGACCGCGGACGCCAGATCGATCGCCGGCACATGCCGCGGCAGTTGCAGCGCCGCCATCAACAGGCTCGACGGGATGTAATCCGACGACAGGATATCCAGCATGCCCTCGTTAGCGAGATCGACGGCCGCGATATTGCCGGAGTGCGAACCACCGCGCACCACGTTCGGCGCACCCATCAGGATGGCGATGCCGGCCGCGTGCAATCCGCGCGCAGCCTCCATCGTGGTCGGGAATTCCGCGACCGCGACCTTGTCGTTGATGGCGTCGACCACATTTTCCTCAGTGGTGTCGTCATGGCTCGCCAGCGGAATACCGTGTTCATGCGCCAGCGCGACGATGGCGCGCATGTTCGGCGCGGCGTATTGCTTCTGATAGGCAAAGCGGCGCGCGAACAACACGTCGAGCTGGGCGTCGGTCATGCCGCCGCCCTTGCCGCGGTAGTAGTCGCGCAGCTTGACCTCGTCGCGGAACTGGCGCTGGCCCGGCGTATGATCCATCAACGACATCAGCCGCACGTCGGGCCGGTCGATCAGCTCTTTCGCCTCGGCAACGACGTCAGGCATCGGCACCTCACAGCGCAGATGCAGGAAGTGATCGGCGCGCAGCAGATTTTCCTCGCGGGCAGCGGAGATCGCCGCCGCCAGCACGCCGGCGCGGCCGTCGACGTCCTCGGCGCCGTCCTCGCGCCAGACCCGTAGCGAATCGAGCACCGTGGTGATGCCCGAGGTCGCGAGCTGCCCGTCATAGGAGATCACGGCAGCGACCGGATTCCAGAACACCTTGGGCCGCGGCACGTAGTGCATCTCGAGATGGTCGGTGTGCAGCTCGATCAGCCCGGGCATCACGAGGTCGCCGGCAGCGTCCTCGGCGGCCTCGGGTGCCCTGCCCTCGCCGAACTCGGCGATCCTGCCGTCAGCAATCGCAACCCAGCCCTGCTCGATCACGCGATCGGCGAGGACCAGCCGGGCGTTGCCGATGATGGTGTCTTGCTTGGCGGTCATTTCCAACGGTCCTTCAGGCAGCAGCGGCGAACGAGGTCACATCGACGATGCGATCGGCAATCAGATGACGGATTTCGTCGTCATGGACAATCGCAACCATCGCGACGCCCTTAGTTTTCTTCTCCGCGACCAGTTCGACCACCACGGCGCGATTCGCCGCATCGAGCGATGCGGTCGGTTCGTCGAGCAGTAGGATCGGCAAATCCGAGATGAAACCGCGCGCGATGTTGACGCGCTGCTGCTCGCCGCCGGAGAAGGTCGAGGGCGGCAGGGTCCATAGCCGCTCCGGAATGTTGAGCCGGCGCAGCAGTTTGCCGGCGCGTTCGCGGGCCTCCTCGCGCGTCACGCCATTGGCGATCAGGGGCTCGGCGACGACGTCGATCGTCGCCACCCGCGGCACGGCACGCAGGAACTGGCTGACATAGCCGATCGTGGAGCGGCGGATGCTCAGCACCTGGCGCGGCTCGGCGATGGCAAGATCGATCACCTTGCCATGGTGGCGGATGCCGATCCGGCCGCTGTCGCAGCGGTAATTGCCGAAGATCATCTTCAGGATGGAGGATTTGCCGGCACCCGACGGGCCCGACAGCACCACGCATTCGCCTGCGACGACGTGGAACGACACGTCGCGTACCACGGGCAGCTCCACACCACCTTGCAGATGCATGGTGAAGGTCTTCTCGGCGTTGGCAAGTTCGATCATCGCGGTCATTGGCAAGCTCATGGCGGCAGAATCGAGGAAACGAGCAGCTGGGTGTAGGGCTCGCGCGGATCGTCGAGCACCTGGTCGGTGAGACCGGTCTCGATGACGCGGCCGCCCTTCATCACCATCACGCGGTGCGACAGCAGGCGCGCCACCGCGAGATCGTGGGTCACGACGATGGCGGCCAGGCCAAGCTCGCTGACCAAATTGCGCATCAGGTCGAGCAGGCGCGCCTGCACCGAGACGTCGAGGCCGCCGGTCGGCTCGTCCATGAACACCAGCCGCGGCTCGGTGACGAGATTGCGGGCGATCTGCAACCGCTGCCGCATGCCGCCGGAATAGGTCTTCGGTGCATCGTCGATGCGACCGACATCGATCTCGACCCGCTCCAGCCAGGTCGAAGCGGTGTCGCGGATACGACCGTAGTGGTTCCAGCCGACCGCCATCAGCCGTTCGCCGACATTGGCGCCGGCCGAGACGCCCATGCGCAGTCCCTGCGCGGGGTCCTGATGCACGAAGCCCCAATCGGTGCGGAACAGGAAGCGCCGCTCCGCCTCGCCGAGCTCGGCGAGATCGCGCAACACGCCGTCGCGCATCCGGTAGGACACCCGCCCCGCGCTCGGCGCGAGCTGCGCCGAGAGCAGTTGCAGCAAGGTCGACTTGCCCGAACCGGATTCGCCGACGATCGCCAGCACCTCGCCGGGATAGAGCGCGAACGAGACGTCGCGGCAGGCCGGCAGCCGGCCGTAGTTCTTGGCAAGCCCCTCGGCCACCAGCAGCGGCTGGTCGTTGTCGAGGCTCGAGAGCTCAGACATGCGCCTTCTCCTTGTGCGGTGCTGCGCTCTCGGTGCCGCGATGGCCGGCGGCCTGGCGCTGCTCGCAGAAGTCGGTATCGGAGCAGACGAACATCCGGCCGCCCTTGTCGTCGGTGACGATCTCGTCGAGATAGGAGTTGTCGGCGCCGCACAGCGCACAGGGCGCGTTGAAGCGGTAGCGCGTGAACGGGTGATCCTCGAAATCCAGCGACACCACGGTCGTATAGGGCGGGATCGCGTAGATGCGCTTCTCGCGGCCGGCGCCGAACAGTTGCAAGGCCGCGCAATTGTCCATCTTCGGATTGTCGAATTTCGGCGTCGGCGACGGGTCCATCACGTAGCGCGCATTCACCTTCACCGGGTAGGCGTAGGCGGTCGCGATGTGGCCGAAGCGCGCGATGTCCTCGTACAGCTTGACGTGCATCAACCCGTATTCGGCGAGCGCGTGCATGCGCCGCGTCTCGGTCTCGCGCGGCTCGAGGAAGCGCAGCGGCTCGGGGATCGGCACCTGATAGACCATCACCTGCCCGGCATGCAGCGTCGCCTCGGGAATCCGGTGCCGGGTCTGGATCACGGTCGCGTCCGCGGTCGAGGTCGTGGTCGCGACGCCGGCGGTCTTGCCGAAGAACTTGCGGATCGAGATCGCGTTGGTGGTGTCGTCCGAGCCCTGGTCGATCACCTTCAGCACGTCGTCGGGGCCGAGGATCGCGGCCGTCACCTGCACGCCGCCGGTGCCCCAACCATAGGGCATCGGCATCTCACGGCTGGCGAACGGCACCTGGTAGCCGGGAATGGCGATCGCCTTCAGGATCGCGCGGCGGATCATCCGCTTGGTCTGCTCGTCGAGATAGGCGAAATTGTACGTCGGCGCGTTCATTCCGCGGCCTCCTGGAGTTCGACCGCCTGATTGGCCTCGGCGAATTCCTGCCGCAGCTTGCGCAACAGGCCGAGCTCGGACTGGAAGTCGACGTAATGCGGCAGCTTGAGATGCTCGACGAAGCCGGTCGACTGCACATTGTCGGAGTGCGACATCACGAACTCCTCGTCCTGTGCCGGCGCTGCCGCCTCTTCGCCGAGTTCGCGTGCCCGCAACGCGCGATCGACCAGTGCCATCGACATGGTCTTGCGCTCGCTCTGCCCGAAGGCCAGGCCATAGCCACGGGTGAAGCACGGTGCCTCGGTGGTCGAGCCCTTGAACTGGTTGACCATCTGGCACTCGGTCAGTTCGATCGAGCCGAGCGGCACGGCAAAGCCTGCGTCCTCGGCGAAGAACTCGACCTCGACCTCGCCGAAGCGGATTTCTCCGGCGAAGGGATGGTTGCGGCCGTAGCCACGCTGCGTCGAGTAGCCCAGCGCGAGCAGGAAGCCCTCGTCGCCGCGCGCCAGGTTCTGCATGCGCAGATCGCGATCCGCCGGGAAGTTCAACGGCTCGCGGGTGAGGTCGCCGACCGGCGCGTCGGCCTCGGCCTGCGGCGAGGATTCGATCAGCCCGTCGCGGCCGAGGATGTCGGTCACGCGCGGCGTCGCGGCCTGCGAGGCCTCCGCGGTCTCCGGCTGCTCCGGCACAAAACCTTCCGCGAGCTGCGGATCGAGCAGGCGGTGGGTGTAGTCGAAGGTCGGCCCCAGGATCTGGCCGCCCGGAACGTCCTTGAAGGTCGAGGAGATGCGTCGCTGCACCCGCATCTCGCCGGTGTTGACCGGCTCGGTGGCACCGAAGCGCGGCAGCGTGGCGCGGAAGGCGCGCGCCAGGAAGATCGCCTCGATCATGTCGCCGCGCGCCTGCTTGATCGCGAGCGCCGCGAGCTCGCGGTCATAGAGCGAGCCCTCGGTCATCACGCGGTCGACACCGAGCGCGAGCTGCTCGGAGATCTGCGCCAGCGTCACCTCTGGCACATCGCGATCGCCACGCCGCTCATGCGCGAGCAGCCGATGGGCGTTCTCGATGGCGCGTTCGCCTCCCTTGACGGCTACATACATCGCTCACACTCCGCTTGCGATCAGCCGCGTGGTGCGCGGGATCGCCACAATGGCATCGTCATGGACCAGCACGACATCGATGCCGCGCGGGAACAGGGCTTCGTTGATCGCAAGCCGGCCGAACAGATCGTGCGGCTTGATCATCGCTTGCAGCACCGCGCTGCCGTCGATGCCGGGTCCCTCGAGCTCGAAGGCCGGGCCCTGCGTCAGGCTGTCGACTTGCAGGATCAGCGTCGTCGACCGGTCAGGATATTCACTGCTGCCGAACGCGAAACGCTCCAGCGCCGGCAGGTTCGCCGCATCGCCGATCAGCGCGAAGCTTGCGATCGAAGCATCCGCGACCACCGGCGCGCTGGCATGAAATTTCAGCCAGCGGGCGACATCGGGCGTCGCAGCCATCGCGGCGTCGAGCCAGATCGGCGTGTCGTGGTCGAACAGCGTCAGCGCGATCGCTGCCGCGCCGCGCATCAGGCCGGTCGGCGTGCCGACATCAGCGGCGACGCGCTGCACGCTGCCCGGGCGCGCCATCGCGTCCATCACGGAACGAAAGGTTGATTGCGCCGACAGCACCTTGTCGGCAAAGCCTGCGGGCATTTCGGCAATCGTCGTCATTGCATCATCCCTCACCGCGCACCATCGTGTAGAAATCGACCCGTGTCGCCGCGGTCTCGGCGGCCTTGCGGCTGCGCTCGGCATTCATGGCGGCGCGCAGCGGCGCGATCACCTTGGCCTCGACCTCGCCGGACAATTCCGCCGACTGCACCATGGCGTCGCACAGCGCGATCATCCGTGCCTTCTCGGCATCGCGGCCGAGCGTGTAGCCGAAGCCGACCTCGCCGCTCGCGATTCGCACCGCCGCGCGCGACACCGTCGCCTCGCCGAGATTGAACGGCGCGCCGTCGCCGCCGATCCGCCCGCGCACCATCACGAGGCCGTTCTCGGGCTCGCGCAGGTTCTCATGCGCGGGCACCGCGATCGCTGCCAGCCGGCCGGCGATGTCGGCCGCGGCGGCATGCGCCAGCACCGTCATCGCGGCCTTGCGCTGGGTCTGTCTGCTGTCTGGTCCGGTCGAACTCATGTGCAACCCTTGGGCAACCTTGCTCGCATCAAGTTGTCTATGATAATAGACAACTTGATAGCCGAGCGCCATGACTGTTTCGTGACAAATCGACGATTTCTGGTATCACCGCGCCATGAGCATGCAGGAAAGTTCCGGCGTCGCCTTGTGGCGGCAGGTCGCTGACGGCATCGAGCGCGGCATCGCCGACGGCCGCTTCGCCGCCGGCGAAAAGCTGCCGGGCGAGATGGAGATCGCCGAGACTTACCGGGTCAACCGCCACACCGTGCGGCGCGCGCTCGCTGCATTGGCGGAGCGCGGCCTGGTGCGCGCCGAGCGCGGCAGCGGCACCTATGTCGAGGCGCAGCGCCTGGCCTATCCGTTGCGCTCACGCACCAGGTTTTCCGAGATCGTCGGCGCCGGCGGCCACGAGCCGCGCGGCCAGCTGATCGATGCCGGCGAAGACACTGCCAATCGCGAGATCGCGCGCGAGCTCGGCCTGAAGATCGGCGCGCCGCTGATCCGGATCGAGGCCGTGCGCCTCGCCGACCGGACGCCGATCTGCGTATCCACCACCTGGCTGTCGGCCGAGCGGTTTCCCGATGCCGGCAACGTGTTCGCCAGCGTTCGCTCGATGACGAAGCTGCTCGGGCACTACGGCGTCAGGGATTACCGGCGGGCCGCGACCCGAATCACCGCAGCGATCGCCGACGCCACCGACGCCGCGCGGCTTGATCTGCCGCTGGGACGTCCGGTGCTGGTGGTCGATGCCACCGACGTCGACATGTTGAATCAGCCGCTGGTGACCAAGCGTTCGCGGTTCGCCGCCGAGCGTGTCGAGTTCTTGGTCGAGAACGGCTGAGTCTGCCGCCACACTAACGGCTCACCTCTCCCCTTGTGGGAGAGGTCGGATCGCATCGGCAGATGCGATCCGGGTGAGGGGTATGTCTCCGCGAACACATCGGCTTCTGAGCTCGCGGAAGGATACCCCTCATCCGGCGCTTCGCGCCACCTTCTCCCACAGGGGGAGAAGGACTGAGCGCGTGCGGCAACTACGCCACCGCGCGCTGGCCGATGATCGCGAAGCGCAGCTTGCTCGAGATGAAGTCGATCACGGCGACCGCGATCAGGATCATCAGGATCAGGAACGACACCTTCTGCCATTCCAGCACGCGGATCTGCTCGGCGAGCTGCAAGCCGATGCCGCCAGCGCCGACGATGCCGATGATGGTGGCCGAGCGCGTGTTCGACTCGATGAAGTAGAGCACCTGCCCGGCGATCACCGGCAACACCTGCGGCAACAGGCCGAATCGGATTTCGTGCAACGCGTTGCCGCCGGAGGCCCTGATACCCTCGACCTGCTTGCGGTCCGCCGCCTCGATCGCTTCCGAGAACAGTTTTCCGAACGCGCCGAAGTCCGACACCATGATCGCCAGCACGCCGGCGAACGGGCCGAGGCCGACGACGTTGATCCAGACCAGCGCCCAGATCAGCGTATCGACGCCGCGGATCGAATCCAGGAAGCGGCGCACCGGAAAGCGGATCAGGTTCGAGGGGATGATGTTGCGCGCCGCCAGCAGGCTGACCGGCAGCGCCAGCACCGCCGCAAGCGTCGTGCCGAGCAGCGCGATCGACAGCGTCTCGCCGAGCGCCTGCATGTAGAGCGGAAATGACGAACCGGGATTCGGCGGGATCATCATCATGGTGATCCAGCCGAGCTGGCTGAGGCCCGAGATCAACCTCGACGGCGAGAAGTCGAGATCGACCAGCCCGAACACGAAAATTGCGAGGGCGCCGAGAATCATCGCCGGCATCGCCAGCCGCGCCGAGGCGGGCCGCTCGAACACGCCGGGATATTTCGCCCGAAGCTCGCCCGCATCGGGCCGCGGCATCTGGCTCATCGGCGGGTCTCCTTGCCGAACAGCCGGCCGCGCAGCCAGCCGGTCGAGATGTCGATGATGAAGACGGTGACGATGATGGTGACGAGGATGGCGCTGACGTCGGAATAATAGAACTTGCGGATCGCGACCACGAGCTCCTGGCCGATGCCGCCGGCGCCGACGAAGCCCATCACCGAGGCCTCGCGGACATTGATCTCGAACCGCAACAGCGCATAGCTGGCATAACCGGCCGAGACCTGCGGCAGCACGGCAAAGCGCATGCAGGACAGCCAGCTCGCGCCGGTCGAGCGGATGCCTTCGACCGGCTTCATGTCGGCATTCTCGACGATTTCGGCAAACAACTTGCCGAGCGCGCCGGTCGAGTGGATCGCGATCGCGAGTACGCCGGCCATCGGCCCGAGACCGAACGCGATCACGAAGATCAGCGCGAACACGATGCCGGGTACGGTACGGGCGAATTCAAGCAGGCGGCGGATGATGAAGCGCACCCATGGTCCGGGTGAGGTGTTCTGCGCGGCGAAGAAATTCAGCGCAAAGGCGAACACGGCGCCGGTCAGCGTGCCGACATAGCTGATCAGGATCGTCTCGCCGAGCATCCTCAGCCATTTGTGCCAACCCCAGAACCATTCGACGGGATCGGTCCAGACCCGCGCGCCCGAGTCGAGCGTGAGGATGCGGTCGAAATAGCTGACGAAGTTGCCGAAATAGGTGAACAGCGTGCGCAAATTCACCTCTGCGCCGATTGCGGCGATGACCAGGACCACGCAGAACACCGCGGCGGCCAACGCGCCTCTCAGCCGCTTGCGCGCGACGGCCTTGCGGTACGTGTCTTCCAGCACGGCGAGTTGCTGCGCGGGAAGAATGGATACGGCGGTTGCCATGATGCTGGTCAGTCGAAGCTGGAGGTTGAAACGGAAAGAGCCGGGTCATGAAACCCGGCTCCGAGTGTCTCCGTGGTGCGATCAGCTCGCCTTCTTGCGCAGCCTGTCGACGAACTTGATCAGCTCGATCGTGCTGTCCCAATCCTTGGTCGTGGCGGGGTGAAAGCCCTTCTTCTGGCCGTCGGAGAGACGGTCGAAGGCGGCCTTGTCCTTGGTCGGCGCGTCGAAGAAGGCCTTGGCGATCGCCGCCTTCAGGTCTTCCGGAAGGTCCGCGTTGTAGGCGTAGGGGCCGTTGATGATCGGCGACGACTTGTTGATGATGCGGAAGTCTTCCTTCTTCATCGCCGAGCCATCGGCGTTCTTCAGCATGCCCTTGGTCAGCATCTGCGCGAGCGTCGAGTCGTCGTCGTTGGTCCACTGGTTGGCCGCAATGTCGACGGTGCCCTGCGCCAGCGCCAGCACGGCGTTCTCGTGGCTGCCGGTGAACACCACCTTGCCGAAGAAGCCCTCGGCATCGTGGATGCCCATCTTGTCGAGCTCGAAGCGCGGCACGTTGTTGCCCGAGGTCGAGTTCGGATCGACCAGGCCGAGGTTCTTGCCCTTCAGGTCTTCCACCTTCTTGTAGGGGCTCGAAGCCTTGACGTAGAACACCGAATAGTAGCCGGTCGAACCGTCGGCGTTCATGTCGTTGGCGAACGCGTCGGTCTTGACGCCGGTCAGGCGGGCCCGGGCGAACGAGGCCGAGCCGTAGCTGGCGATCTGGATGTTGCCGGCGCGCTGGCCCTCGATCACCGCCGCGTAGTCGTTGGCGATGCGAAGCGTGACTTTCGTGCCGAGCTCCTTCGACAGATAGGCCACGAACGGCGTCCAGCGCTCGGTGACGCCGGAGGCGTTCTCGGCCGGCACGACGGCGAAGGTGAGCTCCGGATACTTTGCCTTCCAGTCCTGCGCGGACGCCGAGCCGGTGAGCGCGAGCGCGGCAGCGCCGGCCAGAATGATGCGACGAGTGATCATGACTACCCCTGTTGCTTGTAGTTGCACCTGTTGGCCGGGCAAAATGCCCGGCCTCCCAGATTGAAAATGCGCGACGCTCAGGCCGCGGCTGCGGTGCCGAGTGCCGGAGCGGTTGCACCGTCGGGCGCGGGCAGCGGCTCCGCACCGATGACGTCATTGGCCTCGAGGTCATAGAGCTCTCGGGCGATATGATCGGTGAGCGCCGCAGGGGCGCCGTCGAACACCACGCGGCCCGCCGCCATGCCGACCAGCCGGTCGCAATAGGTCCGCGCCAGGTCGAGCGAGTGCAGATTGCAGAGCACCGTGATGCCGAAGTGCTTGTTGATGCGCAGCAGCGCGTCCATCACGATCTTGGTGTTGCGCGGATCGAGCGAGGCGATCGGCTCGTCGGCGAGGATGATGTCGGGTTCCTGCACCAGCGCGCGGGCGATCGCGACGCGCTGCTGCTGGCCGCCGGAGAGCTGGTCGGCGCGCTGCGCCGCGAGCTGGGCGATGTCGAACTGCTCGAGCGCGGACAGCGCCAGCGCCCTGTCCTGCTCCGGCCAGACCTGCGCCAGCGAACGCCACGACGGAATCTGGGCGAGCCGGCCCATCAGCACGTTGGTCAAGACGTCGAGACGACCGACCAGATTGAACTGCTGGAAGATCATCGCCGAGCGTGCCCGCCACTGCCGCAGCGCCTTGCCGCGCAGCGCGGTCACATCTGTGCCTTCGAACAGGATACGGCCGGAGGTCGGATCGGCGAGGCGGTTGATCATCCGCAGCAGCGTCGACTTGCCGGCACCGGAGCGGCCGATCACGCCGACAAAGCTGCCCGGCGCAATCGAGAAAGACGCGTTGTCGACCGCGGCTTTTGCACCGAAACGGCACGTCAAACCTTCCACCACCAGCATGTAATGCTCCAACCGCGTCACGTTGGGCCATCGCTATCCCCGGCGTTTTACAGTTATGTGACGCTTGCGCTGCGGTGCGGCGATCGTTCACACCCGTCTTTGTCGGCGCCTTGCCGTCATCGCGACGTCATGATGTTGTCATCAAGCATCCCGATGACGAGCGCGCTTCTCCCCGAACGCCAACGATTTGCAAGATTTTGCGGAGGCCCTGATGGCCGGAAAAACACTCTCGGTTGTACCGACGATCGACCCGACTGCGTCGGTTCGCGAGAGCAAGCTCGGCAGATACACCGAGGTCGGCGCGCGCACGATCCTGCTTGAAGTCAGCATGGATGACTATTCCTACGTCGTGAACGACAGCCAGATCACCTACACGTCGATCGGCAAGTTCTGTTCGATCGCGGCGATGACCCGGATCAATCCCGGCAACCACCCGATGCATCGCGCGACTCAGGCGCATTTCACCTACCGCGCCAGCGCGTATTTTCCCGGAGAGAGCGACGACGCCGACTTCTTCAACTGGCGACGTGCGCACCACGTGCATATCGGCCATGACGTCTGGATCGGTCATGGCGCGATCGTGCTCGCTGGACGGAACGTCGGAACCGGCGCGGTCGTCGCCGCCGGTGCGATCGTCACCAGGGACGTGCCCGCCTACACCATCGTTGCCGGCAATCCGGCGCGGCCGGTCAAGCGACGATTTTCCGAGGACGTCGCGGATCGCCTCGCCGCACTCGCGTGGTGGGACTGGGATCACGAGACACTTCGTCGTGTTCTGCCCGACTTTCGCAAGCTCGCGGTCGAGGAATTCCTCGACAAGTACGAGGCCGAAGCCGTATCTCAATCACGAACAGAACAACGGAGCGCGACATCGTGACGGACATTTTCATCGAGGGCGGGCGCGCGCTGGTTGACGGCGCATTCGTGGAGACCTCGCTGCGCACCGCGGGCCGCGACATCGGCGCGCTCGACGCCGAACAGGGACGCGCCGCACTCCACATCGACGCAAGCGGCCTGCTGGTGCTGCCCGGAATCATCGACCTGCACGGCGATGCGTTCGAACGGCAGATGATGCCGCGCCCGAGTGTCGACTTTCCAACCGACGTGGCACTGATCGACAGCGACCGGCAGGCGATCGCCAACGGCATCACCACCGTGTTCCACGGCACGACCTGGTCGTGGGAGCCCGGCCTGCGCAGCGCGGAGAACGCGCGCAAGCTGCTCGATGCGATCGAGCTGCTGCGGCCGCAGCTCGCCGCCGACACGCGCTTCCATCTGCGTCACGAGACCCACAATCTCGAAGCGGAGGGTGAGATTACGCGGTGGCTCGGCGAAGGCCGCATCGACCTGTTCGCCTTCAACGACCACAGCACCGTCAAGCCGAAGAAGCGTAACCAGCTCGCCGAGCGCGCCGGGCTCTCGGTCGAGGCCATCAACGAGATGCTCGACCGGGTGGTCGCGCGCCGTCCCGAGGTACCCGCCTCGATCGCGCGGCTGGCCGCCGCGGCGCGCGCAGCCGATATCCGTATGCTCTCGCATGACGACAACAGCCCGGCGATGCGTCAGGAGTTTCGCGCGCTCGGCGCCACGATCGCCGAATTCCCCGTCAATGAAGAGACCGCGCGCGATGCCGCCGCGGCCGGCGACTTCATCGTGTTCGGCGCGCCCAACGTGGTGCGTGGCGGCAGCCACACCGGCTGGACCAAGGCATCCGACATGATCGCGCAGGGGCTCTGCTCGGTGCTGGCGTCGGACTACTATTATCCGGCGCAGTTGCTCGCCGCGTTCCGCCTCGCCGCTGACGGTATCGTGCCGCTCGCGGCAGCCTGGAATTTGATCTCGTCGGCGCCGGCACGCGCGGCAGGGCTCGCCGACCGCGGCGTGCTTGCCGCGGGCCGCCGTGCCGACATCATCATCGTCGAGGACAAGGTGCCGCTGCGGCCGCGCATCGTCGCCGTGATCGCGGCCGGACGGCTGGTGCATCTGGCGGATGCGAGCTGCCTCGTTCACTCGGTCGCACCGCGCAAGACGGTTGCGGCGGCGTAACCCGGCTCTATTCTGCTGCCATGGCCAACGCTCCGCGCTACGCGATCTACTATGCGCCGTCGTCCGACAGCGCCCTGCACCGCTTCGGTTCGACGCTGCTCGGTTACGATGCGGCATCGGGCGACGACCTGCCGTTTCCCGACGGCGTCACGCCCGACTGGCGCGAGGTGACGCAGGACCCGCGCAAGTACGGCTTCCACGCCACCTTGAAGGCGCCGACCGCGCTCGCCGAGGGCAGGACCGAGACTGGGCTGCTCGATGCCTGTGGCGCCTTTGCCGGCCGCGCGCGGCGCATCCCTGTGATCGAACCGGTGGTCGATGCCATCAGCGGCTTCATTGCGGTGATCCCGGGCAGCCGCTCGGACGATCTGCAACAGCTCGCCGCTGACTGCGTCACCGAATTCGACGCGTTCCGCGCGCCATTGTCGGCAGCCGATCGCGCCCGGCGCAAACCCGAACGGCTCACCGCGCGGCAATGCGACCATCTCGACCAATGGGGCTACCCTTACGTCATGGAGGAATTCCGCTTTCACATGACGCTGACGGGACGGCTGAGCGACGAGCGGCGCGGCCCGATCGTGGCCCAGCTGCGCGAACGGTTCGCCGCGATCGACCTCGCAAGGCTCCCCATCGACCGCATCGCGCTGTTCAAGCAGGCCGATAGCGCGTCGCGCTTCCGGATCATCGGTAGCTGGCCGCTGCGAGCCGCCTAGAGCCTTTCCCGTCCCGATGGAGTCGGGACGGGGTTCTAGGTTCTCGTCTTGACGTTTTCTTCACGCGAACCGATATCGACTTCGCTCGAAAACGCTCTAGCAGTCTGCTGAAGAACCCCCTCGCCACGGAGGGGGCTTGATGATTCACTTTATCATCTCGAATCGGCGGAGGCGATCATGCGCGGCAGGTTTACGGATCAGGGCAGCCTGTTTTCGTACATCGCGCCGGATAAGCGTGTGCCAGCGAACCATCCGCTGCGGAAGGTCCGGGAACTTGTCCGGGATGTTTTGAGTGATTTGAACCGCAGCTTTGGGAGGCTCTATGCCAGCGAGGGACGTCCTTCGATCCCTCCGGAGCAATTGCTGAGCGCCTTGCTGCTGCAGGTGTTCTACGGCATCCGCTCGGAACGCCAGTTGATGGAGCAACTGGACTACAATCTCTTGTATCGCTGGTTCGTGGGGCTGTCGCCGGACGATCCGGTCTGGGATCCGACCACCTTCACCAAGAACCGGGAGCGGCTGCAGAACGGCGATGTGTTCACGAAGTTCATGACCAGGCTTCTGAACCATTCTCAGGTCAAACCGCTATTGTCGGACGAGCATTTTTCGGTGGACGGAACGCTGATCGAGGCTTGGGCTTCACAGAAGAGCTTTCGTCCCAGGGACGGCAGCGGTGACGATGATGACGGCGCCAACTTCCACGGCCAGAAGCGCAAGAACGACACCCATGCCAGTACCAGCGACCCGGACAGCAGGCTTTATCGCAAGGCAGCCGGACGGGAGGCTAGGCTTTGCTATATGGGCCACGCCACCATGGAGAACCGGCATGGGCTGGCAGTGGCCGGCAGGGTCACGCATGCCAATGGCACCGCCGAACGCCGGGCTTCGGAGACCATGCTGAAGGCGAGACGCAAAGCCGCAGGCCGCCGCATCACGGCGGGTGAGGACAAGGCGTACGATACCGCCGATCATGTCGCCAATCTTCGCGCCATCGGCGTGACGCCGCATGTGACACAGAACCAGGCCGTCACCAAAACCGGCAAGACCCGCAATAGCGCCATCGACGAACGAACCACACGGCATCCGGGCTATGGCATGTCGCAATCACGCCGGGCGATGGTCGAATGCATTTTCGGATGGGGCAAGCAGCATGGCACCATGCGCAAGACCAAACATCGCGGCATCGCTCGCGTCGCCGCCGACTTCCTGCTCAATCTGATCGCCTATAACCTGATCCGCATCCCCAAACTGCTTGCCGCTTAGCCACCCCGCGCCAGGGTGCACCAACGCCAGGCCAAAAAATTACATCCAACTCCACCGAGCCGCCCCAACAACGACCGGCGAGAATACAAAAACTCTCCATTTCAAGGTTTTTCAGCAGACTGCTAGTCGGACTTCGCAAGTTCGGCCAGCAGCCACTTCTTGAATATCTGCAACGCTCGATTGCGTTGCGCGCCGGGCGGATGAACCAGCCAATAGCTGCCGGTCACGTGGCCGACGGGCAAAAGCCGGCGGATCGTGCCATGCCGCTCGCTCTCGCCGATGAACGGTTCGAGCGCGAGCGCGACACCGGCACCGCGCTCAGCAGCCTGCAACGCGGCGACAAAGCTGTCGACCGAGATCGCGCGCGTCGCATGAGGCGCCGGCGCGCCGGCATGCTTGAACCAGAGCGGCCAGGCTGCGGGGAATGTCGTCACGTGAATCAGGGCGGCTTGGCCAAGGTCGGCCGCGGTGCGCAGCTTCAACCGCCGGGCCAGCGCCGGCGCACCGACCGGAACGGTCCTCACCTCCATCAGGCGATGCGCGACGACGCCGTCGGGCTTGTCGGGCCCGAAGCTGATGCCGGCATCGAATGTCTCGGTGTCGAAATCGACATTGCGGTTCGAGGTCTCGATCGCAAGATCGAGCTCGGAATGCCGGGTGAGAAACGAGGACAGGCGCGGGATCAGCCAGGCCGACGCGAACTGCGGCAGCACCTTGAGCCGCAGCCGGCGTTGGCCTGCGGCCTCGAGCGCCGACTCGGCCCTTGCCAGCAGCGCAAAGGCGCGGCCAGTCGCGGCGGCGAGCTTTTCCCCGGCACGGGTCGGGCGAACGGCGCGGTGGCTGCGGTGAAACAGCGCGACACCGAGATGCGCTTCGAGGTTGCGGATGCGGTGACTGACCGCCGAGGCGCCGACGTTCAGCAGGCCCGCGGCCTCCTTGAAACTGCCGAGCCGGACTGCGACGTCGAATGCCTGCAGCGCCAGCAGATGCGCCGGCCGGAGGCTCGCCGCGGCGAGATCGTCGCTCCCCGGCGGGCGTGACGTGCGCCCCGGCCTCGCGTTGTTGCTGCTCATGAGCCGATCCTAACTTCCGGCACGGCCCGATGTCGCCCGGAAAATTGTCACGGATGAATGTCATTCATCCGAAACGAGCTGCTTTCGCTTGTCGCGCGCGGAGCAATGCGAAATTCTGTCTCTCGAACCGGACCGGGCGGCAAGCCCGGCCAACGAAGCGGGAGAACGGCGATGACGGTACAGCTTGCGGACGAAGCCTCCATCGTCGACCGCATCCTTGCGCATATCGACGCGAAATCGACCGATCTCAGCGCCGGCGTCTGGTGCGAACCGGTCGCGCATTATCTGTCGCATGATCGCTTCGCGGCCGAGATCGAGCAGGTGTTCCGCCGCACGCTCACCCCGTTCTGTCCCTCGGCCGCGCTCGCCGAGACCGGCGCCTATGTCGCGCGAGACGCGGCGCTGACGCCTGTTGTCGCGATCCGTGGCGCAGACGGCGTCGCGCGCGCCTTCCGCAATGCCTGCCGGCACCGCGGCGTCCAGCTTGTCGACGGCGCGGGCTGCAAGAAAGCGCTGACCTGCCGCTATCACGGCTGGACCTACGGCCTCGACGGCCGGCTGCGCGGCATTCCCGACGATTACGGTTTTCCCGACCTCGACAAGACCACGCATGGCCTCGTGCCCGTCGCCTGTATCGAGCACGGCGGTCTTGTGTTCGTCTCCCAGGACAATTCGGTCGCAACGTCGGACGCGAGCGAAATGCGCCCCCTGTTCGGCGACGACTGGAGGCTCTATTCGACCGCCACGCAGGAGGTCGAGGCCAACTGGAAGATCGTCGCCGAAGGATTCCTCGAAGGCTACCACATCCGGTCGACCCATCAGGATACGTTCTATCCGTTGCAGTACGACAATCTCAACGTGATCGAATCGTTCGGCCGCAACAGCCGGATCAGCTTCCCCTATCGGCGCATCGAGAAGCTGCGCAACGTGCCGCGGGACGAGCGCCGGACGGCCGGCATGCTGACCCATGTCTATCACCTGTTTCCGAACGTGATGCTGTCGACCTTCCCGACCAACCGGTTGATGACGGTGCTCGAGCCGCTGGCGGTGGACCGCACCCGGCTCGTCACCTACACGCTGTCGAACCAGATCGCGGCGGACGATGGCCGCACCGCGGTCGCCCAGGGACGCGACTTCGTCACCGCAGGCGCGGCCGAGGATCGCGAGATGGCCTGCGCCGCGCAGCGCGGGCTCGCAACGCGGGCGAACGATCACTTCACCTTCGGCCTGTTCGAAGGTGCGATCAGGCACTTTCACCAGAACCTGGCCGCGATCATCGAGCGCGTGCGCTGATCCACACCAACATTGCGCAGCAAGGACCGAGCATGCTGGACCATCCGACCGTCAAATACCGAACCGAACAGGCTATCGCGATCGTGACCATCGATCGCTATGACGAGGCACGCAACGCGGTGAACCCGGAGACCGCGCAGGGCCTGGCCCAGGCGTTTCGCAGTTTCGATCGCGATCCGTCGCTCTCGGTCGCGATCCTGACCGGCGCGGGCGGCGCATTCTGCGCCGGCTTCGACCTCAAGCGCACCGCGGCCGGCCATCGCGGCCACCGTGTCGAGAACGGCGACGGCCCGATGGGCCCGACCCGGATGAAGCTGTCGAAGCCGGTGATCGCCGCGATCGAGGGGCCGGCGGTGGCGGGCGGGCTCGAGCTTGCGATCTGGTGCGATCTCCGCATCGCAGCATCCGACGCCACCTTCGGCGTCTATTGCCGGCGCTTCGGCGTGCCGCTGATGGATCTCGGCACCGTGCGCCTGCCGCGCCTGATCGGGCACAGCCGCGCGATGGACATGATCCTCACCGGACGCGGCGTCTGCGGCGAGGAGGCCGGACGGATCGGGCTCGCCAACCGCGTGGTCGCCCCAGGCACGGCGCTCGCCGAGGCGCGCAGCCTCGCCCATGATCTGTGCCGCCTGCCGCAGGCGGCGCTGCGCAGCGACCGCCTCTCCGCCATCGAGCAATGGGAGCTCGGCTGGGACCAGGCCACGCTGAACGAGTTTCGCCTCGGGCTTGCGACGGTCGCGAGCGGCGAGACCGAGGCCGGCGCCCGCCGCTTCGCCAGCGGCAAGGGCCGGCACGGCGATTTCGCCGACATCGCGTGAGAACCGCACGCACCGGCGGCGGGCGCTATTCCTCTGGACGGGTACGGGCGATGATCTCCGCGGCGCCCTTCGCGAGCAGTTCCATGCCGACCGCGCGGCCGAGTTCGCGCGGGCGATCGGCCGGACCGCGCCGGGTCACCTCGATGAAGCCGGCACCTAGCTCATCGAGCACCGAAGCACGCAGCGTCATCTCGCTGCCTGCAAGCGTCGCGAGGCCGGCGATCGGCGAATTGCAGTGGCCGTTGAGCACCCACAGCACCTCGCGCTCGGCTTCAGCGGCAAGCCGCGACGCAGCGTTGTCGATCGCGGCAAGCCGCGCCCGCGTCGTCCAGTCGGTCTCGACGCATTCGACCGCGACGATGCCCTGACCGACCGCGGGCAGCATCTCGTCGACGGAGAAGTCATGCGCGATGCGTCCGGTCATGCCGATGCGCTCGAGACCGGAACGCGCCATGACCAGCGCATCCGCCGGGCCGACCTCGCCGCCATCGGGCAGCCGCTGCTTGGCACCGCGATCGAGCTTGGCGAGCCGCGTATCGGCGGCGCCGCGATAATGGATCACGGTCGCTTCCGGAAACAGCCGGCGCAGATAGGCGGCGCGGCGCACCGCATTGGTGCCGATCATGAAGCCCTTGCCGCGCGCGGCGCGGATCGTGTCCAGCGACAGGCCGGGCCGCAGCACGAGGCTGTCGCTGGCGGCATCGCGCGCCAGCATCGCCGCGAGGACGAGGCCTGGCGTCTCCTCATTGCCCGGCACGTCCTTCAGCGAATGCATCGCGGCCTGCAACGTGCCGGCACGCATCGCCTCGCGGATCTCGGCGACGAAGGCGCCGCCCTTGCCGCCGTGGCGCAGCAGCTTGCTGGTCTGGTCCTGATCGCCGCGGGTCTCGAACTTGACGATGTCGACGGCAAGGTCGGCCGCCGAGGTGCGCAGCAGCCGCGCGACCTCGTCCGTCTGCGCGAGCGCCATCGCGCTCTTGCGCGTCCCGATCCGCAAAACCTGTCCCGACACGAAAGCCCCGCTGCGTGGTCATCAACGGCTGGGGATTAGAACAAAAGGCCAGTCAAAACAATGGTTTTTGCCCCCGTCTGGTCCTGCTCAGGCAATCTCCTCGACAAGCGCGACCCCGGCCTCGCGCATCGCCGCAATGGCGGCCGCGAGCGAACCACCGAGATCGATGGCACGGCAGGCGGACAGCACGACCGCGGTCTCGAAGCCGAGCCGCCGCGCATCGAGCGCCGAATACTGCACGCAAAAGTCCGTCGCCAGCCCCGCCATCACGACGCGCTTCAGGCCGCGCTCGCGCAGATAGCCGGCGAGCCCGGTCGGCGTCGTCCTGTCGTTCTCGAAGAACGCCGAATAGGAATCGATCGCGGCCCGGAATCCCTTGCGGATCACGAGCTCGGCGCGGTCGGTCGCAAGCTCCGGATGAAACGCAGCACCCACCGTGCCCTGGATGCAATGATCCGGCCAGAGCGTCTGCGGCCCATAAGGCATCGCGATCGAGGCGAACGGCGCCGCGCCCGGATGCGAGCTCGCGAACGAACTGTGACCCGCCGGATGCCAGTCCTGGGTCAGCACGACATGGTCGAACCGGATGGCAAGCCGGTTGACGACAGGCACGACGGCATCGCCGTCCGCGACCGCCAGCGCGCCGCCGGGGCAGAAATCATTCTGCACGTCAATGATCAGCAAGAGATCGTCGGGCCCGACCGTCATCACGTCCCGATCCGCAGCGATGCGCGCAGCTTGCGCAGGCAGGCGATCACCGACAGCGCGGTGATGCGGCCGGTCTTCGGGTTCTCCGAGGGAATGTTCTCGATCATCATCGAGAACCGCGCCGAATCGGAATCGACCTCGATCCGATGGGTGTTGCGCGTCACCGTCGGGTCGGCCCAGATCTCGACCCTGGTGCGATCGGGGCCGATGCCGGCGAGCGACAGCGCCACCGCGACGTTGAGATTGGCCGGAAAGCCCTTGGCGGCGTCGCGTGCGCTGCCCTCGAAGATGCGGAGCGGCTCGGTGATGCCTTCGATCCGGATGTCGTTCTCGACCAGATGCGGCGCGCCGAGCAGGCCCGCGACCGGCTTCCGCGTCACCAGCTTCACCGAGTGAATGGTCCCGATCGCCGCGGCAGTCACCGCGTCGAGCCCGATCAGCGCGCCGGTCGGCACGATGATCTGGCCGCCATGCGCCTTGGCGAGATCGACGAGGTCGCCATTTTGCAGCAGTGCGCCAACGCTGAGCACGACCGCGGTCTTGCCGCGCTCCACCACCGGCGCCACGATCGAGCGAACCACCTTGCTCGGCGCGCACTCGACCACGATGTCCGCGATGTCAGCCAGCTCAACGATCGGCACCAGCTTCGGCGCGGATTTGAGCTCCGCGACCCAGCCACGGTGCTTGTCCGGGGTGTTGGCCGAGACCGCAACCAGCGTCAGGCCTTCGATGCCGTGATCGAGCGCCTTGACGACATCGGTGCCGATCGCGCCGAGACCGGCGACCGCCACCCGCAAATTTGCCTTACCTTCAGCCATCATTTCCCACCGGCGAGCATCTTGACCAGGCGATAGAGATAATCCTGGCCCTCGTAGAACGATTTGACGAGCACGCGTTCATCCTTGCCATGATTCCGGTTGTCATCGACATCGGCACCGAGCCCGGAATGGCCGTAGGTCGGAATTCCGGCATTGCGCAGGAACAGCCCGTCGGTGGCACCGGTGCTCATGACCGGCACCACCGCCGCATCCGGCCAGAATTCCTTCGACAGCTTCTCGATCGATCCCATGATCTCCTCGTTCAGCGGCGACGGCGGGCTTAGCGTGGCCTTGCCGCCCTTCACCTCGATCCGCTTGTCGGCGAGCACGCGCTCGATCTGGGCCTGAACGCCCTCGACCGGCTCGCCGGGCAGAATCCGGCAATTGACCCCCGCGGTCGCCAGCTGCGGCAGCGCATTGATAGCGTGGCCGCCATGCAGCATGGTCGCGACGCAGGTGGTGCGGAGCTGCGCGTTGTAGCCGGGAATCTCGGACAGCCGCGCCAGCGCAGCCGGATCCGGCTGCGGCGCCAGGATGGCGCGGATGTCGTCGGCATTCTGCTTGCTCTCGGTCTCGGCCGTCTTCGCGAAATAGATCTGCGTCGTTTCGTTGAGATTCATCGGGAAGTCGTATTTGGACAGGCGAACCAGGCCTTCGGCGAGGCGATAGATCGCGTTGTCCTTGCGCGGCAGCGACGAGTGGCCGCCGCGGTCCGTGACCGTCAGTTGATAGGCGGTCGAGATCTTCTCGCTGGTCTGGACGCTGTTGCGGATGGCCTTGCCGTTCTTCAGGCCGACGCCACCGCCTTCGTTGAGCGCGAACTCGGCATCGATCAGGTCGCGGTGGTTCTTGATCAGCCACTGGATGCCGAGGCCATTGGTGTCGCCGATCTCCTCATCGGTCTCCAGCGCGACGATGATGTCGCGGTCGGGCTTGTAGCCCTCCTTCTTGTAGCGGATCAGATTGGTGACGAACGAGGCGGCCATGTATTTGTCGTCGCTCGAGCCGCGGCCGTAGAAATAGCCGTCCTGCTCGGTGAGCTTGAACGGATCGACCGTCCAGTCCTCGCGGTTGGCGGGCACGACGTCGATATGGGCCACCAGCAGGATCGGCTTGCGCGCGCCGGAGCCGTGCAGCCGCGCCACCAGATTGCCCTTGCGCGGCGCCGGCGAGAACACCTGCACGTCGGCCTCGGGAAACCCCGCCGCGCGGAGCCGCGCGCCCATCGCCTCCGCTGCCTTCTGGGTATCGCCGGTCGCGGTGGTGGTGTTGATCTCGACCAGCTCCTGGTAGATGCTACGGGCAAATTGCTGCTGCTCGGTCAGTCCTTCCGCGCTGGCGCCGGACGCGAGCAGCACCGGGGCGATCGCAGCAGACAACAGCAGCGATCGAACCATGTTTTGAGCCTTGTGCGACATCGTACTCTCCCGGAATTCCACCACCTGATTGGCGACGAATTCAGACAGGCGCCACGCGCTTTGGCAAGACGGCGAGCCCTTCAATTTGCGCGCGCATGCTCCGCAGTTTCGCGCACTATTTGGAGTCCTTATTCGCTCTCCTTGGCCGCAATCACCTCGATCTCGACCAGGAAGCCGGTAACGGTCGCGATCGCAGCTAAGGCGGCGCCCAGTGCTCAGCGCCGCGCATCCTGGACATCCTTGGTCGTCACCGCGTCCTGATAGCTGTTGCCGAAATGCGTCCGCAGATAATTCACAACGGCAGCGACCTGACCATCGGTCATCATGTCGCCGAATGGCGGCATGCCGCGGCGGCCGTTGATGACGAGGTAGATCGGATAGCTGCCGGATTCGAGATTCTTGTTGCCGGCCAACGAGGGATAGGTGCCGGCGCCGGTCGCGCCCGTCGCATCCGGCATGTGGCAACCCTGGCAGACATTGCCGAACAGCTCCTCGCCGGTCATCTCCACGAAGCGGAAGCCCGACGAGAAGGTGCGCTTGCCCGCCCCGCTATCCTGCCCTAGGGCCGTGGTTGCCGACAGCAACGCCAGCGCAGTGATCACAGATGTTCCTGTCCGCAGCATCACGTCTTCACCACGCGTTCGTGCAATCGGGAGATGGTGTCGAGCGCGGACAGGATTGCGCCCTCCTGCCAGGCGGGCAGTTGCGAGGCGTGCTCGCCCGCCAGCGCGATGCGGCCGTCGATCTGGCAGAGATTGCGGTAATGCTGCGCCCGCCCCGCTTCGGTCCATTCACCGGCGCAGCCGAGCGTGAACGGCACGCGATGCCAGGCCACCGCGACGCCGTTCTCGAATTCGCTTTTGTATTGCGGATGGATCGCGGAGCCGAACTCGACCGCGCTGGCGACCCGCTCGGCCGGCGTCATCGCGGTGAACTCGAACGAATTGGCGCCCTCATACATGTAGGCCCCGAGCAGGACGCCGCGGCCGCCGCGGTTGAAGCCATAGTTCGGATAACCGATATTCCGGATCGGCAGGTCGGTGTAGCTGATGCCGCCATAGATCGCCTCATCCTCCTCCCAGAACCGTCGCTTGAACTGCAACCCGACTTTCACCGAGGCGGCGTAGGGCAAGGAATCGATCGCATTCTTCATCGGCCCGCCGACGTCGACCGGCAACTGGCTCAGGATCGGCAGCGGAATGGTGCAGATGCACCAGTCGGCGGTCGCCTGCTGCACCGTCGACGGGCTGGCCGTATCGACGTAGCTCACGGTGACGCCGGAGCCGTTCTGCTGGATCTGCGTCACCCTGGCGTTGGTGCGGATGAGGTCACCGACCTCGCGCGCGAACGCCTTGCCGATCATGTCCATGCCGCCGACCGGCTGGAACATGGTCATCTGGAAATCGTAGCGTGCAAACGATTGCAGATAGCGCCACATCCGTGATCGCAGCAACTCCTGGAGCGAGATCGGATCGCTGGGCAGCGGATCGGGCATCAAGCCGCCGCCGGGATCGCGGGCATAGCCACGGAACTCGGCGGAGCCGAGGTTGGCGTTGTATTTGTAATCGCGATCCAGCGCGCCCCACTCGCGCAACGCCTGGAGCAGGATCTCCTGATCTTCCTTGGTAACGATCTCGTCGAGCCGACCTTGCTGCGTGACCTTGGCGAGCAGTTCGGACACCTCACCCTGGAAATCCGCCTTGATGCTGCGGAAGCGCTGCGGCTTGCCGCCGAAGGCACGCGTCGCGTGCAGATAGGCGTTGTGGTTGAGCTGGATGAAGGGTTCCAGCGTCACGTTGAGCCGGCGGCAGTAATCGAGCAGCGCGCGATGATGATGGGGAATCCGCCACGGGCCGGGATTGAGGTAGAGCCCCTGCTCGAACTGGCAGGTTTGCTTGAAGCCGCCCAGTTCGGTAAAGCTGTCGCCGCCGCGGATCGACCAGTTGCGGCCGCCAGCGCGGCTGTTGAATTCGAGGATCTGGACCTTGTAGCCGGCCTTGCGCAGTTCGAGCGCCGCCGTCATGCCCGCAAGCCCGGCGCCGAGGATCAGCACCGAGGCGCCCTTCACGTCGCCGGTGAGCTTGAGCGGACCCTTGTAGGCAGACTCGGACGCGAAGCCGAGGCTCGTCATCGCCTGATACATCGCCGAACTGCCGGCGATGGTCCCGATCAGCGCCAGCAAATCCCGCCGCCTGATCACAGATTCGTTCTGCACCCGCGTTCACCCAGCCACTGACGTCGATGACGAAGGGAAACGGTTGACGCGATCCGTGTCAAGAAAGCGCATACGCTTCCACATGCAGCCACACGCGCTTTTGATGCGTGACGCGTCCTGCGCATCACACCACGCGCTCGCGATGCACACGCCGGCAATCCATTTCAAAGTCGAGCCCGACCACCGGCGGCCGGTCGAAATGCCAGGTCAAGCCGTTGCGAAGCACGCCACGGCGGCCGAACTCGCCTTCGAGCACCGGATAGGCGTCGTGCACCGTGTAGAGTTGCACCGCGGTGGTGTCCTGCCAGGAGCCGCCGAACGCGCTCATCCGCCGCTCCATCTCGCCAAGTACGAACTTCGCCTTGGCCAGAATGCCGGCCGGACTGGTGTCGCCGAGGGCCACGGTGTGATCGCGATAATTGGCCTTGCCCTCCACCGACTCGCCACTGCCGGCCACCACGAAGCTCGTCGGAGCGTCCTTCGCAGCCGGCACCGTGTAACAGAACGCATGGAACGAGGGCTCGCCCGGCGGATCGAGCTTCGGACAGACATTGCTGCGCGCCACCGGATTGACGCCGTCGCGCATCACACCCCAGGCGACCAATGTCTTGATGTAGATCTCGTTGAAAGCCCTGAACCCGGCCTCGGTGAACGGCGCCGGCGAGCGCAATTCGCAAGCCCCGAATGCCGTCAGCGGGCGGCCAGCGGCCGTGATGATCTCGGCAATCCGCTCGAACCCGGCGCTCAGCGGCACCGGCGCGGAGAACCTGACCCGTTCGATGGCAAAGCCGGACAAGGCGCCGATGCCGCAGGAATACTGGCTGACGCCGGGCATGAAGCGATAGCCGCCGTCGGGAGTGTCGATGGTGCTGGTCATGGTGCCTCTGTTGGACGCGGTCGTGGCGGGGGTGTCATGCGATGCGGGACAAATACGAACCGCTCGATTTCATCACAGCTGTCGTCCTGGCGGAAGCCAGGACCCATAACCACCGTGCCTGATTGTGAACGGGACCGTGGCTCCAGCATCGCGCAATAATGCACCTCGCCAAATCAATGATAGCGAGCTTCACTTCGGATAGCGCGAAATATTCTGCGGCGGGGGCTTGCGCCGTCGGGCAACTCAGATGTAGCGGGCTGCGCCTCTTTCCACCCGTCGTTCCGGGGCGTGCGAAGCACGAGCCCGGAATCCATTTCACCACGGGTGATGCGGCCCGATGGATTCCGGGCTCTCGCTTCGCGAGCCCCGGAATGACGAACGGACGATCGCCTTAGTGCCCCTTCGCAACATAGGGGCAACCGCCTTCGGCGAGCGGACGGAAGGCCTGGTCGCCCGGCACCGTCGCGAGGTACTCATAGAGGTCCCACTTGCTCTTCGACTCTTCCGGCTTCTTGATCCGCATCAGATACATGTCATGCACCATGCGGCCGTCCTCGCGCACGACGCCGTTCTGGGCGAAGAAATCATTCACCGGGGTCTTGCGCATCTGCGCGATCACGGTCTCGGAATCGACTGAGTTCGCGGCGGCGACCGCCTTGAAATAGTGCCGCAGCGCCGAGTTGACGCCGGCCTGGTAGGCCGTCGGCATCGCGCCGTGGCGCTTGAAGAACTCCTGGGCGAAGACGCGGGTCTCGGGCGTGCGGTCCCAATAGAAGGAATCGGTGAACAGCAGATCGTGCGCATGCGCGAGGCCCAGCGCAGGGACGTCGGTCAGCGTCACTTGCAGCGCGACGAGTTGCATGCTGGCGCGGATGTTGAACTCGTCGGCCTGCGACACCGCATTGCGGAAGTCGGAGCCGGCATTGGCGAGCGCCAGGATCTTGGCGCCGGAGGACTGCGCCTGCAACAGGAAGGACGAGAAGTCGGCGGTGTCGAACGGATGGCGCACCGCGCCCAGCACCTTGCCGCCGGCCGATGTCACGGCCTTGCTGGCATCGCGCTCCAGCGCCTGGCCGAAGGCATAATCGGCCGTGAGGAAGAACCAGGGCGTGCCGCCACGGGCGACCACGGCCTTCGCCGTCGCGTTCGAGGAGGCGTAGGTGTCATAGGTCCATTGCACGCTGGTCGGCGAACATTGCTTACCGGTGAGATCGGATGAACCGGAGCCCGAGATCAGGAACAGCTTCTTGCGCTCGCGCGTCACGGTCTGGATCGCGAGCGCCACCGCCGAATTGACGCCTTCGGCGATCACGTCGACACCCTTGTTGTCGATCCAGTTGCGCACGATGCCGGTGGCGACATCGGGTTTGTTCTGGTGATCGGCCGAGATGATCTCGATCTTGCGTCCGGCGACCATGCCGCCGATCTCCTCCGCCGCCATCTGCGCCGCGATCACCGATCCCGGGCCGTTGCCGTCGGAATACTGCCCGCTCATGTCGGTGATGATGCCGACCCGCAGCACACCATCCTCCGCCCGGGCAGCGCCTGACGCAAGGGAGAGACACGCGGCGGCAATGGCGACCAGGAGATGCGAGCGTTTGGTGATGGACATTTCGTTCCCAGGGGTTCGGATGGTTCGGGCGATCTCCTGCAGGAATCAGCGATCACCGACAACCCCGCCACCGGGCATGGCGCTCTGCGATTCCTTTCGAGAATTCCGGGAGGAGGAACGCGACCGGTACAGCGGCTTGCGCGCCACGCCGATCACGCGAACGCCGCGGCGAGATTTCGCCGCGGCGCCCTGGATGATACCAATGGACCATCTGAGATGGCGTCGAGATCGCCTCAGCGCCGTTCCCACAATTGCCTGGTCAGAATACCGGCCTTGCGCTCGATCGCCTCGGCAGCGTCGAGGCACATGTCCTCGCGATAGCGCGAGCCGACGATCTGGACACCGACCGGCAAGCCCTCATGCAGGCCGACCGGCACCACGGCGGCCGGCAGCCCCAACACGTTCATCGACGAAATGAAGCGCAGGTCGTTCCAGAACAGCTCCTTGACGCGCTGATCGCCACCGAGATCGGCGTTCACCTCCGGTGTCTTGCGCACCGTGGTCGGCATCAGCACCAGCGGGTACTGTTCGAGGAAGGTCATCCAGTTCCTGATATGGCCCGACCGCGCGGCGATCGCCTTCATGTAGCCGGCCTGGTCCAACTGATTTGCCAGCGCGATGAAGCCGTGGAACGACTTCTGGAAGTCGGCGCTGCTCACCGCCAGCATCTGGTCCTGCTGCAACACGCGGGTCTCGGTCATGATCAGGTCGCACCAGAGCTGCCAGACCTTGTTCAGATCAGGAACCTCGACCTCGCTGACGGCATAGCCGGCATCGGCGAGATGATCGGCCGCCTTGCGCTGAAGCGCGATCACGCCGCGATCGGTCACCATGTCTTCGGGAATCTTCGCGAGCGCGACCTTGACCGGCGCGGTCGGCTTCGGACCCAGCAACGGCGCCGGCACGTACCAGGGATCGCGCGGATCGCGCTGCGCCATCACCTCGAGCCCGAGACGGACGTCGGCGACATGACGCGCCAGCGGTCCCTGCGATGACATGAACTGCGCCATCAGCGGCCGTTCCGCCGTGGCGCTGGGATTGAACGCGGGGATGCGGCCCTGGGTCGGCTTGATGGTGGCGATGCCGTTGCAATGCGCCGGCCAGCGCAGCGAGCCGCCGATGTCATTGCCATGCGCGATGGTGCCGATGCCGGCCGCGATCGACGCGCCGGCGCCGCCCGAGGAGCCCCCGCAGGTCACCTCCGCATTCCAGGGATTGCGCGTCAGGCCGTGCAGCGGATTGTCGGTGAAGCCGCGCAGCGAGAATTCCGGCGTGTTGGTCAGGCCGATGATGACCGCGCCGGCCTTCTTGAGATTGGCCGTCACCGGCGAGTCGCCCGGCGCGATGTTGTCCTTGAAGGCGACCACGCCGTTCGAATTGGCCTGCCCTTCGACGTCGATATTGATCTTGATCGTCACCGGCACGCCGTGCAGCGGGCCGACCTCGCCACCACCGCGCTTGCTCGCGGCCAACGTCTCGTCCGCGGCCTTGGCGGCCTGCATTGCCGACGCGCCGAGGTCGACGACCACGGCGTTGAGCGCCGGGTTGGCGGCGTGCATGCGGTCGAGATGGGCGCGAACCACCTCCTCCGACGTCACCTTGTTGTTCCTGATCGCCGCCGCGGTCTCGACGGCGGACCATTGCCAGATCGGTGCATTCGTCACGTGGTGTTCTCCCGTTGGGTTCAGAGCTTTGTTGTTGATTCTAGTCGCGCGGATCGATCGGCGTCAGCGTCGCGGCACGCGCCTCGATCACCGCGGCCACCGCGAGACAGATGTCCTCCCGGAAACGGCCGGCGATCACCTGCACGCCAACCGGAACGCCGCCGGCGGTCCCGGTCGGCACCACGACCGACGGAAAGCCGAGCGCGGGCACCGCGAGCAGCGGCCGCTGGGCGTCGAGCAGCGCCCGCACCACGGCAGCGTCTTCCTGATCCTGATCGAAGCGGAACGGCAGTTGCGCCGAGACCGGCAGGATGATGACGGGGCAGCGCTCCTGAAGCAGCTGCCAGGCCCGCACGATCGAAAGCCGCTGCTCGAAACAGGCCAGCACCTGATCGCCGTCGAGCTCGGGCGCGTAGGCGATGTGACAGTCCAGATTGTAGCGGGACTTCGCGTCGCCGAATTTTCGGATCATCGGCGCCAGCACGCGCCGCTCCTCATTGATGACGAGGCGATGCCAGAGATCGGCGGCCTCCGCGAGCCGCGGCGGCAAGGTCTCCTCTACCGCGAATCCTGCCTCCGCGAGCCAGCGTCCGGCGGCGTGAACCGCAGCGCTCACCTCCGGCGCTTCGTCGCCGAACGGCGCCGGCGCGATCGCAACCCCGATCGGCCGCTTGAGCTGTGCACCTTGCAGCGGCACCGGCAGCCAGGTGCCGTCGCGCGCGTCCGGCTGCGCCATCGCGGCGAGCGCGACGCCGAGATCGGCAACCGAGCGGGCGAGCGGCCCCTGCACCGACATCATCTGCGCGGTGATCGGCCGATCGCTGGTCGCAGACGGATTGAACGACGGGACCCGACCCGGGGTCGGCCGCAGGCCGGCGACGCCGCAGGCGTAAGCGGGATAGCGGATCGAGCCGCCGAAATCATTGCCATGCGCGATCGCGCCCATGCCGGAAGCGACCGCCGAAGCGGCACCACCGCTGGAGCCACCCGGTGTCAGCCGGCGGCTCCAGGGATTGTAGGTCGCGCCATGCAGATCGTTGTTGGTGAACCAGCGGTGCGAGAACGCCGGCGTGTTGGTGCGGCCGACGATGACGGCGCCGGCCTTGCGGACATTCGCGACCACGGGGCTGTCTTCGGTGGCAATGACGTCGCGGAATGCGACGACGCCGTTGGTGGTGGCGTGACCGCGCTGATCGACATTGACCTTGATGGTGACGGGCACGCCATGCAGCGTGCCGAGCTCGGCGCCCGATTTCACCTTTGCATCCGCGGCATCCGCCGCGGCCAGCGCTTCGTCGGCCAGCACCTCGACCACGGCGTTCAAGGCCGGATTGACCGCAGCAATGCGGTCGAGGCTCGATTGCACGGCCTCACGGCTCGAAATCGCACGCGTCGCGATCGCGCGCGCCAGGTCGACCGCCGACCAGCTCCACAATTCGTTGTCGCGCCGCGTGACCATGGTTGTTTCCTCCAACGCGTGATGCAGCAGTCGGCCGATGCGGTTCAGTCGAGCCGCAACGGCTGGTGAAAGACGGGCAGATCGATGCGCCGGTCTTCCTTCGGGACGACCACGGCTTCGGCGCTCAGCACATGATCGAGCATCACGCGGCGGGCCCGTGCGGCATTGCCGGAGCGGAACGCGGCCATCAGGCGCTTGTGAAACTCGATGTTCTCGCAGGTGAAGCTCGATGCGAATTCCTGCACGCCGAGCTTGCCGATCAGATGGCGGATCGCCTCGTTGATGAAGCGGCAGACGAGGCCGAGCAGCGGATTGGGACAGGCCTCGATCAGGATGTCGTGGAAATCGATCTCGGCGTGGCGGTGATGCTCCCAGTCCGTGGGTCCGCCCCGATGATGCTCCTGAACCGCGATCGCCTTGTCGAGCGCCTTGAAATGCTCCGCCGTGAGGTGGCCGACCACGCTGAAGGCAAGCTCCGGCTCGATCAGGCGGCGGATCTGGTAGATCTGCGCGGTCGAGATCGACTGGAAATAGAAGTAGTTGCTGAGCAGGCCGACGATCCGGTTGATCGACACCGGCGCCACCCGCGCGCCGCCGCCGGGCCCGGTGGTGTTCTGCACCAGGCCCTGCACTTCCAGCGACTTGAGCGCCTCGCGGATGGTCGAGCGGCTGCAACCGAACATCTCGATCAGCTCGCTCTCCTGCGGCAGCCGGTCGTTGGGCTGCAACCCGGCCTGGAAGATGTGGCCTCGGATCAGGTCGGCAACGGCGTCGGAGCGCTTGCGCTTGATCGAGGCGCGGCGCGACGGGTCCAGGGCGGGCAGAGCCGATTTATCCATTTTATGATCATAAATAGGATCGGGACGGCTTCGCAAGCCCTTTGTGGCCGCCCGCTCTCCCTCAACCCGTCAGGCCCGGGCTTGTCCCGGGCATCCACGACTTGGTTTCTCGATGAAGGGGGAGTCGATGGCCGGGCCGAGAAATTGTTCAGAAGAGACGAAGAGCCCGGACCGCTCAGCCGGGGCCGCGCTGCGCCTCGAGGCTGCGGCTGTAGCGCGACATCGCGAAGCAGAAGATGAAGTAGATGACGCCGACAAAAATGTAGACCTCGACGCTGAACGACTGCCAGGCCGGATCGACGATCGCGGTCTTGGCAGTGGTCAGGAGGTCGAAGATGCCGATGATCAGGACCAGGCTGGTGTCCTTGAAGAAGGCGATGAAGGTGTTGACCAGCGGCGGGATGACGTGGCGGATCGCTTGCGGCAGCACGATCAACGCGTGCTTCTCCCAGTATGACAGCCCGAGCGCATCGGCCGCCTCATATTGTCCGCGCGGCACCGCCTGCAGGCCGCCGCGCACCACTTCGGCGAGATAGGCGCCGGCATAGAGGATGAAGGCGATCTGCGCGCGCAGCAATTTGTCGATGTTGACGCCGTCCGGCATGAACAGCGGGAACATCACGCTCGCCATGAACAACAGGCTGATCAGCGGCACGCCGCGGATCAGCTCGACATAGAGCACCGAGAGCGAACGGATCGCCGGCAGCTTCGAGCGGCGGCCGAGCGCGACCAGGATGCCGAGCGGGAAGCCGAGCGCGAGACCGAAGGTCGCGAGGATCAGCGTCACCGGCAGCCCGCCCCAGCGATCCTGCGTGACGAAGCTGAGGCCAAGGAAGCCGCCCCACATCAGGCCACCGATCAGGACCAGCGCCGCGGCCCACAACAGGAACAGTTCCTTGCGCCAGAAGCTGCGGCGGCTCGAGACCACGAACAACGCGATGAAAATCGCGACCGCGAGCGCTGGCCGCCACTGCTCCTCGAACGGATAGGTGCCGAACAGGATGAAGCGATACTTCTCCGGGACGACCGCCCAGCAGGCGCCGAGGCCACGCAGCGCGCGGCAGGCGCTGCTGTCGTTGCCGGGAACGATCCAGACCGCGTTCGCGATGCCCCATTGCCAGAACGCGACGCATGCCTTGCCGAGCAGGAACAGCAGCATCAGCGTCATGATGCTTGACGGGATCGAGGCAAACAGATTGGCGCGCAGCCAGCCGGTGGGACCGCCGAGCGCGCGCGGTGCCGGCCGTGGCGCGATCGGCAGCCGATCCTGCGGCAGCTCTGCGACCGAGCTCATCTCAGCGCTCCACCAGCGCGATCCGCGCATTGTACCAGTTCATGAACAGGCTGATGCCGAGACTGATGGTGAGGAACACCATCATGATCAGCGCGATCGACTCGATCGCCTGGCCGGTCTGGTTCAGCGTGGTGTTGGCGATCGAGACGATGTCCTGGTAGCCGACCGCGACCGCGAGCGAGGAGTTCTTGGTCAGGTTCAGATACTGGCTGGTCATCGGTGGGATGATGACGCGCAGCGCCTGCGGCAGCACGATATGTTGCAGCACGAAGCCGCGCTTCAGCCCGAGCGCCTTGGCGGCCTCCGACTGGCCGCGCGGCACCGCCTGGATGCCGCTGCGCACGATCTCGGCGATGAAGGCCGAGGTGTAGGTGACGAGCGCGATCAGCAGCGCGAAATATTCCGGCGCCAGTGTTAGCCCGCCGACGAAATTGAAGCCGCGCAGCTCGGGCATCGTGACGCTCCAGCTCGCGCCCAGAAGCCATGACACCAGCGCGGGCAACGCGACGATCAGGCCGAGCGCATACGGCCACACCGGCCGCGCCCGGCCGTCGCGCATCTGCTGCGCGATCAGGCGGCGCCTGACCACGGTGAAGACGATCACGCCCGCGACCAGCGCGAGGATCGTCCAGCCATTGGCCCCGTGCAGCGGGACCGACGGCAGGATCAGGCCGCGATTGGAGAGATAGACGCCCTCGACCGGCTTGAACGCCTGGCGCGCCGCCGGCAGGCCCTGCATCAGCACGTACCAGAACAGGAGCTGCAACAGCAGCGGCAGGTCGCGCAGCACCTCGACATAGACAGCGGCGAGCCGCGCCAGCAGCCAGTTCGACGACAGCCGCGCGATGCCGACCAGCGTGCCGATCACGGTCGCCAGCACGATGCCGATCACCGCGACGCGCAGCGTGTTGACGATGCCGACGATGAAGGCACGCAGGTAAGTGTCCTTCGGCGTGTAGTCGATCCAGCTGTCGGCGATCGGCATGCCGGCCTCGCGGCCGAGGAAGGCGAAGCCGGTCGAGATCCGCCGTACCGAGAGATTATGGAGGGCGTTCGACCACAGGAAGGCGACGATCGCGACCGCGATGGCGACCACCAGGATCTGCCAGAACAGGCCGGCGACGCGCGGGTCACCGAGCGAAAGCCGCCAGGGCCGGGCGGGAGGGCGTTTCGGCGTCGATGTCGTCACAGCACGAGGATCCCGGTGAGAAACGATCTTCTGCCATGCGCTGTATGCGCGCATCATATGTTGCACCAAATTGATAATTGTGCAACATATGTTTCATGGCCCAGGCTCAGCCGAAACCATCGCCCCTCAACGAATTGTGCAGCGCATTGCCGTCGCTGCCAATGCGGTTGCAGGAGGTCGGTCGGTTTGTCGCAGCCAATGATTACGACGCCACGACGCGCTCGATGCGCGAGCTTGCCTCCGTCGCCGGCGCCGATCCCGCCTCCTTTACCCGACTTGCAAAGGCGCTCGGCTACACCGGCTGGGACGAATTGCGCGCCGCACTCACCGAGGCGCGCCGGCCGGCGCAGGGTTCACCCTTCTCCGGCCGGGCCAAAAGCCGCCGTGTCGGGCCCAATGCCGATGTCAAACTGGTCCACGACAAGCTGGAGGCGGAGGCCGCCGGCCTCACGCGGATTTCAGCGAGCGCGATCGCGGACGCCGCGCGTGCACTGCACGCGGCGAACCGGATCTGGATCACCGGCTTTCGCAGTTGCCGCGGCGTGGCGGAACTCCTGACCTACCAGCTTCGCCTGTTCCGCCCGGACGCCGTGCTGTTGGTCGGCGGTTCCGGCCCGTTCGATCTCGACCACGGCGCCTTCCGCACCGAGGACGCGGTAGTCGTGATCGGCTTTGCGCCCTACTCCATTGCCAGCGTCGAAACCGCCCGCGCGGCGCACCAGGCCCGCGCGACGCTGATCGCGATCGCCGACACGATCAGCGCGCCAATGGCCGAAGGCGCCGACCATCTGCTGCTGTTCGAGGCCGCTTCCTCCCCGGGGTTCTTCCCGAGCCTCACCGGCGCGATCGCGGTGGCGCAGTCGTTGGCCGCCGTCTGCTTCACGCTGGGCGGCGCGGGCGCAAAGCGCAAGCTGGAGGCGACCGAGGGCCGGCTTGCCGAGACCTCGCAGTATTTTGTCGAGAAAGGATCACTGTCATGAGCGCCAACAAGAGCCGCGTGATGCATCGCAGCCTGCGCGAAACCCCGCCGAAGGCGGTAGGCGGCGACGGCGTCTTTCTGATCGCCGAGGACGGCCGTCGCATCCTGGATTCCTCGGGCGGCGCCGCCGTGTCCTGCCTCGGCCACCAGCATCCGCGCATCCTGGCCGCGATCGCCAGGCAGGCCTCCACGCTCGCCTATGCCCATACCGGTTTCTTCTCCTCCGCACCCGCGGAAGAGCTCGCCGAACGGCTGGTCGGCCACGAGCCCGGCGGTCTCGGCTATGTCTATTTCGTCAGCGGCGGCTCCGAGGCGATCGAGGCTTCGATCAAGCTGGCGCGCCAATATTTCATCGAGCGCGGCGAGCCGAAGCGCGCCCGCTTCATCGCCCGCAAGCAGAGCTATCACGGCAACACGCTCGGCGCGCTGTCGGCCGGCGGCAATGCCTGGCGTCGCGAACCCTACGCGCCGCTGCTGTCGCCTGCGTTCAGCCATGTCACCCCGGCCTTCGCCTATCACGAGAAGCGCGACGATGAATCGGAGGCCGCCTTCGTGGCGCGGCTCGCCGCCGAACTCGAAGCCGAATTCCAACGGATCGGCCCTGAGAATGTCGCGGCCTTCATCGCCGAGCCGGTGGTCGGCGCTACCGCCGGCTGCGTGCCTGCGCCGGAGGGTTACTTCAAGGCGGTGCGCGATATCTGCAATCGCCACGGCGCGCTCCTGATCCTCGACGAGGTGATGTGCGGCATGGGCCGCACTGGCACGCTGCATGCCTGGGAGCAGGAAGGCATCGCGCCCGACATCCAGGCGATCGCCAAGGGTCTCGGCGGCGGCTATCAGCCGATCGGCGCGATGCTCGCGAGCGACCGCATCGTCGACACCGTGCGGGACGGCTCGGGCGCATTCCAGCACGGCCACACCTATCTGGCGCATCCGCTCGCCTGCGCCGCGGCGCTCGAAGTGCAGAAGACGATCGCGGAGGAGAATTTGCTCGACCAGGTCAAGGAGCGCGGCCGCCAGCTCGAGCAGCGGCTCACCGAACGCTTCGGCAATCACCGCCATGTCGGCGACATCAGGGGCCGGGGCCTGTTCTGGGCGATCGAGCTGGTCGCCGATCGCGGCACCCGCCAGCCGTTCGATCCCAAGCTCAAGCTGCATCAGCGCATCAAGTCCGCGGCCTTCGCGGGCGGACTTGCCTGCTATCCGTCCGGCGGCACCGCAGACGGCCAGCGCGGCGACCATGTGTTGCTCGCCCCGCCCTATATCACGACTTCCGGCGACATCGACATGATCGTCGAAAGGCTCGGCGCTGCGGTCGACAGCGCATTGAAGGACGTTGGTCACTAGGAGGAGGACAGAATGTACAGGGCATTGATCACCGCAACCGTTCTTGTCGCGAGCATCGCGAGCGCAAGCGCGGCAACGCTCGACACCGTCAAGCAGCGCGGCACGCTGGTGTGCGGCGTTTCCACCGGCTTCGCCGGCTTCTCGGCGCCGGACTCGCAGGGCAACTTCAAGGGCCTCGACGTCGACTATTGTCGCGCGCTTGCGGCCGGCGTGCTCGGCGATCCCGCCAAGGTGCGCTATGTCGCACTGACCGCGCAGAACCGCTTCACCGCGTTGCAGTCCGGCGAGATCGACGTGCTGTACCGCAATTCGACGCAAACCTATCTGCGCGGCACCACGCTCGGGCTGCGCCAGGGCCCGGTCAATTTCTACGACGGCCAGGGCTTCGTGGTGAAGAAGGACCTCGGCGTGAAGGAGCCGAAGGATCTCAAGGGCGCCACCGTCTGCGTCGCCCAGGGCACCACCCATGAGGTGACGCTCGGCGACTACGGCCGCGCCAACGGCATCGACTGGAAGCCTTTGGTGTTCGACCGGCCCGACACCATGTACCAGGCCTTCTTCGGCGGCCGCTGCGATGCCATGACCCAGGACGCCTCCGCGCTCGCCGGCGCGGTCGCGACCGCAGCACCGAAGCCCGACGATTACGTCGTGCTGCCGCTGACCATCAGCAAGGAGCCGCTCGGCCCGTTCACCCGCAACGGCGACGAGGTCTGGAGCGACATCGTGACCTGGCTGCATTACGGCCTGGTCGAGGCCGAGGAGCTCGGCGTCACCCAGTCGAACGCCGACGAGATGACGAAGTCGCAGGCCCCGGCAATCCAGCGCCTGCTCGGCGTGTCGGGCGATCTCGGCTCGCGGCTCGGCCTCGACAACAAATGGCTGGTCGCGGCGATCAAGGCCGGAGGCAATTACGGCGAGATCTTCGAGCGCAATGTCGGCAAGGCGAGCCCCTTGAAGCTCGACCGCGGCCTCAATGCCACCTGGAGCAAGGGCGGGTTGATGTACGCGATCCCGTTCAAGTGATCTCCACCTCGCCCCGCTTGCGGGGAGAGGTCGTCATTCAAGCAAAGCTTGAATGACGGGTGAGGGGGAGTCTCCGCATATCCCTTTCTGACCTGTTACGACGATAGAGCCCCTCACCCCAACCCTCTCCCGCGAAAAGCGGGGAGAGGGAGAAGAAAGACCTCATGCGCATCACCCTCATTCACGCCCTGAAGCACTCGATCGTGCCGATCGAGGCCTCGTTCGCGCGGCATTGGCCGGAGGCGCGGCTGATGAACCTGCTCGATGACAGCCTCTCCGCCGACCTCGCGCGCGACGGCAAGCTCTCCGAGCGCATGACGGAACGCTTTCTGGCGATGGGCCAATATGCGGCCAGCACCGGCGCCGACGGCATCCTGTTCACCTGTTCGGCATTCGGGCCCTGCATCGAGGCGGTGGCGCGCACGCACGCGCCGATGCCGGTCTTGAAGCCGAACGAGGCGATGATCGAACAGGCGGTCGCCAAGGGAAAGCGGATCGGCCTGCTCTCCACCTTCCCGCCGACGTTGGTGTCGATGCCGCCGGAATTTCCGTCCGAGGTCACGCTGGTGCCAAAACTCGCCGAGGGCGCCCTGGCGGCACTCGACGGCGGCGACCGCGCCGAGCACGATCGCATCGTGGTCGAGGCCAGCAAGGATCTGCGCGACTGCGACCTGATCGCGCTCGCCCAGTACAGCATGGCGCCGGCCGCCGCGCGCGTCGCCGAGGTCACCGGCCGCGAGGTGTTGACGACGCCCGACAGCGCGGTACTGAAGCTGAAGGCGATGCTTGGGGTCAAATAGGCGCGCGTTACACGCCGGGTTCCGACGATCGATCGAACGGATTTTGGCCGGTAGGCGACAAACAAGTCCGTCGATAGTGTACGACGCGGCGCCGGCGGAGGCCCGTGGCGTCACCTTCTGCCGTCACACAAGCTTCCTAGACCGGGGCGGCCAACTCCCGGCTGAGACAAGGGCAAACTCCTGATGCGAAATACCTCTTTCCTTCTGATTGCGGCCGTCATTGCGTTGCTCGAACCGGCCGCGGCCCAGCAGGCCCCGCCGGCATCGTCGGCGGGCGCCTCCTCCGCGCAACTGACGCAAAAGATGAATGCCTATGTCGGGTGCATCAACCGTCTCTCGGCGCGATCCTACGAATCCCGCGACCGGTACTTTTCCTGGGCCGCCAAGAGCGGTCCGACGTGCAAAGAGCGGATCATCTACGGCACCTACACGATCTACGACACGTCCGACTGCAAGACGAGCGTCGCGGCCGCCAATGCGGCGGAGCCGCACGATGCCGGGCTTGAAGCCGCCGCGAATGCATATGTTGCGGCCGTCACTACGCTCGAGCCGCTGTTGAAGGAGACGGACGACTACTACACCCAGGAGAATTACAAGGACGACAAGATGGCCAAGGGCAAGGCGCTGCATCCGCGCCTGGTCGCGGCCTGGGATGCGTTCGCCAGCGCCGACAAGGCGCTGCGCGCCGGCGTCGAGGCGATCAATGACAAGCGTGCCGCAGAGCAACTGGCCGCGATCGAGGCAAGCGAAGGCCGCAAATCGCACTATTATGTCGAGGCGCTGATGATCCAGGCCAAGCGCGTGCTTCGCGCAGAGCAGGCCGACAAACCCGACATCGACGCGATCACCCAGGCGCTCAACGAGTATGAGGCCACGGTGAAGGCAACCGAAGAGGCCTCGGGCAAGGACGGCGACGTCAAGCTCGGCTCGATGTTCATCGGCAGCGCCAAGTCATTCCTCACCACGGCGAAGCAACTGATGCGCCGCGTTCGCGACAAGGTGCCTTACAACTCGGGTGAGAAGATGATGCTGAGCAACGCCGGCGCGGGCTGGATGGTGGAAGGATCGCCGGCCCGGCTGATGCGCGACTACAATCAGCTCGTCGACGGCTACAACCGCGGCGCCCGGATCTGAAGGACCGCCGCTGCGTAGGGTGGATTAGCGTAGCGTAATCCACCGCAACGCAGAGACCGCGGCGGATTGCGCCGGAGCCTGTCGTCGGGCCGCGCTTTGCGCGGACTCGATGGGCTAATCCGCCCTACGGCTCTTCTCTCACGCTTTCGCGTCGTCGACGTTCAGATCGACACCCTGCGGGTCCTTGATCGTCGACACCGTGATCAGCGAGATCAGCGCCAGCACCGCGATGTAGACGCCGACGCGCCAGGACTCGCCGTAGGTACCGATGATCCATTGCGCGATCATCGGGGCGAAGGCGCCGCCGAAGATGGCGCCGAGCGCGTAGCCGATCGAGACGCCGGAATAGCGCACCTTGGCCGGAAACAGCTCGGCATAGAGCGCCGCCTGCGGGCCGTAGGACAGGCCGAGCGCGACAGTGAGGCCGACGGCACTGACGAAGAACAGCAGGAGATTCTTGCTGTCGATCAAAAACCACATCGGCACCGCCCACAGCACCATCAGCGTGTAGCCGATCTGGAAGCAACGCACGCGGCCGATCTTGTCGCCGAGGATACCGCCGACCAGCGTGAAGACGAACCAGCTCACCGCCGCCAGCGTACCGATCAGCAGCAGCTGCTCGGACGGCATCTTCAGCGTATTGGCGCCATAGCTGATCAGGAACGCGATCAGGATGTAGCCGGCCGCATTGTTGGCCATGAAGATCAGCGCGGTGCGGAAAATCTCCTTGCTGTGATTGCGCATCAGATCACGTAGCGGCGCGGAGGATTCGCGGTGCCGGCGCTGCATCGCCTTGAACACCGGCGACTCCTCCACGGTGCGGCGGATCACGATGCCGACGACGATCAGGAGGATCGACAGCAGGAACGGAATCCGCCAGCCCCACTCCATCATCGCCTGCTTGCCGAGCGTCGCGGTGAGCACCCACAGCACGCCGGTCGCCAGGATCATGCCGAGCGGCGTGCCGATCTGCGGGAACGAGCCGAAGAAGCTGCGCCGATCGACCGGCGCCGATTCCACCGACATCAGCGCCGCGCCACCCCATTCGCCGCCGGCCGAGAAGCCTTGCAGGATGCGCAGGAGAATAAGCAGTGCCGGCGCCCAGGCGCCGATCTGCGCGTAGGTCGGCAGCAGGCCGACCAGCGCGGTCGCCGCCCCCATCAACAGCAGCGTGACCACCAGCATGTTCTTGCGCCCGAAGCGGTCGCCGAGATGGCCGCAGACGATGGCGCCGAGCGGACGGAACAGGAAGGACAGGCCGAGCGTCGCAAACGAGACGATCTGTGCCAGCAGCGGATTGTTCGCGTTCATCGGCGCGAAGAACAGCGCGCCGAACACCAGGCCCGCCGCCTGGGCGTAGACGAAGAAATCGTACCACTCGATGGTGGTGCCGACGAGCGTTGCGGTGAGGACCTTGCGTTCCTCATCCGACAGTTCCGCGCCGCGCGAACGCGCGGACATTTCGATGGACATATGGCCTCCCCAAACCCGTTCTTGAATCAGTTCTTGGCCGTGCCGGCATGATCGGCGCGATGCGCCCGCCCCGCACGGATGCTGGTACCGGGATAGCAGAGGTTTTCGCGCGGCACGAGTTAAATAGTTGCAGCAGCAACGATAATACCCTGACCAGGGCCCGCGGTCCGGTTCCATGACCTGACGACCTCAGCCCTCGCCGACGGTCTCCCATCTCGAAACGCCGATTGTGCAACGCAGCAACGCCATTATGATCGGAGGCTCTCCAAGAGGTCATAAGTGTCTGACATCAATGCCGATGCCTGGGTTTCCTCAGGCCACCGCCCGATGGGCTTTCCTGAATTCGTCGTCGTCATCGCCTCGATCATGGCGCTGAACCCGCTGGCGATGGACATGATGCTGCCGGCGCTGCCGAACATCCGCTCCGCGTTCCAGATCGCCGACGCCAACCGCCCGCAAATGGTGCTGTCGATCTTCCTGGTCGGCTTCGGCGTCGGCCAGTTCGTGATGGGCCCGCTGTCGGACCGCTTCGGCCGCCGCCCGGTGCTGCTCGGCGGCATGACCGTCTACACCATCGCCGGCCTGCTCGCGATCATGGCGCCCTCGTTCGAGACGTTGCTTTTGGCGCGCGCGCTGCAAGGGCTCGGCACTGCGGCAACCCGCGTGATTGCGACCTCGATCGTGCGCGACTGCTACGCCGGTCGGCGGATGGCGAGCGTGATGTCGCTGGCGATGATGGTGTTCATCGCAGTGCCCGTGATCGCGCCGTCATTCGGCCAGGCGGTGATGCTGCTGACCCACTGGCGCGGCATCTTCGTGCTGCTGATGATCTACGGCGTGGTCGCGCTGGCCTGGAGCGCGATGCGGATGCCGGAGACGCTGCCGAAGGAGCTGCGCAAGTCGCTGGCGATCCCGGACGTGCTGTCGGCGTTCCGCCAGACCGTCACCAACCGGCAGACACTCGGCTATGCGCTCGCCGCCGGCGGCGTGCAGGGCTCGCTGTTCGCCTTCGTGTTCTCGTCGCAGCAGATCTTCACCGAGATCTTCAAGCTCGGACATTATTTCCCGGTCGCCTTCGCGGCCTGCGCGGTCGGCGTTGCGATCGCCGGCTTCCTCAATTCGCGGATCGTCGGCCGCATCGGCATGCGCGTGATCTCGCACGCCGCGCTGACGGGCTTTGTCGTGGTCGCAGGGGTGCTGTTCCTCACGGTGAAGACCGGCACGCTGTCGCTGCCGCTGTTCATGGTGCTGTCGGGCCTGATGATGTTCGCGTTCGGGCTGATGATGGCGAATTTCACCGCGCTTGCGATGGAACCGCAGGGCAAGATCGCCGGCACCGCCTCCTCGCTCTACGGTACCATCACCACGCTGCTCGGGATCGGCGTCGGCACCACGATCGGCCAGGACTACGACGGCACGCTGGGGCCGTTCGCGACCGGCTTCTTCCTCTGCACACTGGCCGCGCTCGCCGTGGTGCTGGTGACCGAGAAGGGCCGCATGTTCCGACCGCATCATCATCCGATTTGATGAACCCGTAGCCCGCATGAGCGCAGCGATATGCGGGGCCGAAAAGAACCCGGATGTCGCTTCGCTCATCCGGGCTACGATGCCGTAGTCTGCCTCAGGCTCCCGCCTTCGCTCGCTGAGCTACGGCGGACAAGTCGCGGGTCCGCGCGACGACACGTCGCGTCGCCGCAAATCCTTCCATCCCGAGCTGCCATTGCAGGCCGACGATCGCGCCCTTGGTCGGTTGCAGCAGCGCGAGTGCGCTGAACAAGGTCACCGGCAACCAGATCGCAAGTTGCAGCCAGGCCGGCGGCGCGTAGGCCATTTCCATCCAGAGCAGCGCCGGCACCACGACGTGGCCGACCACGACGATGACGAGATAGGCCGGGAAGTCGTCGGCGCGCTGCGGCGTGAAGTCCTCGCTGCACACCTCGCAATGATCCGCCACCTTGAGGAAACGGCCGAACAGATGGCCGCGCCCGCAGTTCGGGCACTTCATCGTGAAGCCGCGCCACATCGCCTTTTGCAGGGAAACCGTCTCGGTCATTTGTCGTTCTCCTTTGGCCGTCTTCCTTTGGCTGTTGTCCTTGACCTGATCTGATGATCCATACAATATGGATTCAAGAGCATACAATCAAAGACAAAGCGTCGAATTGCATGGATTGGATCCCTACGGTTTCGGAATGGCACGGCCCGATGTTCCTGCGCATCGTCGATGCGCTCGCCGCCGATATCGCCAGCGGCCGGCTGGTCCGCGGCCAGCGGCTGCCGACCCATCGCGCGCTGGCGACCGCGCTCGACATCGACCTCACCACGGTGACGCGCGCCTATGGCGAAGCACGGCGGCGCGGACTGCTCGACGCCCGCGTCGGCCAGGGCACCTTCGTCTCGGAGACCACCGCGCGCGCGGCGTCCGACCTGCCCACGCCGGTCAATATCGACCTGTCGATGAACCTGCCGCCACAGCCGGTCGAGGCCAATCTCGACCTGCGGATCGCGCAGGGACTGGCGACCATCCGCTCCGAGGCCGGGTTCTCCGCCTATCTCGGCTATACCCGTCCCGGCGGCACCGCGGATGAACGCGAGGTCGGCGCGGCGTGGCTCGCGCCACGCGTACCTGACGCATCGGCCGATCGCATCGTGATCTATCCGGGTTCGCAGGCGATCATCTTCAACGCCCTGCTGGCGCTGACGTCGCCCGGAGACGTCGTGCTGACGGAGGCGCTGACATTCCCCGGCATCAAGGCCGCGGCGGCACGGCTCGACGTCCGCCTGGTCGGCGTTGCGATGGATACTGAGGGCGCGCGGCCCGACGCGCTCGACGAGGCCTGCCGCAAGCACAAGCCGAAGGCGGTCTATCTGGTGCCGACGCAGCAGAACCCGACCACGGCGACGATGGGGCCGGCCCGGCGCAAGGCGATCGCCGATATCATCAGGAAGCGCGGCTGCGTCCTGATCGAGGACGACGTCTACGGCCCGCTCGAGCCGCAGATGGCGCCGATCGCGACCCTGATTCCCGAGCACACTTACTATGCCGCGAGCATCGCGAAATGCATCGCGCCAGCCTTGCGCGTGGCCTATCTGCTGGCGCCCGATGCGAGCGCCGAGCAGCGCATGCGCGCCGGCATGCAGGCCACCATGCAGATGCCGCCATCGCTGATGGTGGCGCTGGTCACGCAATGGCTACGCTCGGGGGTTGCCGCCGACATCATCCGTGCCATCCGCAACGAGGCGGCTGCCCGCCAGCAGCTTGCGGCGCGCTTCCTCAAGGGCGTGGCCTACGCGGCGCGGCCGGCGAGCCACCATCTCTGGATGCCCCTGCCGAAGCATTTCGACGGCACCGACCTGCTGTCGCATCTGATGCGCAATGGCCTCGCCGTGGTCGGCGAAGACGCCTTTGCGGCTGGAGAAGCCGCGCCCCGCGGCCTCCGGGTGTCGCTCGGCGCCGCGCGCAACCGCGCCGAGTTGAGCCAGGCGTTGCAGGTGCTGTCGAATGCCGTGCGGACGCCGGTCGGCGCCACGCAAATTGTATAAATTTTCGACCTTCGTTAAGGAATAAACTCGCTCAAAGAAGATTATGGTGCGCGGGAGCGCTCTCGCCACGCTTAGGCGCTCAAGGGCATCAGACAGGGGCAGCGTTCCAATGTCGTCCGGATTTGATCGAGCAGTCCATATCGCGATGCGGACGCGTCGGGCGGCAACGGCCGCGATCCTGTGTCTTGCACTTGTCACATCGGGCGCCGCGCGTGGCTCCGACGTCCCTGCCCCGTCGCCGGGAAAACTCGAACGCATTACCGAGTTCTTCGACGCCGAGGTCTCGAGCGGTCGCATTCCCGGCGCGGTCATCCTGATCCAGCAACACGGCAAGCCGGTCTATCTGAAGACCTTCGGCTATCGCGACGTCACGACCAAGTCGCCGATGCGCCTGGACACGATGTTCTCGCTGCGCTCGATGACCAAGCCCGTCACCAACACCGCCGCGATGATGCTGGTCGCTGACGGCAAACTGTCGCCGCAGGATCCGCTGTCGAAATACATTCCGGCGTTCGCCGACGTGAAGGTCGGCATCGAGCCGGACGGCGGCAACGATCTGAGCAAGCTCGAGCTGGTGCCGCCGATCCGTCCAATCACGATCGAGGACCTGATGCGGCACACCTCGGGCATCACCTATGAATATATCGGCGCCGACTGGGTCCAGAAACTCTATCGCGCGGGACATCTGTTCGACGGACAGTTCGACAACAAGGAGTTCACGGCCAGGCTGGCCAAGCTACCGCTGTCGCGGCAGCCCGGGACATTGTGGCGCTACGGTCATTCGACCGACGTGCTCGGCCGGGTGATCGAGATCGTCTCGGGCAAGTCGCTCTATCAGTTCGAGAAGGAGCGGATCTTCGATCCCCTGAAAATGAACGACACCAGATACGTGCTCGATGCGGAAGCCGAACGGACGCGGCTGGCGGAACCGCTGCCCTCCGACAAGATCCTGATCGACTCCGAAACCGAGCGGCGCGCGCATCCGGAGTGGGAGTCCGGCGGCGGCGGCCTGGTCTCGACCATTCTCGATTATGCGCGCTTCGCGCAGATGCTGCTCAATGGCGGCGAACTCGACGGCAAACGCTATCTCAGTCCGGCCGCCTTCAAGGACATGACGACGGACCATATCGGGCCGGGCTCCGGTGTCGGCCGCGACTATTGGTACTTCCCCGGCGACGGCTTCGGCTACGGCTACGGCATCGCGGTGCGGACCGATCCCGGCATCGCCAAGCCGCCGCCACCCGGCTCGATCGGCGAGCTGAAGTGGGACAGCGGCAGCGGCACCTATTTCGGCGTCGATCCGAAACTCGACATGATCTACATCATGCTGGAGCAGACCCAGAACGAACGCCAGCGCATCACACCCGCGTTCCGCAAGCTGGTGTACGACGCGTTCAGCCCGGACTGAGATCGGTCATCTTCGCGCTACTTCCGCCGCACTGTTTCCTGTCTGCGCCGCGCCGCGATCAGGCTTGCGGTGCAGTTGTTGCAGACGAATGCGCACTCGTCGGTAAACAAGCCGATGCGCGCGTCGAATTCGATCGCCTCATCGTCAGCGAGCCCATCGATGACGCCACCGCAGCACATGCATCGGCGCCGCGACACCAATTCCCGTTGCATGGCGCGCGCTCCTGCCATCGCAGCTTCCCTCTCGCTATATACTATCGTATATATCGAGGTGACAAGGCAGGCGGTGACAATCCGGCCGGGAACCCTGCACACAACAACCATCGGCCGGAGACGATCGCCTCACAATCCTGCCTGGTCCAACCAGGTTCATTGAGGAAACGCGATCATGATAAAAAACAAAGGCGACGCGGGCCGTCCGCGCGCAACGGGAGAGACGTTCGAGATCCGCCGCGCCGCACTGGAGCGTTTTCGAGCGAAGTGGATACCGGTTCGCGTGAAGAAAACGCGAAAGAACAAGAATCTCGCAAGCGCTGCGGCTGCCATCCTTGCGCTCGGCATGGCCGGCGCGGCCCGCGCCGAAACCGCTCCGGTGGGCGTTCCTGACAAGAGTTTTCCGGAGAGCGTGACCTCGACCTCCGACGGGACGCTCTACGTCGGCAGCTTCAATCATGGCGGGGTGACCAAGATCTCGGGCGGCAAGGCCGAGCAGCTGGTCAAGCCGGGCGCCGGCGACAGCCGCTCGACGCTGGGCGTGCTCGCCGACGAGAAGAGCGGGACGCTCTATGTCTGCTCCAACGACATCAGCGCGATGGGCGTCGCAGGACCGAGCGACACCAAGGGCGCCTGGCTGAAAACCTTCGATCTCAAGAGCGGCGCGCCAAAGGGCAGCTTTGCCCTGAGCGATCCGAAATCGTTCTGCAACGACATCGTAGTTGGCGCCGACGGCACCGCCTATGTCAGCGATTCCTTCGCGCCGTACGTCTACAGCCTGAAGCCGGGCGGCACCGCGCTTGCGACCTTCGCCACCGATCCGCAACTCGCACCGGCCAAGGACGGCGTCGGGCTCGACGGCATCGCGATCGGCGCCGACGGCAATCTCTATGTCACGACCTTCATTCCGGCCAAGCTGTTCAAGATCGAGGTCAAGGACGGCAAGGCCGGTGCCGTGACCGAGCTGAAGCCGTCGCGGCCGCTCGATCACGCCGATGCGCTGCGCGCCCATGGCGGCGACTTCCTGCTGATCGAGGGCAACGGCAAGCTCGACAAGGTCACGGTGAAGGGCAACGAGGCGACGATCGATACCATCAAGGACGGTCTTGCCGAGCCCGTCTCCGTGACGCAGATCGGTGACGTCGGCTGGATCGCCGAAGGCAAGCTGTCTTACCTGATCGGCGACAACAAGGGCAAGGACCCCGGCTCGTTCAAGCTGACGCCGGTCGCGCTACCGAAGTAGGGAACCAGCCTCGTCATTGCGAGGAGCGACAGCGACGAAGCAATCCATCTTGCCGCATATGCGGTGACATGGATTGCTTCGCGGAGCCTGTCATCGGGCGCGCGTTCGCGCGACCCGTTGGCTCGCAATGACGGGAATAGCCGCGACGCATGAACCGGGCCGCGCGCCGCTCAGATCACATAAAACCCGTGCGTGCCGTCGCGACGGAGCTGGTCGACGAGGCCGTACTCCCAATCGAGATAGGCCTGCATCGCCCGTTCCGCGACATCGGTGCCTTCATAGGGCCGCCGGTAGCGATGCGCGAGATCGGGCCGCGGCACCACGCGCGGCGGCCCGACTTCGAGCGCGCCGTCATAGCCACCTTCGAGCACATACACCTCCCAACCCATCTGGGCGAGCCAGGACGCCGTCATGTCGGCGCGGATGCCCTTGTCGTCGGTCAGCACGATGCGTGCGCCGCGCACCGGGGCTGCCATGTCGATCTCCTGCACCAGCTGGCCGCCGGCATAATGCCGGAAGCCGGCCAGATGACCGGCGGCGTAGTCGTCCGCATCGCGCACGTCGAAGCGATACAGCGTGCGGTGTGCGTCGCCGTCCAGCGCGGCGAGCTCGGCCATGCCGATGTGACGGACGCCGGCGCGATAGGCGACGTCGCGCGCGTTATCCGCGGCGCCCGCGAACGGCCCGACACCGCCGCGCTTCTCCGCGCCGTGTTCGAGATCGTGCTTCGCGAGCGTCCAGCCGATCGTGCCGTTGCGCAGCGCCCGCACCTTGTTGGGCAGCCCGGCATTGATCAGCGATTGCGTGCCGATGATCGAGCGGGTGCGGCCGGCGCAGTTGACGATGATGGTGGTGTCGGGATCGGGCGCGGCGCTGCCGGCGCGCAGCACCAGCTCCGCGCCGGGCATGCTGACCGAGCCCGGAATGTTCATGGTGGCATATTCGTCGAAGCGGCGGACATCGAGGATCGCGATATTGGCTTTGGCGGAGATCAGCGCTGCGACCTCGTCGGCGCTGAGCGACGGGGTGTGGCGCCGTGCCTCGACCAGTTCGCCGAATGCCTTGGCGTAGGAATTGACGTCCGCGAACACCTCGTAGCCGGCTGCCTTCCAGCCCTGCAAGCCGCTGGCGAGCGTCGCAATGTTGCCATAGCCGAGCGCCCGCAACTGCTCGGCCGCGGCAGTGACCAGTCCCTCACCATTGTCATAGAGCACGATCGGCACGTCCTTGCGCGGCAGGCGCAGCTCGGCTTCGAGCGCGATCCGGCCGGCCGCCATGTTGGCGGCGAACAGCGGATGGCCGGTGGCGAATTCCGCTTCGTGCCTGACGTCGAGCAGCGCGATCTCCCGGCGCAGCAGCAGTGCCGAACGGATGTCCTGGGGGGTGACGGAAGAAACTGTCATGAGATGCCGGCCTGGGCAGGAAAAATGCGCAGGCTTGCTCTAGGCCGAAATCGCGCGTCGTCAATAGATTTAACCAAGTCGCAACCCCGCTTCCCGGGAGGCGAAACCCGGGGAACGAAAACCGTCATCCCGCTTTGCTCAACCGGGGCGCACTTGCTACGTTCCCGATCGGCCCCGTTGGCGCCCGATCAGGCCTTCCGGACAAGAGAAGGTAGCGGGGCCAGCCTGAAGCGGTAGCACGCCTGAAGTTCTGGGAGGATGACCATGAGATCCGTCGGAAATGAACCATTGTCGCGTCACGCTCTCGCCTATGTATTGGCCGGCGGACGCGGCAGCAGACTTCAGGAGCTCACCGACAAGCGTGCCAAGCCTGCCGTCTATTTCGGCGGCAAGTCCCGCATCATCGATTTCGCGCTCTCCAATGCGGTGAACTCGGGCATCCGCCGCATCGCGGTGGCGACCCAGTACAAGGCGCACAGCCTGATCCGGCATCTGCAAGGTGGTTGGAACTTCTTCCGCCCGGAGCGAAACGAGAGCTTTGATATCCTGCCGGCGAGCCAGCGCGTCTCGGAAACCAACTGGTATCTCGGCACGGCGGATGCGGTGTACCAGAACATCGACATCCTCGAGGCGCACGGCACCAAGTACATCCTGGTGCTGGCCGGCGACCACATCTACAAGATGGATTACGAGATCATGCTGAAACAGCATGTCGAGAGCGGCGCCGACGTCACCGTCGGCTGCCTCGAGATGCCGCGCGCGGAGTCCTCAGGCTTCGGCATCATGCATGTCGACGACAACGGCGTGATCCAGTCCTTCCTGGAGAAGCCGGCCGATCCGCCGCCGATGCCCGGCAAGCCCGACAAGTCGCTCGCCAGCATGGGAATCTACGTGTTCGACTCGCAGTTTTTGTACGATGAACTGCGCCGCGATGCCGCCGACCCGAATTCCAACCATGATTTCGGCAAGGACATCATCCCCTACATCGTCAAGCACGGTCGCGCCGTCGCGCACCAGTTCAACGATTCCTGTGTCCGCTCCGGCGACGATCCGCGCTCCTACTGGCGCGACGTCGGCACCGTCGACGCCTATTGGGGCGCCAACATCGACCTCACCGACGTGGTGCCCGAACTCGATCTCTACGACCGCGCATGGCCGATCTGGACCTATGCCGAGATCACCCCGCCCGCCAAGTTCGTCCATGACGAGGACGGCCGGCGCGGCCAGGCCGTGACCTCGCTGGTCTCGGGTGCCTGTATCATCTCGGGCGCGTCGCTGCGCCGGTCGCTGCTGTTCACCGGCGTGCACGTCAATTCCTACGCCAATGTCGAGAACGCGGTGATCATGCCCTATGTCAATGTCGGGCGCGGCGCGCGGCTCAGGAACGTCGTGATCGATCGCGGCGTGCGGATTCCGGAAGGGCTGGTGGTCGGCGAGGATCCCGAATTCGACGGCAAACGCTTCCGCACCACCGAGAACGGGATCACGCTGATCACCCAGTCGATGATCGACAGGCTCGGCACATGACGCCGATCCGCGTCCTGGCGGTCGCCTCCGAAGTCTACCCGATCGTCAAGACCGGCGGCCTTGCCGACGTGGTCGGCGCGCTGCCGGCGGCGCTGAAAGAGCATGGCGTCACGACGCGGACGCTGGTGCCGGGATATCCCGCCGTACTCACGGCGCTGGCTTCCGCGGAGACGCTGCTGCAATGGCCGGAGTTCTACGGCGGCCCGATCCGCCTGCTCGCCGGCTCGCATGACGGCCTCGATCTGTTCGCGCTCGACGCTCCGCATCTCTATGCACGCCCTGGCAATCCCTATGTCGATTCCGACGGACGGGATTGGCCCGACAACGGCATTCGCTTCGCGGCGCTGTCACGAATGGCGGCCGAAATCGGCCAGGGCGCGATCCCGTCTTTCATTCCGGACATCGTGCATGCACATGACTGGCAGGCCGGCCTTGCGCCGGCCTATCTGCATTATGGCGGGCAGCCGAGGCCTGGCACGGTGATGACTGTGCACAATCTTGCCTATCAGGGACAGTTCTCGCCGGACATGCTGGCGACGTTCGGCCTGCCCGGCGAGGCCTACTCGCTTCACGGCGTCGAATATTACGGCACCATCAGCCTGTTGAAGGCCGGCCTGCAATTCGCCGACCGCATCACCACGGTATCGCCGACCTATGCGCGGGAGATCCAGAGCGACGACGGCGGCATGGGATTTGGCGGCCTGCTCCGCGAACGCGCCGACGTGCTGAGCGGCATCCTCAACGGCATCGACGTCGCGGTGTGGAATCCGGCCACCGATGCCGATATCGCAGCGCGCTTCAGCGCCGACAATCTCGCCGAGCGCGCGGCCAACAAGGCGGCGTTGCAACGGCGCTTCGGGCTTGATCCAGTGCCGGACGCGATGCTGCTCGGCGTCATCAGCCGGCTGTCATGGCAGAAGGGTCTCGACCTGCTGCTGGAGAATATTCCGACATTGCTCGGCGAAGGCATCCAGCTCGCGCTGCTCGGCAGCGGCGACCGCGATTTGCAGGATGGCTATGCCGCGCTGGCGCGCGACAATCCCGGCCGGATCGCGGTCGTGATCGGCTATGACGAGGCGCTGGCGCATCTGATCCAGGCAGGCGCCGACGCGCTCGCGGTGCCGTCGCGCTTCGAACCCTGCGGCCTCACCCAGCTCTGCGCGCTGCGCTATGGCGCGATCCCTGTTGTCGCCAATGTCGGCGGACTGGCCGACACCGTGATCGGCTTCGACGAGGCCGCGGTGACCGGCGAGGCCGCAACCGGCGTCAAGTTCGCACCGGTGACCTCGGAGGCGCTCGCGCATGGCTTGCGCACGGCGAACCTGCTGTTCAACGACAAGGTGACCTGGCGCCGGTTGCAGCAAGCCGGCATGGCCACCGATGTCTCGTGGCACGATCGCGCCGGCCGTTACGCCGCGCTCTATCGCGAGCTCGCGGCAGCGCGCCGCTAGACCCAAAGCATCAGCCGCAGTCAGTTCACCAGATCGCAGGACGCGATGCGGTTGATGTCGGCGAGACGGCGATCGGAATTGCCCTTGAGATCAAGGCTTGCGACGAGGTCGAGCAGCCGGCCATAGGCACGGTCGGCGACCGCGACCGGCAGTGGCTCCTCATCAAAGGTTTCGACGTAGTTGCCGACGAGACCGCTCAGCAGCCGGCAAACGCCGCGTTGCTCGGGGTCGTCCTTGCTCAAGGTCTCGAGTTTTTGCTGGAAGGTCCTGAAGGTCCGCAAGCCGTGCGGCTGCTGCGAAAGCCAAGCATGCAAATCAGGAGCGTGCAGATCAGGATAGAGAACGGTCATATCAGCCTCTTCAACATGGAGAAGAAGCTACTGGCTTATACAGCCGATCACGGTTACGCGCCATCGCAATTTTTGCATGCTCCCCCTGCCGGGCAATGTCATCGGATTGGCACGCATTGTCGCTAGAATACCGGGGTTTGGTCAGAGCCGCGCGAGTGCCGGCAGTATTCTGTAGCGAGCAATCTCGTGCGGATACTCCCCGCGATTGGCGAGCAGCACGATGCCAAGCCTGCGCGCGGGCACCAGGCCGACATAGGCCGAGGCATTGTTCAGCCCGCCCGGCTTGTCGATGACGGTGACGCCGTCCAGCCGCACGTGCTCCCATGCCATCGCCTGGCCGAACTTCGCATCGACGCGAAAACTCTCGCGTTCGGTCATCTGCAACGCGGCGCGCAATTCGGGATCGATCACAGCGTCGTCGAGGCAGGCGCGCAGCCAGATGCCGAGATCGCGGGCCGAGGAGAACATCTGGCCGGTGCCCGGAAAATCGTAGTAGCTCTGCTGGTTGCCGATTGGGCCGATCGGCGCGCCGTCGTGGGAATAGCCCTGAACCATGCGCTGCACGATCTCGGGCGTCGTTGTCGCGCGATTGTCCTCGCCGCGATCCGGAACGAAGGTCGAGGTCATACCGAGCGGCTTCAGGATGCGGCTCTCGATCAGCGTCGCGATCGGCATGCCGTAGCGCCGCTCCAGCACCAATTGCAGCAGCACATAGCCGGCATGGCTGTAGATGCGCTGCTTGCCGGGCTGCTCGCCGGCCGGTGGCGTCCATGCATTGAGCATCGCGATGAACTGGTCGCGGCTGAAGGTCTCGTTCGGCCATGGCGGATGATCGGTCGGCAGCAACAGCCCCGACGTATGGGTAACGAGTTCGCCAATGGTGACGCGGCTGATGTACTCGCCGTGCAGCTCGGGCAGATACTTCTTGACGGGCTCGTCCAGCTGCAATTCGCCCCGCTCGGTGCCGAGCGCGACCAGCGTCGCCTCGAACAGCTTGCGCAGTGAGGCCAGGCTGAACAGCGTGTCCGAGGTGACCAGTCGTTTCGTCGCGGCGTCGGCAACGCCGTAGTTGAAGAACGCGAGCCGGCCGCCGGCATAGACCGCTGCGGCGAGGCCGCCGGGATCGGCCGCGGTCGCGGTCGGCGCAAGCTCTGACGCGACGATGTCCCTGATCTGCGCATCCATGTCGGAATCCGCACGTGCCACCACGAGCGCGCTAGCAACGACGGCAAGCAGGGCGACCGCGATCCGGACGGGGAACCATTGCTTCATCAAGAGTGAAATCGGGATGAGGTTGCAATTTGATCCGCAGGCGGACCCGTTCAGCCATCGGCAAATGGCGTCATTGCGATCCTAGCGATGGAACCTGCGCGTCCGAATTCACGATTGCGCGCATCCACCGTTACCGCTCCCGGCTGGAAAGGGGCGGCCCGATCGCGCTCCGGGGGTCACCACCGGAGATCGCGGTCGCGGCCGCCCTCCCACTCCAGCCACGGTGCGGGAACTGCAATCAGCTTAAGAAATGCGGGACGGTTGAAAATGTCGGGTGCGCGGTTCGACGGACAGGCAAGAGCAACGCTGGCCTGGCAGATCGTCGATATCACTGACTTCGTCACATTCCGCTCCCAACCGGGGACGGTTTCTCTTTAGCAACAATTCGTCAATCAACGGTTGCACAGGCTCATCGGATTCGAGTGACAAGACACGGTTGGCTGCGACGAATTGTCCTGTTCCAGACCGCGCGACGCGCGTCCTGCCTGGTTAAGGCTCGGTTAACCACCGAACGGTGGAGAAGCCGCCTCAGGCCGCGGTGAGCAGTTCGCCGACCTTCTCATAGGCCTCGCCCTTGAACCGCATCAGCTGGAACTGCTTGATCGGCACATAGTCGGTCGGCGTCGTGTTGAGCGTGATACCGGGGATGAGCAGCGGCGCCGCGAAGGTCTTCAGGTTGCTCGCCTGGTGCATGACGTTGGCGCGCGTCAACTGATCGCCGCATTGGCTGATGACGTGAGCGGCGGTTGCCGCAACAGTGTAGCCGATCGCATAGAGATCATCGGCGCGATCGGCGTTCGGGACGTAGCGATCGAGGAACGCCATGTATTGCTTCATGTCGGCCGCATCGGCCCAGAGCGGATTGCCGGGATCTTTCCGGGTGGCGAAGGCGAGGATGCCCTGCGCGGTTTCGAACCCGGCGGGCTTCAGCGTCGCGCGCACCGAGGCATTGCCGGCGCCGAGGAACACCTGCGGCCGCCACTCCAGCGCCGCCATCTTGCGCAACGCCTGGCTCGCCATCTTGGGAATGGTGATGAGGAACACCACGTCGGCGCCCGCCAATTTCATCTGAACGATCTGGGAATCGATCGTCGGATCGCCGACCGAGTAGTTCAGCTCGGAGACGATCTGCGCGGTCCTGGCGCCAAGGCCGGTCTTCAGACCCGACAGCGTTGCCTTGCCGGCATCGTCGTTCTGGTACAGCAGGCCAATCTTCGCGTCCGGGAAAGTGCCTGCGATATAGCGGCCGACGACGGCGCCCTCGATCTCGTAGGTGGTCCCGCCAACCATCGTCCACGGATTGACCGCGGGGTCCGACAGCTTGCTGGCGGCGGCCGCCAGGAACAGCTGCGGGACCTTTCGCGCGTTCATGTATTTCTGCACGGCGATGTTGCCCGGCGTTCCCATCGCGCCCGCGATGAACAGCACCTCGTCGCCCTCGACCAGCCGCCGCGCCGCCTCGACCGATTTCGGCGGGCTGTAGGCATCGTCATAGTTGATGAACCTGATCTTGCGGCCGTTGATCCCGCCGGCGTCGTTCAGCATGCGGAAATAGGCGTCCATCGCATTGGCCAGCACGCCGAACGACGACACCGGACCGCTGAGCGGTCCGAACTGCCCGATGCGGATTTCCGCGTCACTGGCGCCGGGATCATAGGACGCGCCGGCAAATGCCTTGCCGCCAATGCACGCCGCGAACCCGGCCGCCGTCGTCCCGAGCAGCGTTCTGCGGCTGATCGTCATCATGGGTTTCCTCCGTTGGATTGGACGCCTTATGCGGCGCCTCTTGCGCAGGCCAGTTGATACTGCGCAGCGACCTCGTCGACGATGTCGGCAGCTCCCGTCACTGCGCGGACGCCGGAGACCGAATGGCCGGCGCTCCAGACCTCGATCCAGCGCCGCGGTCCTTCCGCGTCGCTCTTGCCGCCGAACTTCTCGCGTGCGCGCGCCTCCGACACCTGCTCGTCGAGATTTGCGGGATCGAGCCCCGCGGCAACGATCGAAGGCCGCAGCATGCTGGCATCGAGGCCGGTGAAGGCCCTGGTCAGCATGACGTCGTCGAGCGTGCTGTCGACCAGCATTTTGCGATAGGCCTCGCTCGCCATGCTCTCGCGTGCGGCGATGAAGCGCGTTCCCATGTAGGCGAGATCGCAGCCGAGCAGTCGCGCCGCGGCGAGCGCGGTGCCGTCGCTGACGCCGCCCGCGAGCACGAGCGGACCGTCGAACATCGCGCGCACCGCGCGCACGAAGGCGAATGGATTGGCCCAGCCGGTCTGACCACCGGCACCTGCGGTCAGCAGGATCAAGCCATCAGCGCCCGCCTCGATCGCCTTCTCGGCATGCCGCAGCGAGGCGATGTCGGCGAACACGAGACAGCCGACATCGTGCAGCGGCGCGACCGCCGCCGCTGGCGATCCGACGCTGGTGATGACCATCTCGACCTTGTGCCTGACGAGGCAGCCGAGATCGTCCTTGAAGCGTGGCTGACGGATGATGAGGTTCGGACAATGCGGCGCGGCCGGACGGCCGAGCTCCGCGACACCGCGCTCGATCTGGTCTAACCAGGCATCGAGCTCCTCGACCGAGCGGGCATTCGCGGTCGGAAACGCGCCGATCGCGCCGGCCCGGCAGACCGCCGTCACCAGATCGACCCCGGATACGCGCAGCATCGGGGCTGCGATCAACGGCAGCCGCAGCCGCTCCGCGATCGCAACCGGAATCGCGCCCGGGCGGGCAGCCGCCTGCATGATCAGCGCCCCTTCCACACCGGCTTGCGCTTCTCGGCGAATGCCTTCAGCCCCTCGACGCGATCCTCGGAATTGAAGGCGCGGTCCGCGATCGGCGCCTGCGCGGTCCATCCCGCTTCATCGGTCCAGTTCGCGGCCTGGAAGACGATCTCCTTCGAGGCGGCGAGCGCCGTCGGACCGTTGACGAGGAGTTCGTTGCCGAACGCGATCGCTGCCTCGAGCGCCTCTCCGGGTTCGACGATCCGGTTCACGAGCCCCAGGCGCTCGAAATACTCCGCGCCCTTGAACTGCCCGGTGAGTGCCAGCTCCATCGCAACGTGATAGGGAATCCGCTTCGGCAACCGGAACAGGCCGCCACCGACGGCGACGACATTGTGCCTGACTTCCGGCAATCCCATCTTGGCGTCACGCGCGGCGACGATCAGATCGCAGGACAGGCAAAGCTCGAGCCCGCCGCCGACGGCATAACCCTCGACCGCGGCGATCAATGGCTTGTGTGGCGGCCGGCGGAACAATCCAAAGCCGCCGCGCTCGGTGACGCCACGCTCGCCGCGCGCGACCGCCTTGAGATCGGCGCCGGCCGAGAAGTTGCCGCCTGCGCCGGTGATGACGCCGACAAACAGTCCATCCTCCGCATCGAGCACATCCATTGCATCGGAGATGCCGCGCGCGAGCGCGAGATTGCACGCATTGCGCGCCTCGGGACGATTCAGGGTGACGACGAGGATATGGCCGCGCCGCTCGGTCAGAACGACCTGTTCGCTTTCAGTGGTCATCGATGCGCCTCACAATGCAAAGGTAAAGCCGCCATTGACCGGATAGGTCTGGCCGGTGATCCACGCGCTCGCGTCGGAGGCGAGGAACAGCACCATGTTGGCGACGTCGGACGGCAGGCCCGGGCGGCGGATGACGTATTTCTCCATCATCTTCTTCTGCATCTCGGGATTGGCCTTCAGCCGCGCCTCGATCGCTGGCGTCAGGGTGGCGGCGATCGCCACGCAATTCGCGGTGATGTTATGGCGGCCGAGCGAGCGAGCGACCGCGCGCGTAAAGCCCGCGGCGCCCGCCTTCGCGCCCGAATAGACCTCGAGGCCTGCTTCGCCGGCACGTCCGGCATCCGAGATGATGGTGACGATGCGGCCGCCCTTGCGCTCGATCATCTGCGGGATGCAGGCCGAAGCGCAGTTGATGACGCCGTAGAGGTTGACGCCGATAAAGCTGTTCCACACTTCGGGGCCGGTCTCCCAGAACGGCTTGCGCGCGTCGGGATCGGGGGTCGCGCCGGCATTGCCGGCATTGTTGACGAGAACGTCGACCGGACCGAAGGCCCGTTCGGCCTGGCCGATCATCGCCCTCACCGACGCGAGATCGGTGACGTCGGCCTGCGCCGCGATCGCCTTGCCGCCGGCGGCGTTGATTTCGCGCGCGACCTGCTCGGCGCGATCGAGGAAGTAGTCGTTGACGACGACGCCGGCAGCCTTGTGCGCGGCGAAGTGCAGCGCGATCTGGCGCCCGACACCCTGGCCCGCGCCGGTGACCAGCGTCACCTTGCCGTTCAGATCGAGGATATCACTCATACGTTTCTCTCCCGTCCCTTCCAGTAGGGTTCGCGCAATTCGCGCTTGAGCAGCTTGCCCATGGTGTTGCGTGGCAGTTCATCGACGATCGACAGCGTCCTGGGCCGCTTGTAGGACGCGAGATGGTCGCGGCAGAAATCGAGGATTGCGGCCTGGTCCACCGCGTGGCCCGGCTTCAGCTCGCAGAACGCCTTGACTTGCTCGCCGAACTCATCGTCGGGGATGCCGATGACAGCGACGTCCTGCACGTCCGGGTGCCCGAGGATCGCGGCCTCGATCTCGGCCGGGTAGATGTTGACGCCACCGGCAATGATCATGTCCTTGGCGCGGTCGGTGATGAAGAGATAACCGTCATCGTCGAGCAGGCCGACGTCGCCGACCCGAAAATATCCATCGGCGTCCCGCGTATCGGGTCCGAGCGGCTTGCCGTTCAGATAAGAGCGGATCGTCACCGGCGTCCTGATCCAGATCTCGCCGGTCTGGTTGCGCGGCAGCTCCCGCCCCTCGGCGTCGCGAATGCTGATCTCGACATGCTGGTGCGGACGGCCGCTGGAGCCGGGTTTGCGCTGCTGCATGTCCGGCGGCAGGAAGCTGATCATGCCGACCTCGGTGGCGCCGTAGCCTTCGCCGAGCACCCCATCGCCGAAATAGCCGATGATCCAGCGCTTCAGTTCGTAGGGCACCGGCGCCGCGCCGACCGAGAGTGCGCGGATCGACGACACGTCGTAGGCGTCGAGCGCGTCCTTCGACAGCGCCGCGAGGCGCTTGTACATGGTGGGAACGCCGGTCCAGTTGGTGACGCGATGCGTCGCAATCAGACGCAGCGCTGCTTCGGGATCGAAGCGCCGCATCATGATGGTCGGATTGCCGAGCTGGATCGCGCCCCAGACCTGCGACGGGCCGGCGCCATGGTGCAGCGGCAACGTCAGCAGCGACACGCCGCCGGGCTGGCCGCGCCGGGTCGACGCCACGTCGGAGAGATACTCGCTGGTGCGCGCGTCCATCTGCACGCCCGGCTGCAACACCGAGACCACGCCCTTGGGCAGGCCGGTGGTGCCTGACGTGTAGAGGATCAGCGGCGGCCGGCCCGCGCTGAACATCGCCGGTTCGGCCGGGGCGTCGAGAAGATCGGAGAATGCGACGAAGCCCGGCGCTGCGGCCCCGATCGCGACCGCGAGCTTGATCGGCAAGCCCTCGAAGGCTGATGTCAGGGCAGACGGATCCTCGTCGTCGCAGACCACGACCGTGGCGCCGCTGTTCGACAGCACATATTGCGTCTCCGACGGCGTCAGCCGCCAGTTGAGCCCGAGCAACGAGCAGCGCAGCTTGCCAATCGCCTCGCTCAGGATCGGCCACTCGATCCGGATCTGGGTCCGCAGCACCACGATGTCGCCGGCGGCCACGCCCCGCGCGGCCAGGCCATGCGCGACGCGGTTCGCCGCATCGTTGAGCTCTGACCATGTCAGCCGGCGATCGCCCTCGATGAAGGCGATGTCATCGGGACGATCGGCCGCCCAATACTCGACGCTGTTGGGCACAATGCTCATTTCGCCAGCCTTCCTTCGACGGTCGCAATGAAGCGCGCGCTGATGGCTTCGAGATCGACGCCCTCGGGATCGACCAGCCACTGCGCGACCGACCCGCGCAGGCCTGCGAGGATCAGTGCGCTCTCGGTTTCCAGATCGATGTCGGGGCGCAACCGGCCCGCGGCGATTCCCGCCTTGAGACCCGCGGCGATCTCGCCTCGCGTTTCGCGGTTGAGCTTGGCGACGGTGGCGGTGATCGGCGGCACGGTGAGCGCGCCGGCCAGCACGGCGTGAAACGCGCGCGCCATGACGGGCGTCCGGGCCGGCATCACGAAGTAGTATTTGAACGACGCGATCAGGCCGTCATAACCGGTCAGTTCCGGCGACGCGGCGCGGCGATCGGCGATGAAGGAATCGATGATGTAGGCGCCGAGCGCCGACAGCAGATCCGCCTTGGTCTTGAAATAGTGCGACGGCAATCCGCGGCTGTAACCGGCACGCGCACCCGCCTCCGCCAGCGTGATCGCCTCGAGCCCGTTTTCAGCGACGATCAGCGCGGCCGCTTCAAGGATCCGCCGCTCCGCTTCATCGCGGCGCTCACCCTGCGTCCGCCGGGACACAGGCGCCTCGTCTCGCGATTCCGGCGCGCTTCGAACTGCTCGTGCCATTCAGCTTCGCTCCCTGTTGCCGTGCGGCGACTTCTTGCTTGCATTCAAGCTAGAATAATGTTTGTTGGTCAGTCAACAAGTTTCTTTGGAGGAAACCATGCACCGAGACAAGCTGTTGAAACCCGGTCTCTATTCCGGGGGCTTGCGTGACCAGGCCGGAACGGCAGTCCGCCTCAAGGGCGGACGCTGCCGTTGCGGATACGTCTTCTTCCCGATGCAGACCCATGGCTGCGAGCGCTGCGGCAGCCATGGCGATGCGCTGACGCCCTGCGAGCTGTCGACCAATGGCACGCTGCTCGCGGAAGCAACCGTGCACCTGCACGCCGACAAGAACCGTCCTGCTCCCTTCACCATCGTCAAGGTCGCGCTCGACGACGGCCCTGTCATCCGCACCCTGCTGGCCGACGACAGCGCGCCGGTTGCGCCGGGGCAACGCGTCACCGGCAAGCTCACCCCTGTGCCGAGCGAGAGTGGCGAGACCGTGCTCGATCTCCGCTTCAGCAATGCATCCTGACTGATCCGGAGATTTGCCATGACACGATCAATCAACGATCTGCGGCCGGTCTACGTCGTCGGCATCGGCTGGCATCGCTATCAGAACCCGAGCGAGACGCCCTATGTGGAACTCGGCCTCACCGCGATCCGCGCCGCGCTCGCCGACGCGCGCATCGAATGGCCGGCGGTGGAATCGAGCTATGTCGCAACCGCGCTGCTCGGCATGGCCTCGGGGCGGCCGATGCTGCGCCATCTCGGCGCGACCGGCGCCCCGCTGATGCATGTCGAGAATGCGTCGGCCTCCGGATCGACTGCGTTCCGGCATGCCTGCATCGAGGTCGCAAGCGGCATCTCCGATGTTGCGTTGGCAGTCGGCGTCGACAAGCGCAACCCGGTGCGGCGCTCGGACACCGGCATCGGCCACCTTGCCGAAGACGCCATCGTCCCCTTCACGCACTTCGCACTGCTGACCAATGAATACGCGGTTCGTCACAATGCATCAGCCGAGGACATCGCGCTGGTCGCGGTGAAGAACCACCGTAACGGCGCCAGGAATCCCAATGCGCAGCGGCAGCAGGAGCGCACGCTCGACGAGGTGCTCGGCGGCAAGCGGGTGTCGGGCTCGCTGACCGCGCTGCAATGCACGCCGATCGGCGAAGGCGCCGCCGCCGTCATCGTCGCATCCGAGGACGGCATTCGCAGACTGGGCATCGACGCCGGCCGCGCCATTCGCGCCATAGCCTCGGTCGGCCGCAGCGAGCGGGTCTATCCGCCCGGCGCCGGCTTCGACGCGGCGCTCACCAAGGAGACCGCCGACCTCGCATTGGCGCAGGCCAAGCTAACGGCAAAGGATCTCGACATCATCGAGTTGCACGATGCCTTCACGGTCGAGGAGTTGCACTATATCGAGAGCATCGGCCTCTGCCCCGAGGGGCACGGCGTTCGCATGCTGAAGGACGGCGCGCTCGATATCGGTGGGCAATGCGCGATCAATCCCTCCGGTGGCCTGATCGCGATGGGACATCCGATCGGCCCGACCGGCATCGGCCAGATCGGCGAGATCGTGATGCAGCTCCGTGGCGAAGCGGGCGCACGCCAGCACGCGGGGGCGCGGACCGGGCTGGCGCATATGGTAGGTGTGGGCGCGGTCTGCTACGTCCACATCCTGCAAAAGTGACGTCGCCGCTGCAAGATGCGCCAGCCTACGCGCGCTGGCGCAGCGGCCGCGCAGCATCCTTCGCCGGTACCGGCATCGCAAAGCCGTAAAGGAACAGGTCCACCACCATGTCGGCGAACTCGGTCGGATCGATCCCGCCCTTCGGATCGTACCAGGTGTGGCTGAAGTTCAGGATGCCGAACAGCATCATGCTGTAGATCTTCTTGGTCCGCCGGACGATCTTGCCCTCCTTGTCGAGCTTGACCAGGAGATCGGAGACCGTGTCGACGATCTGGCGCTCCAGCGCCTTGATCGCGTCCTGCTCGGTCTCGCCGAGGAACGAGAGGTCGTTGAGGATGACGCGCTGCTCGTCGCTCGAGCGCGCGTTGAGCGCGACGATGGCCTGGATCGCGGCGCGGAACTGCTCCAGCGTCGTCGCCTTGCCGGCCATCGCGACCTCCACATCCGCGATCATCTCGCGAATATGCGCATCGAGGATCGCGAACAGGATCGCTTCCTTGGAGTCGAAATAGTGATACAGCGCGCCGCGCGACAGCTTGCAGGCGTCTGCAAGGTCCGCGATCGAGGCACGCATGTAGCCCTGGCGCGCGAACAGGCCGCAGGCGGTGGTGAGGATGCCCCGCTGGATCTCGTCGTAATTTTCCGAGCGCGTTCGCGCCATACCCGTCTCTCTCGTCCACCGCTGATGCCGCCGGAATCGGGCGGCTTCCGTCTCTCTATACTATTGCCGCCGCGCTCTCCTCCTCTTTGCGGGCACCGTCCACCAGAACTCATCTACCCGACGCAGCCGGATCATTGACCTGCGTCAAAAAATAATTTGAACGACCGGTCGGATTATATTATCGTGACCGTCATCAAGCAAGTGGATTGCGCATGCCGGGAGCAACCCGGCGGCATCGAGGGAGGCTGCGCGTGGATGCTCATAAGGTCGATGCTGTCGTGATCGGAGCCGGCGCCGGCGGGCTGTGCGCCGCGGCGCGCCTCGCCCATGGTGGCCTGCATACGCTCGTCGTGGACGACAAGGATCGGCTCGGCGGGCGCGCCTCGACCGAGGAGATCGACGGCTTCAAGGTCAATATCGGCGCGATCGCGATCGAGTTCGGTGGCGTGTTCGAGGAGACCTTCCACACCGTCGGCGCGCCGCTCGACATCCGCGCGCCGGAGCCGGCAAGCTCGTTCTTCATCGACGGCAAGGTGATCGACGTCGGCCGTGGTGGCTGGTCGCTGCTGCTCGGGCAATTGACCAAGCAGGCCTCGCGCATTCTGGAGAAATTCGCCGACGCCCGCTCCGGCAATCTGCCCGACGGACGGCAATCGACCGAGGACTGGCTGAAGGGCTACACCAGCAATGCCACGGTGCACGCGCTGTTCCGCAACCTCTGCGCGGCGATCTTCGCCTGCAACGCTGCCGAACTGCCGGCGCGCGCCTTCCTCACCTATTTCACCAGCAAGGGCGCCTTCAAGAAGTTCGGCTTCTGCCCGCAGGGCACAATCGGCGTCTGGAACAGCCTCGGCAGCGCGATCAGGCGCAATGGCGATATCTGGCTTGGCACGCCGGCGACGACGATCCATACCTCGAACGGCAAGGTCGAAGGCGTCACCGTGCTGCGCAACGGCGAGAAGGTGCGGATCGATACCGATCTCGTCGTCAGCAATGCGGGTCCGAAGGCCACTGTCGCGCTGGCCGGCAGCGAGGCGTTTCCGGCGGACTACATCGCGAAGGTCAAGAACGACCTGCGCCCGGCCGCCAATATCGTCATCAATGTCGCGAGCCGCGAACCGCTGATCAACCATCCCGGCATCGTCACCTTCGGCAAGACGCGCCGGCTCTGCAACATGGCGAACCTCTCCGCCACCTGCCCCGAACTGGCGCCGCCCGGCTGGCACCTCTATGTGGCCTATGCCGTGCCGGTGCCCGCGCTCGGCGATTTCGATGGTGATGCCGAGGTTGCACTTGCGCTGGAAGACCTGCGCGAGCAGTTCGCCAATTTCGACCAGGCCAAAATCCTGTCGATCCGGGTGATGCGGGACGACTGGCCGGCGCAACGCAGCTGCGCCGGTTACGACCTGCCGCGCGAAACCGGCATCGAAGGCCTGTGGTGCGTCGGCGACGCCGTCAAGCAGTATGGCAATGGCGGCACCCAGGCTTGCGCCGAAACGGCCAAGATCGTCACCGATGCGATCCTCGCCGGTCGCCCGCGTCGCTCGGCCGGCCGGGTCTGAGCAAGATGCCGACCACCGTCCCGCATCCGACGCCGCAGCCAGCGCCACAGGCCACGCCGGCGCCGGATGCGCTGCTCGAATTCCGCAACATCCGGATCGTCTACGACAACGCGATCGAGGCGATCCGCGATGTCTCGATCGCGGTACCCGACGGCAGCATCGTCGCCCTGCTCGGCTCCAACGGCGCCGGCAAGTCGACGCTGCTGAAGGCGATGTCCGGCATCCTCTACACCGAGGAAGGCGTGATCGAGAACGGCAGCATCCGTTTCCGCAACGACGAGGTGCATCGCCTGGCCCCGGACGAGCTGGTTCGCCGCGGCATCGTGCAGGTGCCGGAAGGCCGCCGCGTGTTCGCGGCGCTGACCATCGACGAGAATTTGCAGATGGGCGGCTACACCAGGACCGGCGCCGAGGCGCGCCAGCGCCGCGACAAGGTGTTCGCACTGTTTCCGCGGCTCCATGAGCGCCGCGACCAGATCGCCGGCTACATGTCGGGCGGCGAGCAGCAGATGCTCGCGATCGGCCGCGCGCTGATGACCGATCCCGTGCTGCTGGCGCTCGACGAGCCGTCGCTCGGCCTCGCGCCGCTGATCATCGACCGCATCTACGAGGTGATCGTCCGCCTACGCGACGAGTTGAAGATGACCGTGCTGCTGGTCGAGCAGAACGCGCAGCGCGCGCTCGACATCGCCGACTACGGCTACATCCTGGAGACCGGCCGCGTCGTGCTCGACGGCACCGCGAGCAAGCTGACGGCCAACGAGGACGTCCAGGAATTCTACCTCGGGGTCTCGTCCGCCGGACGCAAGAGCCTGCGCGACGTCAAGCATTACAAGCGCCGCAAGCGGTGGCTGTCGTGACCGCGCTGCTCGCGATCGAGAACCTGTCGAAACGCTTCGGCGGTCTGCAGGCCGTCGCCGATGTCAGCCTGCAGGTGAGCTCCGGCGAGATCTGTAGCGTGATCGGCCCGAACGGCGCCGGCAAGACCACGCTGTTCAACATGATCTCGGGCGTGCTGCGGCCAAGCGGCGGCCGCATCAGCTTCGACGGCATCGACCTTGCGACCATTTCGCCCTGGAAGTTCGCCGCCGTCGGCATCGGCCGCACCTTCCAGAATCTCGCGCTGTTCAAGCACGGCACCGTGGTCGAGAACATCCTGACCGGCCGCCACACCCATCTGCGCTCGACCGTGCTCGACGCCGTGGTGTTCTTCGGCCGCACCCGCAAGGAAGAGATCGCGGCCCGGCAGCGCGTCGAGCACATCATCGAATTCCTCGAGATCGAGCACATCAGGGATGCCGTGGTCGGCACGCTGTCCTATGGCCAGCAGAAGCGCGTCGAACTCGCCCGCGCTCTCGCCTGCGAACCGAAGCTGCTGCTGCTCGACGAGATGGTCTCCGGCATGAACCAGGAGGAAACCGAGGATATCGCGCGCTTCGTGCTCGACATCCGCGACGAGCTGGGCATCACCGTCGTGATGATCGAGCACGAGATGCGCATCGTGATGGACATCTCCGATCGCATCCATGTGCTCAATTTCGGCCGCAAGATCGCCGAAGGCACGCCCGACCAGATCAGGCGCGATCCCGCGGTCGCGGAGGCCTATCTCGGCGGCCAGCGCGCCGAAGCGATGAAGGTGGGCGCGTGATGTCGACGCTGGACAGTTATCGCACCGTTCATCCGCCCTTGCAGGCCAGCGCCGCGCGCAGCGCGCCGGCGGCGGCCACCGATGCGTTGCAGGCGGCGCTCGAGGATGCCGCCATCACCATCCCGCAATTGCTGCGGCAGCGCGCCGCCATGCACGGCGAGGCGCTGGCATTGCGCGAGAAGGACTACGGCATCTGGAACCCGTATTCCTGGCGGCACTATTACGAAACGGCGCGCGCCGTCGCCCTCGGCCTGCTGTCGCTCGGCATCAAGCCCGGCGACCGCATCGCGATCGCCGGCGAGAACACGCCGGAATGGTTCTACGCCGATCTCGGCACCCAGATGATCGGCGCGGTTGCGGTCGGCATCTATCCGACCAATCCCTGGGTCGAGCTGCAATACATCGTCAAGCATTCGGGCGCTCGCATCGTCGTCACCGGCGACCAGGAGCAGACCGACAAGGTGCTCGACGCGATGGCCAACAATGGCGGCCTGCCTGATCTCGAGGCCATTGTCTGCATCGACATGAAGGGGCTGCGGCACTATCGCCAATCGGAGCTGATGTCGTTCGCAGCACTCTGCGAGCGCGGCACGACCTATGCGCAGGAGAACCCGGAGGCCAACGCCACCCTCGACCGCCTGATCGGCCAGGGCGCGCCCGACGATGTCTGCATCCTGGTCTACACGTCGGGCACGACCGGGCCGCCCAAGGGCGCGATGCTGACCCACCGCAACCTCGTCTACGCCGCCCATGCCTATGCCAAGACCGTCGGAATCGCCGACAAGCCGTTCGAGGCGGTGAGTTATCTGCCGCTGTGCCACGTCGCCGAGCGTTGCTACGGCACGGTGACGCATCTCGTGCTCGGCGGCACCGTCTCCTTTGCCGAATCGATCGACACCGTCGCGATCAACATCCGCGAGATCGCGCCGACCTTCTTCGTCGGCGTGCCGCGCATCTATGAAAAGCTTCAGCAGGGCTTCCTGTTCCGGCTCGGCGAGAGCGGCAGGCTGCGGCAGGGCTTTACCAGGGCGTGCCTTGCCTGGGGCCGCGCGCTGTCCGACCGACGGCAGGCCGGCACGGCCAACGTGCTCGACCGCGCCGCGTTCGGCCTGCTCTATCTGCTGATGTTCCGCAATTTGCAGCGCCATCTCGGCTTCGCCACCAGCCGGCATCGGCTCTGCGCCGGCGCCTCGATCTCGCCGGAGACGCTGCGCTTCTTCGACATCATCGGACGCCCGGTGTCGCAGGGCTATGGACTGACCGAGAGCGGCGGCGTCGCCTTCATCCAGACCGAGAGCCATCACCGGATCGGCGGCTGCGGCATCCCCTTGCCGCAGACCGAATGGAAGCGCGATACCGACGGCGAGATCCTGCTGCGCAACCCCGGTATCTTCAAGGGCTACTTCCTCGACGAGAAAGCCTCGACCGCTTCGCTCGAACAAGGCGGCTGGCTGCGCACCGGCGACATCATCGACATCCTGGACAATGGCGAGATCGCCGTGGTCGACCGCAAGAAGGCGATCATCATCACGGCCGGCGGCAAGAACATCGCCCCGTCGGAGATCGAGAACGCATTGAAGGATTCCGAGTTCATCAAGGAAGCGATCGTGGTCGGCGAGGCCAAGAAGTATCTCGGCGCCATCATTCAGGTCGATTACGACAATGTCGGCCGCTGGGCGCGCGACCGCGCGCTGGCCTACACCAACTACAAGTCGCTGTCGCAGCTGCCGGAAGTGCACGAGCTGGTCGAGCGGATCGTGGGCGAGACCAACAAGCGGTTCGCCCGGGTCGAGAACGTCCGCCGCTTCGCCATCCTGGAAAAGGAGCTCGACCACGACGACGGCGAGCTGACCGCGACGCAGAAGGTACGCCGCGCCATGATCGAGAAAAAGTTCGCCCGCGAGCTCGCCATCATCTACCAGGCGGAGGGCTGAATGCAGTATCTCATCCAGCTCCTGATCTCGGGACTTGCGATCGGCGCGATCTACGGCCTGATCGCAATGGGCTTTGCGGTGATCTACAAATCGACCGGCCTGGTCAATTTCGCCCAAGGCGAGATGACCATGATCACCGCCTATATCGCCTGGACCATCTCGACCACGGTCAGCGGCAACGTGTTCGTTGTCGCGACAGGCGCCATCCTGGCGGCCGTCGTGCTCGGCCTCGTCATCGAGCGGCTGGTGATGCGGCCGATGCTGGGCGAGCCGGTGTTCGCAACCGTGATGGTGACGATCGGGCTCGCGGTGATCCTGCGCTCGGCGATCAATTTCATCTGGGATGCCTACCCGCACGGCCTCGAACTCGGCATGGGCCGCGGCATCGTCCATCTCGGCGGCATCGGCGTACGAACCGGCCAGATTGCCGTGATCGCGACGCTGCTTGTGCTGCTCGCGGCGATCTGGGCGTTCTTCCGCTACAGCAAGATTGGTGTCGCGATGCGCGCGGTCGCAGCCGACGACCGCACCGCGCTCCTGATGGGCATCAGCGCGACGAAGGTCCATGCGCTGGCCTGGGCCGCGTCCTCCGTGATCGCCGGCATCGGCGGCGTGTTCTTCGCGCTGTCCTACGATCTGTCGCCGGCCATGTTCCAGCTCGGGCTGAAGGCGTTCCCGGCGACGATCCTGGGCGGCCTCGACGCCGTGCTGGGCTCCGGCCTCGGCGGCCTCCTGATCGGCATCACCGAAAACCTGGCCGGTGGCTATCTCGGCTCCGGCATGAAGGAGGTCGCGGGCTTTGCCATGATCATCGTGGTGCTGATGATCCGCCCGTTCGGCATCTTCGGCGAACGCGACATCGAGAGGGTGTGATGCGGACCGGCGACTACAAGCAGACTTATGGCGAACTGGTTGCGCTGATCGATTCCCCGCCGGTGTGGCTGTGGTCCGCGGTGCTGCTGCTGGCGCTGATCGTGGCACCTTACCTGCTGAACTCCTACGCGCTGTCGTTCCTGATGATCATCCTGATCACGGTGACCGGCGCGCTCGGGCTCAACATCCTGACCGGCTACACCGGCCTGATCTCGCTCGGCCATGTCGGCTTCCTCGTCACCGGCGCCTATGCCTATGCGGTGCTGGTGTCGAAATATCAGATGCCGCCGCTGGTCGGCTTCCTCGGCGCCGGCGTGGTGCCGGCGCTGGCGAGCCTGATCGTGGGTGCGCCGTCGCTGCGGCTGAAGGGGCTGTATCTCGCCATCACCACGCTCGCCTTCTCCTTCATCATCAACACCGTGATCCTGGAGATGCGCTGGCTCACCAATGGCGCCCGCGGCATCCAGGTGCAGCGGCCCGAGATCCTCGGCATCAACTTCGATGGCGACGCCGCCTTCACTTATCTCTGCCTTACCATCGCGGCGCTGACGCTGCTCGCCACCCTCAACATCCGCCGCAGCCGGGTCGGCCGCGCCTTCGTTGCGATCAGGGACAACGACACCGCGGCCCGCGTCATGGGCATCAACCTGCATGCCTACAAGCTGTTCGCCTTCGTCACCTCGGCCTTCATCACCGGCATCGCCGGCGCGCTGTATGGCATCTATCTGTCGTTCGTCAGTGTCGAGGGCTTTCCGTTCCTGCTCTCGATCGAGGCACTGGCGATCCTGATCGTCGGCGGGCTCGGCTCGGCGCTCGGCGCGGTGCTCGGCACCGTCCTGATCGTGCTGCTGCCGGAGGCGACCAGGCTCGTCTTCAGCCTGTTCAGCGCGCAGATGGACGCAACGTTCACGACTGGCGCGCAGGAGCTGAAGAGCATGCTCTACGGCCTCGTCATCATCCTGTTCCTGCGCTTCCAGCCGAGGGGGCTGGTCGGCGCCTGGCACGACATCAAGCGGGCCTGGGTGCACTGGCCGCTGCGTTACTAACAAGAAAAGACACGACACCATGAGGAGGAGACCATGATCAAACATCTGGCGGCAGCCTCGCTGCTGCTCACCACCGCCTGTCTCGTCGCCGGCCCGGCGCGTGCCGCCGATCCCGGCATCACCGACACCGAGATCCTGATCGGCGACGTCGAGCCGCTGACCGGCCCGCCCGCCTTGCTCGGCGTCGCGGCCTCGCTCGGCCACAGAATCGCGATCGCGGAGGCCAACGCCGCCGGCGGCATCAACGGCCGCAAGATCAAATATGTGCTGGAGGACGACGGCTACGTCACCGCGCGCACCATCCAGGGCGTCAAGAAGGTGATCGACGTCGACAAGGTGTTCGCGATGATCGGCATCTCCGGCTCGGGCCAATCGATCGCCGTGATGCCGGTGCTGGAGAAGTCGGGCATCCCGACCGTGATCGACGTCGCGCCGGTCAAGCACCTGTGGGAGCCGCCGCGCAAGAACGTGTTCGTGGTCGGACAATCCTACGAGGAGGGCATCGTTCACCTCGTCAACTTCCTCGCCGACAAGAACCCGGGCAAGAAATGGGGCCTGATCACCCAGGACGACGACTACGGCATCGCCGTGCGCGACGGCTTCGATAGCGTGGTCAAGGCCAAGAAGCTCAACGTCGTCTACAGCGGCAACTACAAGAAGGGCCAGCAGGACTTCTCGTCCGACATGCTGCAACTCAAGGAGTCCGGCGCCGAGGTGTTCCTGGCCGGCGGCATCATCGCCGAGAACATCGCGATGATGAAGGAGATCGAGAAGCTCGGCATCAAGCCGGCGACCGGCATCTTCTGGCCCGGCCGCGTCGAGCCGGTGCTGAAGCTGATGGGCCCGGCCGGCGACGGCATCTATGCGGTCGACTATGTCGAGCCGTTCGCGAGCCCGGCCGGCAAGGCGTTCCTGGAGAAGGCCAAGCCCCTGGTGTCGGAAGCCGAGTTCAAGGGCATCAACCGCTACACCATGACCGGCTATGCCGCGGCCAAGGTGTTGATCGCGGCAATCGAGCGCTGCGGGAAGCAGCCGACCTGGGCCTGCACCATCTCGGAGCTGGAGAAGACCAGGAATGTCGAGACCGGGGTGATGGCGCCGATCAGCTTCGGCCCCGGCGTCCGCTTCTCCAACCAGAGGCTGCAGATCATGCAGGCCGACACGGCCACGCTCAGCTTCAAGCCGGTGGACTGAGGGCGATGAAGGTCCTGATCGTCTTTGCCCATCAGGAGGCGCAGTCGTTCAACAGCGCATTGCTGGCGCGGTCGGTGGCGGAGCTCACCGCGCTCGGGCATACGGTCAGGATCTCCGATCTCTACGCCATGGGCTTCAATCCGGTGGCGACTGATGCAGACTTCGGCGAGCGGCGGTTTCCCGACCGGCTGCAATATGACCGCGAGCAGAAATACAATCTGCAACAGGGCACGCTCAGCGCCGATATCACGGCCGAGATCGAGAAGCTATTGTGGTGCGACGCCCTGATCCTGCAATTTCCACTGTGGTGGTTCTCCGTCCCCGCCATCATGAAGGGCTGGATCGATCGCGTGTTCGTCAATGGTGCGGTCTATGGCAGCGGCCGCCGCTACGACACCGGTGGCCTCGCCGGGCGCCGGGCGATGGTCGTGACCTCGACCGCCGCCTATCCCGGCATGTGCGCGCCCGACGGGCTGGTCGGCGCGCTCGACGTGGTGCTGTGGCCGATCCAGAACGGCATGCTGGCCTATGCCGGCTGCAAGGTGCTGCCGCCCTTCGTGTCGTACTCGGTGAATTTCGTCGACGAAGCCACGCGCCATCGCTACTTCGACGACTACGCCGAGCGGCTGCGGCAGCTCGAGACCACCGAACCGCTGTTCTTCCATCCGTTGGCGGATTTCGGCGAGGACTGGCGGTTGAAGCCGGGGATCGCTGCGCGGGCGGTCGGCCAGGGCAAATCGGCAACCTCCTCGAACGGCGCAAAGTAAGGTTGCCGCGACTGACGTGCGCTTCCTCGCCCCGTTCTTACGGGGAGAGGGTTGGGGTAAGGGGCTGGTTCGGTATACACGGCGATAGAGGCACTCGCGGAGACTCCCCCTCACCCGGATCTCATCTGCGATGCGATCCGACCTCTCCCCGCAAGCGGGGCGAGGTAACAAAGCGCACCGCTCTCACATCCGCTTCGCGACTTCCTCCAGCATCACCTCGGTGGCACCGCCGCCGATCGTCAGCACGCGGGCATCGCGCACCATGCGCTCGATCGGCGTGCCGCGCATGAAACCCGAGCCACCATGTAGCTGCAAGCAGCCATGCACCACCTCGTGCAGCACCTCGGGCGACAGCGCCTTCACCATCGACACCTCGCGCAGACATTCCTTCCCGGCCGCCGCGAGCTCGGCGGCCTGATAGGCCAGCGCCCGTGCGGCAGCCGCCTTCGCGGCGAGCTGGGCGAGCTTCATCCGGACGCCCTGCTGGTTCCAGAGCGGCCCCCGAATGCCTGCCGCGTCTTCACATAGTTCGTCGTGAGTTCGATCGCCTTGGCCGACTCGCCGGCGCAGATGCCGCCGATGCAGATCCGCTCGTTTTGAAAGGTCTCCATGATGCCATAGAAGCCCTTGTTCTCCTCGCCGAGCAGATTCTCCGCCGGCACGCGCACGTCCTGGAAGCCGAGCTCGGCGGTGTCCGAGCAGAGCCAGCCATGCTTGTCGAGCTTGGTCGCCGTGATGCCCGGCGAGTTGCGTTCCACGATGAACAGCGAAATGCCGCGGCTGCCCTTGGCATGCGGGTCGGTGCGCGCGGCGACGATCAGGATGTCGCCATAGACCGCGTTGGTGATGAACATCTTGGCGCCGTTGATCACCCAATGATCGCCGTCGCGCCGCGCACGTGTCTTCAGGCCGGCCACATCCGAGCCGGCGTCAGGCTCGGTCACCGCGATCGAGCAGACCGTCTCGCCGCGGATGATCGCGGGCAAGTATTTCTGCTTCTGCTCCGGCGTGCCGCGCAACGAGATGTGAACCGCCGACATGTCGGTGTGCACGAGGATCGACGAGGTGAAGCCGCCGAAGCTCGAGCGTCCGAGCTCCTCCGCGAACACCATCGAGGCCAACGGCCCCATGTCGGTGCCGCCATATTCGGCCGCATGGCGCATGCCGAGGAAGCCGAGCGCGCCCATGCGGCGATAGATCTCGCGCGGGATCTTGCCGTCACGCTCCCACGCCTCGGCATGCGGCACCACTTCCTTCTCGACGAAGCGGCGGACCTGGTCGCGCAGCATGCGCAACTCCTCGGGCAGGTTGGGCGGCTCCGAGAAATGGAATTCGGTCTCAGTCAGCTGGCGCGGGTCCGACGTCATGACGTTCATTGTGGCGCCCTCTCATGGCCGATGTGAAGATGGTTGCGCAGGAATTTCGCCAGCGATGCGATCGCCTCTTGCGCCTGCGGAATCTCCGGGAATAGCTGGAACACGTGGATCATGCCGTCCCAGACCTGTAGCTCAACCTCGACGCCGACGGCCTCGGCGCGCGCAGCGAGGCCCACTGCATCGTCTCGGACGGTTTCGCGGTCGCCTGCCTGCACCAGCAGCGGCGGCAGACCGGCAAGATCGGCATAGAGCGGCGAGGCGAGCGGATCGCGGGGATCGCCATCCTTGCCGAGATAATTCTTCGCCAGCGCCAGGATCATCGCGCGCTGGTGGATCGGATCGGCCTCGGCCCTGCTCTCATAGCTCGCGCCCGTCGCGGCCAGATCGGTCCAGGGCGACATCAGCGCGCCGGCGGCGGGGAGCGGCCAGCCACGCTCGCGTGCCGCCAGCATCGCAGCGAGCACGAGATTGCCACCGGCGGAGTCCCCGACGAAGGCGATATCCGCCGCACGCAATCCTCGGTCACGCAGATATCGGTAGGCGATCAGCGCATCATCGAGCGCGGCCGGGAAGCGATGCTCCGGCGCAAGCCGATAGTCGATCGCGAGCACGCGGCAGCCGGATGCATCGGCGATGCGCGCGATCAGGTCGCGATGCGAGGCGACCGAGCCGATGCGGAAGCCGCCGCCGTGAAAATAAAGGATCGCCTTGTCGCGCGGCGCGTTGGCCGGCACGATCCATTCGCCACCGACGCCGCCGGCCGAGACCGGCTGGCACGTCACGGGCACCGAGCAGCCGGCAAAGGCGGCATCCCAGTCGCTGCGCATCTGCGCCACGGTGGTTTCGCGGGTCCAGTTCCGATAGATCGCACGCATGCGCTCGATCGCACGTTCGACAGGATCGATTGCGATATCGTCGCCCACGCTCGCCATCTCAACCGCCGATGCCCATGCCGCCGGACACGCCGAGCGTCTCGCCGGTGATATAGGCCGCCTGGTCGGAGGCCAGGAACAGCGCGGCGGCCGCGACCTCCTCCGGCTCGCCGAGGCGGCCGAGCAGCGTCGCGCCGGTCATCGCTTGCAGAATCTTGTCACCGCCCTTGGCGACCGCCTGCTCCAGCATCGGCGTGCGGATCGGGCCCGGCGCGATCGCGTTCGCGGTGATGCGAAACCGCGCATTCTCCCGCGCGATGCTCCGGGTGAAGGAGATCACGCCGCCCTTGGCCGCGGAATAGACCGCGCCGCCCTTGGAGCCGAGCCGCGCCGCTTCGGAGGTGACGTTGATGATGCGGCCGAAGCGCGCCGCCTGCATCGCCGGCAGCGCGGCATGGGTGCAGGCCAGCACCGAGGTGAGATTGACCGCGATCAGCCGCGCCCAATCGTCGGCCCTGGTGTCGGTGAAGAAGGCATGCTGATCGATGCCGGCATTGTTGACGACGATGTCGAACGGGCCGTCCTGCGTCATCACGGCCTGCACCGCCGTGGCATCGCTGACGTCGAGCCCCGCGACGCCGGCCCCAGTTTCCCGCGCCAGTTCGGAAGCCGCGGCCACATCGAGATCGGCGATCACGACCCTGGCGCCCGCCCCGGCAAAGCTGCGGACAATCGCAGCGCCAATGCCGCGCGCGCCGCCGGAGACGAAGGCACGGCGGCCGTCGAGGCGCCCGAATGGCAAGGTCGCCATTTCAGCGCCCCGTGAACAGGGGCTTGCGCCGTTCGATCACCGCCGCCAGTCCTTCGCGGGCGTCGGCCATGCCCGAGAGCTCCGCGACCGTACGCGCCTCTTCCGACAGGCATTGCTCGATGCTGGTGCCGGTGCCTGCCCAGACCAGCCGCTTGGTCGCCGCCAGCGCCTTCGGCGCACCGGCGGCAAGCTCGCGTGCCAGCGCCATCGATGCGTCGGCGAGTTCGGCATCGGGCACGACCTTGGTGACGATACCCATTTGCAGCGCTTCGGCTGCCGGGATCACCGGATTGGTCAGCAGGATCGACATCGCCCGCCGCAACCCGACCAGCCGCGACAGCGTGACGGAGACGCCGGCATCCGGCGCCATCGCCACCCGCGTCGCGCCGGCGAGGAATTTTGCCGATTCCGCGGCGATCACGATGTCGGAGGCGCAAACCAGGCCGAAGCCGCCGCCACCGGCCGCAAAGCCCTGCACCGATGCTATCACCGGCGCCTCGAGCCGCAGCAATCCGGTCACCGCATTTTGCAGATACGCGGTCGCCTGGCGGATATAGTCCGGCAGCTTCTCGCCCTTGGAAGCAAAGGCGCGGACATCGCCGCCCGCGCAGAAATTGGTGCCCTCGCCGCTCAGCAGCACGACGCGCAGATCCGGATGGCCGTGGCACACCATGATGGCGTCGCACAGCGCGCTCAGGAGCTCGGCGCTCATGCCGTTGGCGGCATCGGGCCGGTTGAGCCGCAGCCGCGCGATGCCGTCGGTGATGTCGAGCAGGACGGGGCCCTTGTCGATCATGGCGAGACCTTCCCTAGACCAGGAACGAGAGCGTGTAGATCGCCTTGTCGTTGTTGACGAGAATGACCTTCTTGTGGGCCATCCGCAATTCGCCATCGACGTGACGCAGCCGGTATTCGTTGCGCGCCGCCCACAGCGTGTCGTCGCGCAGACTCGACTCGAAGATCAGGCTGTTGCTGGCGACCGCGATGTCGCCATCATCAGGCTGCTCGTCCATCAATTCGATGTTGGAGATCAGCCGGCGCAGATTCGATTGCGGCGTCTGGGTGAAGTGCTTGCCGGTCATCAATTGACGGACCCGCAGCGCGATCCGCGAGCGGTTGTCGTAGATGATCGACATCTGCCGCTCCGGGTCGATGTCGGCGCCGTTGGCCGGCACCCAATAGACGCCGTCGTCGGTCCAGAGCTTTTCCCAGGCCTCGTATTGATGTTCGTCCTGCAACCGCGCCTCGCGATAGAGGAAGGCGGTAATGGCGCTCATCAAGGTGGCGCTGCTTTCGCGCGACAGCATCAGGCCGGCTCCATCAGCTTGCGGTAATGGCTCCAGATGCCGCGCGACGGCACCTCGTCGGTGACGTGGCCGACGGTGAAACCAAGTTCATCCTGCCGCTGACGCTTCTCGCCTCGGCCAAGAAATATCCACTCCGGATTGCGCGCCAGCACGCCGCGATGGCAGCGCTCATACATCTCGGAATCGTCCGCGAGCAGGAAGCCGGCCGGACCGACCGAGCCCATGGTCTGCTGGCGCAACCGTCGGTTCAGATCGGGCGCGCCCTTGAATTGCAGCGCGGTGACGTGCTGCACGCTGTCATCGACGCCGAGCGGCTGGATCACGAACATCTGGATCTCGGCGATGAACAGGTTCGGGAAGATCATGACATGCGGGGTGCCGTCGATCATGATCTCGCGCGCCGCGGTATCGCCATAGGCCGCCTTCATCCGCGCCGTATAGTCCGGCAGCCGCTCCTCGCTGGTGCCGAACCAGCTCATCGGCGCATCGCGCTTGCGGAACTCGGGCCGCAAATCGATCTCGGTATGGCCGTTGCCGTAATCGCGGGTCAGCGCGGTCGAGGCGCCGCCATAGAGCTTGCCGATCATGCTGTCGGCGACGCCGAAGATCGAGGTGTGCACGAAGGCCGGGTGATAGCCGTCGCACTCGTTCTCCAGGATGAACTTCCAGTTCGCCTTGACGCGATGCTTGAGGAAGCCCGCCGTGATCTCGACCTCGCCCTCGGGCGAGGCGCGCACCAGGCGATCGATGGTCTCGGCGGCTCCGCCGAGATGCTCCTTCAGGGTCGGACCATCGGCCGCGAACGAGCCGAACACGAAGCCGCGGTAGGACTCGACGCGCGTCACCCGGCCGAGCGCGAGCTGCGCCTTGTCCTGCCCCTCGTAGCCGTCGGGGAAGGCATAGCCGACCAGCCGGCCGTCATTGGCGAAGGTCCAAGAGTGGAATGGACAGGTGAACGAGCGCGCATTGCCGCGCTCGAACGAGCAGACCTGGTTGCCGCGATGCGAGCAGCGATTGAGCAGCAGATTGACCTTGCCCTGCTCGTCGCGGGTCATGATGACGGATTGCGGGCCGATCGACTTGACCACGTAGTCGTTGGCGTTCGGCACCTCGCTCTCATGGCCGACATAGACCCAGGTCCGGTACCAGATGTGCTTGAGCTCGGCCTCGAAGATTTCGGGGTCGGTGTAGAGCGATCCGTGCACCCGGTCGGGCCGGATCAGCCGCTCCCATGGCGAGACGCCGGTCATCATGTTCATCGCTCGGTCTCCCTCGCCCGCCGCTTGCCTGCGGATGCCTTGCCGGCCGCCAATAATAATCCGAACGACCGTTCGGTCAATGAATAACACGCTCGCGGCGGACCGGCAAGCGTCTTTGCCTCAGCCCTGCGCCGCGCCGCCGTCACCGCCCGCGATCTGCTGCAACATCGACTTCGGCGTCGTCGCGAGTTCGATCTTGAGCTGGTCGCAGATCGCGCGCCGCAGCAGGCGCTCGGTCTCGTTCGCGGCAGCGCGGTCAGCCGCACGCGCGCCCTCGCCGCTGGCCCATAACAGAAGCTGTCCGAGCTGCCGGTCGCCCTCGTCCCGCAGCGCCTCGATCGCGGCGACATCGGAGATGTTGCCGCGAACACGGGGCGTCGCGGGAATCTCCGGATGCGCCATGCCGTCGGCCAATCGCCTGATCGCAGCAAAGGTGTCGTCTTGCAGGCCGACCTGCTCGAGCAATGGCCCGGCCTTCCAGTCGGCGGCGAGCTTCAGCCCGTTCAGCGCGTAGATTGCCGAAAACACCTGGCCGCGGACGAAATCGTCCCGGCTGTTCGGCACGACGTGGCTTTGCAAGGCATCGATGATGCCGTCGATCAGCCGCTCGAAAGATGCACTCATGCCACAGCCTCCAATGCGCGCTCGAAGGCCCGCACGATCGAGGGCATCTGGCTTGCCATCACCGCGAGGCGCATGTCGTTGAAGCGGTCGACCTCGAAGGCGCGCACCGCGCACATCTGGATCGCGGCGGCCTGATACAGCGCATAGGCTTCGTAGAAGGCGAGACTGCGGTCGGAAACTGCAATGCCCGAGGCGCGCTGATAGAGATCGATCACCTCGGCGCGCTCGAGCACTCCGTAGAGCTTGCGGCTTCTGGCGTTGAAAGTCGGCATCATCGCCCAGGCCAGATCCTCATGGGGATCACCGAGATGGGTCAATTCCCAATCGAGGATCGCCGTGATCCGCCCCTCGTGCTCGATGAAGTTGCCGATCCGGTAGTCGCCATGCACGATGGTGCGGCGTGGCGGCTGCGGGCAATTGTCGTGCAACCAGCGGCCGCCCCAATCGAGCAGCGGATAGTATCGCGCCGTCGGGCGCGCGAGCGAGGCGCGCCAGCCACTGATCGCGCGCAGCTCGGCACGCTCTTCGCCCTGCTGCAACGTCGCAAACGGCGTCGTGCCCGCATCGATCCGGTGCAATGATGCGAGGATCTCGACGAACTGCCGGGCGATCGCGCGCTTGTGCTCCGGATCAAGCTCGCTTGCCGCCCAGGGCGCCGGAACCTCGCCTTCGACATGCGCGCAGATGAAGAAGGGAAAGCCGATCTCCGCGCCATCCTGTTCTGATGACACCAGCGCCGGAACGGGAACGCCGGTGCCGGCCAGCGATTGCAACGCATAAACCTGTGGCAGCACCGTATATGGCGCAAATAGCCCGCTCGGCGGACCGACGCGGAGGATCAGCTTGCGGTCTCCCTCGGCCGAGCGCGCCACGAAAGCGTAGGTGATCCAGGAGAAGCCCGACGATTTGCGGCCGAAGCTCGTGATCTCCGTCCGGCTCCCGGATGTCCGCGACAAATGTCGTGCGAGCGCACTGCGCACCGCATCGTCATTGACGGCGGCCGGGCGCATGAGGTCCGGCGCAGCATCCGCCACATCGTCGGATCGTTTCGCAGCTTCCGGCATCAATTGACCGACCTCGTATAGCCCTGCCACTTCTCCTCGCGCAGCGCCGACTTCATGATCTTGCCGGAGCCGGTCAGCGGCAACGGCTCGAGCCGGATGTCGACCGAGCGCGGGCATTTGTAGCCCGCGATCAAGGTGCGGCAATGCGCGATCACCATCTCGGAATCGAGCCGGGTGCCATCCTTCGGCACCACGATCGCGTGCACCGCCTCGCCCCATTGCGGATGTGGCACCGCGATGACGGCGCATTCCTTGACATGCTCGTGCTGGAAGATCGCGTTCTCCACCTCGCCGGAATAGACGTTCTCGCCGCCGGAGACGATCATGTCCTTCAGGCGGTCGACGATATAGACAAAGCCGTCCTCGTCCATCCAGGCGCCGTCGCCGGTGTGCAGCCAGCCATTGCGCAGCACGCGGGCGCTTTCCTCCGGCTTGCGCCAGTAGCCGAGCATCACGCCGGCGCCGCGGATCGCGATCTCGCCGACCGTGCCTCGCGGCACCTCATTGCCGGCGGGATCGACGATGCGGATTTCGACACCGGGCGCCGCGCGCCCCGCCGACTTCCGCTTGGCCGCGAGCGGCCCTTCCAGCGCGTGATATTCCCAGGGCAGGATCGTCGCCAGTGCCGCGCTCTCGGTCATGCCGTAGCCCTGGTGAAAACGCCAGCTCGGCAGCACCCGCATCAGCTTGACCAGCAGCGCGTCCGGCATCGGCGAGGCGCCATACTCGCAATCCCTGACGCTGCTCAGATCATACGTGCCGAACGACGGATGGTTGAGCATCATGTTGAGCATGGTCGGCACGAACAGGCAGTAATCCACTCTGTGCTCGGCGATCGTCTTCATCGCAAGCTCAGGCTCGAATTTCGGGATCGTGACATGCGTGCCACCGACCAGCGTGAGCGCGATCATCGGCGAGGTGCCGGCCAGATGGAACATGCCGGCCGAATGCAGATAACGGGTGTCCTCGCGGAAACGGAGCGCATAGATCCAGACCAGCGATTCGTAGATGATGTTGGCGTGCGACAGCATCACGCCCTTGGGAAAGCCCGTGGTGCCGCCGGTGTAGAAGATGCCGGCGAGATCATTGTAGGCACCGGAGGCATCCTCGATCGGCGCCTGTGCAACGAGCTCATCATAGCTCCGCATGCCGTCGGGAACCTCGCCCTCGTCGAGATAGATCGTCGCGGTGAGTGACTTCGCGCCCTTCAGCGCCGATGCGATCTCGGCAAAGGCCTTGTCGACCAGCAGCAGCTTTGGTGTGGAATCATCGATCGCGTAGGCGTTCTCGGCAACCGCCCAGCGCGTATTGAGCGGCACCGCAACGGCACCGGCCCAGGCGATGGCATAAAGCGCCTCGATATAGAGATCGCTGTTGTGCGCCAGGATCGCGACGCGGTCGCCGGCCGCGATGCCGAGCCGCCGCAGCCCGCCCGCGGCACAGGCGACGCGGCGGCCGATCTCCTTCCAGCTCCGCGATCGTCCGGCATGGATGGTGCCGGGTGCGTCCTTGCGCAACTGCACTGCCGAGATGAGCGCCTGCGTCAGCTTCATGTTTCCTCCTCACCGCCAGGCGGCCGCGCACGCGCGGATGTTTCCGTCACGCGCGAAGCCGATCATTTCCGCCCGGAGATTCCAGTTGATAATCCGGACAGACGGTCTATTATTGCATGACCGACGCGACGGGTAAAGCCTCAAGGCACCGCCGCAGTGATTAACGAGCCCCGCGAAGAGGGCCGTCATGGGAGGGGATGATGCGGAAGCCAATCGTCACGTTCGCCGTGTGGGCGTTCGCGCTCGCCGGCGCACTCGCGCCAGCGAATGCAGAGAAGGCCTATGGTCCGGGGGTCAGCGACACCGAGATCCTGCTCGGCGCCAATGCGCCCTACAGCGGACCGGCGTCGATCTATGCGAGCTTTCCGAAGACCATGCTCGCCTATTTCACCATGCTCAACGAGAAAGGCGGCATCAACGGCCGCCACATCAACCTGCTGACCCGCGACGATGCCTACAGCCCGCCCAAGACCGTCGAGGTGACGCGGGCGCTGGTCGAGAACGACAAGGTGCTCGCGATCATGGCGCCGTTCGGCACGCCGACCAACGCCGCGATCCAGAAATTTCTCAACAGCAACGGCGTCCCGCAGCTGCTGGTGCAGAGCGGCGGCACGCGCTGGAACGATCCGAAGCAGTTCCCGTGGACGACGCCCTACTCGCCGACCTACGTCAACGAATCCCGGATCATCGCGCGCTACGTCCTGCGCGAGAAGCCGGATGCGAAGATTGGCGTGCTCTTGCAGGCCGACGATATCGGCAAGGATTTCGTGCTTGGCCTGAAGGAAGGGCTCGGCGCGAAAGCGGAGGCGATGATCGTTAAGGAGGCGATGTATCAATCGACCGAGCCGACGATCGATTCCCAGATCGTGAACCTGAAGGCCTCGGGCGCCGATACCATCCTGATCGCCGCGCAGAACAAATTTGCCTCGATGGCGATCCGCAAGATCCACGAACTCGGGTGGAAGCCGCTGATCTTCCTCGGCTCGACCGCGAATTCGATCACCGGCGTGCTGGTGCCTGCGGGGCTCGACGCCTCCACCGGTATCCTGACCACGACCTCCTACAAGACGCCGAACGATCCCGCCTGGGCCAATGACAAGGGCATGACCGATTATCTCGCCTTTGTCGCCAAATACATGCCGGGCATGGACCCGAACGACGTGATCGCGGTGACCGGCTACACCACGGCACAGCTCGGCGCGATCATCTTGCAGCGCTGCGGCGACAAACTCACCCGGGAGAACGTGCTGAAGCAGGCCACCAATCTCAGCGGCATCGAGCTCCCCATGCTGCTGCCGGGCATCACCATCCAGACCACGCCGCAGGACTACGCGGCGATCACCGAACGCCGCTTCGCCCGTTTCGACGGCAAGACCTGGGTGCTGTTCGGCGACATCGTGGGCGCTGGACCGGCCAAGCAGGCGGCCAAGGACTGACCGCACCGCACATCGAACGACCGAGGCTCAAACACAAGGACAAGAACAATGCTGACAGCCCAGGATGATCTCATCGGCCACCAGACGCCGCAGCCGTTTGCCAAGGCGGGCGGCGGCGACGTCAGGTTCACCGAGCGCTACTGGTACACCGCGCACCCGATCGACGGCAGCGAGCTCTTGATCGATATCGGGCTCGGCTACTATCCGAACCGCAACGTGATGGACGGCTTCGCTGGCATCACGATCGGCCGCCGCCAGCACAATTTCCGTGCCTCGCGCCGGCTCGGGACCCGCCCGCTGGAGACCGAGGTCGGCGGGCTCAGGATCGAGATCGTCGAGGGCAACAGCCTGCACCGGCTGTCGCTCGCCGAGAACCCGTCCGGCATCAGCTTCGCGCTCGAATTCAGGGCGAGCTTTCCGGCGGCGCAGGAGAAGCAGAACTTCCGCGAGCGCAACGGCGTCGTCGAGGAAGACCTCGCCCGCGTCTCGCAGTTCGGCCGCTGGCGCGGCTGGATCGTCGCCGACGGCAAGCGCTACGAGATCGAGCCCGAATTGTGGTGGGGACAGCGCGACCGCTCCTGGGGCCTGCGTTCCGAGATGCGCACCGACGAGGCGAGGCCGCCGGTTGCGACCCATCGCAATTTCTTCTGGACCTGGTCGATGTTCCAGTTTCCGCAGTCGGCGCTATCGATCTTCATCAAGGAGCGAACGCCCGGCAAGCCACATTACCTCTCCGGCACCGAATTCCGCCGCGAGGCCGACGGATCGGTGTCGCATCGCGAAGTCACCTCGGTCGAGCACAGGATCGAGTGGGCCGACGATCCGCTCGGCCAGACCATTGCGACGGCCGACTTCACCTTCGCCTTCGATCGCGGCGCGCCGCGTCATGTCAGGATGCTGGGATTGCCGACCCGGTTCTATCTCAAGGCCGGGATGTATGGCGGGTTGCAGGGCTGGACCCACGGCGACGACCGCGGCGAGCACGATGCCGCGCACGACGTCTGGAACCTCGACGATGCCGCGACACGCGCCATCGCACGCACGCTGTCGGATCACGTCGTCCGGCTGGAGAGCGGCGGCGAGACCGGATTCGGCATCAGCGAATACGGCGTCGCCGCCGGCTATCCGCTCTATCCGGGACCGCAGAAATTCCCGGCGATGTGATCGGAATGGACGGACAAGGCATCCGCATCGCGGACGGTGGCGCAGCCGCCTGCGATCCATGGGACAACCAGGCGGCGGAGGCGCTGGTCTCGCTCGAAACCATCGCCCCGTTTCGCTATCGCAGCCGTTACGGCGACGGCAATCTCAACGGACGGTCCTATGGCGGCCAGATCCTCGGCCAGGCGATGATGGCCGCGACGCTGAGCGCCCCCGAAGATCGCCCGGCGGCGATGTTGCAGCTCCTGTTCCTGCGCGGCGCCGATCCGGCCCGCCGCATCAGCTTCGACGCGCAAGTCCTCCAGGACGGCAAGCGATTCTCCTCGCGCCATGTCGTTGGCCACCAGGGCGACGGGCGAACGGTACTCAGCGCGCAGGCCACGTTCTGCGCGCCGCAGCCGGGTCCACGCCACGCTGCGCCGTTCGCAGCCTCGGAGGACCCCGACAGCCTGCCCGATCTCTCCATGATCCCCGATGCACTGATGGCGCAGTTGCGGCCGCTCGGCCCCTACTCGCAGCACATCAAGCCGAGCATGGATTTTCGTATCCCCGAGATCGATCGTCAGCTCTCGGCCGCGTCAGCGGGACCGCGGCTGCGGTTCTGGATCAGATGCCGGCGGCCGCTTGCCGCGGGTTCCCGCGCCCAGGCGGCGGTGTTCGCCTATCTCTCGGATTGGTGGCTCAACTTCTCAAGCGTCGGCAGCCACCTCCGCGACCTGCAATCACGCGCACCACTCTATCTGTCGAGCCTCAACCACTGCATCTGGTTTCACCAAGCGTTTTCACCTGACGCATGGATGCATGTGGAAACCGAGAGTCCCTGCGCCGATGGCGGCCGCGGGCTGTCGATCGCCCGGGTCCATGATCGCGAGGGAACGATGCTCGCGACCTCGATCCAGGAAACCCTGATGGTGCATCCGGATGGCGACGCATAGGCCACGCCGCGAAAGTTGAACCCACGCTGTGATCGCGGATGGGTTGCAGTCGATGCGCCGCGCTGGTTCCAATGTCTGTTGAATCCCGGCAACACCGTCGGATAAAAACGCGCAATCGAGCAGATTGCGCGTCTTGAATCACGAAGGTGCCGCATCGCTGTCAAATCCTGCGCGCGGATGGCGCAACAAAAACACGATTGGGGAAAACCTACATGCAGCAGGTACCGTTGGGCGCACAGGGCGCGGAATCGTCTGGGTATGTCCTTTACTTCCAGCTCGCCAGCAACGGCGCGAGACGCGCGTGCAGCCTGACGATCCAGGCGGAGAGTGCCAACGAGGCGGCGCGCATCTTTCGCGAGAACTGGAGCGCGATCGAATCGATGGCGCGCGACGGTGTGAGCACCGGCATGGTCGGCTCGGCACCTGTCAGCCTGGCGATGTCGTGAGCGCTTTGCGCGACACGGTCTGCATCCATCGATGCGTGCGGCCTCGGGGCAGAGGCGCGCGACCAATTGACGCACCGATGCGACAATCAGGCGACGATGTACAAGGCTCGCACACACGCGCGAGCTTTACTTCGCCTCAGAACGATCAAGTCCAACCCGGTTAGAGAGATTCAAGCCTGCTCCGGTTCTTTTCGCGCGCGCCGACTGCTAGAGGCCCGGCGTGAACGAGTTCGCGTGAATCGGAAGTCCAAGAGTGCCTGTGAATGCTGATGGCCGTGTTATCGGCGACCGTCGAAATGCCGCCGACAAGGGCCGCACCCATCTGCTGATCGGCGCGGCCTTCCTGTTCGCCGACCTCTCCGCCGCGGCGACGCCGGCAAGCGCCCAATCGAGCGTGCCATTGCCGCCGGTCGTGGTCGACCAGCCGACGCAGAAGCGCAAGCCGGCAGCCAGTTCGGCACGGCCGGCGCAGCGGACACAGGCTGCCACCGCGGCACGGCAGCGCGCCCGGAATACGCAGCCGACACCGCCAACGCCGTCGGAGCGCGCAGCCGCGGCCGCCGCGGCACTGAACGAAGCCAAACTCGGCTACCGCGCGATGCCGAGCTCCACCACATTGCGCAGCGGCGCCTCGCCGCTCGACACCTCGCAGGCGGTCAACGTGGTGCCGGAGCAGGTGTTGAAGGATCAGCTGCCGCGCAACCTCGACGACGCGCTGGCCAATGTCAGCGGCGTCACCCAGACCAACACGCTGGCCGGCACCCAGGACGCCGTGATCCGCCGCGGCTTCGGCGACAACCGCGACGGCTCGATCATGCGCAACGGCATGCCGCTGGTGCAGGGCCGCAGCCTCAATGCGGCCGTCGAGAGCGTCGAGGTGCTGAAGGGTCCGGCGTCGCTGCTCTACGGCATCATGGACCCCGGCGGCATCGTCAACACCATCAGCAAGCGCCCCGAGCTCTATCAGCACGGTTCGGTGACCCTGCTCGGCTCGACCTACGCCAACAACAAGAACGGCGCCGACGGCACCATCGACATCACAGGCCCGATCGGCGATCGCGGCCTCGCCTATCGCTTCATCGGCTACGGCGTGAGCGAGGACTATTGGCGCAATTTCGGGCGCCACCGGGAGATGCTGATCGCGCCGTCACTGGCGTGGTACGGCGAGAACACCACCGTCCAGCTCAACTACGAGCACCGCGAATTCATCTCGCCGTTCGACCGCGGCACCGCGCTCGATCCCGCGACCAAGGCGCCGCTGGCGATTCCGGCGACGCGCCGGCTCGACGAACCGTTCAACAACATGTGGGGCACTTCCGACCTGATGCAGGCCTCGGTCGAGCATCGCCTGAACCAGGACTGGAAGCTGTTCGCAGCCTACAGCTACAACACAGAGACCTTCAGCGCCAACCAGCTCCGCATCACCGGCATCAAGTCAGGCGTCGAGACCCGCAGCAATGACGGCACGCAGGGCTCGCTCAGCAATGTCAGCTACGGCACCTCCTATTTGCAGGGCAATGTCTGGCTCGGCGGCTTCCGCAACGAGGTGGTGTTCGGCGGCGACGGCCAGTACCGCACGATCTATCGCGACAATCTGATCCGGCAATCGACGGCGAGCTTCAACGTCTACAATCCGGTGTATGGGCTGATCACGCCGGGGACCACGGTGTCCGCGGTCGACAGCGCCCAGACCGACAAGCTCGGCCAGTGGTCGCTGTTCTTCCAGGACACGCTGCATTTGACCGAGCGCTTCGCGCTGGTCGGCGGCGTGCGCTACATGGATTACGACCAGCTCGCCGGCAAGGGTCGGCCCTTCATCACCAACACCAACGTGTCGGCCGACAAGGTGCTGCCGCTCGGCGGCGCCATCTTCAAGCTCACCGACCAGGTCTCGCTCTATGCGAGTTACACGCAATCGCTGAAGCCGAACTCGACGATCGCGCCCCTGAGCAATGGCGGCGGTGTCGTACTCGGCTCGAACATAGCGCCCGAGGAAGGCACGCAATACGAAGCCGGCGTCAAGTTCGATCTCAACAAGCGCCTCTCCGGCACCGTCGCGGTTTACGACATCGAGAAACGGAACGTGCTGGTGAGCCAGCTCGATCCGGCGACCGCGCTGAACGTCTACACGGCGGCGGGCAAGGTACGCTCGCGCGGCGCCGAATTCGACGTCACCGGCAGGTTGACCGACAATTGGAGCGTGATCGGCAGCTATGGCTATACCGACGCCCGCGTGATCGAAGACCCGACCTATGCCGGCAAGCAGTTGCAGAACGTCGCCCTGAACACGGCCTCGCTCTATCTGGTCTATGATTTCGGCACCACCCTGCCCGGCCGGCTCCGGCTCGGCGGCGGCGCGCGCTATGTCGGCGACCGGCCAGGCGACGCGAACAACAGCTTCGTGCTGCCGTCCTACACCGTCGCGGACATCTTCGCGACCTACGAGACCAAGGTCGACACGCTGCCGGTGATCTACCAGTTCAACGTCAAGAACCTGTTCGACACCGTCTACTATCCCTCCGCCGTCAGCAACCTGGCCGTGGCGATGGGCGATGCGCGGCGCTTCTCGCTCTCGGCGACGGTGAAATTCTAGCGACGCGAATTCCGGTTTCGAGATGGCGCAGTATTTGCCGGCGCGCCAATCCGCGGCTGGCCGCCGCGGCAAAATCAGCGTTGACAAATTTCGAAGGATATTCGACTTTAGATGCAGCTGCTGATGATCCAGAAGGTGACGTCATGAGCAATGTGTTGTGCGATCCGCGCGCCGAAACGGTGTTGGCGCGGCTGCGAGACCTCGAGACCCAGCAATCCCCGGAGATGCGGCGATACTACGACGCCAAGCGGCGCGCCGGCAGCGGCCCAACCAATCCCGGCTCCGCTGACGACATGAGCTTCGTGCGCGACAAGCTGGTCGCGCTCGACCCGGAAAAGTGCGACCTTTGCTATCTGCTGTGCCGCTCGCTTCGCGCCACGCGCGTCGTCGAATTCGGCACCTCGTTCGGCGTCTCGACGATCTACCTCGCTGCGGCCGTACGCGACAATATGCGGGACTTCGGCGGCGAAGGCGTGGTGATCGGAACCGAGATCGAGCCCAGCAAGGCCGCGATCGCACAGCAGAACCTGTCCGATGCCGGCCTCTCCGACTTCGTCGAGATCCGCATCGGCGATGCCAGGCAAACCCTGAAGGACGCCGGCGGGCCGGTGGATTTCCTGCTGCTCGACAGCTGGATCCCGCTGGTGCGGCCGGTCATCGACGTGGTGGCCCCGCAGCTCCGGGCCGGCGCGGTCGTGCTGTGCGACAATGTCGAACTGTTCGAGCAGGATTATCGCGACTACACCTCCCTGGTGCGCGATCCGCGCAACGGCTTTCGTTCCGTGCTGCTGTCGCACCAGGGCGGCATCGAGCTGTCCGTCAAGCTGAGCTAGTACCCGCGCGTCACCCCGCCGACACATTGGAGCGTCCCGCGGCAGCTTGGATCGATTCCAAACCGGCGTGGGTGGCATCGCTGCGAGCTCTTCGGTAGGGTCCCGACGCGCTGTTGAATAGGCGGCGATTGCGACAAGCCCCGCTGGTTCCGGTGCGCCACATCTTCTGATCCCATGAACAAATCCTCGATCAGGGCCGCGTTGCTGCAGGTCCATTCCATCATTGGCCTTGCGCTGGCGCTGATCTGGGCGGTGGTCGGCATCACCGGCGCGACGATGAGCTTCGAGGAGGAAATCGAAGCCGGTCTGAACGGCGACATCATGCGCGTCGATGCCAGCGCAACGCGGCGGCTGACGCCGGACGAACTGGTCGCGCGGCTGCAAGGCGCGGGCGACTTCGGCAAGGTCTCGGCCGTGACCATGGCCAGCGACCCAGCGGCCGCGGCACGCATCCGCTTTGCCCGCAGCGAAGGCGGTACGCGGCCGTCCTCGGTCTATGTCGACCCCTATAATGGGCACGTGCTTGGCTCGCCGCGCGGCGAGGACTTCTTCGCCACCGTGCGCAAGCTGCATCGGTGGATGCTGCTGCCGGGCGACGGCAATGGCATCGGCCGCAAGATCACCGGCACCGCCGCGATCTGCCTGATCGTGATGCTGATATCCGGCATGGTGTTGCGCTGGCCGCACCGCGCCCGCAGCGTGAAGATGTGGCTGAAGCCAAATCTGGGGCTGCGCGGGCGTGGCCTGCATCGCTCCCTGCACGCCGTGATCGGCACCTGGGTGCTGCCGGTCTATCTGGTGATGACGCTGACCGGCCTCTGGTATTCGTTCGAATGGTACAAGGCCGGCGCCAACTGGCTGTTGGCGCGGCCCCAGACCACGGCGGCCGCGATGCAACCCAAGCCGCCGCGCGGCGCGGCGGCAACCGAGGGCAAAATTGACGCCAAGGCCGATACCAACAAGGCTGATACGAACAAGGTTGATACAAGCAAGGCCGAAGCAAAGCCGCTCGGCTTCGATCGTGTCTGGACCGCGTTCCTGCAGCAGGAGAACAACGATTACGGACGGGCGCTGCTGACCCTGCCGGCGGGTGCGGGCACCGCCGTGCGCGTGCGGTCATGGTCACGGGACTCGTCGCTTGAGAGCGTCCGTGACGAGTTCCGTATCGATGCCGTCACCGGTCGCGTCATCGCGTCGGATCGTTATGCAGACAAGACGTCCGGCGAGCGCGTCCTTGCCGCCGTGCTCGACATCCACCGCGGCGCCATCCTGGGATGGCCCGGCAAGCTCGCTTTCATGCTCGCCGCCGCCATGATGCCGCTGTTCGTGGTGACCGGCGTCCTGCTCTATCTATCCCGCCGCAGGCACCGGCGCCTCGCACGGCCGCCAGTCGGCCACCTCGTTCCGGGCGAATGAAGTTCATAGACCGGTGATCAGGCGAGATCGCATGCCGCGATCCGCGCGCGCAACGCGGCGTCGGTGGCGGCCGCAAGCTCAAGCAGTCCGCGGTAGGGATCGCCCGATATCCCGAGCACGGCGGCGAACGCAGGCTCGGTCTTGAGGCCACCTGCCCTCAATCTGCTGACGGCTCGCCGCAGCCGTCCGTCGTCCAGCGCAAGCAGCCGCCGTTCGACATCGAAATGGATCCAGCCCGGCTGCCGGTCGACCGGGCGGTGGTCACCGAACAGTTCGAATGGCCAACCGTCCCACATGAAGCGGGCAATCACCGGCCGCGTGTCCGAGGTCCATCGGTAGAGCGCAAAATCGGCGGCTGATCGATAGTGGGTCCAGATGATCTCGGCGAACGCGTCGGGATCGAACGCATGACAGACGATATCGATGTCGCTGCCCGGCACGGCCAGGTCGAGCGGCAGCGTTCCGACGACGCGTGGATCGAACGGCTTGAGCCGCTCCATCACGGCAGAGCTGGCGACGGCGGATGTGTAGTGCCCGACATTCATCGCGTGGCGTACCCTCGAATTGGCAAGGTATCATGCGCATGTCGAATGCGTGAACCTCCACACATGCGCCGGGTCTTGAGGGAAGGGTATGCAAACGCAACGGGGCGGCCCCGACCGTGTCAGCATGGTCGAAACCGCCCCGCCCAAAAAGAAACAGGCGGGACTGCCGCGCAATCCCGCCTGTCCGCCGATATCTTGATCCGTTCGGGCGATTAGCCGAACTGGTTCATCGTGTTGTGGGCGCCGCCCGCCTTGAGGGCAGCCTCACCGGCGAAGTACTCCTTGTGATCGTCGCCGATGTCCGAGCCCGCCATGTTCTGATGCTTGGCGCAGGCGATGCCCTGACGGATCTCCGCGCGCTGCACGTTCTTGACATAGCCCAGCATGCCCTGCTCGCCGAAATACTCCTTCGCGAGGTTGTCGGTCGACAGCGCCGCCGTGTGATAGGTCGGCAACGTGATCAGATGGTGGAAGATGCCGGCGCGCTTGGCCGAATCCGCCTGGAAGGTACGGATGCGCTCGTCGGCTTCGATCGCCAGCGGCGTCTCGTCGTATTCCGGCTTCATCAGCTCGGCACGGTTGTACTTGCTGACGTCCTTGCCGGCTTCCTTCATCGCGTCGTAGACCTGCCAACGGAAGTTGATGGTCCAGTTGAACGACGGCGAGTTGTTGTAGGCCAGCTTGGCGTTCGGAATGACCTTGCGGATGCGGTCGACCATCGAGGCGATCTGCTCGATATGCGGCTTCTCGGTCTCGATCCACAACAGGTCGGCGCCGTTCTGCAGCGAGGTGATGCAGTCGAGCACGCAGCGATCCGCACCGGTGCCGGGACGGAACTGGTAGAGGTTGCTGGGCAGACGCTTCGGACGCATCATCTTGCCGTTCTGGTTGATGATGACGTCGCCGTTGCGCGCATTGGCGGCCGTCACTTCCTCGCAATCCAGGAAGCTGTTGTACTGGTCGCCGAGGTCGCCGGGCTTGTGGCTGACTGCGATCTGCTGGGTCAGGCCGGCGCCGAGCGAGTCGGTGCGGGTCACGATGACGCCGTCCTCGACGCCGAGCTCGAGGAACGCATGGCGGCAGGCGCGGATCTTGGCGATGAACACCTCATGCGGCACGGTGACCTTGCCATCCTGGTGACCGCACTGCTTCTCGTCCGAGACCTGGTTCTCGATCTGCAAGGCGCAGGCGCCCGCCTCGATCATCTTCTTGGCGAGCAGATAGGTCGCCTCGGCGTTGCCGAAGCCGGCGTCGATGTCGGCGATGACGGGCACGACGTGGGTCTGGAAGTTGTCGATCTTCTCGATCAGCGCCTTTTCCTTGGCCTTGTCGCCTTCCTTGCGGGCCGCATCGAGCGCGCGGAAGATATCGTTCAGTTCGCGGGAATCCGCCTGACGCAGGAAGGTGTAGAGCTCTTCGATCAGCGCCGGCACCGAGGTCTTCTCGTGCATCGACTGGTCGGGCAGCGGGCCGAACTCGGAGCGCAGCGCGGCGATCATCCAGCCCGAGAGATAGAGGTAGCGGCGATCGGTGTTGCCGAAGTGCTTCTTGACCGAGATCAGCTTCTGCTGCGCGATGAAGCCGTGCCAGCAGCCGAGCGACTGGGTGTACTTGGTGCTGTCGGCGTCATAGGCGGCCATGTCGGCGCGCATCAGCGCAGCCGTGTAACGGGCGACGTCCAGACCGGTCTTGAAGCGGTTCTGCAGGCGCATGCGCGCCACGGCCTCGGCGGTAACGCCGTTCCAGGTGTCCTTGGTCTTGAGCAGCGCTTCGGCCGCCTCAAGCTCGCTCTGATAGGAAGCCGGTCCCTGGATGGCCCGGTCGCTGATCCCGCGCGGTTGGAAGTTCATGTCCGTGATCCCTTCGGTGACGAAATAACTGGGCTCTTTTGTAAGCCCAGTCTCGCCGGGAGCTAGACCTGGCGCGGAAAACTTGTCATAACTTACAAGAAACTATTGTATTGTTGTAAGAATCTTACAATCGATGGATTAGGCGATGGCAACCTCAAGCGCCCGTTCCGTTTTCATGGGGCCCCGGCTGCGCCGGCTGCGGCGCGATCTCGGGCTGACCCAGGCCGACATGGCAGCCGATCTGGAGATCTCCGCCCCCTATGTCGCGCTGCTGGAACGCAATCAGCGGCCGGTGACCGCCGACATGCTGCTTCGCCTCGCCCGCACCTACAAGATCGATCTGGCCGATCTCGCCGGCGACGGCGGCGCCGATCACACCGCGCGCATGCAGTCGATCCTGAAGGAACCGATGTTCGCCGACATCGACATCCCCGCGCTCGAGGTCAGCGACCTCGCGGTCAGCTATCCCGGCATGACCGAGGCGTTCCTGCGCCTCTACACCGCCTATCGCGAGGAACAGCTGGCGCTGGCGGAGCGAAGCGCGCCGGACCTCGCAGGCGGCGCGTCCTTTCCGGGGCAGGAGAATTTCGACGCCAATGATCCGGTCGCGGAGGTCAGGCGGTTCCTCGCCGCGCGGCGCAACAATTTCGCCAATCTCGACGACGCAGCCGAACGCCTCGTCCACGAGCCGGCCGGCCCGGCCGGATTTATCGAGCGACTGCGCGAGCGTCACAAGCTCCAGGTCCGCTATCTGCCGCCCAACGTCATGCTCGGCTCGATCCGGCGGCTGGACATGCACCGCAGGCAATTGCTGCTCGAGGACTCGCTCGACACCGCGGGCCTCAACTTTCAATTGGCCAAGCAGCTCGCCTATCTCGAACTCGAAGACGAGATCAGCGCGGCGGTGGAGGACGGCAAGTTCACCAGCAAGAGCGCCGAGTTGCTGGCACGCCGCGCGCTCGGCGCCTACGCGGCGGCCGCGCTGATCATGCCGTACTCCGTGTTCGCAAAGGCAGTCGAGGCGCGTCGCTACGATCTGGAAGCACTGGCGCGCCAGTTCGGCACCAGCTTCGAGCAGACGGCGCACCGTGTCACGACCCTGCAGCGGCCGGGTCTCGAGAAGGTGCCGTTCTTCCTGATCCGCGTCGATCCGGCCGGCAACATCTCCAAGCTGCTCGACGGCGCCGGCTTCCCGTTCGCCAAGCATGGCGGCGCGTGCCCGCTATGGTCGGTGCACGGCATCTTCAAGACGCCGCGCCAGATCGTGACGCAATGGCTGGAATTGCCCGACGGACAGCGCTTCTTCTCGATCGCCCGCACCGTGACCGCCGGCGGCGGCGCGTTCGGCGCCATCCGGGTCGAGCGCGCGATCGCGATCGGCTGCGCAGCGGAGCATGCGAGCCAGCTGATCTACACGCGCGAGGGACAGGGGCCGAACGCCGAAGAGCCCACACCGATCGGCGTCGCCTGCCGCGTCTGCCATCGTCCGCGATGCGCGGCGCGATCGGCGCCGCCGATCGGGCGCGAGATCCTTCCCGACGATTTCAGAACCTCGAGCGTCCCGTTCGGCTTCTCGGCGGACTGACCTGCTCGATCACCCCTGCGGCCGGTTCTGGTCGTACAGCACCCGGGCGCGGATGGTGCCGTCGATGGCCCTCAGATCGGCGAGCAGCGCCTCGCCCTCGCCGCCCACCACGTCGGTCTCCAGCACGACGTAGCCGACCTCCGGGTCGGTCTGTAGATACTGCGCCAGGATGTTGATGCCGTGCCGGGAGAGCGCGTCGTTGACCTGGCGCATGACGCCGGGAACGTTGCGGTGAACATGGATGAACCGGGTGCCGGTCGGTCGCGCCGGCAATTGCACCTGTGGAAAATTGACTGCGCCGAAGGTCGAGCCGACATCGGAATAGTCGATCAACTTGCGCGCCACCTCGCCGCCGATGCGATCCTGCGCTTCCTCCGTCGAGCCGCCGACATGCGGCGTCAGGATGACGTTGGGCAGTCCCTGCAACGGCGAGACGAAGCGCGCCTCGTTCGACACCGGCTCGACCGGAAACACATCGACCGCCGCGCCCGCCAGCCGGCCCTCACGCAAGGCACTCGCCAGCGCGTCGAGATCGACCACCGTGCCGCGTGAGTTGTTGATCAGATACGCCTCGGGCTTCATCAGCCGAAGCTGGGCCGCGCCGATCATGTTGGCGGTCGCCGGCGTCTCCGGCACGTGCAGCGAGACGACATCGCTGGCCGCGAGCAGTTCGTCGAGCGTGTCGACCGGCTCGGTGTTGCCGTGACGCAGCTTGTCGGTGTGATCGAAATAGATCACGCGCATGCCCATCGCTTCCGCGAGGTTCGACAGCTGCGAGCCGATATTGCCGTAGCCGACGATGCCGAGCGTCTTGCCGCGCACCTCGCGGCTGCCGTCGGCGGACTTGTCCCAACCGCCGGCATGCGCGGAGACCGACCGCGGAAAGATCCGGCGGAACAGCATCACGATTTCAGCGATGGTCAGCTCGGCCACGCTGCGCGTGTTGGAGTATGGCGCATTGAAGACCGGGATCCCGAGCTTTCGCGCGGCATCGAGATCGACCTGGTTGGTGCCGACCGAGAAGCACCCGACGACCAGCAGGCGGTCGGCGGCATCAAGAATCTCCGCGGTCAATTGGGTCCGCGAGCGAATGCCCAGCATATGGACCCCGACAGCGCCTGCCTGAGCTCCGCGGGTCCCAGCGCCTTAGGCAGGCGTTGCAGCTCGGTGTAGCCGTTCGCCTCGAACATCCGGACCGCGGAATCGTTCACGCCCTCCAGCAACAGGACGCGTATCTTGGTTTTGGGAAGCGACAGCATCATCGATATCCAGATTTGCAGGGGTCAGGGCCAATTCCGCGCGAGTGCAGTTTCGCGCCGGTCAGGCGACAATATAGAGGACAATTGCGTCGGAGACCGCCGGCTTGCCCCGGCCGTCTGGCACAATCCGCATAGCCGTCCTGCCCCGATGTCCCGAAAGGAAACCGTTACCGCGAGCCACGAAAGACGTGCGACACCGCTCGGCGGCCAAGACCGCGGCCGTCAACTTGACCGGGGACGGGAATGAGAGGAAAAAACCCTCGGGGAAGATGGTCGGAGTGGCAGGATTCGAACCTGCGACCCCTGCGTCCCGAACGCAGTGCTCTACCGGGCTGAGCCACACTCCGACTAAGAGGCCCGGCTTATAGCGTCGGGTTTCGGGGACCGCAAGGCACCGAATTGAGGAATCTAGTCACAGTGGAAACAGGCCTGAAAACGCACGTTCTGCCCGCCGGCGCGGCCGCCACGGCCACCGCCGCCGGGGTTTTGGCCGAGGGCGGCCTCGTGGCGTTTCCGACCGAGACGGTTTATGGCCTTGGCGCTGATGCCGGCAATGCGGCCGCGATCGCCCGGCTCTACCAGGCCAAGGGCCGCCCGGCCTTCAATCCGCTGATCGCCCATGTCGCCGATCTCGGCGCGGCGCGCCGAATCGCCCTGTTCGACGGCCAGGCCCTGCGGCTCGCGGAGGCATTCTGGCCCGGTCCGCTGACCCTGGTGCTGCCCAAGGCGCTGTCCTGCCCGGTCGCGGAACTGGCGACCGCCGGCCTCGATACGGTCGCGATACGGATCCCGGCCCACAAGGTGGCGCGCGACATCATCAAGGCGTTCGGCGGTGCCGTGGTGGCGCCGTCGGCCAATCTCTCCGGCCATGTCTCGCCGACCACCGCCGAGCATGTGAACGGCGATCTGGCGGGCCGAATCGACCTGATCGTCGATGGCGGCCCGGTCGAAGTCGGCGTCGAATCGACCATCGTCGGCTGCTTCTCCGATCCGGTGCTGCTGCGGCCCGGCGGGCTGACCCGCGCCGAGATCGAGCATGTGCTCGGCCATGCCTTGCAATCACCGCCGCAGGACGCCGAGGCCGACGGCCAGCCGGTCGCCCCCGGCATGCTCGCCTCGCATTACGCGCCGCGGACACCGGTCCGGCTCAATGCCAGCGACGTCCATGTCGGCGAGGCCTTGTTGGCATTCGGCTCAGGCAAGGTGGCACGGCGCGAATCCGCCTCCGTGGTCATGAACCTGTCCGAGCGCGGCGATCTCGCCGAGGCCGCCGCCAATCTGTTCGGCTACCTTCGCACGCTCGACAAGAGAAATGCGGATGCTATCGCCGTGATGCCCATTCCCGAGGACGGGCTGGGCGAGGCCATCAATGACCGGCTGCGCCGCGCAGCGGTTGGACGGGAAGCATGACCCGGCAAGGTCATGCTGAAACAAAGCTCCCGATCAAGTGAAAGACCAAGAAAAAATGAACATCGTCCAATCAGCGGTGCCGCCGCTTCCGCCCGAATTGCTTGCAAAGTTCCGCGCCGTCGTCGGCGACAAATATGCGGTGACCGACGCCGCCGACATCAAGCCTTACGTCACCGAGGAGCGCGACCTGTTCCACGGCCGCTCGCTGCTGGTGCTGCGCCCGGGCTCGACCACTGAGGTCGCCGCGATCTGCAAGCTGGCGAACGAGCACCGGATCGCGCTGGTGCCGCAGGGCGGCAACACCGGCCTGGTCGGCGGCCAGACCCCGCACAATGGCGAGGTGGTGGTGTCGCTGCGGCGGCTCGACAAGATCCGCGACATCGACGTCGAATCCAACACCATGACCTGCGAGGCCGGCGTGGTGCTGCAAATCGCGCAGCAGAAGGCGGCCGACGTCGACCGGCTGTTCCCGCTGTCGCTCGGCGCGGAAGGCAGTTGCACCATCGGCGGCAACCTCTCGACCAATGCCGGCGGCACCGCGGCACTCGCCTATGGCGTAGCCCGCGAGATGGCGATTGGGCTCGAGGTCGTGCTGGCCGACGGCCGCGTGCTCAACGCGCTGACCAAGCTGAAGAAGGACAACACCGGCTACAACCTGCACAACCTCTTCATCGGTGCCGAGGGCACGCTCGGCATCATCACCGCGGCGACCTTGAAGCTGTTTCCGCGGCCGCGCGCGGTCGAGACCGCCTATGTCGGCCTGAAATCGCCGGCAGCCGCGCTCAAGCTGCTGTCGATCTCGCGCAACGAGGCCGCCGGTGCGCTGACGAGCTTCGAACTGCTCGCCGACATCGCGGTCGACTTCTCGATCCGACACGGCATCGACATCCGCGATCCCCTGACCAGCAAGCACCCCTGGTACGTGCTGATGGAGCTGTCGTCGTCGCGCGACGATGCGCGCGACACGCTGGAGGCGATCCTTGCCCAGGGCATGGAAGACGGCATCGTCGACGACGCCGTCATCGCCGCCAATCTGAGCCAGCGCCAGGCGTTCTGGAAGCTGCGCGACGAGATGTCGGCGGCGCAGAAGCCGGAAGGCGGCTCGATCAAGCACGACATCTCGGTGCCGGTCGCGGCGGTGCCCGCCTTCATCGCGGAGGCCAATGCGGCGGTCGTCAAGCTGATCCCGGGCGCAAGGCCGGTGCCGTTCGGCCATCTCGGCGACGGCAACATCCACTACAATGTCAGCCAGCCGGTCGGCGGCAACGCGGCCGACTTCCTGGCGCGCTGGCACGACATGAATGCCGTGGTGTTCGAGATCGTGTTGCGCATGGGCGGCTCGATCTCGGCCGAGCACGGCATCGGCGTGCTGAAGCGCGATGAACTGCCCGACGTCAAGGACAAGGTCGCAATCGAGCTGATGCGCTCCATCAAGGCGATGCTCGATCCGCACGGCATCATGAATCCGGGCAAGGTGCTGTGACCGTGCAGGCGACAGTGCCCTCTCCCTCCCTCGCCATCGCACCAATCGCCGACGCCGACATCCCTGACGTCGTCGCGCTGTGGCAGGCCTGCGGCCTGACGCGGCCATGGAACGATCCCGCTTCCGACATTGCGCTGGCACGGCGAGGACCGAGTTCGACGGTGCTGGTCGGTCGCGACGCCGGCGCGATCGTGGCGACCGCGATGGTCGGCCACGACGGCCATCGCGGCTGGGTCTATTACGTCGCGGTCGATCCGAGCAGCCAGGGCAAGGGCCTTGGCCGCGTCATGATGACCGCGGTCGAGGACTGGCTGCGCGCCGCCGGCGTGCCGAAGCTGCAATTGCTGGTGCGGCGCGAGAACGCCAAGGCCGGCGCGTTCTATCAGTCGCTCGGCTACGAGGAATCCACCTCGGTGATGCTGGCAAAATGGCTCGATGGCCGCGAAGCCACGCCGTGATCGAATTGAGGATTGACGCATGAGCATCGCCGACCGCGTCCGCGTCAAGGACGTCGAGCTGCTTTCGAAGCGCCGCTACGAGCTGAAGAGCGCGACAATCGACTACCGCCGCAGCAATGGCGAATGGCAGACCCAGGTGCGCGAGGTCTACGACCGCGGCAATGGCGCGGTGCTGCTGCCCTACAATCTGAAGGCCGGCACGGTGGTGCTGGTGCGCCAGTTCCGCTACCCGGCCTTCGCCAACGGCTATGACGATCTGCTGATCGAGGCCGCCGCCGGCATGCTCGACGATGCCGCGCCTGAGGAACGCATTCGCGCCGAGGCCGAGGAAGAGATCGGCTACCGCCTCGAACACGTGCGCAAGGTGTTCGAAGCGTTCATGACGCCGGGCGCGGTGACCGAGAAGCTGCATTTCTTCGTAGCCGAATACGACGCCGCGATGCGCATCGGTGACGGCGGCGGGCTCGCCGACGAGGGCGAGGACATCGAGGTGCTGGAGCTTGCGATCGACGACGCCCTCGCCATGATCGGCGACGGCCGCATCGTCGATGCCAAGACCATCATGCTGCTGCAATACGCAGCGCTGCATCTGTTCAGGTAGGTCCGCCGCGGTCACTCGCAGGGCGACACGTTGCCAAAATGTCGAAAACAACCCCATGCAAAGCAGCCGGCTATGGCCGGCGCTCGACTTGACACGTCGGGCAACTCACGGATACACTTCTAATATTCCGAAATCACGCAGACGCGCTGACCCCCAGCCCCGTCATCCTGAGGAGCGCGTCTTCGCGCGTCTCGAAGGATGCGCGGCCCGGCTGGTCGCCGATTCATCCATCGAGGCTCGCCGAAGAGGCTCGCACCTCAGAATGACGGGGATAGATTGAACGAAGCGCGCTACCGCATCGTGATCGCAAGACCGCTCAGATCGGCGTTGGCCATCAGGCCGACCTGGTGGCCGGTCAATTCGAGCACCGCACCCTTTTGATTGGTGAGCACGATCGCACGGGCACCGCGGCCGATGGCGAGCCCCGCGCCCGCCGCGCCGTAGACGCCGGCAACGTCGGACGGACGATTGATGTTGCTGACGCGGCCGCGCAGCACGGTCTTGGAGCCGCCGAACACCAGGCCGTAATCGAGACCACCGGTCGAGAGCGGATATGAGCGGCCGCGGAAAGTCAGGACGCCGCTGCCGCCGGAGCCTCCGATGATCCATCCGGCCTTGTAGATCGTGAGCTTGACGAAGCCGCTATCGGCACGCGCCGCGGACGAGCAAGCAAACCCCGTGAACGCCATCAACGCGACCAGCGCGGCGCGAAGGGTGGACGAAAGCTTCATGCGCAGTCTCCCCAGGAATGTCTCACTCACGATGCGGATGCGAATCGCAACCCGCCGACTGTAGCAAGCGCTCGCCACGACGCAATTTGAGACAGCGGTCGCCGTTCACTCGCATGGTTTCGGTGCAACCCGGATTGAACCAGTTCCCGAGACGGCAACACTCACAGCATGTCCGGGGTGATCGGCCCCAGAGCTCCACGATTGCCGCGGAGCATTCACTTTTTTCGAACCGGAGATTTCCCATGCGCCGTCTTGCGATCGCCTGCGCCGCCTTTGCCGCGACCGTGTCCGTGCTTGCCGTGGCAAGCCCCGCCAGCGCCACGCCCTATCACCTGATCCGCTGGCAGGACACCGGCTTCTGCCAGATCTGGGACCAGAGCATCCCGACCGCGCCGTGGCCGGCGGACTACGCCGTGGTCAGCGAGGAGCTGCCGACCTTCGAGGCCGCGTTCAGCTACAAGACCGGCCTGCTGAACAACGGCACCTGCTCGTTCTAACACCTGATGAGATAGGTCGAGTTGGAACGGCATCGAAAGTTCACCTCTCCTTTGGGAGAGGTCGATTTGCGCAGCAAATCGGGTGAGGGGTTGCGGTCTATCGAGAGAGCAAGAGCCCTCACCCGGATTGCACTGGACGATGCTTCGCATCGCCAGGCGCAATCCGACCTCTCCCCGGCGGGGAGAGGTGAACCGAGACCGAGCCAAGCCGATTCAACCAAGACTCGTCCCGCTCCAGGCGATCGCCGACCACACGCAGGGACGTCACGCCGCAACGACGCGTCATTCGCCTTGTGCTGTCAGACGCAACGCGATCGAGCATCAGTGATGCTTGATCAAGGCATCGCGCGCGGCGGCGAGCTCGAGGAACGCCGCGCCGTTGCCGCCGCCGTCGGGATGCACCGTCTTGGCGGCGCGCTTGAACGCCTGATGGACTTCGGTCGCTGCGAGCCGGCGGCCGAACGGCAGGCCGAGCAATTGCCGGTGGCGCTCCTCCTCGGTCAACGCCTTCGGCGTCAGGCCACGCCGTCCGAAGCGCGGCGCGGACAATGTGTGCAGCGCATCGGCGACGATACCAAGACGGCGCAGCGACATCGACCGGGTCCTGCGGTCCGCCGATTTCAGGGCCGCCTGACGCAGGATCGGCAGCACCTGTGCGGCCGCATGCCGCAGCGTCTCATCAATATCGGTCACAGCGATCTCCGCGACCAGTTTGGCGATCTCGCGATAATCGGGATCCGGCGCAGTGCAGAAGCGCTCGATCGCAACTTTCCAGTGTCTGATATGCGGGTCCATTTTGTCATCCGAATCTGGATGACAGCAACGCACAAACTCGGCTTGGCGTTTCGCTTGGCGCAGTTTTGAATAGTGTTGTCGGCAACACTCCCAAATCAGAACAAGGAAACGCTATGGCTCTTCTCGACAATCACATCGCCGTCATCACCGGGGCAGGCTCGGGCATCGGGCGCGCCATCGCACTGGGCTACGGTCGCGAGGGAGCGCGCGTGGTGCTGCTCGACATGAACGGCGATGCGGCAGCGGAGGCGGCCAGGGAGATCCGCGACGCCGGCGGCAAGGCGGAGAGCTTTGCGCTCGATGTGACCGATCGCGACGCCTGCATCGCGATGGCGAAGCAGATCGCCGACAAGGTCGGACCGGTCTCGATCCTGGTCAACAATGCCGGCATTGCGCGCCGCAACGGCATGCTCGGCACCGAGGAGGCCGTGATCAAGGATTGGGAAGACATCATCTCGATCAACCTCACCGGCGTCTTCAACGTGACGCATTCCTTCCTGGCGCCGCTGCGCAAGAACAAGGGGCGCATCGTCAACATCGGTTCGATCCAGTCCTTCGTGCATCTGCGCACGCCGAGTTCGCCGGCCTACACCGCTTCCAAGCACGGTGTGCTCGGCTTCACCAAGGCGCTGGCCGCCGAGCTCGGCAAGGACGGCGTGCGCGTCAATGCGATCGGCCCCGGCTTCATCGAGACACCGCTGAACGAGAAGGTGCGCGCCACCAATCCGGACCTCGTGAAGGTCTTCATGGACCACACTCCGCTTGGCCGCGCCGGCAAGCCGGAGGACATCGTCGGGCCCGCGATCTTCCTCGCCTCGGACCTCTCGGCCTATGTCTCGGGATCGATCGTGATGGTCGATGGCGGTTACCGGACCCTGTGACGGATGGAACCGCAATCGTGGCGATTTCTGGGTATTTTGCTTACAAAGCATGGAGTTAGCGCGGCGTTAAGGACTTGTTAACCAAACCGGCACACCGTGGATTTACGGGGTAGTTGGTTCTCGATGTCTCCGCCTCATCGACGAGGCGGGCGTTGATCGGGAGGAGTTCATGTCTTACGCGTCCACCGTACCGTCGCCGGAAGCTCTGCTGCCGTCGCTGGCTCCCAATGAAATCGTCCCATTGCTGATCGGCGCTACCGTCGACGAAGTCGAGCGGGAACTGGTGCTGCAAACGCTCGCACGCTGCGACGGCAACCGCACCCGCGCCGCGCGCGTGCTCGGGCTCTCGGTCCGGACCTTGCGGAACAAGATCCGCGAATATTCCGCCGAAGGCATCGACGTGCCGCACTACGAGCACGCCGCGGCATAGCGGCTCCAAAGCGGGATGAGTTCTGGTTGAGTCGGCTCGGCGCAGCCTTGATTCACCTCTCCCCGTCGGGGAGAGGTCGGGTTGCGCTTGGCGATGCGAAGCATCGTCCAGTGCAATCCGGGTCAGGGCTCTTGCGCTCTCGATTGACCGTCACCCGGCGCTGCGCGCCGACCTCCCCCAAGGGAGAGGTGAATTTCCGTCGCCGATTTAGCTCAGCCCGATCTCATCAGGCCCTAGATTGGCAGGTCGATCGCAAGGCGCCGCCAGCGCGTCAACAACGCGCGATCATCGTCACCGAGGCAGCGAGCGAGATGCACCTCGCTCGCTGCACGCAGCGTCTTGGCTGTCAACGCGGTCGCATAGTCCCAATAGCCGCGCCGATCGTTCGGATCGGCTGCGACCAGGGACTTGGCCAGGATCTCGATGTAGATCGCCGTGACGGCCTTGTGCCAGAGCTTGCCGGCGCCCGTCTCCATGATGGGTGCGCCGGTCCGCGCTCGCCACATCAGCCAGTAATTCTCTTCGCCACCTGCCCATTGCGATGACGGCAGCAATGGATCGAGACATGGCGACCGGCACACGAGCGGCCGCATCGTCTGCACGCCGCAGAATACCGAATAATCGAGGCCGTCGTACCAGCTCACGCGGAGCAATCTGCGGATCTCGGCCTGCGCGTTCGCCGCGAGCTGCCGGCGACCTGTCCGTTCCAGATCGTCGATGATGACCTCAAGATGATCATGATCGAATGGCTCGACCTCGAGCACCACGCCGATGTTGCGCGGAAACAGCGCGTCGAGCATCTCGACGATCGCGCGGTAGAAGGCCCGCGCCAGTCCGCGGCCGCGCCACGCCGCGCCGATTCCGACATGGTTGCAATAGATCAGGTCGCTTGCGTGATCGTAGGTGAAGAAGCCGAGCCCGACCGCGCGCTCTGCGGCGCGCAGGATGAAGCAGCGCGAGTCCAAGCGATGTGACATCGCGCGGTCGCCGACATTGAAGTGCCTGATCCCGCCGACATCATCCGACAACAGCCAGCGCAGCATGTCGTCCGGACTGTCGCGCTCGCTCGCTGGAAACAGCTCGGCGTAGAGATCGAGCACGCCCGTGTCACGAAAACTCGCTTCGTCGCGCACGTCGCGGCGCGTCACCACGATGTCGAGCGGCTCGCCCACGGCCACGCCGCATCTGTCGTTCAAGACCCGCAAGACGTCCTCCGCTGTCATAATGCCCATGGAATTATGACTGTTGATCGCTTGCGTCGGTGCCGACAGGCAGAATTGAAGCCGTCGTCCAACCTCTGTTACAAGCGGCTTCAAATCGCGACGGAGCAAATCAGTGGCTGACGAGACAGTTTCCCGCCAGGGGTCACGAGGGGCGCAGGGGCCGCAGGGCCGTCAGGGCGAGCCGGGAAAACCGGGACCGCAGGGACATCCGGGGCGGCCGGGGCCGGAAGGCGCGCGCGGCAAGCCGGGTCCGCAGGGCAAGGTGGGCGCGGTCGGCAAGGCAGGCCCCCAGGGCAAGCCGGGCGCGCAAGGCAAGGCCGGCGTACAGGGTCCGCGCGGCGAGGCGGGTGCACAGGGACCGCAAGGTCCGGCCGGCCCGCGCGGGGAAGCCGGCCCGCCCGGCCAGTTGCCCTCGATCGAGCAGGTGATGCCTTGGCTGCACATGATCTTCGACGCCTGGGAAGACCACAAGCGCACCAAGGAGCGTGAGGCCGCCGAGCTGGCCGAACGCGATGCCGCCGAGCGCGCGGCAGCGGAAGCGATCGCCCTCGATGTCGACGCGATCGACTTCGCTGATGATGAGAACGAAGACGGCGATCACAAGAAAAAGAAGAAGCACCGCAAGAAGGACAAGAAGTAACCCTTCCTGTCATCGCGCGATGACGCGGCCAGTCAGGTCCACGTCATCGCGGGCCGGCACGTTGCGTCCGACGCTCACCGCTCGCCGCCTGGATTGGCCGGAGGGTCAGACGGCCCAACGAGATGCATCAGCTGAAAGACCCAGCGCATCGCGTAGTACCAGGCGACGCCTGCAAACGTCCCGCACGCCGACAGGATCGTGACATTGGCACAGTCGATCGTGCCGCTCGACCACAGCATGCCGCAGGTCCAGAGAACCGCGAACGCAATCGCGCTGGGGATGAGCAGGACGGCAGGCTTCACGGGGTTTGCTCCGGGATCGGGGTGAAGGCAGATGATGCCCCGGAGCGCGGCGCCGAACCGTGACCTGCATCACGGAATGCGCCGATCTCAGCCGAATCGCAGGCGCGAACGTTCCCTCGCCTTCTCCGCCTCGACCTCGCGATCGCGGGACGGCGCGGTGGTCTGCAATGAGACCAGCAGCTTGCGCGCGGCGTCCGAGACCTCGATCACGGCGAGGTTGAAGGCGGCCTCATTGGACTGCGACGGCTTGTTGAAGCCGGATAGTTTGCGCACGAACTGCAACGCCGAGGCTTGGATCTCGTCCTCGGTGGCGGGCGGCTCGAAGTTGAACAGCGTCTTGATATTGCGGCACATGGCGGTCTCCCTCGCCCGCAGCAACCGGGCGGCTGTCTCGATGTTTGCGCATGATCTTCTCGGAAAACCGGCTTCCACTTTTCCGGATCATGCTCAAGGACGATCGGCTGCTGCAAAATACGACATCGTGGTCTATTCTGGCAGCCTCATCGTCCACGGCGGAAGCGAGGTTCCGGATGAGCCACGTGATCTACAAGGTTGTCCAGCACGACGGCGGTTGGGCCTATACCGTCAACGGGGTGTTCTCGGAACCGTTTCCCACCCATGCCGCGGCACTTGCCGCCGCCAGACGCGCGGCCAACGAGCAACGCGTTCCCGGCCGCACCGAGGCAATCCAGTATGAGACCCCGGACGGCAAATGGCTGACCGAGACGGCCTCCGGCAACGACCGTCCGGAAACCGAGGTCGAGGACGGCCGCTAGCGGCTTCAGAACGGAACCTGCACGCCGAGCCGATCGAAGAAGGCGCGCCCCCGGTCGGTGATCCGCAGCGCGCGCGGAATCCGATGCGGCGCAACGCCGCGCATCTCCACGAGCCGCGCCAGCACGGCATTGGCAAACGGGCCGGCGAGATGCGGCACCCGTTCGGTCCAGTCGTTGCAAAGCCGCAGATGCGGCTGCCGCGCCGGATCGAACTCGATCGCTTCGGCGCGGCACCAGGCCAGCCCCTGCTCGGTCACGCGACCATCGCGGCCATCGATGATGACGAGCCGGCGGCGGATCAGCGCATTCGACAGCAGCACCCCGAGCTGACCCGCAAGGTGATGGTAGCAGGTGCGCGACTGCCTGAGCTGCTCGGCCGGCATCGCACGCTTGCGCCCGCCAACGGCTTTGGCCGCAAGGTCGACCAGGTTCTCGATCAGCGCGGCGACATCGTCGTCCCTGATCCGGTAGTATCTGAACCTGCCTTGCGCCCACACCGACAGCACGCGTGCGTCGACCAGCTTCTGCAAATGCGCGCTGGCGCCTTGCGGCGAAATGCCGGCGACCGCGGCAAGCTCACCCGCGGGGAGCGCCTTGCCGTCGGCCAGCGCGCTGACCATGGCCTCGCGCACCGGATCGCCCAAGGCCTCGGCGATCCGCGAAAATCCGGTCTGCACGGATTGGGATGACCCCACCGCTATCGTCCTCCATGGCGGACTGAAACGTCTACGCGCATTCGCAACATTGCGAAACTCATTTCAGATTTTCCTGAAACGTCGCGAGCACGTCTTCCGATCAAATCGGCGGCAGTCGACGACATGCAAGGAAACGATCATGACAGCAAACGGCAACGACGCGGAACGCATCTACCGGCTCTGGGACGAGGCTCTCGGCAACAAGGACCTCGAAGCGGCGCTGGCGCTCTACGCCCCGGACGCCTCGATCGAGAGCCCGCTGGTGCAGCATCTGATGCGGACCAGGGATGGGATCGTGCAGGGTCGGGAGGCGCTGCGCGAATTCATCACGCGCGTGTTCCGCACCAATCCGCCGCAACGGCGGCGGTTCAAGCAGGGCTTCTTCAGCGACGGCCGGATCCTCACCTGGGAATATCCGCGCCAGGCCCCTGATGGCGACCAGATGGATCTCGTCGAGGTGATGGACATCCAGCACGGCCTGATCCAGCGCCACCGCGTCTATTGGGGTTGGTATGCGCTCGATGTCCTGAAGGCGAGTTAGCCGGACACATCTGCGCCAGCGCGCAGAGCTGCTCTCGGACAGCAGCCTGCGTCATGCTAGGCTTGCAGCGACGCGGCTGGACAAGGGCGCCGCGCGTGGGGAGAAGCAGCATGATCCGTCTGTGCGCGGCGCTTGTGGCCGCTCTCGTCTCGATGTCGGTATCGGCCATGGCCGCAGATTATCCCGCGCCACAGGATGGCGAGTGGATCGCAAAGGACTTCAAGTTCCACAGCGGCGAGGTGATGCCGGAACTGCGGCTGCACTACACCACGGTCGGCGCGCCGACCGGGCAGCCGGTGCTGGTGCTGCACGGTTCCGGCGGCTCGGCCGCCAGCATGCTGACGCCGGCCTTTGCCGGCGAGTTGTTCGGACCGGGGCAACCGCTCGACGCGTCGAAATACTTCATCATCATTCCCGACGGCATCGGGCACGGCAAATCGTCAAAGCCGTCGGACGCGATGCGGACGAGCTTTCCGAAGTACGACTACAACGACATGGTCGACGCGCAATACCGGCTCGTTACCGAAGGGCTCGGCATCAAGCATCTGCGGCTCGTGATCGGCAATTCGATGGGCGGCATGCATACCTGGATCTGGGGCGTACGCTATCCGCAGATGATGGACGTGCTGGTGCCGATGGCCTCACAGCCGACCGCGATGGCGGCGCGCAACTGGATCCTGCGGCGGGCGATGCTGGAGACGATCCGCAACGATCCCGACTACAATGGCGGCAACTATGCGAGCCAGCCGCGGATGATGAAATACGCCATCGCGGCCTATCGCTTCGCCAGCGCCGGCGGCACGCTCGGCTATCAGACGCAGGCACCGACCGCGGCGCAGGCCGACAGGCTGGTCGACGAGCAACTGGCGCTACCGGTCACCGCCGACGCCAACGACTACATCTATCAATGGGAGGCCTCGCACGACTACGATCCGTCGGCCGGCATGGAGAAGATTGAGGCCACCCTGCTTGCGATCAACGCGGCCGACGACGAGCGCAATCCACCGGAGACCGGCGTCACCGAGGCAGCGGTCAAGCGGATCAAGAACGGCAGGATCTACCTGATCCCGGCAAGCAGCGAGACGCGCGGCCATCTCACGACCGGCGACGCCAAATTCTACTCCGGTCAATTGCAGGAGTTGCTGCGAGTGACGCCGCAGCGGGCGATGTAGCCGAGACGCGCAGTCGACACTTATTCGTCTTGTGGTTGTCTCCAAATCAACTATATCTTGGATATTGTACGATCATTGCCTTGCAGCCGCGTTTCGGAGCGACGATGCCCGGCATTTCCAAAGACCAGGTTGCCCAGAACAGTCCATTTTCGATTGCCGATCTGGACGCCATGATTGCCGCTGGACGCCTGTCCACCGAGACCGCCGCCGACGGCACGGAGCTGGTCGATCCGGTCGCGGTGGCGCGATTGGCCGATCTCAAGGAAGCAGAGCGGCAGAACGATGGTTTGACGCGAGAGGTCGCGGCTCTCAGGCTGGCGTTGGCGCGTCCGCAGGACCGGGCCGTTCCGTGGCTGGCGCTTGGCGTTGCAGCCTTCGGAGCGGGGATCGCGATCATTCAGATCATGAATGCGATCGACTTCTATCGAACCAACAATGATTACAAGATGCAGTCGGACTATACCGACTTCTTCCGTCCCGTCATCGACGCCCCGCCCGAGAAGATGCAGTCCTACGCCGGACTGTACGACGCGAAGTTTTCCAACATCTACGATCTCTACCGGCACGGCGGCATTTCCGTGGAATCCTGGCGCGCAATCGCGACCCAGGCTTGTCCGAAGTTTCGCAAGGAGGGCTTCGCGCTCAGTGGCGTCAAGCTGCCGGCCGTCGAAAAGATATGCGATCAGACCAACATACCGTAGGAGGCGACAATGCTGGTGCGAAGGATGGCGGCTCTCGCAATCATCGTGGTTGCCTGCTGCACGGGCGCTCACCGGATCGCGCTCGCCGACGCCCTGGACGATGTGATCACGAAGGGAAGGCAAGCCGATCAGGACAGGCAGGTCGCCCAACCGATCTCAAACCTGGCGCGAGCCAACTGCGCCGCCGGCAACGGCGTACTTGGCGGGATCGCCGAACAGAATCCGGAAGCGGTCCGGCGCGCGCTCAATTCGGCAAAAGAAGGATACGACTCCGCCTACAAGATTCTGGTCGATCAGGCTGGATCGCGTGCGTTCAAGCAGCCTTTCGACCAGACCAGGTTGCGGAACCTGCAGAAATACACCAGCACCGACCTGAGCAAGATCGTGACCCGCGAGGACCTGCTGCGCAGGATCGCCGCGATCGTCAAGCAATCGAGCGAGGCGCTGGAGCGGATCCAGTCCGGCAAGCCGGAGAAGGACGACCTTGCGCTGGTGATCGCGAACTCCACGGAGATCACGCGCCTGATCGCGGCATTCTACGATCTGACCGGCGTGTGACGGTCTGCGGCACGTGATAGGCTGCGCCGACGAGACCGATGTTGGCGACCATGTCCGCAAATCGCTTCCGCCGCGCCGCACTGAGCCTGCCCGATGTGGTTGAAGGCACCCATCACGGCACCGCCGATTTCCGCGTCGGCAAACGCATCTTCGCGACGCTCGGCTATCCCGACAAGGCATGGGGCATGGTGAAGCTGACGCCCGAACAGCAGGCTGTCGTGGTCGAGGCCGAACCGGAAATCTTCCGGCCGGTGCCGGGCGGCTGGGGCAAGGGCGGCAGCACCAATGTCCGCCTCGCCAAGGCCGATCAGGTCACGCTGCGCAGCGCGCTCGCGATGGCGCGGGACAACATCGCGGCGAAGCCCGTGAAGAAGACCCGGGCGAACAAGCCATCCTGAGCACTGCGATCCCGCACTGCATCAAGATGGCGCCACGCTGCTTCGCTCATTCTTTGAGCATGCATCGCGCGCACGGTTCGTGCCTAATCGCGCCAACGCCGGATTCGCGCAACGCGACCTTGCGCGCGTCACACGCGAGGATTTCGCGGAGGAACGGGATGCGAAGGCTCACGCATATCGTGGTGCTTGCGTGGCTCGCCATGCTGGCGGGCGCCGCGCTGGCGTTCGACAACGGCCAATACGACAACGTGCCGCCCGATATCCGCGCCTGGTTCAAGAGCGTGATCGCGCCCAACGGCGTGCCGTGCTGCGACATCTCCGATGGCCATCGCACCAATTACGACGTTCGCAACGGCGCCTATTGGGTGCCGATCGAGGGCGAATGGATAATGGTGCCGGAGCGCGCCGTGATCCGCGACCGCGGCAATCCGGTCGGCGAGGCCGTCGTGTGGTACGTGCACCACGGCGGCAACATCATCATCAGTTGCTTTGTACCTGCTGATGCAGTTTAGGTTCCGCGTGTCGACGCGTTGAGCCTGTGTTAGCCCTCTCACCATGCCCGAACCCTCAGACGAACGTTTTCGTGCCGTCCTGCGCTGGATCCTCGCGGCGATCTATATCGCTGCCGGCCTGGCGCATCTCTGGGTCCCTGAAAAACTGTTGGCCATTACGCCGTCTTGGGTGCCGTTCGCACCAACCGTGATTTTGGCCACTGGGATTTGCGAGATCGCCGGCGCTGTGGCGCTGGTGGCAGGGCCGTTGCGCCGATGGGCGGGCATCGGGCTCGCGGCATATGCGATTTGCGTTTGGCCGGCGAATTTCAAGCATGCGATCGACGGCATCGAGCTGCCTTACATCAGCAACAGCTGGCTCTATCACGGACCGAGGCTGGCGTTTCAGCCGGTCCTGATCTGGTGGGCGCTCTATTGCGCAGGCGTGATCGACTGGCCTTGGCGAAAAGCAAAATAGGTGTGCTGGCGTGAGAATTCCATGCGCCCACAACGCCCACCTGAAGCGGGGTCGCGCGAACTTGGAAAATATGCCCCCTGTTAACCTTACTTTTTAACCAATAGTTAAGGATGAGTTTGCGGGCGCAACGCGGCGCGGCCTAGCGTCCGCACAATGCTCCGTAACCGCGAGTTGGTGCGTGCCATGAGCTATCGAACAAATGGGGCGCTGATGGCGTCCCTTGGCGTTGCAGCACTGCTGCTTGCTTCCCCGACCGAGACCTATGCGAGATCCGGAACCGCGGCGCGCGGCACGTTTTCCTCGCACCATCCAGGCTTCCGCCATCATGTGCGCGTGCCCGGCATCGTGTTGCCGGGGACCGGCGGATATTACGACGACGCGCTGGCCGCCGCTCCCGTTGCCGAAGTCCCGGCGCCGGCGTCCAACGACGTGCGCTACACCTACACCCAGGACGTGCCCTGGGACTGGGCGCACCGCTATCCGCCGGCCGTGGTGCCGTCGGACCGCCCCTATGTATCGAGCTGTCCCACCGAGAGCGTCACGGTGCCCGGACGCGGCGGCGACCGCACCGTCAACATCACGCGCTGCTACTGACGACCGGCTCGATCCCGACAGCAAAAACAAAAGAGGCCGCCCGCAAGGACGGCCTCTCGTAGTTCGGGCGCCGCGCTACGCGCGCCAGGCCGATCAGGATTCCTCGCCCTTCAGATGGCCGACGTGCTTCTGGGTGTAGAGCTCAAGGCCGATGCGCTTGATCAGGTCGAGCTGGGTCTCGAGGAAGTCGATGTGGTCTTCCTCGTCCTTCATCAGTCTCTCGAACAGGTCGCGGCTGACGTAGTCCTTGACGCCGTGGCTGTAGGTCGCCGCCTCCTGATAGAGCGTGCGCGCGCCGATCTCGGCCGCGAGGTCGCACTCGATGATCTCCTTGACGTTCTGGCCGATCTTCAGCGGATCGAGCACCTGAAGGTTCGGGAAGCCGTCGAGAAACAGGATGCGGTCGACGAACTTGTCGGCGTGCTCCATCTCCTCGATGGATTCCTTGCGCCAGACCTTGGCCATCTCCAGCAGGCCCCAATTGTTGAGCATCCGGTAGTGCAGCCAGTACTGATTGATGGCGGTCAGTTCGCTGCGCAGCCCCTTGTTCAGATAATCGATGACCTTCGGGTCGCCTTGCATGATCCACTCCACCTGTCGCGGCCAAACTGGTCCGCACTGAATTTAGAACGCTTCTAAATCAGTTTGCCGACGAGGGCAAGCCTGCGCAGAAGCGGTGCGTGGATAATTGGATTCGGGAGATCTGGCTGAAATCAGCAGGCCGCGAGGGCGAACTCGCCCGCCTGGGCGTCCTGGTTGGCGGCGTGCGGGTGGCCGGCGTGGGGGCAGCCGGCGCAGCAGGCCTTGGCGCAGGGACCGAGCGCCTCGTCGATGATCGCCTTGATGGTGCGCGCGCAGCGGCCGCATTCGGCGCTACAGCCGAGGCAGCCGTAAACCTGCTTGGCATTTCGAGTCACGGACCCGCCGGCATTCACGGCATTGCGGACATCGTGGTCGCTGAGAACGTTACAGGAGCAGACAATCATCAGAGCAAGCGGGTCCAACGGGTGATGCTTGGCAATATGGATATTGTCGGGCCCGACCTGATGCAAAAGGAAAAGACGGTTTTTGTAGCAATTCCAAACTGATGCGGGATTCATATTGGAATGGGTCTAAATCAGATTGGCTCGCGCTTGCGCGACGAATCGCCCTCAAATGCCCGCCGGCGTCCGCTTCACCGCCGGCGCAACGAGCTTGTGCGTTGCAAGATATGTCAAAAGCTGCAAGCATTTGGACGCGAATGCGGCAGCGTCGTTCATTGATCATTCAAGCGGAATATGGAACCTTCAGGCGAGACAGATCGCCAACGCACGCTGTCCCAGCTCCCGTGAGAAAGGTGAGGTCATGAAGAAGACATTGCTGGCGCTTTGCGCCGCCGCCACTCTGGCGGTTTCGGCTGTGGCGGTGCCCGCCCCCGCCCAGGCACAACGCGGTGTCGCCGCTGGCGTCGCTGCGGGATTGATCGGTGGCGCCATCGTCGGCGGCGCGATCGCATCGCAGAACGGCTACTACGGTCCGGGCTATGGCTACTACGCGCCCGGTCCGGCCTATGTCGCCGAACCCGGTTACGGTCCCGACTGCTACTGGCAACGGCAGCGCTTCTGGGACGGCTACAACTGGCGCATTCGTCGCGTTCGCGTTTGCGACTGATCGACGTTCATCTCGATTAATTCGAACCAGATGTCCCGGAAAACAGACTGTTTTTCCGGGACATCTGTTTGGGTGGCCAGAAAAAACCGCTTTTCTGCGCGATGAGCCTGCCGACGTTTACTTTCGGTTGACTGTTCTGCGCTGTTTAGCAAGACAGCAGTTCGAGATCAGCGTGCGAGTCACCTAAACCCGGCGTCGAACCACGACGCCACCACCTTCCAGGAGAGCCAAAGACATGAAGAAGACTTTAGCTGCCCTTGTCGCCGTTACCACGATTGCCGGTTCGCTGGCTGTTGCTCCGCCTGCCAAGGCCGGAGACGGCGGCGCGATCGCAGCCGGCGTTGCCGGCGGCCTGATCGGCGGCGCCCTGCTCGGCGGCGCTATCGCAGGCGCGCGCCCGGCCCCGGTCTATGTTGCACCGGCGCCTGTTTACGTCGAAGAAGCTCCGTGCCGCTGGGTTCGCGAGCGCTTCTGGGACGGCTATGGCTGGCGCTTCCGTCGCATCCAGGTTTGCGATTGATCGACTGACACGGTTTCAGCATCACACTCGAAAACCCGGCCTGACGGCCGGGTTTTTGTTTGCGCCGCCAGCCGCTGGTCAGCGCCCGTTCATCGCGCGCAGCACCGCCTCGCTCGGCCAGCAATCGACCTTCAGCCCGGCCTGCTTCTGATAGGCGCCGAGCGCCGCGCGGGTCTGCATCCCGGCCTTGCCGTCGAGCTTGTCCTTGTAGAGGCCGATCTTGGTGAGATGCTGCTGCATCGCCTCGACATCGGTGGAGCGCAGCTGCTTCGAGGCCGACCATGGCGTCGCGAACGGCTGCGGGCTCGTCATGCGGTCGGCGAGATGGCCGACGAACAGCACGTAGAGATCGGAGAAATTGTATTCCTTGATCACGAAGTAGTTCGGCGTGGTCAGGAAGGCCGGACCGTAGATGCCCTCCGGTTGCAGCAGCGAGGCCGACTGCGCCTGCTCGGTGGCGCTGAGCTTTTGCCCGCGCACCGGCACGAAGCCGGCGCGCAGCCACTGGCTGATCGGCTTCGTCACTTCGGGCACGCCCATCGTGCAGTCGGCATTGCCGGGTGCCGTGACCTCGTAGGCCCAGCGCACGCCGGGTTGCCAGCCCTTGTTGACGAGTTGCTGCGCGGCGGAGGCGAGCGCGTCCGGCACCGAATGCCAGATGTCGACCTTGCCATCGCCGTCGAGATCGACGCCGTGCTTGTAATACTCGGACGGCAGGAACTGGGTGTAGCCGGTCGCGCCCGCCCAGGACGAGCGCAGCTCCTTGCGCGTCACCACGCCCTCGCCGAGGATCTTCAGCGCGAGGATGAACTCGGTGCGGTACTGATCCTTGCGGCGGCCGACATAGGCCTGGGTCGCGACCACGCGCAGCGTGTCGTAGGGCAGCGCGTAGCGGCCGTAATCGGTCTCGCGGCCCCAGATCGCCAGCACGATCGGCGCCGGCACGCCGAACCGCTTCTCGATCGCGTCGAGCGAGGAGCGATACTTCTGCATCAGCCGCTGCCCCTCCGCCGCGAGCCGCGCGATCGACGCTTCCTTGATGTAGTCGGCCGGCACCTGCACGAACTCGGCCTGCGCCGGCGCGCCGGTCTTCGGACGTCCGGGCAGGATCAGATCTGGCAGCTTGTAGTCGGGCTCGAGGGAGCGCGTCTCGCGCTCGAAGGTTTCACGCGACACGCCAGCGGCCTTGGCTTCCGGCCATAGCGAGGCGACGAACTGGGTGAACGCGGCGTCGGCGGCGTAAGCGGGCCGCTGTAGCGGCGCAACGAGCAGCAATGCGCATGCGACGAGTGTGGCTGGCCATTTCATGATCGATCTCATCCGGCAGAAACAGGCATTGCAAAGTGGATTCCGCAATTGTCAGAATTCAATTCTGGGTGGTAGGTTTTGCCATGCGCATATTTCTGTCATTTCCCTCCGAATTGGAATCGCAGGCCGACAGCATCGCTCAGTCCCTGCGCAATTGCGACCATGACGTTTTCTTTTCGCACGACGATCTCCCGCCGGGCGACAGCTTCGATGCGCGCGTCGAAAAAGCCATCGAAAGCAGCGATTTTATGGTGTTCCTGATCAGCCCGGAATCGGTGACCAGGGGACGCTACACGCTGAGCGAGTTGGCCTTTGCCCGCACCAAATGGCCGAACCCGAGCAATCGCGTGCTGCCGGTGATGATGGCACCGACCCCGCTCGACCAGGTCCCGACCTATCTCAAGGCGGTCACGATCCTGGAACCGCAGGGCAGCGCCGCGGCCGAGACACGCGCCGCGGTGGATCGCATGCTGGAGGCCGAGAGCGCGCAGTCGCGTGGGCGATCCATCATGCCGTTCCTCGCGCTTGCGCTCGCCTCGGCGGTCGCCTGCACCCTTACCGTGAAATATGCCACCGGCATCCTGCAATACTCATTCGTCGATACCGGGCCGGCCGGCGGAGTAACCGTGCTTCCCGGCCTGATCTTCGGATTGGTGGTCGCGACCTGCAATTTCATCTTCGGCATCAGGGATCGGTTTCAGCTGGCGCTGGTGGTTGCGATCACTGCGGCGGCATGGATCGCGGCCTTCGATGCCAGCAGCGTCACGCTGCAATCGCTCAGCCAGTATTCGCGAGCCGTCAACACCCCGGCTGATGCCGCCGCCAGCCTCGCGGACGCGACGACAGAACCCGCCGCCGAGGTCCGCGACACCCTCAGCAACAACCCTTTCATGGGCTACCTGATCGGCGGCGTCGGCGGCGCGGTTGGGGGTGCGATCACGATTCTTGGCGTGATCCTGACAAATCCCGGCTTCAGGCGGCTCGACAGCGTCGTCATTACCTGGCTCGCGGCGATCGCCGCGGGCACAGTCTACGGCGCGGTCGTCAAATTTCCGGATTGGCTGGGCTGGCTGGTGCTGTTCGGCGTCTGGCAGCCCGCATTCCTGCTCGCGATGGCCCGCGGATTCCCGCGCGGCGCGGCGCAGATTCCGGGTTGGCTTGGCAGGATCACCGCACCGATCCTCGCCGGCTCGCGCACGGCGCGGTGATCCTCATCTCACTGCGCCTCAGTGCCCGACCTGCTGCTTGGCGCCCTCGATCGAGTCGTTCGACAGCTTGTCGACGAAGGCGATGCCGATGGCCGACAGGATGAACACGCAGTGGATGATGGTCTGCCACATCACGCCAGCCTCGGTGTAGGTGGCCTTGCCGGACGACAGCGCGCCGGCTTCGATGAAGGTGCGCAGCAGATGGATCGAGGAGATGCCGATGATCGCCATCGCCAGCTTGATCTTCAGCACACTGGCATTGACATGGCTGAGCCATTCCGGCTCGTCGGGATGGCCCCGCAGATTGAGGCGCGAGACGAAGGTCTCGTAGCCGCCGACGATCACCATCACCAGCAGGTTCGAGATCATGACGACGTCGATCAGGCCGAGGACGGCCAGCATGATCTGCTGCTCGCTGAAATCGAAGGCATGGGCGAACAGGTGCCACAGCTCCTTGAGGAACAGCACGACGTAGACGCCCTGGGCGATGATCAGGCCGACATAGAGCGGCAATTGCAGCCAGCGCGATCCGAAGATCAGCATGGGGACGGGACGCAGCGACCGGCCCTTGGAGCGGGCGGGCGCGTCGGAAACAGCGGACATGAGGGAGTGCTCGCGGGATTGGAAATTGCGGAGCGCTCTATCTACGCAATCCCGCGCGCTTGAAAAGCGACAACTGGCCGCAGATTACGCCGCGATCCGGTCACGATTCCGCAAATTTGCACGTCGTGACGCTCGCTCTTCTCACGCGTCATGGCCAGGCTTGTCCCGGCCATCCACGTCTTTGTCGCCGCGAAGCAAGACGTGGATGCCCGGCACAAGGCCGGGCATGACGGTGTCGCAGTTCAGCGCGTCAGCTTCTTGTACTTCACGCGGTGCGGAATGATGCTGTCCTGGCCGAGCCGGCGCATCTTGTCCTTCTCGTAGTCCTGGAAGTTGCCCTCGAACCATTCGACATGGCTGTCGCCCTCGAAGGCCAGGATGTGGGTCGCGATGCGGTCGAGGAACCAGCGATCGTGGCTGATGATGACGGCGCAGCCGGCGAAATCCTCCAGCGCCTCTTCCAGCGCGCGCAGCGTGTCGACGTCGAGGTCGTTGGTCGGTTCGTCGAGCAGCAGCACGTTGGCGCCGGACTTCAGCATCTTGGCGAGATGCACGCGGTTGCGCTCACCGCCGGACAGCGCACCGACCTTCTTCTGCTGGTCGGCGCCCTTGAAGTTGAACGACGAGCAGTAGCCGCGCGAGTTGACTTCCTTCTTGCCGAGCAGGATCAGCTCGTTGTTGCCGGAAATCTCCTCCCACACCGTCTTCTTGCCGTCGAGCGCATCGCGCGACTGGTCGACATAGCCGAGGTGAACGCTTTCACCGACGGTGATGGTGCCCTTGTCGGGCTCCTCCTGCTTGGTGATCATCTTGAACAGCGTGGTCTTGCCGGCGCCGTTGGCGCCGATCACACCGACGATGCCGCCCGGCGGCAGCTTGAAGGTGAGGTCGTCGATCAGCATGCGGTCGCCAAAGCCCTTGCTGAGGCCTTCGAAGTCGACGACGTTCTGGCCGAGCCGTTCGGCGACCGGAATCGTGATCTGCGCGGTCTGGGTCTGCTTCTCGCTGGCCTGCTTCAGCAGCTCCTCATAGCGCTGGTAGCGCGCCTTGGACTTGGCCTGACGTGCCTTGGGCGAGGATGCGATCCACTCCTGCTCGCGAGCCAGGGTCTTCTGATGCGCGGCGTCCTCGCGGCCTTCCTGCTCGAGCCGCTTCTGCTTCTGCTGCAACCAGGATGAATAATTGCCCTCGTAGGGGATGCCGCGGCCGCGGTCGAGCTCGAGGATCCAGCTCGTGACGTTGTCGAGGAAGTAGCGATCGTGGGTCACGATCAGGATCGCGCCGGGATAGTTGCGCAGATGGCCTTCCAGCCACGATACCGACTCGGCGTCGAGATGGTTGGTCGGTTCGTCGAGCAGCAGCAGTTCCGGCTGGTCGAGCAGCAGGCGGCACAGCGCGACGCGGCGGCGTTCACCGCCCGAGAGCTTGGTGACATCGGCATCGTCGGGCGGGCAGCGCAGCGCGTCCATCGCCTGGTCGACCTTGCTGTCGAGATCCCACAGGCCCTGGGCCTCGATCTCGTCCTGCAATTTGGTCATTTCGTCAGCCGTCTCGTCCGAGTAGTTGACGGCCAACTCGTTGTAACGGTCGAGGATCGCCTTCTGCTTGGCGACGCCCTGCATGACGTTTTCACGAACCGAGAGCGAGGCATCGAGCTGCGGCTCCTGCTCGAGGTAGCCGACGCGGGCGCCCTCGGCGACCCAGGCCTCGCCGTTATATTCCTTGTCGAGGCCGGCCATGATCTTGAGCAGGGTCGACTTGCCCGAGCCGTTGACGCCGAGCACGCCGATCTTGGCGTCCGGGTAGAAGCTCAGATGGATGTTATCGAGCACCTTGCGGGTCGGGTACGCCTTGGTCAGACCCTGCATGAAATAGATGAACTGGCGAGCCATCCGCTGTCCCTGGAATTGATCCGATGTGTGGAAATTTTGCTGCCGCCGATGTAACGGCCGGCCCCCGAAAGCGCAACCGCGGGCCAGGCGTTTTCCGTCCGTTCACCACGTTTCATCGGTGCACCAGGGGTGATTACCGGATCGACACCATGTGTGCGCCGAATCACGACAATTGAAACCATCTTTTAATAAATCAGGCCAAAACTCGTTTCCAACGCCGGAAAAACGGCGGTTTTCGCGGCAGAACCGCGACCAGAACAGTAGAGGCCATGTCATGGCTACCATTATTTCAGCACCTCTCGCGCGCCCGGTAATCAAGGGCCAGGCGACGCCGTTCGCCGAATTTCGTGCCTTTTGGCGTGCCTTCTTCGTCAAGGCCTTCAATCCCTACCGCCCGGAACTGCACTATATGCGCGGTCCTGGTCCGGCCTGCCGGGCCAAGCAGATGGCGCTGTCGCCGGCGGTCCGATCGATGCTCGCCGATATCCGGTCCGCCAAGGCGCACAAGCCGTCCCGTCCGGCGTGACCGTCGCCGATTTTTGAAACCGCGGCCGCTTGCGCGCCTGCCGATTGCGCGCGACCATCACGGGCGTTGCGACGGTTGATCTCCCGCCGTCGTCCTCACCCTGATTGGACCTCCCGATGACGCGGCTGCGCTGTGCAATCCTCGACGACTATTTCGGCATCGCGCTGTCGCTGGCCGATTGGCCACAGGTCAAAGACCGGGTCGACGTCACGGTGTTCGACAAGCCGTTCGCCAGCGAAGCCGATGCAGCCGGCGCGCTGAAGGACTTCGAGATCATCTGCGCGATGCGCGAGCGCACCCCGTTCCCGAAGAGCCTGCTCGACGTGCTGCCCAAGCTGAAGCTCCTGATCACGTCGGGCATGCGCAACGCCGCGATCGACATGGCGGCCGCCAAGGAGCGCAAGGTGGTGCTGTGTGGCACCCAGTACAGCCGCGATCCCACCGCGCCCCTGACCATGGGCCTGATCCTGGAATTGACCCGCGGCATCGGCCGCGAGAACGCGCGCATGCATGCCGGCGAGGCGTGGCAGACGTTTGCCGGCACCGAGATCGAGGGCAAGACGCTTGGGATCATCGGCCTCGGCAAGCTCGGCAGCAAGGTCGCCGGCATGGCCAAGGTGTTCGGCATGAACGTGATCGCCTGGAGCCCCAACCTGACGCCCGAGACGTGCAAGGAGGCCGGCGTCGGCTACGCCAGCAAGGACGAGCTGTTCGCGACATCGGACATCATCACCATTCATGTCGTGCTGAGCCCGCGCTCACGCGGACTGGTCGGCGCCGCCGACCTCGCCCGCATGAAACCACGGGCCTATCTCGTCAACACCGCGCGCGGGCCGATCGTCGACGAGGACGCATTGCTTGCCGCACTGCGCGACAAGAGGATTGCCGGGGCCGGCATCGACGTGTTCTCGGTCGAGCCGCTGCCATCGGACCATCCGCTCCGCAAGCTCGACAACGTCGTGATCACGCCGCATCTCGGCTACGCGACCCGCGAGAGCCTCCAGGCGCATTATCAGCAGATGGTCGCCTGCATCGACGCCTTCACCAAAGGCGGCGAACCGCCGCGGCGCCTCGCCTGATCGCAGCATTCGTCGCGACTAAAGCGGGATAAGCTCTGATTGAATCGGCTTGGCGCGGTCTCGGTTCACCTCGCCCCGTTGGGGAGAGGTCGGATTGCGCTGGCGATGCGAAGCTTCGCCCAGTGCAATCCGGGTGAGGGCTCTTGCTCTCTCGATAGACCGGAACCCCTCACCCGATTTGCTGCGCAAATCGACCTCTCCCAAGTAGGGCTATCGCATATGACATCTAAGGGCTCTGGAACTGACGTTTCCGCATCGTCGTGCCCGGGCTTGTCCCGGGCATCCACGTCTTGTTTTCTTGTGAAGGAAGACGTGGATGGCCGGGACAAGCCCGGCCATGACGGCGTTCACATGGGCTGCTCACACCATATGCGATAGCCCTGCTCTCCCAAGGGAGAGGTGAACTATCGACGCCGCTCCAGATCAACCTAATCTCATCATGCTCTAGCCGAGCCAGCGGAACGCTCGCTCGAGCTCGGCACGGCCGTTGCGGTCGTACCAGCGGCCATGGGCGAGGATGATCCGCTCCGGGTCCCATCCGATCATGCAGGTGACGGCGGCCTTCAGTGCCGCCTTGTCGCGCCGGAAGGTCAATCGCATGTCGCGCGGCGTACTGCCGTCCGGATCGCGCACGCCACCGATCCAGGTCAGGAATCGCATCAACGGCGAACCAATTCGTTCGGTTTCGAAATTCTCGATCAGGTCGGTCAGCAGCAAGGTCCGTGACTTCAGGTGGAAGAACACAGCCTCCGTCATGTAGCTGCCGGCAACCGGAAGCGTCGCAATCCACTCATCCCACGGATAGCCCGATCGCCGTTCCAGCGGCTCGCCATCGAGGGCCAGCCGATCGCCGGCCTGCTGTGCGATCCCACGCGCGAGAAAGACGCGCGCGTCGGGATAGGCCGCATGCCATTCAGGGATCCACCAATAGTGCAGGCGGTTCGGCCCGATGATCCAGCGCGGCGTGCCGAGACGGGCAATCCCGGCCTTGAGCTCGTCCACCAACGGGGTTGGCGAGTGAATGAAGAGCTGCGCGCCGGGCAGACGCAGGATCGTTGCGCGGGTCGGAAACGGCATCCTGAAGCCGCGCGGGCCGAACCGGATCACCGGGCCGTCGACGATCCACACATCGTCGGCGACCGGCTTCGGCGTGTTCAGCGGCGGATAGGTCAGGCGGGTTTCCTGCCGAGCTTCTTGCATCGCATGCCTCATAGCGGCAACGTCGAAACAGACTGGCAGGTTGCAACAAAAAAAGGGCGCACCGTTGGCGCGCCCTTTTCAACAATCAATTCGCCTGGTTGGCCTAGCGCACCGTCACCGGCGCGGGCAGCGGCTGCACCGAGGTCGGCTGCGTGCCGGGCAGCGGCGCGACCTGGGCCTGCGCAGGAGCCATCGGGTTCGGCGGCGGCGCCGCGGAGGCCGTCGTCGTCCCCGGGGCTGCGCCGCCGGGCAGCACTACCACGCGGGTGCCGACCTTGGCGCGTTCAAACAGGTCCGAGACGTCCTCGTTCAGCATGCCGATGCAGCCCGACGACACGAACTTGCCGATGGTCGACGGCTGGTTGGTGCCGTGAATGCGGTACACGGTCGAGCCGAGATACATCGCACGGGCGCCGAGCGGGTTGCCGGGTCCACCAGCCATGAAGCGCGGCAGATAGGGCTGACGCTCGATCATCTCCGGCGGCGGGTGCCAATCCGGCCACTCCGCCTTGCGGGTGATCTTCTGCACGCCGGTCCAGGTGAAGCCATCGCGGCCGACACGGACGCCGTAACGGATCGCCCGGCCATTGCCGAGGACGTAATAGAGATAGGTGTTCGGCGTATCGACCACGATCGTGCCGGCCGGCTCCTTGGTCGCGAACGCCACTTCCTGGCGGCGCAGGTTCGGTGCCAGCTGCGCCGGGCCGTCTTCCGGCTGGTCGTCGGGCGGCAGCGCTGCGATCTGCACCGGCTTGCCATTGGCATCGACCGGCGCCTGCTGCTGCGGCACCGCTCCGGTCACGCCCTCCGGCGGACGCATGCCGCCGCGGTCGTCGCCATAGGATACGCCAGCGGCCGGAACGCCATTGTCGCGATTGGCCTGCTGCGGGCCGCCACGATCGCCATAGATCACCGGCGGCGGCCCCATCGGCCGGCCGTAGCGCGGATCATCGGGCGACATCACAGGACCATTCGGCGCGCCGCGGTCGGAATAGACCGGTGCGTTCATCGGACGGCCATAGCGCGGATCGTCGGGCGACATGACGGGGCCGGTCGGCGCACCGCGATCGGAATAGGCCGGAGCATTCATCGGGCGGCCATAGCGCGGGTCGTCGGGCGACATCACCGGGCCCGGCGGCGGCAGCGCAGCGGAATTGCGCGGCGCGTCTTCATCGTCGTTGAGGGCGTCGAAATCCGGCATGTTGCCCTGCGGATAGGGCTGGGGCGCCGTCGAATAGGCAGTGCCCTGGGGGCCGGATAACCCTGCTGCGCATGCGCGAGCGAAGTTCCCGCCACGCCGAGAGCCGCGGCAGCGCAAATCGTCAGAATGCGGTTGATCATCATTGCTCTTGTATAGTCCCCAAGCGACACCGGACCGTTAACGGCCCAATGCAGGAAGATAGCGGCGCATTCAAGACAATTCCGCGAAACCCGGGCTATTTCGGGCTTATTGTGAATTCGCATCAGCGCTGCGGCAAAGATGTCTCACGACCGGGCAAAGTCCGTCTACGTGGCCAAAGTCATCAATCGCTCGCATTTTGTAACAAACAGTCCCGGGACGTTGCGATATCCTCGAATCGGCCTGATTCGCGCTCGCGACGCCGGCTTTTTGTGTGGTCACCGCGTTCCCTCGACATCGACACCCTCCCGTAGAAGGGGGAACCCGCGCTTATGCTCCCCGGCCTTCGTTTCCTGTTCGCTGCGATCGTGCTGGCGACGTCGCTTCTGGTGTTCGGGCTCGGGGCAGCCGCGCTGTTTCGCGCGGCACACGAGGAATTCGCCAGCATTCCGGCCCGCCGGGCGCCGCCCGAGCCGCAATTCGCCCAACAGGCCGAAACACAGCCTGTGCTGGCGATGGTTCGTGTCGAGCCGTCCGCGACCGACAAGGTGACCGCTGACAAGGTGGCAACCGACAGCGCGGCCCCCGCCACCCCGGCGGCGTCCGAGCCGGCCGCTGCCGCCGAGGCATCGCCTGCGGCCGAGCCGGAGAAGGTCGCCGCAGTGAAGACGGACGATCCAACCCCGCCCAGGCCAGACGCCCAGGCGGCGGAGACGCCTGCGCCGGCACAGCCCACCGAGGTTGCTCCGCAAGCGCCGGCCGCTGACCCGGCACCGCAGACCGCCCCGGTCGCCGCCGAGGCCAAGGTCGCCGCGATGCCTGATCCGCCGACCGCCGCCAGCGCCCCCGCGCCTGCCGCACCGACCGTTGCGGTCGCCGCGCCGGAGCCCGCGGCGATGCCGTCACCCCGAGCAAGTGAGGCCGCAACGAGGATTGCGACACTCGGCGGCCCCGAGGTCGTTGTCGAACAGCCTGTGGCGCCGAAGACCAGCGAGGCGAAGAAGCCGGAGCGGAGCACGGCCAGCAAACCGGCGCCGCGTCATAAGGAGCGCCGGCGCATTGTCCGCACGCAGCCGGCGAGGCAGGTCGTTCAGCAGCAACTCGATCCGTTCGGCCAACCGACCCTGGTGCCGCTCACTCGGCGCTAAAGCGAGGTAAGGTTGAGTTGGAACAGCGTCGAAAGTTCACCTCTCCCTTGGGAGAGGTGAAGCAAGACCGCGCCAAGCCGATTCAACCAAAACTCATGCCGCTTTGGGAGTATTGATCAGGCCGGCCCGGTCGCGATCGGCGGGCCGCTTGCCTGGCCCCATTCCGACCATGAGCCGTCATAGAGCGCGGTGTCGGTGACGCCGATCCGGTACAGCGCGAGCGTCAGCACGCCGGCCGAGACACCGGAGCCGCAACTGGTCACAACAGGCGCATCGAGCCTGACGCCGGCACCGGTGAACGACTTGCGCAGATCGTCGAGCGGCTTCATCTCGCCGGTCGCGGCATCGAACAATTGGTTATAGGGCACGTTACGGGCGCCCGGAATGTGACCGGCGCGGATGCCCGGCCGCGGCTCCGGCGCGCGGCCCTCGAAGCGCTCGGCGGCGCGCGCGTCGATCACCTGCTCCTTGCGGCTTTCGACGTTGGCGATCATCTGCGCAATGCTGCGCACCCGCTTCGGATCGTAGCTCGCCTCGAAGGTCGCGGGCTTCGGCCTGACCTCGCCGCTCTCGACCGCCCGGCCCTCGGCGCGCCACTTCTTCAGGCCGCCATTGAGGATGCGCACGTTGCGATGGCCGTAGGACAGGAACATCCACCATGCGCGCGGTGCGGCGACCCAGCCGCCGGCATCGTAGATCACGACGGTGTCTGCATTGCTGACGCCAAGCCCGCCGACGTCGTGGCCGAACTGCTCGGCGCTCGGAAACATGTGCGGCAGCGGATTGGCGTGATCCGACACCGCATCGACGTCGAAGAACACCGCGCCGGGCAGATGGGCTGCGAGATAATCGTCCTTCGGCAGCGGCAGCACGCCCGGCAGCTTGAAGGTCGCGTCGAGCACCTTGACGTTGGCATCGCCGAGATGCGCGGCCAGCCATTCGGTCGAAACGAGCGGATCGTCGGCAACGGTCATGATCTGATGTCCCTGCGGGCCTGAGGCCTTTCAGCCCTTCTTCTTCGGCTCCCACGCCTCGATCGGGCCGCCGGCCTCGCGCCAGGCGGCAAAGCCGCCGCCCATATGCGCGACCGGCTTCAGGCCCATGTCCTTCGCGGTCTTGGCGGCGAGCGCCGAGCGCAGGCCGCCGGCGCAGTGGAAGATGAACTTCTTGTCTTCCTGGAAGATCGGCTTGGCATAGGGGCTGTTCGGATCGATCCAGAATTCCAGCATGCCGCGGGTGCAGGAGAACGCGCCGGGGATCTTGCCGTCGCGCTCGATCTCGCGGGGATCGCGGATGTCGACGATGACGACGTCGTTCTTGCCGATCAGCGTGATCGCATCGGCCGCGCTGATGGTTTCGATCTCGGCATTGGCCTCGTCGATCATCACCTTGATGCCGCGATGGATGGTCTGGGGCATGGGGCTCTCCCTGATGTTGTTGGCGCGCCTGGCGGCGCGCGACGCGTTATGCGTTTAGCGCACCAGCTCCCGCATCGCGTTCTCCAGACCCTCGATCGTGATCGGATACATGCGCTCGGAGAACAGGCGGCGGATGATGGTGGTCGATTCAGAATAGTCCCAGTGCTTCTGCGCCACCGGATTGAGCCACACCGTGTGCGGATAGGTGCGGGTGATGCGGTCGAGCCAGACCGAGCCGGCCTCTTCGTTGACATGCTCGACCGAGCCGCCCGGCACCATGATCTCGTAAGGCGACATCGAGGCATCGCCGACGAACACCACCTTGTAGTCGTGCGGGTACTTGTGCAGCACGTCCCAGGTCGGGGTGCGATCGGTGAAGCGCCGCTTGTTCTGCTTCCAGACGCCTTCATAGAGGCAGTTGTGGAAGTAGAAATATTCCATGTGCTTGAATTCGCTCTTGGCGGCCGAGAACAATTCCTCGACCTGCTCGATATGCGAATCCATCGAGCCGCCGATATCGAAGAACACCAGCACCTTGACCGCGTTGCGCCGCTCGGGGCGCATGTGCACGTCGAGATAGCCGTGGTTGGCGGTCTCCTTGATCGTGGTGTCGAGGTCGAGTTCGTCCGGCGCGCCGGTGCGCGCGAACTTGCGCAGCCGCCGTAGCGCGACCTTGATGTTGCGGATGCCGAGCTCGACATTGCCGTCGAGGTCCTTGAACTCGCGCTTGTCCCACACCTTCACGGCGCGGTTGTTGCGGTTCTTCTCCTGCCCGATCCGCACGCCTTCGGGATTATAGCCATGGGCGCCGAACGGCGAGGTGCCGGCGGTGCCGATCCACTTGCTGCCGCCCTGGTGGCGGCCCTTCTGTTCCTCGAGCCGCTTCTTCAAGGTCTCCATGAGCTTGTCCCAGCCCATCGCCTCGATCTGCTTCTTCTCTTCCTCGGTGAGGTATTTCTCGGCGAGCTTCTTCAGCCACTCCTCGGGGATCTCCGCCTTGCCCATGGCATCGAGCAGGCTCTCGAGCCCCTTGAACACGGTGCCGAACACGCGGTCGAACTTGTCGAGATTGCGCTCGTCCTTCACCAGGGCGGCGCGCGACAAATAATAGAAGTTCTCGACCGTCTGTTCGGCGAGATCGGCGTCGAGCGCTTCCATCAAGGTCAGATATTCCCGTAGCGTCACGGGGACCTGGGCGTCGCGCAGTGATGTGAAGAACTGCAGGAACATGGTTACTTAAATCGCCCGCCCTGCCGGTGCCGTCAAGGGCCCCTGCCCCGCCCGTTCCGGCGGATCAGCCATTCACTTTCACTTAACCACCCTGGCCGGCTCCGGCCAAGGACCCGAAACGCGACGCTAGGATGCGGCGTTGATCACTGGAGGTAGTACGACGCCAGTGGACCCGACCGACCTGCCCCGCGCTTCCCCCAGGACGCCGAACCCGTTCGCGCCGGCGGTGATCGTCGCTGCCGTGGCGGTGGTGATGACGGCGTGCGTGCTGGGGCTGGTGGTCTGGAAGGCGGTCGACGCCCGGTCGATGGCGCTGGCGCAGGGCGAGCGCGATATCCGCAACCTCGCGCATTCGCTCGCCGAGCACGCCTCGCGGTCGATCCAGGCGGCCGACGTCGCGATGAGCGGCATGGTCGACCTGCTGAAGTATCAGCGGCCGCGGCAGGATCGCTTCAATCTCTATCTGCGCAACACCGTCGAGACGCTGCCGCAGATCCGCGAGATCGGCGTTCTCAACGCCGACGGCGACTGGATCTATTCCTCGCTCGACCAAAACCCGCATTACAACAACGGCGACCGCGCCTACTTCACCGGCCATCGCGACTCCACCGATCCGACGCTGCACATCAGCGATCCGCTGCGCTCGCGATTGACCGGACGCACGACCATCATCCTGTCGCGGCGCATCAGCAATCAGGATGGCAGCTTCGGCGGCGTCCTCGTCGCGGCGATCGACGCGGCGTATTTCGACAATTTCTACCAGGCGTTCCAGTTCGGCCCGCATGCCGGGATCTCGCTGCTGCGCACCGACGGCACGGTGCTGGCGCATTGGCCCGACGGCAAATGGAACAGGGATCCGTCGGCCGCCTTCAAGGCGAAGATTTGGGACGCACCCAGCGGCTACACCAAGACGGTCTCGCCGTTCGACGGCTACACCAAATATCTCGGCTATGAACGCGCCTCGCTCTATCCGATCGTGGTGACGGTCGCACGGCCGGAGAGCGAGATGCTTGCGGCCTGGCACGAGGCGCTGCGCTATGACGCCATCGTCGGCATCATCATGATGGGCCTGGTGACGATGCTTGCGCTGATGCTCTCGGTCCAGTTTCGCCGCCGCGCCAGGATCGAGGCCGCGCTGCGCGAGCGCGAGGCCAGCTACCGCCTGCTCGCAGACAACGTCGCCGACGTGGTGATCAGGCTCGATCGCACCGGCAAGCTGCTGTTCGTCTCGCAATCGGTCGAAGCCATCCTCGGCCGCAAGGCCGCCGACCTGATCGGCCAGTCCTGCTTCGCCTTCGTGCATCCCGACAGCCTTGCCGATGTCACCAGGGCGACCTCCGAACTGACCGACTGGACCACCACCCGCACCGTCGAGTTCAAGACCCTGCGCGCCGACGGCTCGCATATCTGGGTCGAGATCAATCTCAAGCTTGCCGGCGCCGCCGACGACCATCACGGCATCGAGGTGGTCGGCGTGATGCGCGACGTGACCGAGCGCCGCAAGATGGAGGACGAGCTCGGCGAGCTGAACGCCCGCCTGTCCGAACTCGCCACGACCGACGGCCTGACCGGGCTCGCCAACCGCCGCAGCTTCGACAACGCGCTGCCGCGCGAGTTTCGCGACCGCGAGCTGATCTCGCTTATCATGCTCGATATCGATCACTTCAAGGGCTTCAACGACACCCAGGGCCACCAGGCCGGCGACGCGTGCCTGCGGCGGGTGGCGCGCGTGATCGCGGACGCCACCACCAGCACCACGGCGCTGGCGGCGCGCTACGGCGGCGAGGAGTTCGCGATCATCCTGCCCGGGGTCGATGAGCAGGATGCGCTGACGGTCGCCGAAGCGATCCGCCTCGCTGTGCGGTCGCTGGCGATCGCCAATCCGGCCGCGCGCCGCGGCGTGGTCTCGATCAGTCTCGGGATCGCCAGCCGATCGGCCGCGACCGCGAGCGAGAACGAATTGCTCGGCCAGGCCGACCTCGCGCTCTACGAGGCGAAGGGCTCGGGGCGCGACCGAACGGTGCTGGCCTCGTCGCTTTCGGGTGACGGCCATTCCGCGGGGCGGAAACAGTACGCCTGACATACTATGCGCCAGCCGCTTATGCGCTCGGTGCCGTCCAGGGTACCGCTGCGCTGCGGAATCCGCCCTAGACCGTGCGGCTTTTTCAATTACAATTGCGCCTGACAAGACATTGGGCAGGACGTTTGAATGGGCATCATTGCGGCACTGGTGATCGGTGCGATTGCCGGCTGGCTCGCCGGGCTGATCGTGCGCGGAGCGGGCTTCGGGCTGATCGGCAACATCGTTGTCGGCATCATCGGCGCGCTGGTGGCGAGCTGGCTGTTGCCGCGGCTCGGCGTCAGCCTCGGCAGCAGCGCGATCCGCGACATCGTCAACGCGACGATCGGCGCCGTCGTGGTGCTGGTGATCCTGTCGCTGATCAGGCGGGTCTGATCGAACAATTCGCATTTCCGGCGGCCGCTGCGAGAGCGGTCGCTTCATGTTGAGGTCCAAGCGGCCGACGAACGAAGCAAGGCAAACAGATAGATGAAATTCACCGGTACCAAGGACTACGTCGCCACCGATGACCTCAAGGTCGCCGTCAATGCCGCCATCGTGCTCGAGCGCCCGCTGCTGGTGAAGGGCGAGCCGGGCACCGGCAAGACCGTGCTGGCCGAGGAAGTCGCCAAGGCGATCGACGCGCCGCTTCTGACCTGGCACATCAAGTCGACCACCAAGGCGCAACAGGGCCTCTACGAATACGACGCGGTGTCGCGGCTGCGCGACAGCCAGCTCGGCGATGCCCGCGTTTCGGACATCAAGAACTACATCAAGCGCGGCAAGCTGTGGGAAGCCTTCACCCACGAGAAGCGCCCGGTGCTCTTGATCGACGAGATCGACAAGGCCGACATCGAATTCCCCAACGACCTCCTGCTCGAACTCGACCGCATGGAGTTCCACGTCTACGAGACCGGCGAGACCATCAAGGCGAAGCTGCGCCCGATCGTGATGATCACGTCGAACAACGAGAAGGAGCTGCCGGACGCTTTCCTGCGCCGCTGCTTCTTCCACTACATCAAGTTCCCCGACGCCGACACGATGGGCCGGATCGTCGACGTGCACTTCCCCGGCATCAAGAAGCGGCTGGTGGAAGAGGCGCTGCGGATCTTCTTCGAGGTGCGCGAGGTGCCGGGCCTGAAGAAGAAGCCCTCGACCTCCGAGCTGCTCGACTGGCTCAAGCTGCTGATGAACGAAGACATCACGCCGGAGATGCTCAGGGAGCGCGATCCGCGCAAGCTGATCCCGCCGCTGCATGGCGCGCTGCTCAAGAACGAGCAGGACGTGCATCTGTTCGAGCGGCTGGCCTTCCTCAGCCGCCGCGAAGTCTAGTTCCGAGATCGGCAAACGCCGGAGCAATGGCTCCGGCGTTTTGCCTCTCTGCCTCAGCCAACGATTTCTCAAGCAACAAGAAGACCAGGGAAGATGAACGTCCAGACCCAGATCCGGGCCGCCGAGCCCGTCACCACAGAGCATTTCGACGTCCTGATCGCGGGCGCCGGCATCTCCGGCGTCGGCGCCGCCTACCACCTCGCCACGCAATCCCCCGGCACCAGCTTCGTGGTGCTGGAGACGCAGAAGACCTTCGGCGGCACCTGGTCGACCCATCGCTATCCCGGCATCCGCTCCGACAGCGACCTGCATACCTTCGGCTATCGCTTCAAGCCGTGGACCAGCGCGCCGATCGCAAGTGCCGAAGAGATCCTGAAATACATGGGCGAGGTGATCGAGGAGAACGACCTCGCCCGCCACATCCGCTATCGCCACACCATCACCGCGGCGAACTGGTCGAACGAGACCAATCTGTGGACCATCGATGCCACCCGCATCGACACCGGCGAGCGGCTGCGCTTCACCACCAACTTCTTCTGGATGTGCCAGGGCTATTATCGCCACGACGCGGGCTACACGCCCGAGTGGACCGACATGGGCAAGTTCAAGGGCACGATCGTGCATCCGCAGACCTGGCCCGACGATCTCGATTACAAGGGCAAGCGCGTCGTCGTGATCGGCTCCGGCGCCACGGCTGCGACCCTGATCCCGGCGATGGCCGCGGACGCCGGCCATGTCACCATGCTGCAGCGCTCGCCGACCTATTTCCGCACCGGCCGCAACGCGATCGAGATCGCCGAGGAGCTGCGCCGATTGCAGGTCGACGAGCACTGGATCCACGAGATCGTCAGGCGCAAGATCCTGTTCGAGCAGGACGCTTTCACCAAGCGGACCTTCGCCGACCCGGAGGGCGCCAAGAAGGACCTGCTGGCAGCGGTCGAGGCCGTTCTCGGCAAGGACTACGACATGGCCACGCACTTCACGCCGCGCTACCGGCCGTGGCGGCAGCGCATCGCCTTCGTTCCGGATGCCGACCTGTTCCAGGCCATCAAGAGCGGCAAGGCATCCGTCGTCACCGACGAGATCGAGCGCTTCACCGAGAAGGGCATCCTGCTCAAGTCCGGCAAGGAGCTCGAGGCCGACATCATCATCACCGCGACCGGCTTCCACCTCTCCGCCAATGGCGGCATCGATTTCGCGATCGACGGCAAGCCGCTCGACTTCAAGGACACCGTGACCTATCGCGGCATGATGTTCACCGGCGTACCGAACCTGGTCTGGGTGTTCGGCTATTTCCGCGCCAGCTGGACCCTGCGCGTCGACCTGGTCGCTGACTTCGTCTGCCGCATGCTCAAGCACATGAAGGCAACCGGCGCGAACAAGGTGACGCCGGCGCTGCGCCCCGAAGACCACAACATGCCGCTGCTGTCCTGGATCGATCCGGAGAACTTCAACCCCGGCTACATGATGCGCGGCATGCACCTGCTGCCGAAGCGTGGCGACAAGCCGGAGTGGCAGCACAACCAGGACTACTGGGCCGAGAAGGACGAATTCCCGGCGATCGACCTCAAGGACAAGGCGTTCGTCTACGGCTGAGCTGCTTCTTTGCCGTCAGCGAAGGGCCACACCACCGCCGTCGTCCCGGCGAAGGCCGGGAGGTGGATTCACACTCGAAGTGCAACACTTGAGCAGCAAAGACCTCTGTCGGGGTCTTGAAGTCAAGGCATTTGCGCGGGGTGTTGTTGTAGGCGGCGATGGACTTGCGAAGGCGGCGGGTCGGCAGCTTCTCAAGGTCGGTGTTGCGTGGGATGAAGCGGCGCATGCGGCCGATGGCGTTCTCGATGCCACCTTTCTGCCAGGGGGCGTGGGGATCGCAGAAGAACGTCTTGATCAAGAGGCTTTGCAAGGAAAGGTGAGCTGCGAACTCGGTGCCGTTGTCGAAGGTGACGGTCCGGCGGATCGGTTGTGGCAGGACCTCGAACAGGCGCACGAGATGGTGGGCGACGCCGGAGGCGAGCTTGCTTGCGAGGGGGACGCCGAGCAACAGGCGGGAGGTGCGCTCATGCACGGCCAAGATCTGCTGACCGTATTTGGAGAACATCATGAGGTCGGCCTCCCAATGGCCCGGGGTCTTGCGATCGGCGACCTCGATGGGGCGCTGATCCAGCGAAACACGGCCTTCGATGAAGCTTGCGGGACTGCCGCCCCGCTTGCCGCGACGACCGCGCTTGCTCTTGCCGCGCGGCAAATAGCGTCGCCAGCTGAAGTCCGAGGTGCGGGTGAGCTGGGCATAGATGAAGCGGTAGATGCTCTCATAGGAGATCACCCTGCGGCCGTGCTCACGCGCCAGCCGGCCGGCGACCTGCTCGGGCGACCAGCCCCAACCAAGACGTTCCAACACCGCGCAGCGCAGGCCGTGCTCTCGTTCGAGGCGAGAGCCCGTCCAGCGCCGCGCTCGCATCTGTTGCTGGGCATAGCTGGGCTTGTAACCGACCTGAACGCCAGAATTGCGGTTCAGCTCCCGAGAGATCGTTGATGGCGGGCGATCCAAAGCTGCCGCGATTTGCCGGATCGAGCTGCCACCGGCCGAAAGCCTGGCAATCTCGCATCGCTCCTCCAGGCAGAGCTGCTTGTAAGTCCGCCCCATGGCAACACCTCCAGATGGAAGTGTTGCACTTCGTTTGTGAACTCAGGGGACCCATACTCCGCGGCGGATGTTGTCGACGGGACTCGTCATTCCACTAACGCTCAACAATCAGCATCGGTGGTTATGGGTCCCGGCCTTCGCCGGGACGACATTGAACGATTATCGTCGTGCGTATCGATCCCCTCACGCGTACTCCGGCAGTTTCGCCGCGGCCTCCGGCGTCTTGCCGCGGATCATGTCGGAGGCCTTGTCGGCAATCATCAGGGTGGAGGCGTTGAGGTTGGCGGAGATCATGCGCGGCATGATCGAGGCGTCGATCACGCGCAGGCCCTCCATGCCGTGGACCCGGAGCTGGTCGTCGACCACGGCCCACGGCGCGTCGGCCGGTCCCATCCGGCAGGTGCAGCCGGGATGGAAGGTGGTGGTGCCGCGCTGGGTCGCGGCCGCGAGCAGTTCATCGTCGCTCGTGACCTTCGGACCCGGAAAATCCTCATAGGCGTAATACGGCTTGAGCGGCTCGGAGGCGAGCAGCCGGCGCGCCAGCTTCATGCCGGCGACGACGACGCGACGGTCGATCTCCTCGGCGAGATAGTTGGTCTGGATGATCGGCGGCGCGAACGGATCGGCCGAGCGGATGCGGACAAAGCCGCGGCTCTCCGGCCGCTGCTGCCATGACGCCACCGTCATGCCGGGCTCGTCCTCGAGCTGGCCCTGCACGCCTTCCTTGTAGCTTGCCGGCGTGAAGGTGAGCTGCAAATCGGAACTCTCGGTGGTCTCGCCGGAATGCCAGAAGCAGTACACCATGGTCGGCGACAGCGACAGCAGGCCGCGCCGCGTCGTCGCCCATTTGATCGCCTCGCCCCACAGGCTGAGGCCGCGCCGCATCTCGTTGATGGTCCGGATGTTCTTGACCCGCGCCACCGAGCGCGGCGCGTAGTGGTCCTGCAAGCCTTCGCCGACACCCGGCAGCGCGTGGCGGACCTCGATGCCGTGCGCCTGCAACAGCTCGGGCGAGCCGACGCCGGAGAGCTGCAATAGCTGCGGCGAGTTGTACGCGCCGCCGGACAGGATGACCTCCTTGGTGGCGCGGATCTCGAGGGGATCGCCGTGCTTGCCGCCGCGGTTGTAACGCACGCCGACCGCGCGCTTGCCCTCGAAGACGATGCCGGTGACATGGGCATGCGTGCGCACGTCGACATTGGGACGGCGGCGCGCCGGATGCAGGAACGCGGTCGCGGCACTGACCCGGCGGCCGTTCAGGATGGTGCGCTGGCAGTACGACACGCCTTCCTGGATCTGGCCGTTGTAATCAGGATTGCGCGGAATGCCGAGCGAGACCGCGCCGGCCATGAAGGCCTCGCAGAGCGGATCCTGCCAGTCCATCGTGGTGACGGTGAGATTGCCGTCGCGACCGCGATAGGTGTCGTCGCCCTCGCCGATCCGTCTCTCCATGCGCCGGAAATACGGCAGCACGTCCGGATAGCCCCAGCCGCGATTGCCGAGTTGCGCCCAGGTGTCGAAATCCTGGCGCTGGCCGCGGTTGTAGATGTGGCCGTTGATCGAGGACGAGCCGCCGAGCGTCTTGCCGCGCGGCGCGTAGATGCTGCGGCCGCCAGTGTAGGGACCCACCTCCTGCTGGTAGGCCCAGTTCACGCTCTTCATGTGGAAGGTCTTGATGAAGCCGGCGGGCAAATGGATGTAGGGATGCCAGTCGCTCGGCCCCGCCTCCAGCACGCACACCCTTGTGCCCGCGTCTTCACTCAACCGGTTGGTCAGCACGCTCCCGGCGGAGCCTGCGCCGATGATCACATAATCGAACGTTTCCATCGTCTCGTTTCTGGCGATGACGTCGAGGTCAACGCACCTTTTCGTGGAGTTGATAGTTCAGATGAGCCTTCACCGTCGGCCACTCGCTGGCGATGATGCTGTAAACCACGGTGTCGCGCAACGTGCCGTTGGGCGCGATCTGATGGCTGCGCAGGATGCCGTCCTGCTTCGCACCCAGGCGCTCGATGCCGCGACGGCTCTGGTGATTGAAGAAATGCGTGCGGAACTCGACGGCGATGCAATCGAGCTTCTCGAACGCATGGGTGAGCAGCAGCAGTTTGCACTGCGTGTTGACCGCGCTGCGCTGCACACGCCTCGCGTACCAGGTCGAGCCGATCTCGACGCGGCGGTTCGCCGTATCGACGTTCATGTAGGTCGTCATGCCCGAGATCCGGTCTTCGACGTCGAACACCGTGAAGGGCAGCATCGATCCGGCCGCCTGCAAGCCGAGCCTGCGGTCGATCTCCTTGGCCATGTTCTCCGGTTGAGGAATCGCGGTGTACCAGAGGTTCGGGAGACTGCCGTCCTTCACTGCCTCGACCAGCCCGTCGCGATGGTCATGCGACAGCGGTTCGAGCCGTGCATAGGGGCCGCGAAGGGTGATCGGTTCAAGCCAGGGCATTTTGTATCCTTTGTCCGTAATCCCGCGCGACCTTATCCGTCATTGCGAGCGAAGCGAAGCAATCCATCTGCCCACATACGCAGATCGATGGATTGCGTCGTCGCGGAGCCTGTCATCGGGCCGCGCTCCGCGCGGACCCGTTGGCTCCTCGCAATGACGTTCCTTACGTCACTTGTTCAGAAAATTCAGCGGCAATCCGGGCCGCGACCAGTCCATCGCGATCAGCTCGCCCTTGCCCGACAGCGTGATGTAGGCGGTCTTCAGGTCGGGGCCGCCGAAGGCGATGTTGGTGGTGACGCGGTCGCCGGTCGGCACCTGCTCGACCAATGTGCCGTCGGGCGCGATCACCGAGATGCAACCCGAGACCAGCGTGGCGACGCAGACGTTGCCGTTGGCCTCGACCGCGAGCGAGTCGAACATCTGGTAGCCGCCGAGGCCCGCGATCGGCTTGCCGCGTTCGCCGCGATAGATCACGTCGCGCGGCTTGATCGTGCCGGGCTCCGACACTTCATAGGCCCACAGCCGCGCGGTCGGCGTTTCCGCGATGTAGACGGTCTTCTCGTCCGGCGACAGGCCGATGCCGTTGGCCGGCAAGATGCCGTGCACGGCCTCGACGATCTCGTTCATGCCGGGCTTCAGATAGTAGAACGCGCCGACATCCATGTCGCGGGCGCGGCGCTTGCCGAGATCGGAGAACCACAGGCCGCCCTGCCTGTCGAACACCAGGTCGTTCGGCCCGCGCAGCTCGTGCTCGCCGCATTTCGCCACCACGGTCTCGAGCTTGCCGGATTGCAGGTCGACGCGCTGGATCGAGCCACCGAGATAATCCTCCGGCTGCGGCCCCGGCATGATCATGTTGCGGGTCGGTATCCAGGAGAAGCCGCCATTGTTGCAGATGTACATCTTGCCGTCGGGGCCGAGCGCCGCGCCATTCGGGCCGCCCGGCACCTTGGCGACGATCTCCTTGCGCCCGTCGGGATACACCCGGGTCAGCCGCTGGCCGCGGATTTCGACCAGCACGACCGACCCGTCCGGCATCACGACCGGACCTTCGGGAAACTCGAGATCGGTGGCGAGAACTCGGATATTGGCCATGGCATCCTCCCGGCTCTTTGGCTGCCGGCGGTCCAACGGTCCCGCACGCGCAACGTTGTTGTTTCATCCCGTTATGGCAAACGGGGTTTGGCTTGCCAAGCAAGACGGGCTGCAACGCTGCCCGGCGTTGGGGGAATGGCTCGACACATTCCCCGGTGTCGTCCTGGCGAAAGCCAGGACGACACCGAATGTGTTGCGCGGCCACCGAGTCACGAATTTGCATTCTCGCGACGCGATCTGTCCGAGTTGGATCAAACACGAAGCGAAATTTTGCTCGTCGGGGTGATTTGTCGCAGCCCTCTCGACGCCGTCATTCCGGGGCGCGCGAAGCGCGAGCCCCAGAATGACGGAGAGAGAATGAGTCCCCTAGCTCAGCGTGCCCGCATGCACCCACCAGCCGGGATGCAGCGCACGGAGCCTTTCGCCGGCGGCCTGAGCGTCGGCGTCGGTGGCGTAGATCGCAAAGCAGGTCGCGCCGGAGCCCGACATGCGGACCAGGCGAACGTTGCCGGTCGTGCGCAACGCGGACAGCACGTCGCTGATCACGGGCTCGATGCGCGCGGCAGGGACCTCGAGATCGTTGGTGCCGCGCCTGAGCGCCGCGATCCAGTCGTCGACCACGCGGCCGGCGGCCGGCCAGGATGGTGCCTGCATCACCACATCGGTGGCGCCGATCAGGAGTTCGCCGTGGCGCAGGCCGAGCGCATTGAAGACATCCTTGGTCGCAACCGGCACGCGCGGGTTGACCAGCACGGCCGGCATTTCCGGCAGGTCGAGCGGCAGCAAGCCCTCGCCGACGCCGGTCATGTCGCAGGCGCGCGAGGCGACGCAGACCGGCACGTCGGCGCCGGTCTGAAGCGCGACCTCCATGATCCTGGAATCGTCGAGCGACAGTTCGTTGAGCCGCGCCAGCAGCCGCAGCGCGGCCGCGGCATCCGCCGAGCCGCCGCCAATGCCGGCCGCAACCGGCAGCACTTTCTCCAGCGTGAAGTGGCCGACCTCGAGGTCCGCGACGCGCTCGCCGAGCAGGCGGGCGGCCTTGAGCACCAGATTATCGGAGGTATCGCCGCAGGCGTCGGCCAGCGGTCCCGCCATCGAGAGCGACAGTTCGGGACCCGGCTCGAGCGTGAGACGATCGGCGCAATCGGCAAACGCGACGACGCTCTCCAGGTCGTGAAACCCATCGACGCGCCGCCCGACAACCCTGAGCGTCAGGTTGACCTTGGCACGCCCTGCTTCAATCAGCGCCGGCACGGCGATAAACCCCTCAAAACAAACATTGCGATGCGATTAGCGTAAATCGCCGCACGATCCTATCCCTTTGTTTGGATGGAAATTCCGGGATTTGGGGGCGATTGACGCGCAGCAATCGTCATGGCCGGGCTCGTCCTGGCCATCGAGGGCTTCCGGGCTGGTGGGCCAAAGACGTGGATGCCCGGGACAAGCCCGGGCATGACGTCAACTGACAACGCGATGCTGGCGACTTGCCTAGCCGCCCTTGTTACCTAGCCGCCCTTGCCGTCGTCGTCCTTCTTCTTGTCGGCGGCGGCGGCGTTCGAGGTGTCGTCCGGCAGGCCGTTGTCGATCTTGGCCTGGATCTTCGGCAGCTCTTCCGGCTCGGGCTTCAGGTCGCGGGCATGCGCCCACTGGAACTTGGCTTCCAGCTTGCGGCCGACGCGCCAATAGGCGTCGCCGAGATGGTCGTTGATGGTCGGATCTTCCGGCTTCAGATCGATCGCGCGCTCGAGGTTCTTCACCGCCTCGTCGTAATTGCCGATGCGGTAGTAGGCCCAGCCGAGCGAGTCGACGATGTAGCCGTCGTCAGGGCGCTGATCGACGGCACGCTTGATCATCTTCATGCCTTCGTCGAGGTTGATGCCCTGGTCGATCCAGGAATAGCCGAGATAGTTCAGCACATGCGGCTGCTCGGGCTGCAACTCGAGCGCCTTGCGCATGTCGGCCTCGGCCTTGTTCCACTGCTTGGAGCGCTCCTCGCAGATGCCGCGGTAATAGTAGGTGACCCAGGCGTTCTTGTCGCCGCCGCCGGCCGGCAGCGCGTCGATCGCCTGCGAATAGGTGGTGGCGCAGTCGGCGAACTTCTTGCGGCCGCGCTCGATATTGCCGAGCGCCAGGATCGCCTCGATGTCCTTCGGCTGATCCGCGGTGACCTCCTTGAGGATCTTGATCGCCTCGTCGCTGCGGTCGGCGGCGTCGAGATTGGTCGCGAGCTGGATCTGGGCATTGCGCTTCAGCGGCGAGGACGCCGGCATCCGCTCGTAGACCTTGATCGCCATCTGCGGCTTCTTCACCGACTCATAGAGATCGGCGAGCGAGAGCAGCGCCAGCGGATGGTTCGGTTGCAGATAGAGCGCGAGTTGCAGATAGACCAGCGCGAGGTCCTCGCCGCCGCGGCGGGTCAGCGTGGCGCCGATGCCGTAGAGCGCCTCGGCGGCGCCGGCCTGCGGGCTGTCGACCAGCGGCGGCAGCTTCTTGCCGGCCTTGGTCTCCTTGATGCCGTCGAGCACCAGCGGATGGCGCGGCAGCTTCTTGTCGAACGCCTCGTAGATCGCGGTGGCGGCGGCGGCGTCCTTGTTGCGCGAGGTCCAGCGCGCGTATTCGTCGACCGTGCGCAGCATCGAATCGTCGAGCTTGTAGACGCGCTCGAAGCGCGTGCCGGCATCCTTCTCCTTGCCGGCGAACTCGTAGATCATGCCGGCATGCAGGTCCTTGAAGATCGGATACCATTCCGGACCGGTCAGCTTGTCGATCGAGGCGACCGCGGCCTTGCTGTCACCGGCGCCAGCGGCGGCCCAGGCCGACAGCAGCGTGGCGACCAGATCGGTGATCGGGCCGCGGACCGACTGGTTGATGTTGGCCTGCGCGGCGGCGTATTTCTTCAGCTTGAGGTCGCGCACGCCGACCACGAGGCGGGCGACGCGGTTGGCCTTGTCCTGGGTCAGGATGCGATCGGCGAGCTTGACCGCCTCCTCGATGTCGCCGTCGGCGAGCGAGGAGATGAAGGCGCGATCGAGCAATTCGGAGTTCTTCGGGTCGGTGCGCAGCGCCGAGCGGTAGAATGCCGCAGCCGAAGACGCATCGCGCTCGACGCTGGCATGCCGGGCTGCCAGATAGCTGCCGGCGGTGGTCAGCGACTTCAGGTCGTTCTTGGTCGGGAATTGCGCGGTATTGTCGGTCGGATGGTCCGGCGTTTGCGCCGCAAGCTGCGCAGGCACGGCAAGCGCCGCGGCAGCGAGAAGGGCAATCGTCAGGCGGTTGAAACGGGTGGACAGCATCACGGTCGCCTTGCTCCAGGATTTACGCCAGGTGGATTTTACGGCCAAGATCTTGCGATCAGTCTCAAAATGCGAACCCAAGCGGCGGCATCACGACGAGCGACAATGCCGCTTTTGCTGTGCAACCGCAAGGACAGCCCAAAGGTAACCCGTGACGAATCAATCGGCAGATTAGGCCTTTACGCCCACCGATCCAGCCAGCCCCACCGCAAAACGCTCCCACTATGGCGGTATCGTGACCGGGCCGGGCACATTCGCGTGCGGACGCAAAAAGCGCCTGGTCCCGGCACTGCCACCCCAGTTCCGCCGCTCCCGTGACGGCGACGGATGCGATCCGGCCCGCCTGCGCGCCGCAGGCGGGCGGCGGGACCTGACACTTGGCTTACATCGCCTCGTAGTTCGGGCCGCCGCCGCCCTCCGGAGGAACCCAGGTGATGTTGCCGTTGGGGTCCTTCACGTCGCAGGTTTTGCAGTGGACGCAGTTCTGGGCGTTGATCTGGTAACGCGGGGTGGCGCCCTCCTCGACCCATTCGTAGACACCGGCCGGGCAATAGCGGTTGGAGGGACCGGCGAACACGTCGTGCTCCGACGTCTTCTGCAAGTTCATGTCGGCGACCTTGAGGTGGACCGGCTGGTCCTCCTCATGGTTGGTGTTGGACAGGAACACCGACGACAGCTTGTCGAACGAGATCTTGCCGTCCGGCTTCGGATAGGCGATCGGCTGGTGCTGCTTGGCCGTATCCAGTGTCTTGCGGTCCGGCTTGGCGTGCGACTGGGTGCCGAACAGCGAGAAGCCGAGCGTGTTGCACCACATGTCGAAGCCGGACAGCGCCATGCCGAACATGGTGCCGAATTTCGACAGCAGCGGCTTGGCGTTGCGGACCTTGAACAGGTCCTTGCCGATCGCCGACGAGCGCCAGGCGTCCTCGTAGGACACCAGTTCGTCATTGGCACGTCCCGCGCCGAGCGCGGCGGCGACGTGCTCGGCGGCGAGCATGCCCGAGCCCATCGCGTTGTGGACGCCCTTGATGCGCGGCACGTTGACGAAGCCGGCGGCGCAGCCGATCAGGGCACCGCCCGGGAACGACAGCCGCGGCACCGACTGGTAGCCGCCCTCGGTGATGGCGCGCGCGCCATAGGCGAGGCGCTTGCCGCCCTCGAACAGTTCGCGGACATCGGGGTGGGTCTTGAAGCGCTGGAATTCGTCGAACGGCGACAGATAGGGATCGTCGTAGTTGAGATGCACGACGAAGCCGACCGCGACGCGGTTGTCGTCGTAGTGATAGAGGAACGAGCCGCCGCCGGTGTTGTCCTTCAGCGGCCAGCCGAGGGTGTGCTGCACCCGCCCCTTCCGGTGCTTCTCCGGATCGATCTGCCAGACTTCCTTGAGGCCGATGCCGAACTTCGGCGGCTCGCTCTTGGCGTCGAGCTGATACTTCGCGATCAGCTGCTTCGACAGCGAGCCGCGCGCGCCTTCGGCGAACAGCGTGTACTTGCCGAGCAGCTCCATGCCGCGGGTGTAGGAATCCTTGTGGCTGCCGTCCCTGGCGATGCCCATGTCGCCGGTCACGATGCCGCGCACCGCGCCGTTGTCGTCATAGAGCACCTCGGCCGCGGCGAAGCCCGGATAGATCTCGACGCCGAGCGCCTCCGCCTTCGGCGCCAGCCAGCGGCAGACATTGCCGAGCGAGCCGATGTAGCAGTGATGATTGTGCATCAACGGCGGCATGATGAAGTTCGGGATCCGGAACCAGCCCTGCGACGTCGTCAAATAGAAGCGGTCGCTCTTGACCTGGGTCTTCAGCGGGCAGTCGGCATCCTCGCGCCAGTCGGGCACCAGCTTGTCGAGGCCGGCGGGATCGATCACCGCACCCGACAGGATGTGCGCGCCGACCTCGGAGCCCTTCTCCACCACGACGATCGAGAGCTCCGGATTGAGCTGCTTCAGCCGGATCGCGGCCGACAGGCCCGACGGGCCGGCGCCGACGATGACGACGTCGAATTCCATAGACTCGCGCGGAGGAAGGTCTTCAGCACTCATGATCTCTGTCTCAGCCCATTGAGAACGCTTCTAAGCTTTTCAAATGTCGTTGTTTCCGATTTTTGGCGGAAGGACAACCATGGAATTGCGCTTCGATCGGTTTGCACGGTCCGGATACCGCAGGGGAATAATCTTTTCCGAAATCGAGCCTCCACTTTTCCCCTTGATGCTTTAGATTGCACCCATCATGACGCCCGAGCCCATCCCTACGTTGCAGCAATTGCTGGCCTTTTACCTGGAGGCCGGGGTCGACTGCGCGCTTGGCGAGGAGCCGATCAACCGGCTCGAGGAGGCGGAGCCAGTTCCCGCCCCTGCCCCTGCGGCACCGCGTCCACCAGTTGCGCTCAATCCGCTGCGGCCGCCGCCGATGCCCGCTGTTCCGCGTAGCGAAATCACCGTGTTGCCGGACGCCGCGATCGCCTCGGCACGCGAGGCCGCACGGACCGCGCCGACGCTGGAAGCGCTGCGCACGCTGATGGAGACGTTCGACGGCTGCGCGCTGAAGCACACCGCGACCAGGCTGGTGTTCGCCGACGGCAATCCGCAGGCCAAGGTGATGTTCGTCGGCGAGGCGCCGGGCCGCGACGAGGACATCGAGGGCCTGCCGTTCGTCGGCCGCTCCGGCAAGCTGCTCGACCGCATGATCGCGGCGATCGGGCTCGATCGCAGCAAAGCCTATATCGCCAACGTGATCCCGTGGCGGCCGCCGGGCAACCGCACGCCGACGCCGCAGGAGACGCAGGTGTGCCTGCCGTTCATCCAGCGTCATATCGAGCTGGTGAATCCGGACGTGCTGGTGACGCTTGGCAATCCCTCGACGCAGGCACTGCTCGGCACCCGCGAGGGCATCATGCGCACCCGCGGCAAATGGATCGACTACGACACGGGAACGCGCACGATCCGTGCCGTCGCCACCTTCCATCCGGCCTATCTGCTGCGCTCGCCGTCGTACAAAAGGTTGTCGTGGCAGGATCTGCGCGCGATCGCGAAAGTGCTGCAGCAGACGACGGCTTCGTAGGGTGGGTTAGCCGAAGGCGTAACCCACCATTCTCTCCACAGTGAGCAAGGTCGGCGGGTTACGCTTCGCTAGCCCACCCTACACCTCATTGCCCCTTCGGCCGCACGATGGCCCAGCCGATCCGCAGCACCGGCTGCCTTCCATTGACCAGCCGGTCGAACGAGCGCGGCACTTCGGGCACCAGCCCAGGGAAACGTTGCGCGATGTCGGGCGGCGGCGTGCCGGCGGTGTCCTGCGCGCGCCAGACCACGACGCCGCCGGTCTCGTTGAACTTCGCCACCGACAGCCATGGCGTCCGCTGCGGAGTGGCGTCGAGCAGAAGATGCGGACGACGGCTGTTCATCGCGATCAGGCTGGCGAGTTCGGGATCGCCGGCGACCGCGCGCAGGCGCTGGTTGGTGCGGCGCTCATAGCTGTCGTCGAAGAAGCGGCCCATCGCTGCCGCCGGCAGCGAGGTCGGCACCTCGGTGGTGCTGGTCCAGGGCAGGAACAGCGCCGCCGCCAGCGCCAAAGCAGCGGGCGCCGCGACCGCGAACGCCCACACCGAACGCAACAGCCGCTGCCGCCGGAGATGGATCAGATCGCCGGTCGCGACCACGACGGCGAGGCCCGACATCAACAGCGCCACGCCGGCGCCGCCGAACGGTCGATCGAGATTGAACAGGCCCGACGCGAAGCTGCTGACGAGCGCCGGCGCGAAGGCGAAGAAATAGACGAATTGCTGCGCCAGCGGACTGACCGGTGGACGATAGATGATCGGCGAATCGTCGGCGTCGCGGGCGAACCAGCGCGAGTTGAGGATCACCAGCAGCACGATCGCCGCCGTCGCCACGATCAACCCGCCGAGCACGACGCCCCAGCGCAGCGCGCGAGCCTTGAGATCGACAACTGCGGGCAACGCCGGCAGCACCAGCGCATCGGCGCGGACCAGCCAGATCAGATAGGGCAGCGCCAGCACGATGATGACCAGCACCGCATAGAGCGGATCGACCGCGCGCAGCGTGCGTCGCCCACGCTCGGTCGCAAGCGCGAAGCCGACCACGAGCAGAATCATGCCGATCGCCGCCGGCGTCGTCAGCAGCAGCAGGCCGCAATCGATCGACCAGGCGAACCACGAACTGCGCCGGTTCTGCCCGATCAATTGCCAGGAGTGCAGCAGCAACAATGCCCACAGCGGGCGCGCCAGGATCAGCGGGCCGAACTCGACGCTTGGCGAGGAGAACACCACGACTGTCATCGACAGCAGCACCGCGAGCACGCCCTGCGGGCCGCCGACGATGGCGCGCGCCAGCTGGTAGAAGGCAATGAAGGTTGCGATCTCGCAGACCTGCGCCAGCAGATAGACGCCGAACACGTGATTGCCGGCGGCGCGGAAGGCGATGTCGGCAAGCCAGAACGCCAGCGGCGGGCCCATGTCGGTGCCGACCTGGTATTCGCGGCCGAAGGCAAGGACGGTGGCGAGATTGCCGGGCGGGCTGCCGTAGAAGATCAGCGGCAGCAACAGCCAGATCGCGGCCTGCGCCAGCACCACGATCCAGACCACGAGGCGCGGCCGGGCGCGGATCAGTTCGACAACCAGGGAGGTAAACCGCATGAAACGCCTGAAATGCCCCAGCCAGCCGCATCCAGCGGCGCAACTGATCCCGAAGGTTTTGATAACGGCAGGCGGCGACGGAGGCAACCTGGGGCCGGATGAGTCTACGGTGCAAAATCAAATGCAGCTGTCATGCCCCGCGAAGGCGGGGCATCCCGTACGCTTCGGCCTCTCGATCGAAAACGACTGTCTCTGGAATGCTGGATCGCCCGGTCGAGCCGGGCGATGACACCGAGCGGGCGGGGCGTGATCGCGCTTTAGGCCGCTTCGGACGCCGCCGCGGCTTTGCTCTCGGCGGCGACCGTGAACAGGTCGGGCTCGACGGGAAGCGGAAAATGCTTCAGCCGCGCGGCGACGACGGGGGCGAACAGGCTGCGGTGATGGCTGCTCGGGCCGAGCCGGTCGAGCGCCTCGAGGTGCTCGGGGACCGCATAACCCTTGTGCTGCTCGAAGCCGTAGCCGGGGCAATCCAGCGCAAGCGCACACATCAGGCGGTCGCGCGTCACCTTGGCGATGATCGAGGCGGCCGCGATCGAGGCCACGATGCCGTCGCCGCCGATCACGGCATCGCAGTCGCAGGGCGTGGCGAGCTTGTCGCGCCCGTCGACGAAGACGTACTGCGGCATCTCCGGCAGCGCATGCACCGCGCGCGCCAGCGCCCAGAGCGAGGCGCGCAGGATGTTGTCGCGGTCGATTCGCGCCGGCGAGGCCACCGCGACGGAGTACGCAGCGGTGGCGCAGATCTCCTCGAACAATTCCTCGCGGCGCTCGGCGGTCAGCCGCTTGGAATCGTCGAGGCCCTTGGGGACGCGATTGGGATCCAGCACCACGGCGGCGGCCACCACCGGGCCGGCCAGCGGACCGCGCCCGGCCTCGTCGCAGCCGGCGACCGGCCAGATGCCGCGCTTGATCAGCGCGCGCTCGCGCCGGAAGCTCGGCCGCACCACGATGCGCTTCGCCGGCTTGGCCGGCGCGGCCTGCTTGGCCGTTTTGGCTGGCGGCTTTTTGGCTTTGTCCCGAATCATGCCGGGATGGTGCTCAACCAAGCTCCGCGGCGCAACCGGGAACCGGGCGCCCTTCCCCGCTATTCAATCCGGCCCGCGCCAAAGCGAGATGAGGTCGAAACGTCATCTCACTTCAGCTTCTTGTTTGCGCATGATCTTTTCGGAAACCCGCTTCGCACTTTTTCCGGATCATGCTTAGTCGGGGATCGACACCCGCCCGTTCTCGAGAACCGCGAAGCCCGGCGCTCGCACCACTTCCCAGGCGTGACCGTCGGGATCGCCGAAATATCCGCAATAGCCGCCATAGCTGGTGGGCTGCGCGGGCTTCAGCAGCTTGGCGCCTTTCGACAGCGCGAACGCCATCACACGATCGACCTCGGCGTCGTCGTTGCAGTTCCAGGCGATCGCAACGCCGTGGAACGCCGATGGCCGCGGTTGATCGGGCAACCCTGCATCGGCGGCCAGCAGATGCCACGGGAACAGTCCGAGCACGGTGCCGCCGGTCTCGAAGAACGCCACCTCCTCGCCGGTCGCGCGCATCCTTCTGGTGAAGCCGAGGGACTCATAGAAGGCGATGCTGGCGCGCATGTCGCTGACGCCGAGCGTGAGGACGGTGAAGCGTGCGGTCGGGGCGTTACTCATGTTTACCTTTCCCGTCATTGCGAGCGAAAGCGAAGCAATCCATCGTACCTCATATGGCGAAGCGTGGATTGCTTCGTCGCGGCGCCTGTCATCCGGCCGCGCTCCGCGCGGACCCGTTGGCTCCTCGCAATGACGCCCGTGGCATCAGAACAAACTCAGTTGCTGGCCATTGCGCTTCGGCTTGGCGAAGTGATCCGTGGTCAGCTTGGTGCGCCGCTTGTTGAGGCCGAGCTTTTCGCAGGCGATCTCGAAGCGGCGGCCGATCATCCAGGCCATCGGGCCGGTGCCCTTCATCCGCGTGCCCCATTGCGAATCGTAGTCGCGGCCGCCGCGCATGTCGCGGATCAGCGTGAAGACGTGACGGTAGCGATCGGGATAGTTCGCCATCAGCCATTCGCGGAACAGGTCACGGACCTCGAGTGGCAGCCGCAGCAGCACGTAGCTCGCCTCCTTGGCGCCGGCGTGGGCAGCCGCATCGAGGATGCGTTCGATCTCGGAATCGTTCAGCGCCGGGATCACGGGCGCGACCATCACCGTGGTCGGGATGCCGGCCTCGGTGAGCCGCTTGATCGCCTCGAGCCGTTTCGGCGGGGTCGAAGCGCGCGGCTCCATGGTGCGGGCGAGCTTCGGGTCGAGCGACGTTACCGACAGCGCGACCTTGGCGAGGTTGCGCTTGGCCATCCGCGCCAGGATGTCGATGTCACGGGTCACCAGCGCCGATTTGGTGACGATGCCAACCGGATGGCCGGCGCGCTCCAGTACCTCGAGGATGCCACGCATGATCTTCCGCTCGCGCTCGATCGGCTGGTAGGGATCGGTGTTGGTGCCGATCGCGATCATCCGCGCTTCGTAATCCGGCGCCGCCAGCTCCTTCTCGAGCAGCGCCGGCGCATCCGGCTTGGCGAACAGTTTCGACTCGAAGTCGAGCCCCGGCGACAGGCCGAGATAGGCGTGGGTCGGCCGCGCGAAGCAATAGACACAACCATGCTCGCAGCCGCGATAGGGATTGATCGATCGGTCGAAGCCGATATCGGGCGAGTCGTTGCGGGTAATCACCTTGCGCGAGGTGTCGATCGCCACGCTGGTCTGAAACGGCGGCAGGTCGTCGAGGCTCTGCCAGCCGTCGTCGAAGGCTGTCCGCGCCTCGGCCTCATAGCGGCCGCTGGCGTTGGACTGCGCGCCGCGGCCTCGCCGCCGCTCGCGCTCGATCGCGACCGCAAGTTCGGGAAACGGGGAAGGTGCACCCGCCGGGTTATCGGAGGGCGCCGTTACCGGCGGGTGCTTGAGGGCATGAGAGGATGCTCGGCTCATGCTTTGAAGCTAACACAGCCAAAGAACAAATCAAGAACACGAGCGCAGAAATTCCACAGAACAGTGCTGCAAAATTCTACAGCCGAACAGGCTGCTTTGAATATGACAAGGTGATAACACGACCGGAGTTCTCCAATCGTTTGAGCCACCGAAGCCTCAAATCATGCTGAGCGTGATCATTCCGACCGACGGGGTCGAGCGCACCGCGGTCGCAACCCTGGCGGCGCTGGTGCCGGGCGCAGCCGCGGGAATCATCCGCGAAGTCTTGCTGGTCGACCGCACCGACACCGACATCATGGAGCGCGTCGCCGACGTCGCCGGCTGCCGCTTCGTGCGCTTCGAGGGCACCCGCGCCGCAGCCCTCGCTGCCGGTGCCAAGCAGGCGCGCTCGCCCTGGCTGATGTTCCTGCATCCGGGCGCCGTGCTCGATGCCGGCTGGATCGAGGAGACCACCCAGTTCATCCAGATGGTGGCGGCCAGCGGCAAGGATCGCGCCGGCATCTTCCGCTACGCCCGCGCGCCCTACTCCGACCCCGGCCTGCGCGACGGCCTCAAATTCGTCGCCCGGATGCTCGCCGGGCCCTCGGCCGAACAGGGGCTGCTGATCGCGCGCGATCATTACGAGCGGATCGGCGGCTACCGCCCGGATGCCCGCCGCTCCGAGGCCCGCCTGCTGCGCCGGCTCGGCCGCTCCTCGCGCACCATGCTGCGCAGCCGGATCATGGTCGTGTAAATGCGCTTGCATATTACTTGATTCCGTCAAATAATATGTTTGATGAAATCAAACTCCCATGACACGGCCCTCGAGAGCCAGGTTGCCGCAGTCCGCGGCTTCAGCCGGTTCTACACCCGCAAGCTCGGCATCATCGAGCCGAAGCTGCTGCATTCGTCGTTCACCTTGCAGGAAGCGCGGATCATCTACGAGCTCGCGCATCGTGCCGACTGCACCGCGACCGACCTGGTGCGCGATCTCGACCTCGATGCCGGCTTCGTCAGCCGGACGCTGGCGGCGTTGCAACGCCGCCAGATCGTGACCCGCAAGCCGTCGAAGGCGGACAAGCGGGTCAACGAGGTGGCGCTGACCGCCAAGGGCCGCGCGGCGGCCGCCGACCTCGACAGCCGTTCGCGCAGCGAGGTCGCAGCCTTGTTGAAACAGATCGACGGCGACCGGCGCGCAGCCGTGGTGCGCGCCATGGGCACGATCGAGCAGTCGCTGGAGCCAGTGGCCGAAAAGCCGGTCGGCTTCCTGCTGCGCAGCCACCGCGTCGGCGACATGGGCTGGGTGGTCTCGCGACAGGGACAGGCCTATGCGGAGGAATATGGCTGGGACATCAGCTACGAGGCGCTGGTGGCCGAGATCTGCGCGCAATTCCTGCGATCGTTCGATCCGGCTCGCGAGCATTGCTGGATCGCGGAGATCGACGGCGAGCCGGTCGGCTCGGTCTTCCTGGTCAATGGCGGCGAGGGTATCGCGAAGCTGCGGTTGCTGCTGGTCGAGGACAAGGCGCGCGGCCTCGGCGTCGGCCGCGCCCTGGTCGAGCAATGCATCCGCTCCGCGCGCGAGAAGGGCTACAAAAAGATGACGCTGTGGACCCAGAGCATCCTGCTCGCCGCACGCGGCATCTACGCCCGCGCCGGCTTCCAGCGCGTCAAGGAAGAGAAGCACCACAGCTTCGGCGTCGATTTGATCGGCGAGACCTGGGAGCTGGAGCTGTAAGCGTCACGCCCTCCCTCGTCATTCCGGGGCGCGCGAAGCGCGAGCCCGGAATCCATTTCGCCGCAAATTATGCGGGGCGATAGATTCCGGGCTCATCGCTGCGCGATGCCCCGGAATGACAGGATAGTGCTTACGCGCTTGCCCCCTGCGCCTTCGGGCGGCGCAGGTGCTCGTCGAGCCGCGGCATGATCTCGACGAAATTGCAGGGCCGCGTGCGGTAGTCGAGCTGCGCCGCCAGGATGCCGTCCCAGCCGTCGCGGCAGGCGCCGGGCGAACCGGGCAGGCAGAAGATGAAGGTCGCGCCCGCGACGCCGGCGGTGGCCCGGCTCTGGATCGTCGACGCCCCGATCTTGGCGTGGCTCAGCATGTGGAAGGCGATCGAAAAGCCGTCCATCCGCTTCTCGAACAGCGGCTCGACCGCCTCCGGCGTCACGTCGCGGCCGGTGAAGCCGGTGCCGCCCGTCGTGATGACCGCATCGACGCCCGCGTCGGCGATCCAGCGCCGGATCACGGCGCGGATCGCCTCGACGTCATCGGTGACGATCTCGCGCGCGGCGAGCTTGTGGCCGGCGGCGGTCAGGCGGTCGGCCAGCGTGGTGCCCGACTTGTCATCCGCCAGCGAGCGGGTGTCGGAAATCGTCAGCACCGCGATGTTGAGCGGGACGAAGGCTTTGGATTCGTCGATCGAAGACATCGTGCACCTCATACACTGACGTCATCCCGAGGTGCGCGCGCAGCGCGCCTCGAAGGATGGGCCACGGGCTCCGTCATCCTTCGAGGCTCGCCAAGCGGGCGAGCACCTCAGGATGACGCCACCGAGCAGCGCGCCACAATATATATGTCGCGCTGCCGAAAAGCTGCCATCGCCTAGCCGCCGGCGAACGTGTTGCAGGCCTGCACGGTGCCCTGCTGGTAGCCGGTCATGAACCATTGCTTGCGCTGCGCGGCGGAGCCGTGGGTGAAGGAATCCGGCACCACCCGGCCGGTGGCCTGGCGTTGCAGCGTGTCGTCGCCGATCGCATTCGCCGTGGTCAGCGCGGCGTCGATGTCGCCGGCCTCGAGGAAGCCGGGCCGCTTCTTCTCCTCGCGGTTGACCCAGACGCCGGAGAGGCAATCGGCCTGCAACTCGACCTTGACCTGCAACGCGTTGGCCTCGGCCTTGCTGCCGGCCTGCTGCTGCAACCGGTTCACACGCGGGATGATGCCGAGCAGGTTCTGGATATGATGGCCGGCTTCATGCGCGATGATATAGGCCGCGGTGAATTTGCAGGCGTTGCCCGAGCAGCCGCGGAAGCGCGTCTCGACCTCGCGGAAGAAACCGGTGTCGAGGAAGATGGTCTTGTCCGGCGGACAATAGAACGGTCCCATCGCCGACTGCGCCATGCCGCAGCGGCCGCCATTGGTGGCGTTGCGGAACAGCACGATCTTCGGGCCGGTGTAGCTCTGGCCCGAGGCCTGGAAGATCTCGCTCCAGCGATCGTCGATCTCGCCGAGGATGCCGGCGATCATGCTGCCCATCTCGTCGGTCGGCGCGCCGCGCTTGGCCTGGCCGCCCGACGACTGCCGATCGGTCTGATAGGTCGGCGCCTGGCCACCGCCGGTGAGAATCTCGGCGCCGCCGATCAGGATGCGCGGATCGATGCCGAACGCATAGCCGAGCAGGCCGAGCACGATCACGGTGCCGATGCCGAGCCCGCCACCGCCGCCCATCGGAATGCCGAAGCCGCCGCCACCACCGCCCCCTCCGCTGTCGTCGCGACGGTCTTCGATATCGTCGCTGCGGCGGAAATCATCATAGCGCATGGCGGTTTCCCTTTATTCCAGTCGGCGCCCCAATGCGGGACACACCAACTTAAAATTTCCGTTCTGTTAATCAATATCCTGCCCGGCAAAAATTGCCTAGCCCGCAGGCGTGCATTCAGTGTGGTGCAGCCCGCTGCAAGCGGCAGCCGATCGACCCTTCGAATCGCGCCGGTTCGATGATCCGCGAAATTTTTCGCAGAACGCGCTGATGTTGCAGCACAACGCCAACCGCATTGCGCCACCTCACGCAAAAGCTGCTGCAATCTTTTGCATGAACATTTCCAATTAAGTCGATTTTTACTTTGCCGGGTCAATGTGGCGCCAGTCGGTTGTTTAGTCCCGCGTCGCCGACAGCGTCGCCTGAGTCAGAGTTCTTGAGTCATGGTAGTGTCGCGTCGCGGGGCGTCTGCAAGGGCGCCCCGCACTAAATTTGAGAGTGCCCCGTCGAGCCACATCGTCATTGGCGATTGCGTGGCCGAGTTGTCGAAGCTTCAGGCCGGCTCGGTCGACCTGGTGTTCGCCGACCCTCCCTACAATCTGCAGCTCAAGGGCGACCTCAAGCGCCCCGACGAGTCGCATGTCGATGCCGTCAACGACGACTGGGACAAGTTCTCGTCGTTCGCCGCCTATGACGATTTCACCCGCGCCTGGCTCCTGGCCTGCCGTCGCGTGATGAAACCGTCGGCCACGCTGTGGGTGATCGGCTCCTATCACAACATCTTCCGCGTCGGCGCCATCATGCAGGACCTCGGCTTCTGGCTCCTGAACGACATCGTGTGGCGCAAGTCGAATCCGATGCCGAATTTCCGCGGCCGCCGCTTCACCAACGCGCACGAGACCATGATCTGGGCCGCGCGCGACGAGAAGGCCAAGGGCTACACCTTCAACTATGAAGCGCTGAAAGCCTCCAACGAGGACGTGCAGGCGCGCTCCGACTGGCTGATCCCGCTGTGCACCGGTGAGGAGCGCCTGAAGGGCGACGACGGCAAGAAGGTGCATCCGACCCAGAAGCCCGAGCAGCTGCTCGCCCGCGTACTGCTGTCGTCGTCGAAGCCCGGCGATCTCGTGATCGATCCGTTCAACGGCACCGGCACCACCGGCGCCGTCGCCAAGCGCCTCGGCCGCAACTATATCGGCTTCGAGCGCGACCGAACCTATGCCGCCGCAGCCGAAGCCCGCATCGCCGCGATCGAGCCGCTGCCGGAGGCGACGCTCGCCCCGTTCATGACCGCGCGCGAGGCGCCCCGCGTGGCATTCTCCGAACTGATCGAGCGCGGCATGATCGTGCCCGGTGCCAAATTGGTCGACGCCAAGAAGCGCCATGGCGCGCTGGTGCGCGCCGACGGCGCCATCATGCTCGGCGACAAGGTCGGCTCGATCCACCGCATCGGCGCGGTCGCGCAGGGCGCCGGCGCCTGCAACGGCTGGACCTTCTGGCACGTCGAGACCAAGACCGGCCTCAGGCTGATCGACGAGCTGCGTGCCGAGATCCGCTCCGAGATGGCGGCGGGCTGAGCAAGCCGCACTGACTCTCCACTCGTCATTCCCCGATGCGCGATTGCGCATCGGGGGGCTCGCCGCTTCGCGGCGGCCCGATGCATGGAGAAAGATGACGCCCGCCGACCCGCGCGCTGCGCGCCCCTGCTTCACAAACTCGTCGCTTGCGCCGTGCAGTGAATTTTGCGCATGAGGGACGCTGCGGCTTTTCCCGCCGTGTCCCGATCTCGCCGGCCACAAGAACCAAGGGAGTCCCCTTCATGATCAAATTCTATTTCAATGGCGCACCGAACCCGAACAAGGTTGCACTCTTCCTGGAAGAATCCGGCCTGCCGTTCGAGGCGATCCCGGTCGACACCCGCAAAGGTGAGCAGTTCGCGCCGGAGTTCCTGAAGGTCAACCCGAACGGCAAGGTGCCGGCGATCGACGATGACGGCGTGCTGGTATTCGATAGCAACGCCATCCTGCTTTACCTCGCCGAGGAGAACGGCAAATTCCTGCCCGCCAACACCCCGGCCAACCGCGCCGCGACGCTGTCGTGGCTGATGTTCATCGCGACCGGCCTCGGCCCGTATTCCGGCCAGGCGGTGCACTTCAAGCATTTCGCGCCGAAGGACCTCGACTACGCCAACAATCGTTACCAGTACGAGGCGAACCGCCACTACAAGATCCTCGACGATCACCTCGCGAAGTCCCGCTACATGGTCGGCGACAGCTACACGATCGTCGACATGGCGTTCTGGGGCTGGGCGCGGATGGCGCCGTTCGTGCTCGGCGAGGAGAACTACGCGAAATATCCCAACGTGAAGCGTCTGGTTGACGAGATCTCGGCGCGGCCGGCCGCGGCTCGCGCCATCGCGCTGAAGGACAAGCACAGCTTCAAGGCCGAGATGGACGACGAAGCCCGCGGCATCATGTTCGGCCACCTCAAGAACAAGGTGGCGTAAGCCGTCCCCGATGCTGCGCGGGGTGGGCGCGCTGACGCGTCGCTCACCCCGCGCATTTTCGCTACGGCGGCCAGTACAGGCCGTGATCGCGCCGGCGATGATGAGAGACATCGGCGCGGCAGACGCCGATGTCCTGCAACTCCCGCTCGCTCATCGCAGCGAGCCGCCGCCACGAACGCCGGTTCTCGCGCCGTTGCCTGAACCAGACCAGTGCCGCCAACGCGGCCGCCAACGGCTCAACCCGCCGCGCGAACCTCGATCGACGGAAACGGACCGAGCGCCCTCTCGGTCAAGACCGAGTCGCAATATTCCCGCACCTCCTTGATCCGACCGCCGTCGAAGCGGAGCACCAGGCAATAGTCGTTGTCGTAGCGCCGGCCTTCCTTGGTGAGACTGTTGCCCTTGGCTTCGACCACCACGATGTCACCGTCGGCGACGATGCGGTTGGCGACGGTGCGGCCGCGCTCCGTCAGCCTCGAACGGACATGGCCGAGCAAATCCTTCAGGATCGACGGCTTGCCGGTGAAGGTGCGCGACCAGGAATATTGCCCGGTCACGGTCCAGATCGCGTCATCGGCGAGGGTTGCTATGAACAACGATTTCTCGCGCACCGCCGGGTCGGGATCGCCGGCGACGGTAAACATCTGCTGCACCAGTTTCTTGTTGTCGGCTGCGCTCATGGCGCGTCTCCTGTGATTGATTGGCTGACATCGAGGCGCTTCGCGTGAAGCGCCGTGCCCACCAATCCTGCGGCGGCGACGCGCATTCTTCCAATCGATAGGTGGTATGATATATATTCACCTGATGAATTTGAATTCGCTTGACCTCAATCTGCTGGTCGCGCTCGACGCGCTGCTGCGCGACGGCAGCGTCAGCCGCGCCGCGCTGCGGCTCAACCTATCGCAGCCGGCGACCAGCCATGCGTTGCAGCGGCTGCGCGACCTGATCGGCGATCCGCTGCTGGTGCGCAACGGCGCGCGGATGGAGCTGACGCCGCGGGCACAGGCGCTGCGCTCGCCGCTGGCGCAGGCGCTCGACCAGGTGCGCACGCTGTTCGTGGCGGACGATTTCGACGCCGCACGCAGCGACCGGCACTTCCGCCTGATGATGCCCGACCTCGCGGTCGAGCTCCTGATGCCGCGGCTGATGGAGAAGGTGACCCGGCTGGCGTCGAACGTCACCATCGACGTGGTACCGTGGCGGAGCTCGACGATCTTCACGCCGGACTTCGCCCGCACCATCGATCTCGTGATCTCGATCGGCAACTCCTTCAAGGGCTTTCACCGCCAGCGGCTCTACACCGACATCGATGCGCTCGCGTTGCGCCGCGGCCATCCCGTCGGCACCAAGCTCAGGAAGCGCGAGGCGTTCCTCGCCGCACGCCATGTCGCCGTGATCATCCGCGGCCACAACGAGGATCTGATCGACACCTGGCTGCGCGCCAAGGGCATCGAGCGGCGGATCGCGCTGGTGGTGCCGGGCTATATCGAGGCGCTGCACGTCACCGCACGCACCGACCTCGTCGCCTTCGTGCCGCACCGGCTGATCGCGGCGCTGGCGAAGCAATTGTCGCTGATGATCGTGACGCCGCCGCTCGATCCCGGGATCGACGAGCAGTACATGTTCTACCCGACCCGGGCGCAGATGGACCCGGGCTCGATCTGGCTGCGCAAGCTGATGCTGGAGACCGGACGGGAGTTGGAGACGGGGAAGGCATAGAGGTCCGAACTCTATCCTCACGTCGTCCCGGCGCAGGCCGGGACCCATAACCCCAAATCTTCGTGTGGCACGACGCTGGGGCCACAGCCCTGTCAAACAGCTGGCAACGGTGGTTTTGGGTCCCGGCATTCGCCGGGACGACACCGAGGTATGACGACCGCTCCGCCTTACGCCCTCTGCTCCGCCAGCACCTTCTGCACCGCCGGGCGGCTCTCCATCGCCGTGCGGTGCGCCTTGACCTTGGGCAAGGTCGCGATGTCGACACCGTCGCCGTCGAGCCAGAGGGTGAGCGTGTAGAGATAGGCATCGCCGACGGTGTAGTTCTCGCCCATCACCCACGGTCCCCTGAGCATGTCGCGCTCGATCAGGTTGAAGCAGGCGCCCATGGTCTTCGGGATCATCGTCTTCATGTCGGCGAACGAGCTCTCCTGGGTCGCCCAGCGCGCGCCGCGCATCTTGTGGGCGTGGCAGACATGCACCGTCGAGCAGAGATAGGAGTTGAACGACTGTAGCCGGGCGAATGCGAAGGCGTCGTCGAGCGGCGCGAGCTTCGCCTGCGGATAGGTCTGCGCGATATAGGCCAGCATCGCCGGCGTCTCGGTCAGCACGCCGTGCTCGGTCACCAGCGTCGGCACCCGGCCCTTCGGATTGATCTTGAGATATTCCGGGCTGTTCTGCTGGTTGTTCTTGAAGTCGAGCCGCTCGACCGTGTAGGGCGCGCCGGCTTCGGCCAGCGCGATGTGGGAGGCGAGCGCACAGGTGCCGGGGGCGGTGTAGAGCTTGAGCATGTCGTTGTCCTCTGCGGGCCTTGTCGGTTCGTGGCGAACCCGGCCGTTGCCTTTTTATGAGATGCGGCGGACGTTAGCGGCACCACCCCTCGCCGTCCACCCCGCGCGGTGCCGCGGACTTGCCCGCGGCGGGGCCGCCATGCGAAGACCATGGCCAATCGAGAGGGCCTTTCATGACTGTACTCATTGCAGGTGGCGGAATTGGCGGGCTGACGCTGGCGCTCAGCCTGCATCAGATCGGCGTGCCCTGCCGCGTGTTCGAAAGCGTGCCGGAGCTGCGGCCGCTCGGCGTCGGCATCAACGTGCTGCCGCATGCGGTGCGCGAACTGATCGAGCTCGGCCTCCACGACGTGCTCGACGCGACCGCCGTGCGCACGCGCGAGCTCGCCTATTTCTCCAAGCACGGCAAGCCGATCTGGAGCGAACCACGCGGGCTCGAGGCCGGCTACAAATGGCCGCAATTCTCGATCCATCGCGGCCGCTTGCAGCAACTGCT